>NZ_JBHSDY010000010.1:0-624166 GCF_042651965.1 Castellaniella hirudinis
GTGCTCATGACAACTCCTCATCGCCTCATTATGAGGCACGTGGGTGTCTAGAGGTTCCGGGGCGATTCAGAGACCCTCTGCACTGACCCGCAGCGTTGCATGAATGGGGGTATTTCTGGGGGTATTGCCAGGAAGGCACTTTCATATATCGTTCATCCATGCGATTTTCAGGCTGATGTATGAATCCCACCCTCCCGCCAGTCAACGTAGCCCGCCCACCGAAAGGTTCGCGGGCTTTGTTGCCTTCAACTATTGGGATTGGAGGTGGCATGAGGACAAAGGCCGAGCGCGTTCATCATGCGCGACGTGTCAAATGCAAGGTTGCTCACTACTGGACGGCCGGCGATCGGTCGCCTCGCGCCGTTGGGATCGCTGCGCGTACCCGGCAGATGTGCTCGTGTATGGGGTGCGGTCATGCCGCCCGTTACGTGGGCGACAAGGCGAAGCACAAAGCGCTGTTTCAGCGCCGGTTGTTCGAGAACTGGAATGGCTAAGTCCTGCTGAAGCAAACCGGCAGGCAGCCTGGGTTGGTCGCCAGCCGGGGGGGCGACTGACTCAGCGGTCAACCCGACAGAACCAACGATTGCTATCATGGAATGGACTCTTCACATCCTTTCTGGAGCATGCGTCATGTACGAAGGTAGTTGCCTCTGCAGGAGCATTCGCTACGAGATCAGCCAGGAGCCGGGTGAGTTCGGTTATTGCCATTGTGTGAGTTGCCGTAAAGCCAGCGGTTCCAGTCACGCAGCCAACGCACCCGTACAACGAGAGAACTTTCATCTCCGGTCGGGTACCGAGACGCTGAAAGAGTTCGAATCGTCGCCCGGGATGTTCCGAGCCTTCTGTACAAACTGCGGTTCGCCCATCTATGCTTTTCGATCCGGTCACCCGGAGCTGCTGGGCATCCGGTTGGGGTCATTGGATACCTCGTTCACCAAGCGGGCGAGAGAGCACCGGTACGTTGCCGAGAAGGCGCCGTGGGAAGAGATTGAAGATCACCTCCCGCAGTACCCGGGACCACATACGCCGTAAGTGTCTGCTGATCAGTCACGCTCCGTAACCCCTTTTGCGGCGGCTTAGGGCAAAATTGCTACGCTCTAAAAGAGGCTGGCATGAAAAGGATACTGTTGGTGTGTGCAATGCTCTCCCTGCTTTCGGCCTGTGCGGTTTATACGCCGCGCGGGGCTGTGGTTGTCGATCCGGCCCCGAGTCACGGGAATGGGGGGTTCTGCCCTCCGGGACAAGCCAAGAAAGGGAATTGCTGAACCAGGCCGCAGCCCCACTGCACGTCCGCATTCTCGATTTCTGACGGAATTCAACGCGGCGTACCACGCTCCAGTGCTAGGATTGGCGCCTTTTGTCCGGCATACTTTCAGTCTCGTGTCAGGATGCCAAGCAAAGGCCAGTCTCATCTATGATCCAGATCTTCTCCGATCCGTCCGCTGTCGCGGAATACGTCAGCGAGGCGCTCATCGCCAAGATCCGATCCAAGCCCGAGGCCGTCCTTGGCCTGGCGACGGGCGGGACGATGGAGCCGATTTATGCACGCTTTATCGACCAGGCGCGCCAGTCCGGCCTGGATGTCTCCCGACTGACGTCCTTCAATCTGGATGAGTACGTCGGATTGAGCGCGGATCATCCCAAAAGCTATTCGGTCTATATGCGGGAACACTTGTTCCGGCATTTGGCATTCGATGCATCGCGATTGCATCTGCTGAATGGGCTGGCCCGGGATTCGGTCGCTCATTGCCAAGCGTATGCCGCAAAATTGCAAGGTTACGGGGGGATCGACCTGCAGTTGCTGGGTGTGGGCGGCAATGGGCATATCGGCTTCAACGAACCCGGGACCGCCTTCGATCGTCCGTGCCATGTGGTGAAGCTGGCCGAGCAGACCCGGATCGACAACCGCCGTTTTTTTGCGGCGGGCGCTGTGGTCCCGGAGTCGGCCATGACCCTGGGGCTGGTCGAGATCATGGCTGCGCGGGAGATCCTGCTGGTGGCCACCGGCGAGTCCAAGGCGGAGATCGTGGCCGAATGGTATCGGCGGGATGTGACCGAGGAAATTCCCTTCACGATTTTGAAAAGGCACCCGCAGACCACCATGATCCTCGATGAAGCCGCTGCGAGCCTGCTGCCGGACGAGGTGAGTCGGCAGTGCGTCGTGTGAGTTGCCGGCTGGGCATCCGGCCTGTGTGATCGACCTTCCGGGAGACGTACCATGAGATTGCCCAGACTGCTGCGCATCCTCGTTTTTTTCGCGATGCTCGGACTGCTGATCTACGGTTTCGCATGGATGCAGCAACACTATCCAACGTGGGTGGGGCTGGTGTTTGTGCTGTTCCTGTTTGGCGGCATCGCGTTGCTGGGCTGGTATGGCAGCCGCATCCGGAAGCGCGGCTTGCACGACACCTCCGCGCCATGGGTGCCGGTGCGCGCCGTGGTCAAGTCCGTGCAATCGACGGGCGAGCCCACGGCTTCCGGGAAAGTGCCAGTGCGATTATGGGTTCAGGTCGACAGCTACAACAGCACCGGGCAACGCACCCGGATTCCTGTGGATGCCGAGATTTCCCCGGAAGCCTTCGGCCGTTTTGGCGACAGCACCGTCGTGCGCCTGCTGCGTCACCCCACTAACACACTGCTCGCAAAACTCGACGGCGAGATTCCTCTGGATTGATCGTTGACCGTCTGGTCCGCCATCTGGTCGCGCACGGCTGACCCCGGCTCGCGGAATCGGCAAAGCGGGAGCGACGGAAGCCTGAAACGTCAAGGTATGAAAATTCTTGCTCGGGATTGACGATTGTTTGCTTTGCCGACGTGGTTTTCACCCTATTGCGTTGATAGACTCGATTTCATTCAAACTTCAATCGAGCCGATGCAATGACCCTGACGAAGCGATGCGCCGCCGAATTGTTCGGTACGTTCTGGCTGGTGTTCGGCGGCTGCGGCAGTGCGGTGCTGGCGGCCGCGTTTCCTGAACTGGGGATTGGTTTTGCCGGTGTCGCGCTGGCCTTCGGCCTGACGCTGCTGACCATGTGCTATGCAATCGGGCATATTTCAGGTTGCCACATCAATCCCGCCGTGACGTTTGGCCTGGTGGCGGGCAGGCGTTTCCCCGCGCGTGAATTGATTCCCTACGTCGTCGCCCAGGTGTCGGGCGCCATCGCCGCCGCCGCAGTGCTTTATCTGATCGCAAGCGGCAAGGCCGGTTTTGACGTGACGGCGGGTTTTGCGTCGAACGGCTATGGCGAGCATTCGCCCGGCGGCTATTCGCTGACGGCGGCGCTGGTGGCCGAGGTCGTGCTGACCGGCTTCTTTCTGTTCATCATCATGGGCGCCACGCACAAGCGGTCACCGTCGGGTCTGGCGGGGGTGGCGATCGGCCTGTCCTTGACGCTGATCCACCTGGTCGGCATCCCGGTGACCAATACGTCCGTCAATCCCGCGCGATCGACCGGCGTGGCCCTGTTTCAGGGGAGTTGGGCGGTGGATCAGCTCTGGCTGTTCTGGCTGGCGCCGATTGCGGGCGGCGTGATCGGCGCGCTGATCTATCGCGCCTTGCTGGCCCAGGACGACTGAGAATCTTCGTAGTGCTTTTGCAACCGCTCGGATTCGGGCGGTTTTTTTTCGAGTGTGTAAAGGCTGTCGTCAGGACGGAATAAACGAATTCCGCCGGTTTGCGCAGGTGTTTGCAGCCTAGCTGCGCTGTCGGGCAATGGTCTGAACCACGTTCTTTTCAATCGCTGCAGTTTCCGGGGCACCTTCAAATCCGCTTCAGTTCTTCCAGCACGTGCCGGACGGCGATTTCCAGCGGCCCGCTGCGGCTGGCGATGCCCATGGGGCGCCAGAGTGGCGGATTCAGGGGCAGCACCTTGATGCGTTGATCTATTTGAGGATGCAGGGTTTCGTATGAGAGCAGGGTGGCGCCGTAGCCCGCGCCGACCAGGCTCTTGGCTGAGTCGTTGTAATTGACCCGGATTTTGGCCGGTGGCCGCAGATTGGCGGCAGCAAACCATTCGGTTGTGATCCGGGCGAGCTGCGTGGTGTCGTCGTTGAGGATCAGGGGCTTGGTGGCCAGCCAGGCCGCAGAGGCCTGCTTGGGGTGTTCCCAGTGGGCCGGGATGAGCGCGACCACCGGATCTTTTCGCCAGGGGAGCACCTGGACTTCGGGCATGGGGCTTTGGGGGAGGGCGACGGCGGCGATGTCCAGCAAGCCTTTGGCGACGCGATCCATCGCTTCGCGGGAGTTGAGTACGGCCAGTTCGACTTCGATCCCCGGATGTTTTTGCGCCAGGCGTTCCAGCGCCTTGGGCAGCAGATAGGCGATCACCGGCGTCGCAGCGCTGACCCGGACCCGGCCGGTTTTGCCGGCGGCATGTAGTTGCATGTGTTCGCGTAGCGCATTGCTTTGGTTCAGCAGCCATTGCGCCCGGTCGATCAGGGCCGCCCCGGCCCCCGTGGGCTCCACCTTCTTGCGTTTGCGCAGCAGCAGCGGGATGCCCAGGCGCTCTTCCAGTTCGTTGATATGCAGGCTGACCGTCGGCGGGGCCAGGTGCAGGATGCGTGCTGCGGCGATGAAAGACCCGTGTTCGACGATGGTGACCAGGGTTCTGAGCTGGTCCAGATTGAGCTCTCTCATGATTCAGTTTTTATGAATTAATTTATCAGAATATTCAACTTTTGTTTATTTTATGGTTTCCCTAAAATCAGTCAAGGATTCAGTTCTAAGTCCGTATCTAGGGAGAAGAGTGTGGGCAGTCAAGTGCATGATGCGTATCGGCGGAACCAGGGCATGTCCCAGGCTGCCATCGATTCCATGGCCTCCGAGCTGGCTCGGATCGTGGGGGCGGACAAGGTCTGGAGCGGAGCGCAGGCTCAACAGCGTTATCCGGGCGATAAGAGTTGGCTGACGCTGGTGCATGCGCATCACGGCAAGCCTCTGAATCAGCCGCAGTTGGTCGTTGCACCGCACACAGTCGAACAGGTGTCGGACATCATGCGGCTGGCGTCGCGTGAAGGCATCTCGGTCACCCCGTTAGGGGGGGGCTCCGGTGTGCAGGGCGCAGCCAATGCGAACCTGGGCGGGCTGCTGCTGGACCTGAACGGCCTGAATCGGGTGCGCGAGATCGACGAACAGTCCTTGACCTGCACCGTCGAGTGCGGGATGAACGTCAAAGTCTTCGACACTGAATTGAACAAGCAAGGCCTCACTTTCACCCATGATCCGGCTTCTGCGGAATGGGCGTCGGTCGGTGGAGCCATTGCGGCGCGCGGTTCGGGTGTGCTGTCCTCCCGCTATGGCAATATCCAGGACCATGTGTTGTCGCTGGAAGTGGTCATGCCCGACGGCAGCGTGGTCCAACTGCCGTCTGTGCCCCGACATGGTGTCGGGCCGGAACTGGGACAGTTGTTCATCGGTAGCGAGGGCACGCTGGGGATCGTGACCGCCGCTCGCGTGAAGTTGCAGCGTCAGGCCAAGGCCCGCCGTTTCAGTGCCTATCGTTTCCCGGATCTGGCAGCAGGTATCGCCGCTGGGCGCGAGATCGTGACGACCGGCCTGCGGCCCGCCGTGATCCGCCTGTATGACGTCAAGTCGGCGGTGCTCAGTCTGGAAAAAATGGCCAAGGCCGGCATCGATGGGGAAACCATGGTGCTGATGATCGAGGGTCAGCACGAGGCCCTGGTCGAGGTCGAAAGCCGTATCTGTGATGAGATCTGCCGGTCGCATGGCGGCCGCATGCTGGAGTCTCGCGTCGGTGCTGAGTGGTGGGCCAACCGCTATGACATGTCGCACCCGCCGCACGTCCCGCAATTGCCCCAAATCTGGATGACGATGGATGCCGTCGCCGACTTCCGTTGCATCGAGGCGCTCTATACCGGCGTGACGCAGGCGATCGAGCATTCAATCGAGCCGAAGTGGGGCCTGACGGTCAAGACGCACCTGTCTCACTGGTATGAGTGGGGCGCCATGATCTACTCCAGGGTCATCGTCCCGAAAGGCCCCGATACGCTGGACGAGGCCGTGGATCTGCATGACCGGATCGTAGCGGCTGCGGTTGAGGCCTCTCTGGTGGCGGGTGGTGTCATGAACGATCACCATGGCGTAGGCATGCGTCTGGCGCCGCACATGGCGCGCCAATTCGGGCCGGCGGGTATGAGCCTGTTGCAAGGCATCAAGACCGGTCTGGATCCACAAGGCATCTTGTGCCCTGGCAAGCTGGGGCTGAGCACGGGCGCGTGATTCAAATGGCCCTGGGCGCCGGGCCCAAAACAAGCAGGTAGGTGAGGTGTCATGGATCTAGGACTTTCCAATCGGGTGGCGATCATCACAGGCGGCGCCCAAGGCCTCGGCCTGGCGCATGCGCGCGCCCTGGGCGCCGAGGGCGCGACGGTCGTGCTCAACGATCTGAATGCCGATGCGGTGGCACAGGCGGCGGAGCAGTTGGCCTCTGAGGGCATCCAGGCGGAAGGATGGTCGGGCGACGCCACCGATCCGGTCGTGGCCGATGAGACTGTCGCGCGGGCTGTGGCCACGTTTGGTCGCGTGGACATCTTGGTGAACAATGCGGGCATCGGTGTCAGGCCTGCCGCCCCGGTCGAGGAACTGCCCTTCGATGCCTGGCAGCGCATGCTGCATGTGCATCTGGACAGCACCTTCCTGTGGTCGCGTGCGGCGGTCAAACCTATGCGCGCTAATGGTTTTGGCCGCATCATCAATACGTCTTCCATGAATTTCACCGGGGGCGGTCGCCCTGGGGTGGCCCATTACTCGGCGGCAAAGGCCGGCATCGTGGGGTTGACCCAGACCATGGCCAAGGAGGTGGGCGGCGCCGGGATCACGGTCAATGCCATTGCCCCCGGCTATGTCGCCACGGAACTGATCGTGCAGTTCTCGCCCGACATGATCCATCGCCTGGAATCGCAGAATCCGGTGGGCCGCCTGTGCCGGCCGGACGAAGTGGCTGCCCTGGTCTCATTCCTGTGCTCCGGGCAGGCCGGGTTCATCAATGGCGAACTGATCTGCATGGACGGCGGGCGCCGCGATTTCTATTGGGGTTGATTCTGAATCGGATCGGATAGTCATGACACAACAGTATTTCGTTGGGATCGATATCGGCGCAGGCAGCCTGACGACGATGGTGATCGATTCGCATGGGACCGTCGCAGGCTCGGCCAGCGCCGAGCTAACGACGCGCAACCCGCACCCCGGCTGGAGCGAACAAAATCCCCAGGATTGGTGGACGGCGTTGTGCTCCACGGCCAAACAAGCGCTGGCGCAGGGCAATATCCGGGCGGACCAGATCGCCTCCGTCGCCTTGAGCGCGGGCGCGCATACGCCGGTGCTGGTGGACGCGCAGGGCGAGGTCATCCGGCCCGCCATTCTGTGGAGCGATACCCGCAGCCGCAAAGAGGCGGCGGAACTGACGCAACAGTACGGCGACGAGATCTTCGACATCGCGCGCAACAAACCCGCCCCGACCTGGACCCAGCCGCAATTGCTTTGGCTGGCGCGCCATGAACCGGATGCCCTGGCCAGGACCCGACGTCTGTATGTGGCCAAGGATTGGCTCAGGGCGCAATTGACCGGGACCTGGGAAACCGATCACACCGAGGCCGCAGGCACTTTGTTGTACGACACGCGCCGCCTCGAATGGTCTGTCAGGCTGTGCGAGATGATCGGCCTGGACGAAACGATTCTGCCCCCCCTGGTTGCGGTGACGGATGTGGTCGGCCGGATCACGCCGGAAGCGGCACGCGCGTGTGGCCTGGCGGCGGGGACGCCGGTCGTCTGCGGTACGTCGGACACCTCCATCGAGACCTTCGGCGCCGGGGCTGTGGCGCCGGGTACGGGCGCGGTCAAGCTGGCCACGGCGGCCACCCTCACCGTCGTCAGCGAGGCTCCCGGAGATCGTCCGTCCGTCATTCACTACCCTTTCTGCGTGCCGGGGGATTGGTACGCCATCGGCGCGACCAACTCTTGCGCCTCGGCGCATCGCTGGCTGCGGGATACGTTCTTCAGCGGCAACGGCATGTCGGGCGCAGAAGCCTTTGCCGTGATGGACCAAGAGGCCGCAGGCGTCCCTGCGGGGGCGGACGGTCTGCTGTTCCATCCCTATCTGCAGGGAGAGCGGACGCCGTATTGGGATCCGCTGTTGCGCGGGGATTTCCTCGGCATCACGTTTGCCCATGAGCGTCAGCATTTTGTGCGCGCTTTGTACGAAGGGATCGCCTTTTCTTTGCGCGACGTCTTGCTGGCCCTGGCGGAACAAGGCCATGTCATGGAGGAGGCGCGCATCATCGGCGGCGGTTCCCGCAGCGCGACCTGGCGGCAGATCGTCGCCGATGTGCTGGGGATTTCGATTGTGGTGCCGCGCACCACGGATGCCTCGTTTGGTGCGGCCTTGATTGCGGCCGTTGGGGTGGGAGCATTTCCAGACCTGCCGACGGCGGCGGCACAGACCGTGTCCATTGTGGCGCGGCACGAGCCGGACGCAGAGCGGCATCGACACTATCAGGAACTGCACGCCATCTACAGGGATGCGGCCCGGGCGCTGTTTACCGTCAACCATCGCTTGTCCGCCCTGGCCGGGGAGTAAGTCATGTTGAAAACCTTCGGATCCCCGCATCAGTATGTCCAGGGACCGGGCGCGCTCGCTCAATTGGGGGCGTGCGCGGCTGCCTTGGGGGCGCGGCGTCCTTTTGTCATCGTGGACACTGGGATCCTGAATGTGCTGCAGCCCGCACTGATGCGAGGCTTGGGTGATCTGGCCGCAGACACGACCTGCGTGGCCTTTGCCGGTGAATGCACTCGCGCGGAGATCGAACGGCTGTCCGGCCTGGCGGCCACGGCCGGTGCGGATCTTATCGTGGGCGTGGGGGGCGGCAAGACCATCGATAGCGCCAAAGGCGTCCGGATCCAATGCGGCAAGCCCATCTTCATCGTGCCGACGATCGCATCGAATGACTCTCCCACCAGCCGTCTGGTGGTGCTCTATACACAAGAGCATGCGGTCGATGCCGTGCTGCGCATGCCGACCAACCCGGATTTGGTCCTTGTCGATACCGATGTGCTGGTCAAGGCGCCCGAGCGGTTTTTCGTGTCCGGGATCGGTGATGCGCTATCCAAGAAATTTGAGGCCGAGCAGTGCATTGGCAGCCGCCGGAACAATTTTTATGATGCCCAGGCGCCGCTGCTGGCGCAGGCCGTCGCCAATCTTTGTTATGACATCGTGCGGCAAGATGCCGAAAGCGCTTTGAACGCGGTCCGGCGCAAGCAAGCCGATGATGCCTTTGAGCGGACGGTAGAAGCCACCATTCTGTTATCGGGCCTGGCGTTCGAAAATGCCGGGCTTTCGATCTCGCATTCGCTGACGCGCGGTTTGTCGGCGGTCCCGGGGTCGGCCGGCGCCTTGCATGGCGAGCAGGTGGCGTTTGGTTTGCTGGTGCAGTTGCTGCTTGAAGGCAAGTCTGCCGATTTCATGGCGGACCTGGTGGCGTTTTATGAACGTGTCGGTTTGCCACGGTCCTTGACTGCATTGGGTTTTCAGGGCGACCCCGCAGAAGCGGCGGACACGATTGCCCGCATCACATGGGAACGCGCACCGTATATCGGCGCATTCACGTTCCCGCTGGATCAGGGGCGGCTGGCAGCCGCCATTCTGGAGACCCACCAATCAAATAGCTGATTCAGGTGGCTGCATCAACGATAAATAGAATCAACCAAGGAGACATCCCATGAAAAAATGGCTAACAGTTTGCGCGACGGCCCTGGCCGTCTCTTTTAGCGCCTCCGTCGTGAGCGCGGCGACGACGGTGCGTGTCGGCAGCATTCAATCCGAAGAGTTCTACATGAACTCGTACATCAAGAAGTTCGAGGAAATCGTCCGGGCGAAAACCGGCGATGCCTATCAGTTCAAGATGTACTACAACAGCACCTTGGGCAGTGAATCCGAGATGTTCGAGCAGATGCAGGCCGGCATGCTCGACATGATGTTCGGCTATTCCGCGATTTTGCCCAACTACGTCAAGGAAACCGAAATCATCGGTCTGCCGGGGCTGCTGTCGAACTTTGACGAGGTGCACAAAGTCATGAATGGGCCGATTGGAGAGGATCTGGCCCAGAAGATTCTCGACAGCACGGGTGTGCGGGTCCTGTGGTGGGTGGATCAGGCGCACCGCAACGTGTTCCTCAAGGATAAAGACGTCAAGACCGTGGCTGACCTCAAGGGGATCAAGCTGCGTTCGCCCAACTCGCCCCTGTACCTGAAGGTGCTGACGACCATGGGTTTCAACGCCGCCCCGATGGGTTTCAATGAAATCTATACGGCGGTGCAGACGCATGTGGTCGATGGTCACGAACAGGAAGACCCTGGCATGCTTGCCATGAAGTTCTATGAGGTCGAGAACCGGGCTGTCGTGACGCGCCACATGTATCAATCCGCCGTGTGGGAAGCCAGCGAAAAATTCTTCCAGAAGCTCCCGGAAAAGGATCGGGCGATCTTCCAGGAAGCCGCCAAGGAAGCCGGCATCTGGTTCCGGCCGATGACGGGTCTGGATGCGGAACTGGCGGCACGCAAGGTGCTGGAGGAAAAGCATGGCGTCAAGGTCGTCGAGCTGGATCAGGGCGAGCTGAACGCGCTCTTCGGGCCGATGGTGGATGAATACGCCAAAGAGCGCAAAATCTACGATTATGTGGTCAAGGTTCGCCAAGAACTGGGTAAATAAGCACCATTGGCTGGAGACATTCGATGCACAAGCGTTGGCATCCACTGTTTAGCGAGATCGTCGTCATCATTTGCTTTCTGGCGATCGTGCTGGCCACTTTCATGGGCGTGGTCAGCCGCTATATCCTGGAATACTCCTTGCCGTGGGCGGATGAGGTCGCCCGTTACAGCCTGGTCTGGCTGGTCTATGTCGGCATGGTCAGTTCCCTGGTACGGGGCCAGCATGTGTGTGTCGAGATGCTCCTGAGCCGTTATCGGGGCCAGGTGCGTATTTGGATGCTGAATCTGATCGATCTGGCCTGCATGGTGCTGTTTGGCGCCCTGCTGTATGGGGGGCTGCTGTTGATGCAGATGGCCCAGTCGCAAATCACACCTGCGCTGGGCATCTCCAAATCCTGGATTTATGCGGCTGTACCGGTGGGGTCTGCGCTCATGCTGATCGAGTACGTGTTGCGCATCAAGCGCCGCTTGTCCGGTCAGGACGCAAACTGAGGGGGTCGGAATGGAAGCGATTTACATGCTGCTTCTGTTGTTCCTGTTTTTGACGATCGGCATTCCGATTGCCTTTTCGATCGGGCTGTCGGTGCTGGCCATGCTGTTGATGACCGATGTGCCGGTTCTGATCTTTGCGCAGCGTGCCGCGAATGCGGCGGACAGTTTTGCCTTGCTGGCGATACCGCTTTTCGTGTTGGCGGGTGAATTGATGAACCATGGCGGTTTGACCAGCCGCCTGGTCGGGTTCGCCCAGGCGTTGATCGGGCATGTGCGCGGGGGCTTGGGACAAACCGGCGTCTTTGCCAGCCTGATTTTTGCCAATGTGTCCGGTTCCGCCGTGGCTGACACGACGGCCATTGGCTCGGTGCTGGTGCCGTCGATGATCGACAAGGGCTACAAGCCTACGTTTGTGGCGTCCTTGCAGGCCAGTGCGGGCTGTCTGGCGCCGATCGTGCCGCCCAGCATTCTGCTGATCCTGTACGGCTCTATCGTCAATGTGTCCATCGGCGCCCTGTTTCTGGGTGCGTTCATCCCGGGGTACTTGATCGCCCTGGGGCTGATGGTGGCGGTCTATTTCCTGACGTCACCGAAACGCCAGCCAAATATTGTGCGCGAACGCTTTGCTGGTGGTGTCGCCATCAAAAAGGCCACGCGCGAGGCGCTCCCGGCGTTGGCCATGCCGCTGATCATCATCGGCGGTATTGCCGGAGGGATCTTCACGGCCACCGAGGCAGGGTCGATCGCTGTCGTCTATGCATTTCTGGTGGGCCGTTTCTACTACCGCGGCTTCAAGATCCGGGATCTGCCCCAGGTTCTGATCGCGTCTGCCGGCGTCACCGTGATGGTCATGGCCATCATCGCCTTTGCGGCGATCTTCGGATGGTTGCTGGCTTGGCAGAACGTACCCGAAGTGGTGGGGGCGTGGATTCAGTCTTTTACCACCAGTTCTTATGTCTATCTGGCTTTGGTGATCGGATTTGTATTGCTGCTGGGCACCGTCATGGAAGTGCTGGCGATTGCCACGATTTTTGGCCCTTTGCTGCATACGCTGGCCATTGGCTATGGCTTTGACCCGATCTTTTTTGGCGTCATCCTGGCCATCATCATGCAGATCGGGGGGGCTACGCCGCCGGTGGGGGTCTTGCTGAACATCACCTGCGGTCTGGCAGGGGTGACCCCGGGGCGCTGCCTGGGCTACATGGGTATCTTCGTCGGGGTGTATCTGTTCGTCGTTCTGTTGGCCATCCTGTTCCCGCCCTTGGTGACCTTCTTGCCGCGCATGATGCTGGGATGAGGTCGCGGTGGCGGCGATGCGCCTGCCGGGCGACTAAGCCGCCGCAGGCACGCCCGCCATGGGCCGTCGCTTGATCATCAGCGCGATCACGGCGGCGGCGATGCCCGTGGCGCCCGAGAGCACGAAGGCCATCAGATAGCTGCCGGACACCTCGCGGACGAAACCGCCCATCCAGGCCGCCGTGGCGGCGCCGATCTGGTGGCCGGCGACGATCCAGCCGAATACCACCGGGGCGTCGCGGTCGCCGAAAATATCGGTGGCCAGGCGCAGCGTGGGCGGCACGGTGGCAATCCAGTCCAGACCATAGAAAATGGCGAAGATAGAAAGGCTGTAGAGCGAAAAATCCGTATAGGGCAGCATCATCAGCGACACGCCGCGCAGGCCGTAGTAGACAAAGAGCAGCTTGCGCGGATCGTAGCGGTCGGTGAGCCAGCCCGACGCCGTGGTGCCGACCAGATCGAACACGCCCATCAAGGCCAGCAGGCCTGCCGCCTGGACGGCGGCGATGCCGTGGTCGCCGCACATGGCGATCAGGTGTGTGCCCACCAGACCGTTGGTGGTGAAGCCGCAGACCCAGAAGGTGGCGAACAGGAACCAGAAGGCGCGGGTGCGGCTGGCGCGCCCCAGGGCGCCGAAGGTGGCGGCGATCAGGCCGGTGCGCGGCGCGACGGGGAGGGGCGGGTCGTCCCGGTCGGCGCCGTAGGGCAACAGGCCCACGCTGTCGGGACTGTCGGGCACCAGCCGCCAGACCAGCGGCACCATCACCACCATGGCGGCAGCCACGATCCAGACCGCGCGCGTCCAGTCGCCGGACGAGGCCAGGGCCGCCAGCAGGGGCAGAAAGACCAGGTTGCCGGTGGCGGTGCTGGCGGTGAGGATGCCCATGGCCAGACCCCGGTGCTTGAGAAACCAGCGGTTGGCGATGGTGGCGCCCAGCACCGTGGCCACGGCGCCCGAGCCGATGCCCGAGAACACGCCCCACAAGGCGATCAGGTGCCAGGTCTGGGTCATGTAGGCGCTGGCGGCGGACGAGGCCGCCATGACGAACAGCGCCGTCAGCAGCACGCGGCGCAGGCCGAAATGGTCCATGGCAGCGGCGGCGAAAGGCCCCACCATGCCGTAGAAGAAGATGCCGATGGCGGCCGCCAGCGAGATGGTCGCCCGGCTCCAGCCGAAGGATGCCTGCAACGGATCCAGCAGCACGCTGGGCGTGGCGCGCAATCCGGCCGAGAACAGCAGGCAGAAGAAGATGACGCCGACCACCACGAAGGCATAACGCTGGCCCATGCGGGACACGAGGGCGGTGCGGACAGGACGTGCGGGGGAGGGCATGATGAATGTTACTGACCGGTACGTTCTAAAGAGCCTATAATACGTACTGGTCAGTAACATCGTCAAGTGGAATGTACGAATCTTCAGCCTCTCGATCCGGATGCGCGGCATACGCGGCATTCGATTCGGCTTCAGGAGCAGCCTCATGACAAAGACGCGGCAGCATCCCGGATCGGAATATCCCGGGCACGACCTGCAGGCCGCGCCGCCGCGTGCGGCCGACCGCATCCGCAGCAGCGCGCGGGATCTGTTCTACCATCAGGGGATCCGGGCGGTGGGGGTGGACGCCATCGTGGCCGAGGCGGGCGTCACCAAGCCCAGTCTCTACCGCAGCTTCGCCTCGAAAGACGAACTGGCCGCGACCTATCTGCGGGACTACGAACTGGAATTCTGGCGTCGGTTCGATGCAACGGCCGAGGCTTATCCGGATGATCCGCGCGCGCAGATCCTGGCGTATTTCACGGGTTTGACCGAACGCACCGGTCTGCCGGGCTACCGGGGCTGCGGCCTGACCAACGCGTGCGTCGAATATCCCGAACCCGATCATCCGGCCCGGCTGGTGTCGGTGGCCAACAAGCAGAAAGTGCGCGAGCGCCTGACCGACCTGGCGCGCCGCATGGGCGCGCGCGACCCCGAGGTCCTGGGCGACGGCCTGCAACTGCTGCTGGAAGGCGCCTATGTGTCCAGCCAGATGCTCGGCGCGGCCGGGCCGGTGCAGCACCTGACGGATGCGGCGGCGCTGCTGATCGACGCCAGCCTGAAATAGGGCGGATCTCAGGCTCGGTTCGCGGGATGAGCGCCGTCGCCGAAGATCGGCGCGGTCTCGACGAATGTCTGTAAATGATCCACCAGCGCGCGCACTCGGGCGGGCAGATAGCGCTGCTGCGGCCAGACCGCGAACAGGGGCCTGGGTGCGGGCATCCAGTCGTCGAGCAGACTCGTCAGGGTGCCGCGCGCGATGCTGTCGAGGATGAGCGTGGCGGGGCAGAGCAGAATGCCCTGGCCGGCCTCGGCCGCAGCGACGGCAAGCCGCATTTCATTGGTCCGCAGGCGTGCGGTGGGCCGCACGATCAGTTCGACTCCGGTGGCAGGGTCACGCAGGGGCCATTCCTGGAGCGGCATGGAGATGACCGTGTCATGCGCAGCCAGATCGCTTGCCGATGCGGGGGTGCCGCGCCGGGCCAGATAGGCGGGCGCGGCGACCAGACGCACGCCGATCTGTCCGAGGCGTTTGTGGGTCAGCAAGGAATCCGCCTGTTCGCCGACCCGGATGGCCAGATCGGCGCCACTGCCGACCAGATCCTGCAAGGTGTTGCTGAGCTGGAATTCCAGACTGACCTGGGGATGCTGTTGCAAAAATCCGACCCAGGCGGGGGTGAGCGGACCGCTGGCGAGATTCACCGGCGCCAGCACGCGGATGTGTCCTGCGATCTGGCGCAGATTGTCGTCCAGCGAGCGGGTGGCCTGACCCAGGGCATGGATCAGAGGCCGGCATTGCTCGTAGTACTGCAGGCCTTCGGCCGTCGGCTGCAGCCGGCGGGCGCTGCGGTGCAGCAGGCGGCAGCCCAGTTCGCGTTCCAGCGCCTGGAGGCGACGGGTGACCGTGGCGGCGGGCAGGTCGAGGCGCTCGGCGGCGGCGCTCAGGCTGCCGGACTCGACAATGGTGACGAACAGGGCCAGTGCATCCAGCATGGGGTCAATTCATGATTCCGATTATCGAAATTATAGATTGATAGATCCGGTCTGGTTCCTGTTATCGGTGGATTTCATACTGTGCTCCATACCAACCCAGGAGCTTTGCCATGTCTTCCCTCCAATCTTCCCCCCAACGCCTCCGTCTCGTCTTTGCCGCGCTGATGTCCCTCTGGATGTCCTTGCTGATGACCGCGTTCGTGGTCTGGCTGAACCTCGGCCTGAATGCAGCCTATTTGCGGCATTGGGGGCATGCCTTTGCTGCGGCCTGGCCGGCGGCGTTCACTATCGTGCTGTTGTTCGGGCCGTCGGTGCAGCGGCTCAGCCAGCGGGTGGCGCTGTGGCTGCCCATGCCCAGGGGGCGGGATTGACGGGACCGGGCGTTTCAGCCCGTGTTCCGGCCTCGCGTCGGCAGCAGTTTCTCACCGCCGTGCGCCTTGAGCGCCGCGGCCAGCGCCTGTTCATAGTCGGGCCGTGCGGCTTCGAGGCGGGCGCGACCCTGGTCGGTCAGGACCGCGTACACCCCGCGCTTGTCGTCCGGGCACAGGTCGCGGATGGTGAGGTTCGCGCGTTCCAGGCGTTCAGCCATGCGGGACACCGAGCTCTGGTTCAGGCGCAGATGCGTGGCCAGTTCCTGCATGCGCAGTTCTGTGTCGGGGGACCGGGACAGGATTTCCAGGGCGCGGTATTCCGATAGGCCGAGGCCGTGCCGCGCCTGCAGCATTTTGCCCAGGTCCGCTTCGACCTGGGCTGCGATCTGGATCAGCCCGAGCCAGGCTTCGCTGTGTGTGGACTTCACCGGTATGCTCCTTCTGGGCGTTCGGTCGCTGGATCATCCATTTTCGCATATGCATGCCCATGCAAATGGCCCCCTGGCCGCATGCGCCGCGGACGGCATGCGGCCAGGACGCGGACCGTCAAGCCGGGGCCTGGCCCCTGGCCGCCTGCAGTTGGGCGCTGTCGGCCAGTTTCAACCAGACGACGCCGGCGATGATGACCGCCAGCCAGAGCGCCCGGACCAGGGGCAGGGGCTGGTCCAGCAGCACGCTGCCGAAGACGGTGGCGCCGACCGAGCCCATGCCGGCCCAGGCCGCGTAGCCAATGCCCACGTCGATGGTTTTCAGGGCGACGCTGAGCGCGTACAGCGTCAGCAGGAAAAATACCCCGGCGGCGATGGACCAGTTCAGCCGGGTGAAGGCGTGGCTGCCCGCCACGCTGAGCGCGTAGCCGATTTCGAAAGCGCCGGCCAGCAGCAGCATGGTCCAGGCGCGGCTTTTGTTCTGATGGGTGTGATTCGTGGACATATCGAGTACCTCGTTTGAAAGATGGGGTGAGAGGGCGAATGGGGTCTACGCCGCGCCGCTCAGGCGCAGGCCGATGACGCCGCCGATGACGAGCAGGATGCCCAGCGCCTTGGCCCCGTTCAGACGCTGTCCGAAGAACAGGGCGCCCAGGATGACCACCCCGACCCCCGAGATGGATGTCCAGATGGCGTAGCCCACGCCCACGTCGAAGGTCAGCAGGGCGAGACTGAGGAAGAAGGTGCCGATGGCGCCGCTGGCGAGCGTGGCCAGCGTCCACCCGGGATGGGTGAATCCGTTCGCCTTGCCGGCGGAAATGGCGACTGCGATTTCAAAAATGACGGCGATGCCGAGATAGAGCCAGTGCATGATGGGGTTCCTTGAGTTGAGCTGAGTCGGATGTATTTCAATGCATGCACATGCATATTATTAGATGGAAAAACACCTGTCAATGTATTTGCATATGCATGTAAGTGGCGCTCTGTGTATCTCAGGCAGCGCCCGGGAGGCGGCGCTTGGCCGCACCCCGGGTGCTGACGAGCCGTGCCCGACCCGTGTCATGTTGGCCGGTCATGACGACCGGCCATGCGCCGTGTCTCAGGCAGCCGCCCCGCAGCCTTCCAGCGCCGGATAGTCGGTATAGCCTTCCGGACCCGAGGCATAGAAGGTCTCGGGCCGGGGCGTGTTCAGCGGCGCGTCCTGGGCGAAGCGGGCGGGCAGATCGGGGTTGGCGATGAACAGCCGGCCGAAAGCGGCCGCGTCGGCGCGCCCCTGCGCCAGCCAGCCGGCGGCACGCTCCTGGTCCAGAGCCTCGTTGGCGATGAACTGGCCCGGGAATTTCTCGCGCATCATCGGCGCCAGGCTGTCCTCGCCTTCGCGTTCGCGCAGGCACAGGAAGGCGATGCCGCGCCGGCCCAGGGCGTCGGCCACATAGCCAAAGGTCTCGCGTGGATGTGCGTCGCCCATGTCATGGGCATCGCCTCGAGGCGACAGGTGGACGCCGACGCGCCCGGGCGCCCAGGTTTCCAGGATCGCGTCGGTGATCTCCAGCAGCAGGCGGGCGCGGTTTTCGACCGGGCCGCCGTAGGCATCGGTGCGCAGGTTGGTGCTGCTTTGCAGGAACTGGTCGATCAGGTAGCCGTTGGCGGCGTGGATCTCCACTCCGTCAAAGCCCGCCGCCCGGGCGTTTGCCGCGCCTTGCCGGTAGGCATCGACGATGCCGGGGATTTCCGCGGTGTCCAGGGCGCGGGGTGTGACGTAGGCCTTTTTGGGGCGCACCAGGCTGACGGTGCCGGCGGGCTGAATGGCGCTGGGCGCGACCGGCAGCGCGCCGTCCAGGTACAGGGGATCGGAAATGCGGCCGACGTGCCAGAGCTGCAGGATGATGCGTCCGCCCGCCTCGTGCACGGCGGCGGTGACTTTCTTCCAGCCTTCGACCTGGTCGTCGGACCAGATGCCCGGGGTGTCCGGGTACCCGACGCCCATCGGCGTGACGGCCGTGGCTTCGCTGATGATCAGGCCGGCGCCGGCGCGCTGACGATAGTATTCGACGATCAGGTCGCCGGGGACGCGCCCGGGTTCGGCCCGGCAACGGGTCAAGGGCGCCATGATGATGCGGTTGGGCAGCGACAGGTCGCCGAGCTGGAGGGGGTCGAATAGCGTGGGCATGGGGGCGCTCCGGGTGTGCAAGGCCAATAAGCCACACATGGGGTCGGGTCGCCTGGTTTCCAAGGGACGCTGTGTGGCCGCCAGGCGGTATGGGAATACCACCCGGGTGGTGGCTTCGAGGTCCACAATGGACAGATGCGGCATCCGGACGTGAGATCCGGTGCCCGATATCCATTCCCGAGGCATGCCCGGGAATCACCTGACACAGGAGACGAACGATGGCCAAGAAATTGTTGATGCTGGTGGGCGACTATGTCGAGGATTACGAAGTCATGGTGCCGTTCCAGGCCTTGCTGGCGGTCGGCCACCAGGTCGATGCGGTGTGTCCAGGGAAGAAAGCCGGCGAATGGGTGGCTACGGCGATCCACGATTTTGACGGCGCCCAGACCTACAGCGAAAAACCCGGGCATCGCTTCACGCTGAACCGGGATTTCGACGCAGTGGACTCGGCGGCCTACGACGGGCTGGTGGTCCCCGGCGGGCGCGCCCCCGAATACCTGCGCATGGACGAGCGTGTCCTGGTCATCGTGCAGCAATTCAACGCCGCCGCCAAACCCATTGCGGCGATCTGCCACGGGGCGCAACTGCTGGCGGCGGCCGGTGTGCTGCAGGGCCGCACCTGCTCCGCGTATCCGGCCTGCGCGGCCGAAGTCCGCCTGGCGGGCGGCAAGTATGCCGACATCGCGATCGATCAGGCACACACGGACGGCAATCTGGTGACCGCGCCGGCCTGGCCTGCGCACCCGGCCTGGATCGCCCAGTTCCTGGCGGTGTTGGGCACGCGCATCCAGCATTGATGCTGCTCGGGGCGTGCGCCAGTCCGCGGGACGGCCGCGCAGCGTGCGCGCCCTGCCGCCCGGGGTGTCGGGGATTTCCCTCTTGCGCGGCCCGGGCGAGCGTCTCTACAGTCACAGGGTCCCGCGCCCGTTCCGGAGCCTGCGCCATGTGCGAAATCTTCATCCGGGCCAATCCCCGGTCCTACGATAGTGAATCCCGTTCCCTGCGCCTGCATGGCGTGGCGACCAGTGTGCGCCTGGAACATCTGTTCTGGCAGGTGCTGGAAGACATCGCCCGGCGCGACGGCATGCGGGTGACCCAGTTGATCGAGCGCCTGTACGACGAACTGCTGGATCATCGGGGCGAGACCGGTAATTTTTCCTCTTTTCTGCGCGTCTGCTGCCTGCGCTACCAGATGCTGCAGGTCGATGGCCGCATCCCGGCGGACGCGGGCGTCCCCTTGCGCTCGCTGGACGCACGCGCCGTCCTGCAGGGCCTGCCGGAACTGATGTGCGAGGACGCGGCGGCCTGATCCGCCCCCTGACGTTCCGCAGCCGAAACGAATCTCCCGGACCGCGCATCCAATGGCGTGAAACACGGCGATTTCCGCCGCGTCGATCGGGAGATCCACATGTCCACACGTTCCTTTCTGACGGCGGCCGCGGCCGCCGTGGTGCTTTGCTTCGGCGCGTCCGTCGCTCAGGCGGCCGGACCGTCGGCGCAGAAAGCGCCGCCTGCCGCGCCCTACAAGGCGGTCAGTTCGCTGGTGAAGCTGCCCGACTTCATTCCCGGCATGGGGCAGTTGTTCGTCGATCCCGCCACGCTGCCGGCCGGGCCGTTCCTGGGATACGACCATGAGGGCCGCCTGGTGAACACCACCTACATGATCCCGCTGTCGTTGATGAAGCCGAACATGCACTTGAATGACCTGAAGGTGCCGGCCGGGGTCAAGGTGGATCACGTCGACATCATGTACAACGCAGGGCATCCCGGCGTGGCGGAGCCGCACATCCACATCGTGCTGTGGAACGTGCCGGCCGCGCAGGAAAGCCGCGTGGCGAAATGAGCGCGGTCGCGTACGACCCGCGCCGCCGGCTGTTGCTGGGCGCCGGCGGCGGCCTGCTGCTGGCGGCCGTCCTGCTGCGGCCGGCGTCGGCCGCTGACGCCGTGGAGATCGGCATGTCCGGCACACCGACCGGATCCGAGGTCTGGTTCCGGCCCCGGGGCCTGCTGATCCGGCCGGGCCAGGCGGTCCGCTGGGTCAACCGGGATACCGGCAATGTCCATACCGCGACGGCCTATCATCCGGCCAACGGCAAGCCGCTGCGCATGCCGACGGGTGCGAAGCCGTGGAATTCGGACTATCTGCTGCCGGGGCAGTCCTATACCGTGGTGTTCGACACGCCGGGCGTGTACGACTATTTCTGCCTGCCGCACGAGCATGCAGGGATGGTCGGGCGGATCGTGGTGGGCGACGCGTCGGACGCCCGCCCCTATGCCGACACGGATGCGCAACTGCCCGCGGCCGCCGTGGCGGGTTTTCCCGAGGTGGCGGTCATTTTGAAGGCGGGGCGGGTCGATTGACCCTGGCCATCACACCCGCCACAATTCGGTCGCACCGCTCACCCGCGAACGAGAACGCGCCCACGGCGTGCGGGTCGAAGTCCGGCCGCATGGCTTCCTGCAGCAGGCGGCGGGCGCGCATGAAGCGCACGCGCACGGTAGCCTCGGGCAGGCCCAGGACGGCCGCGACCTCGGCGGCCGGCATCTCATCCACGGCGCGCAGCATGAAGACCGTGCGGTAGAGATCCGGCAGGGCGTCGATGTGCCGTTCCAGCCGGCGCCGCAGTTCGGCGCGCCAGGCCATCTGGTCGGGGCCTGCGGAGGCGGGCGCGGCGGTGTCGGGGTCGTGCGTCGGCATGGTGTCCTGTTCGTGCGGAACCTGGTATGCAGATTGGATGAGGGTTTCGCGCGATCTGTTTCGCCGCTGCCGCATCAGGGCTTCGTTGATGGCGATGCGCGTCAGCCAGGTGGCGGGCCGGGCCTCGGCGCGGAAATTGCGCAGATGGCCGTAGGCCTTCCACCAGGCTTCCTGGACGGCGTCCTCGGCCTCGGCTTCGTCGTGCAGGATGCTGCGCGCGGCTCGGTAGAGCTGCTGATTGTGGCGGCGCATCAGGGCCTCGAAGGCCGCCAGGTCGCCGTTTGCCGCGTGCCCGATCAGGGCGAGGTCGTCCGCAGCCGCCGGATCGGGCTGGAGCTGGATGTCCACGTGAACTCCTGAAAGAATACCGTTGACCTTAGATGCGGCTTGGCGGGAAAACGTTTCAGTCCAGAGGTTCCCTCAGGGATGTCCGTGCAGATCGTCCAGGGTCTGCAGGGCCAGGGCCGAATGGGCATAGGCGCCGCCCGCCCGCATTTCGGCCGCCACCCAGATCGCCTCCATGATTTCCGCGTCGGACGCGCCTGCGCGCGCCGCGCCTTCGGTGTGGCCCTTGATGCAGTAGGGGCACTGGGTGACGTGGGCCACGGCCACGGCGATCAGTTGCTTGGTTTTCGCGTCCAGCGCGCCGGGGGCGAACACGGCCTTGCTGAAGGCCTTGAATGCGGACAGGGCATCGGGTGCGAGTTCGGCGCGCCGCTTGGCCAACGCGGCAGTGGGGTGAGGATAGAGGGGGGAATCCATGGCGCGGGCCTCCTGGGACGATGGTGAGAATCATCATAGACCCGCGCCGCGGGCGGCGGCCGGAAAACCCCCGGTGGGGGCAGGGGCTCGAAACTGCGCAGGCCTACAATAGCAGTTTATTTTTAGAGTGAACCCTATGGAATCCCGCCGGCCGATGGATGGCCTGGCTTC
Organism: Castellaniella hirudinis; assembly: GCF_042651965.1. Lineage (NCBI taxonomy): Bacteria > Pseudomonadati > Pseudomonadota > Betaproteobacteria > Burkholderiales > Alcaligenaceae > Castellaniella > Castellaniella hirudinis. The sequence goes on from NZ_JBHSDY010000010.1 coordinate 22,135, forward strand.
GGGCCTGATGCTGGTGCTGTGCCTGCTTTGGGCCATGCAGCAGATCGCGCTCAAGGCCACTGCCCTGGATTTCTCGCCCATATTCCAGATGGCGGTGCGCAGCATGGTCGCGACCGTGCTGGTGCTCCTGTTCATGGCCTGGCGCGGCCAGCGCCTGGACGGCATTCTGGATGTCTGGCGGCCGGGGCTGCTGGCCGGGTCCCTGTATGCCCTGGAGTTCCTGTTGCTGGGCGAAGGGTTGCGCCATACGTCGGCCGGCCATGCCGTGGTGATGTTGTACACGGCGCCGATTTTCGCGGCGCTGGGGCTGCACTGGAAGCTGCCCGACGAGCGCCTGGCCGCCGTGCAATGGCTGGGCGTGGGCCTGGCTTTCGGCGGGATCGCAATGGCGTTTCTGTGGCGTGACGAGGGGGCCCAGGCGGCGAACGCCGCCATGTTGTGGGGCGATTTGCTGGCCTTGCTGGGCGGGGCCGCCTGGGGCGCCACCACGGTGGTGGTGCGGGTGACGCGGATGGCCGCGCTGCCGGCCAGCCAGACCCTGATCTATCAACTGGCGGTGGGCGCGGTGTGGCTGCTGGCGGGCTCGATCCTGCTCGGGCAGACGGAATTCCGCATGACGCCGCTGGTCTGGACCAGCCTGGCTTTCCAGGCAGTGTTCGTCTCCTTCCTCAGCTATCTGGTCTGGTTCTGGCTGCTGCGCAAGTATCTGGCGTCCCGCCTGGGCGTGTTTTCCTTTCTGACGCCGCTGTTCGGCCTGATCCTGGGCGCCTGGCTGCTGGGCGAGCCGGTGGGCGCGGGTTTCCTGGGCGGGACGCTGTTGGTGATATCGGGAGTCGTGCTGCTGAGCGGCTACGGCTGGTACCGCCAGTGGCGGATGCAGCGGACTTGAGGTTCGTGCTTTAGCTACGGCGCGACCGAGGCGCCGCGGATGCCGTGACGTTCCAGCGCCCGGGCCACGAAGCCGGACGCCTTGCAGCGTGCCACGAAGTCGGCCAGCGCAGCGGCGGCCTGCGCCGGCCGCGATTTCGGCAGGCCCATGGCCTGCTCGATCACCATGAAGCGGCCCGGCAGCAGGCGCACGCCGCCGACCCGGTCCGCGTCGGCCTGCAACTGCTGGCGCACCCCGGCGGCGACCTCCTGGCCGCCGGCCAGAAACTCGTCCACCACGCGCTGGGAATTTTCCGCCCGCACGATGGCGGCCTGCGTCAGGTGGCGGCTGAGGTACAGGTCGTAGGCGCTGCCCTGGCCGACCACGACGCGATGGCCGGACTGGTCGACCTCGGCGTTGTCCCTCAACGGGGAATCCTCGCGCACCAGATAGGCGCCTTCGATGAGGACGTAGGGGGCGGTGAAGGCGATGCCTTCGCCGCGCTTGGGATCGATGGCGAAAAAGCCGATGTCGGCGGTCTGGCCGGTGACGGCAGCCACCGATTGGGCCGCCTTGTCGAACACCACCAGCTCCAGCGGCACGCCAAGTTCTCGCGCCAATTCTCCGGCCAGGTCTACGGAGACGCCCGAGATCGCGTCGGTATCGGCGTTGCGATGGGCCAGCAGGGGATTGCCCAGATTGATGGAGGCGCGCAGCGCGCCGGTGGGGGCGAAATCGTCGGACAGGGACATGGCGGACTCCGGGAAGACGGCGGGAGGTGAGGCGTCGGTGCTGCGATTGTAGAAGGATCGGTGTACCGTAAGGGCATTCCATGACCTTACGGAACGCTCATGTCCCCAGCCACCGCCCCGACCGCTCCCGTTTCCGCTGATACGGCCCGTGCCGTCCTGTCTTTCTGGCGCGAAGCGGGCCCCCGCCACTGGTTTTCCAAGGACGCCGCCTTCGACGACGAATTCCGCGAGCGCTTCCGGGACGCCCACTTTGCCGCCGCGCGCGGTGAGCTGGAGGGCTGGCTGGATCAGCCCGAATCGGCCCTGGCTTTGATCCTGCTGCTGGACCAGTATCCCCGCAATGGGTTCCGGGGCACCGGCCACATGTTCGCCACCGACGGCCTGGCCCTGGCCTATGCGCGTCGTGCGCTGGTCTTTCTGGACCGGATCGAGCCGGATCTGCGCAATTTCATGTGCCTGCCCTTCATGCATGCCGAGAGCCTGCCCGTGCAGGAGGAGTCCGTCGCCCTGTACACGCGCGCGCTGCCGGATTCCCTGTCCTGGGCGATCGAACACCGCGACATCGTCCAGCGTTTCGGCCGCTTCCCGCACCGCAACGGCGCGCTCGGGCGCGACACCACGCCTGAAGAACAACAGTTCCTGGACGCTGGTGGATTCGCAGGGTAAAGTTCGCTTCCTATGACCGATCCCCGTCCCGAACCCCTGATCATCGAACCGTCCTCCGGCGCACCCGCGCAGCTCTTCGTCGTGCTGCACGGCGAATCGGCCGCGCCGGACCAGGTGCTGCATCTGGTGGCGGCGATCCGCCAGGCTTTTCCCCAGGCGCTGATCGTCCAACCCTACGGCCCGTTCGGCGAGGGCCTGGCCCGTCGCTGGATCACCCGGTCGGACCCGGATGCCGAAGCCTATGTCGGCCTGGTGACCGAGGCGGGGATTGCCCTGGCGGGCGAGGTCCGGGCCTGGCAGCGCAGCCACGACCTGCGCGGTCAGCAGACTGCCCTGATGGGGTTTTCCGAAGGTGCGGCCGTGGCGCTGGAGGCCGTCTGCGCTGATAGGGGATTGGCCGGTCGGGCCTTGCTGTTTTCCACCCGCTTCGCCACGCTGCCGCAGGTCGCGCCCGCCCAGACCACCCTGCATCTGCTGCACGGCGCGGCGGACCGCGTCGCCCCCGTGGATCAGGCGCAGCAGGTCCATGGCCATCTGGCCGAACTGGGCGGCGATGCGACCCTGGACATGGCAGCGAACGTAGGCCATGAACTGCACGACGCCCTGATCCGTCAGGCGATCGTGCGCCTGCAGAACTATCTGCCCCGGCGCAGTTGGGAAGCGGTGATGGGGGCGCCGGACGTCCAGGTCGATGAATACGACGCTGACAGCGGCACGGCGTCCGACGGGGATGCAGAGGGCGGCGGGACCTTGCACTAGGCGGCTGCGCGGGCGGCGCGAAACGCCTGCGCGCCTCGCGCCGCCCGCGCCTGTTTTACAAGCCCTGCCGCCGCCGGAACGCGCTGCCCGCCGCCTGGGCGCACAGCACCAGCACCGTGGACAGTACGATCATGAACAGGCCCAGGGCGGACAGCTTGCCCCAGAGGCCGTCGTCGGCGTAGCCCAGGATCTGGATCGCCAGGACCTCCGTGCCGGGGCGCGACAGCACCACGGACACGGTCAGTTCGCGCAGAAACATGGTCGCCATCAGGATCCAGGCGGATACGATCCCCGGGATCAGCAGCGGGATCACGATGCGCCGCAGCGTGGTCAGGCGGCCGGCCCCGCAGACCAGCGAGGATTCCTCCAGGTGGCTGTGGATCTGCACGAAGGCGCTGGCCAGGGGCCGCACCCCGTAGGGCAGGTAGGCCGCGATATAGGCCAGCAGCAGGGCGGTCAGCGTGGAATACAGCGGGGTCTGCACGAAAAACCACATGAAGCCGATGCCGATGACGATGCCGGGAAAAGAGAACGACAGAAAGCTGAGCGTCTCCAGCAGCGTCGCCAGCGGGCCGCGCGTCTTGACCACGACATAGGCCACGCCCAGGGACAGCGCCACGCCCAGCGTGGCCCCCGCGACGGCCAGGAACAGGCTGTTGCGCAGCGCCTGCAGCGCGCCGGGTTCGTGGAAGACGGCGATCCAGTGGCGCAGGTCCATGGCGGCGAAAGCCTGCGCGCCGGGCTGCATGACATAGGGCACCAGCGAGGTGTACAGCAGCACCAGCACCGGCAGCACGACCATCAGCAGGCAGATCAGGCCGACGACCAGGCCCAGCGGTCGCCGCGCGGCGCCGAGTTCGATCAGGCCGGGCCGGAAACCGCGTGCCGAGACGGTGACGTATTTCCCGCCCTCGGCGGTCAGGGCGCGGTAGAGCACGATCAGGGCGATGGACGCCGACAGCACGCTCATGCCGACGGCGGCGGCCTGGCCGTAGTCCGGCGCGAAGCCGGTGGAGATCATGTCGTACAGGTAGGTGGCCAGCACGTCCACGCGGCCGGGCGTGCCCAGGACCCGGGGCACGGCGTAGGATGCCAGGCTGCGGACGATGCCCAGGACCAGGGCCGCAAGGATGGCGGGCCGCAGCACCGGCAGGGTGATCCGCAGCAGGGTACGCGCCAGGCTGGAGCCCGAGACGCGCGCGGCCTCTTCCAGCGAGGGATCGAAGGCCGCCATGGCCGGGGCGATGATCAGGTAGGCGATGGGCATGTTCAGCAGCCCTTCGACCAGGGTCATGCCCCACAGCGAATAAATGTCGAACGGCGCCGATTCCAGACCGAACAGCCCCTGCAGCGCCTGGTTGAGCAGGCCGTTGCTGGGGTTCAGCAGCAGCGCCCAACTGGCCGAGAACAGCAGGTGCGGGATCATCATCGGGACGATGGACAGCACCGTGAACAGGGGCTTGGCGGGGATGTCGGTGCGGGTGTTCAGGTAGGCCAGGAACAGGGCCAGCAGGGTCGCCAGCAGCGACGAGCCCAGCACGAACACCGCCGTATTGAAGGTTACGTCCCACAGGTACGGGTCGGTGTAGGCGCGGACGTATTTCGACACGGTGAACTGGCCGAAGGCGGTCAAGCCCTGGGACAGGCTGCCCAGCAGCAGCATCAGGACCGGGCACAGGGTCAGAAAGCCGACCAGGACGATCAGGGTCCAGCTCAGGGCGCGTGACTGAGAGGGGGCGGACATAGGGCGCGGTCTCAGGCGCTCAGCAGCAGGCAGTGGGCCGGATCCAGGCGGATCTCGACGCGCTCGCCGGGCGTCGCCTTGACGTCCGGGTCGATGCGCGCCAGCAGCCGTTCGTCGTTGACGCGGATTTCGGCTTCGTAGACTTCGCCGACGAAATCCATGGATTCGATCGTGCCCTCGATGACGTTGAAGCCCGGCCCGACCTCATGGCGCGTGATGCGGATGAATTCGGGGCGGATGCACAGCGTGGCCTCGGCGCCTTCCGGCAGGTCGCGCGCCTGGCAGTGGATCGTGCCCAGGCCGCAGCGCGCCAGGGTGTAGTCGTTTTCCCGCTGGCGGACGATGGCCGGGAACTGGTTGGCGCGGCCGATGAAGTCCGCCACGTAGCGGTGTTGCGCATCGAAATACATGTGCTGCGGAGTGCCGGTTTCGATCACGCGCCCGGATTGCATCACGGCGATGGTGTGCGACAAGGCCAGGGCTTCGACCCGGTCGTGGGTGACGTAGATCGCGGTGATGCCCAGTTCGCCCAGGAACTGGCGCAGCAGCTTGCGGGTTTCCTCGCGCAGCTTGGCGTCCAGGTTGGACAGGGGCTCATCGAACAGGATCACGCGCGGCTCGGCCACCAGGGCGCGGGCCAGGGCCACGCGCTGCTGCTGGCCGCCGGACAGGCGGGTGGCGGGCTGGCGCTCGACGCCGCGCAACTGGACGAATTCCAGCGCCCGGGCGACTTTTTCGCGGATCTGCGCCCGGGGCGTGCCGCGCACCTGCAGCGGATAGGCGATATTGTCGAAGACCGACATGTGCGGCCAGATGGCATAGGTCTGGAACACCATGCCCAGGCCGCGTTTTTCGGTGGGCACGGCGATGCGGCGTTCGGCCGACCAGACGATGTCGTCGCCGATGCGGATCTCGCCGGCGTCCGGCGTTTCCAGGCCGACAATGCAGCGCAGCAGCGTCGTCTTGCCGCAGCCGCTGGGGCCCAGCAGGGTAAAGATTTCGTTGGCCGGGATGGTCAGGTCGACATGATCCAGGGCCGCCACGGTGCGGCCCTCGGACTGGTAGGTCTTGCACAGACCTTCGATGCGGATTTCCATGAACGGCCTGGAATCAGCGGGCGCCGAACAGGGTGCCGAATTCGCGTCCCCAGCGCTGCAGTTCGGCGTCGGACAGATCGCGCACGGGTTTGACCTGGACCTGATCGATGCCGGGGATCGGGGGATGCACGCCCGGGGCCAGCACGTATTCGCCGACGTCCTTGGCCAGCAGCGACATGGCTTCCCGGCCCAGCCAGTAGTCGATGAAGGCGCGTGCGGCCGCCGGACGCGGCGCCTTGGCCGTGACGGCGATGGCGCGGGCCGAACCCAGCAGCGGGCCGGACAAGGGCCCCCAGGCCAGCGGCGCGGGAGCCTTGGTGACGATGTACTTGGGCATGGAAATGGCGATGCGTTTCTCGCCGCTTTCGATGGGCGCGGGCGTCGGGCCGAACGAAGCCACGAACATGGGCTTGTTGGCTGCCAGCGCCTTGATGAACTGCAGCCACTCGTCTTCGGAGGCAAAGACCTGTTCCTTCAGGCCGAGCAGCCAGGAAATGGTCGAGGCGTGGTTGGCCGGGTTGGCCATGACGATCTGGCCGCGCCATTTCGGGTCGGCCAGATCCTGGTAGGTCCTGGGCGCGTCGGCAGCCTGGACGTACTGGGTGTTGTACAGATAGGACACGTATTCCACCCCGAACAGGGTGATGTGATCGTCTTTGGCGGCCCAGTCCGGGTAGCCCTGGGCCGCCGGGGACCGGTAGGGCGCGAGGATCCCTTGTTCCTTCAGGATTTCCAGCATCGGCAGGGGAGCCTGCACCACGTCCGCCGTCAGCTTGCCGGCGGCGGCTTCGGTCAGCAGGGTGGGGATGAACTTGGAGCTGGAAATCCGCGAGTATTCGCCCTGGATGCCGGTCGCCTTGTGGAAGGCGTCCATGATGGGCTGTACCGAGGTGATGTTGGCGAAGAACGTGGCCTTGCCTTCGGCTTGAGCGGCCGCGTCGGCCGCATGCGCCCAGCCTGGCAGGCCGGGCAGCGCGGCGGCGCCGGCCAGTTTCAGGAAATCTCTGCGGTCGAAGGAAGGCGTCTTCATAGTTGATCCCTGAATGATGTTGTTGGTGTTTTTGGGATGGTAGTGTGCGCAGCGGGCGCAGGCAAGCGTGGGCGCAGGCAGGCGCGGTGTCCGGGCCCGGTGCGCAGGCCTTGGAGGCCCCGGCGGCGGCCGCATACGTACAATGATTGGATTGCAGCATGCATCATACAAGCAGGAGACGCCATGAAAACGCGCGCATTCGGCGCCACGGGCCGGCAGGTTTCGGTCCTGGGGCAGGGCAGTTGGACCATCGATCAGGCGGTCAGCCGGGCTGGGGCGGTCGCTGCCTTGCAGCACGGCCTGGATCTGGGCATGACGCACATCGATACGGCCGAAATGTACGGTTCGGGTGCGGCCGAGTCGCTGGTGGGTGAAGCCATCCGGGGCCGGCGCGACGAGGTGTTTCTGGTATCCAAGGTCCTGCCCTCGAACGCCGGGCGGCGGGCGGCGGTCCAGGCCTGCGAACGTTCCCTGAAGGCCCTGGGCACTGACCGCCTGGACGTGTATCTCTTGCACTGGCGCGGCTCGGTGCCTCTGGAAGAAACCTTCCGCGCTTTCGAGGATCTGCAGGCCGCCGGCAAAATCCGCGCCTACGGGGTCAGCAATTTCGACGTGGATGACCTGGAAGAAGCCTGGGACGTCCTGGGCCCCGGCAAGCTGGCCTGCAATCAGGTGCTGTATCACCTGGAGGAGCGGGCCATCGAGCATGCCGTCATCCCCTGGTGCCGTGAGCACGACGTGGCCGTGGTGGCCTACAGCCCGTTCGGGCACGACGCGTTCCCGGACGAGGACACCCCGGGCGGCCTCGTGCTGGCCGAGGTCGCCCGGGCGCACGACGCCACGGCCCGTCAGGTGGCGCTGGCCTTTCTGACCCGCCAAGACGGGCTGTTCGCCATCCCCAAGGCATCGAGTCCGGCGCATGCCGGCGATAATGCCGGCGCGGGCGAACTGCAGTTGTCGGCGGCCGAGATCGCGCGGCTGGATGCGGCTTTTCCGCAGGGGCCGCAGCCGTCCTTTCTGCCGATGATCTGAGACGTCCCGGGCGAATGCCCGGGGCGGCCTACAGCAGGGCCTTGCGCAGCGCCTCGGGGGACTGGGGCGACAGCAGGCCGGGGGCCACGTCGAACACAGTACGGGCGCCGGTCTCTCCGGCGGATTTCATCCGCCAGGCGGCGCGCGCGTAGGCGACCAGCACGCTGGACGTGAACGACGGGTTGCTGTCGAGTTTCAGGGAAAACTCCATCGTCTGGTGCTCGGCGGCGCCCGTCTGGCCGCTGCGGATCACGAAGCCGCCGTGCGGCATGCCGGCGTGTTCGCGGGCCAGGGTGGCTTCGTCGATGAAGTGCACCGTGGTGTCGTAGTCCGCGAAATAGTCGGGCATGGTGACGATGGCCTGTTCGACCGCGCGGGCGTCGGCGCCCGGCTCCAGCACCACATGGCATTCGCGCTGGTGTTTTTCGCGGGTCGAGAGCGTCGGCTGTTCGCCTGAACGGACGCGCTCGACCGCGGCCGGGATCGGGATCGTGTATTGCACCCCGGCACGCACGCCCGGCACGCGCCGGATGGCGTCCGAGTGTCCCTGGCTCAGGCCCTTGCCCCAGAAGGTGTAGGTGGCGCCGTCCGGCAGGATGGCCTCGCCCATCAGGCGGTTGATGGAAAACAGGCCCGGATCCCAGCCCACCGCGATGATGGACAGTGTGTCGTGCGCGCGGGCGGCGGCGTCCACGGCTTCGAAATATTGGGGGATGCGGGCGTGGGTGTCGTAGCTGTCCACCGTCGTGAACCATTGGGCCAGCTCGGGGCCTTGGGCGGGCAGGTCGTCCTTGGAGCCGCCGCACAGGATCATGACATCGATGGCGTCGCGGTGCGCCTGAGCGTCGTCCAGGGAAAACACCGGCACTGACGCATCAGGCAGGCGCAGCGAGGCCGGATCGCGGCGCGTGAAGACCCCGGCCAGGCGCATGTCGGGGCAGCGGGCCAGCGCGGCCAGGGCGCCGCGTCCCAGGTTGCCGTAGCCGGCGATACCGACGCGGATCGTGTGTGAAGCCATGGAATTCCTTTGTTTAGTTGAGCGTGCCCGCGGCCCAGCGCTCGATGATGGGCCAGAGGTCTTCGGGGGTGTGGGCGATGGCGTCGGCGCCCCATTGGGCCGGATCGTCCGAGCAGTAGCCGTAGGCGGCGGCCACGGTGGCCATGCCGGCCGCCCGGCCGGCCGCCACATCACGTTCGTCGTCGCCGATGTAGATGCAGTTTTCGGGCGCGAAGCCGGCCTGCCGGGCGGCATGCAGCAGCGGTTCCGGGTGCGGCTTGGTGTGGGGCGTGGTGTCGCCGCCCACCGTCACCAGACAGCGGTCTTGCAGGCCCAGGTGGCGCACGATGGGCAGGGCCAGGGCTTCGACCTTGTTGGTCACGATGCCCCAGCCGCAGGCCTGGTCGCCCAGCCGGTCCAGCAGGGCCGGGATGCCGGGAAACAAGCGGGTGTGCACCAGCATGTTTTCGGCGTAGTCGCGCAGGAATTGCTGCCGGACGGGTTCGTAGGCCTTGGTTCCGGCGTCCAGGTCCAGCGCGGCCTTGAGCAGGCCGCGCGCGCCGTGCGAGGCGTACGGACGCAAGGCCTCGTAGGGCAGGGGAGGCAGGCCCCGGTAGCCGCGCTGCCGGTTGGCGGCGGCGGCCAGATCCGGCGCGGTGTCGGCCAGGGTGCCGTCGAAATCGAACAGGACGAGAGGGCGCGTCATGGTCATGCCGGCCGGCGCGCGGCCATCAGGTAGTTGACGCCGGTGTCCTGCGTCAGGCTGTAGCGCTGGGTCAGCGGCTGGTAGCCCATGCCGGTCAGGCGGGTGACTTCCAGCCCCGCGCCGCGCGCGGCGGCGGCCAGTTCGCTGGGGGTGATGAATTGTTCGTAGCTGTGCGTGCCCCGGGGCACCATGCGCATCACGTATTCCGCCGCCACGATGGCCAGCAGGAAGGATTTCGGATTGCGGTTCAGGGTGGAAAAGCACACCAGGCCGCCCGGGCGGACCAGGCGGGCGCAGGCGGCTACGACCGAAGCCGGGTCAGGCACGTGTTCCAGCAGTTCCATGCAGGTGACGAGATCGAATTGGCCGGCCTGTTGCTGCGCGTAGTCTTCGGCGCTGACGCATTCGTACTGGACCTGAACCCCTGATTCGTGGCCGTGCAGGCGTGCGATCTGCAGGGCCTGCTTGGCCAGGTCGATGCCCGTGACCTGGGCGCCTTCGGCCGCCATGGCCTCGGCCAGCAGACCGCCGCCGCAGCCGACGTCCAGCGTGCGCAGGCCGTCCAGCGGGCCGGCCTGGGTGCGTATCCAGTCCAGGCGCAGGGGGTTGATGTCGTGCAGGGTTTTCAGGTCGCCCTGGGGGTCCCACCAACCGGAGGCGAAGGCGCTGAATTTGTCGAGTTCCGCCGGGTTGGCGTTGGCTGCGTGCATGGGGGACGGCTCCAGAGGACTGCAGAAATGAATAGGGCTCCGTCGAAACGGAGCCCTATTGTAGCTGCCGCGCGCGAGGCGCGGCAGCGTCGTGCGGTCTGCAGAATTACTTGCGGGTACCGACGATTTCGATTTCCACGCGACGGTTCTGCGCACGGCCTTCGCGGGTCTTGTTGGACGCGACGGGTTGCAGTTCGCCCTTGCCTTCGGCGTAGATACGGTCGGCAGGCACGCCCTTGCTGATCAGGTATTGCTTGACCGTGTTGGCGCGGCGCTCGGACAGCTTCTGGTTGTAGGCTTCGGTGCCGATGGAGTCGGTGTGGCCGGTGGCGATGACCGTTTCCAGGTTGACCGAACCCGCTTGCTGGGCGACTTGATCCAGAACCTGCTTGCCTTCGGGCTTCAGGGTGGCCTTGTCAAAGTCGAAGAAGGTGTCGGCGTTCAGGACGACCTTGCTGGCGGTCGGGGCGACGACAGGCGCTTCGGCGACGGGCTTGCCGCAGGCTTCAGCAGCGGTGGCCGGCGTCCAGAACGCATCACGCCAGCATTCGCCGCTGACGTTCTTCCAGACGGTACCGTCCACGCCGGTCCAGTTGTCGGAGGCCGAAGCAGTGCCGACGACGGACATGGCAGCGATGGCAAGTCCAATGGCGATTTTGGAGGGTTTGTTCATGTTTCTCCTCGTTTGAGCATGATGCTTGAAAGTGACCGCAGCGAACCCCCGCCGCAATTTTCGAAAGAACGCTACCAGTATAGCAATGTAGAGTTGGTGTGCTCTGAGTTGCGCTGGGTTTCATGCGTGTTAGGCGAAATCTTAAGGCATTTCCCCCGCCGGGTTAAGCACAAATCCTTTCGTGCGCCCTCTGGGGGCTATTTACGTGAATGGATGTGGCTGGGTGTAGGCTTTTCGCAACATCCAATGGGTCGAACGCGGTTTGCGGGCGCCGGCATCATCCTATGGGCCGTCCGGCCGGAGCCCTGGAGCGAATGATAGAATCCCTGATTGGCCGGGGAGCCGGTCCAGTCATTCAAGCCTGTAGGTTTTTCGGATACGCCATGGATTCTTTCGCCAAAGAGACGCTGCCCATTTCGCTCGAAGACGAAATGCGGCGCAGCTACCTGGATTACGCAATGAGCGTGATCGTGGGGCGCGCCCTGCCGGACGTGCGCGACGGGCTCAAGCCCGTGCACCGGCGGGTCCTGTTCGCCATGCACGAACTGAACAACGACTGGAACCGCGCCTATAAGAAGTCCGCGCGTATCGTCGGGGACGTGATCGGTAAATATCACCCGCACGGCGACTCGGCGGTGTACGACACCATCGTGCGCATGGCCCAGGATTTCTCGCTGCGCTATATGCTGGTGGACGGCCAGGGCAACTTCGGCTCGATCGACGGCGACAACGCGGCGGCCATGCGGTACACCGAAGTCCGCCTGTCGAAGATCGCCCATGAACTGCTGGCCGACATCGACCAGGAAACCGTGGACTTCGGCCCCAACTACGACGGCAGCGAACAGGAACCCCTGCTGTTGCCCTCGCGCCTGCCCAACCTGCTGGTCAACGGCAGCGCCGGGATCGCGGTGGGCATGGCGACCAACATTCCGCCGCACAACCTGTCCGAGGTCGTCGAGGGCTGCCTGTACTGCCTGCGCAATCCCGACTGCACCATCGACGAGCTGATCGAGCGCATCCCCGCGCCGGATTTCCCCACGGGCGGCATCATCTACGGCATGGCCGGCGTGCGCGAAGGCTATCGCACCGGGCGTGGACGGGTGATCATGCGCGCCAAGGTCCACTTCGAGGACATGGAACGCGGCAATCGCCAGGCCATCGTCGTCGATGCCATTCCTTATCAGGTCAACAAGAAGTCCCTGCAGGAACGCATCGCCGAACTGGTCAACGAAAAGAAGATCGAGGGCATTTCCGACATCCGCGACGAGTCGGACAAGGACGGCATGCGCCTGGTCATCGAACTCAAGCGCGGCGAGGTCCCCGAGGTCGTTCTGAACAACCTCTATAAGAATACGCAGCTGCAGGAAACCTTCGGCATGAACATGGTGGCGCTGGTCGACGGCCAGCCGCGCCTGCTGAACCTGAAGCAGATGGTGCAGTACTTCCTGCAGCACCGCCGCGAGGTCGTCACCCGCCGGACGATCTTCCAATTGCGCAAGGCTCGCGAACGCGGCCACGTGCTGGAAGGCCTGGCGGTGGCCCTGGCCAATATCGATGACTTCATCGCCATCATCAAGGCCGCGCCCACCCCGCCGGTGGCTCGCCAGGCTTTGATGGACCGCAGCTGGGATTCGTCCCTGGTGCGTGAAATGCTGGACCGCGCCGACTCCAACATCGCCTCGGGCGGTCGCGCCGCCTACCGTCCGGAAGGCCTGGACGCGCATTTCGGCGTGCAGGCCGACGGCCAGTACCGCCTGTCCGAAGTCCAGGCCCAGGAAATCCTGAACATGCGCCTGCAGCGCCTGACCGGCCTGGAGCAGGACAAGATCGTCGGCGAATACCGCGAGATCATGGACACCATCGCCGACCTGCTGGACATCCTGGCACGTCCGGAACGGGTCACCGCGATCATCGGCGACGAATTGCAGGCGGTCCGCGCCGAATTCTCCAATGCCAACAACGACCGGCGCCGTTCGGACATCGAATACAACGCCACGGAACTGGAAACCGAAGACCTGATCACCCCCATGGACATGGTGGTGACGCTGTCGCGCAGCGGCTACATCAAGAGCCAGCCCTTGTCCGAATACCGCTCGCAGAAGCGCGGCGGGCGCGGCAAGCAGGCGACGGCAATGAAGGAAGACGACTGGATCGACCAGCTCTTCATCGCCAATACGCACGACTACCTGCTGTGCTTCTCCGACCGGGGCCGAGTCTACTGGCTCAAGGTCTGGGAAGTGCCCCAGGGTTCGCGCAACTCGCGCGGCCGTCCCATCGTCAATATGTTCCCGCTGGTCGACGGCGAGACCATCACTGTGGTGCTGTCGGTCAAGGCTTTCAGCGAAGATCACTACGTCTTCATGGCCACCTCGCGCGGGACGGTCAAGAAGACCCCGCTGTCGGACTTCTCCAATCCCCGCAAGGCCGGCATCATTGCCGTCGGCCTGGATGACGGCGACTTCCTGATCGGCGCCGAACTGACCGACGGCCAGCACGACGTGATGCTGTTCTCCGACGCCGGCAAGGCCGTGCGCTTTGACGAGAACGACGTGCGCCCGATGGGCCGCACGGCGCGCGGCGTGCGCGGCATGTCGCTGGAAGACGGCCAGACCGTGATCGCCCTGCTGGTGGCCGAAGACGAAACCCAGAGCGTGCTGACGGCCACCGAAAACGGCTACGGCAAGCGCACCTCCATCGTCGAGTACACGCGCCACGGACGCGGCACCAAGGGCATGATCGCCATCCAGACCTCGGCGCGCAACGGCAAGGTCGTCAGCGCCGTGCTGGTGCGCCCCGAGGACGAAATCATGCTGATCACCAACGGCGGGGTGCTGGTGCGCACGCGGGTCTCCGAGATCCGCGAGATGGGCCGCGCCACCCAGGGGGTCACGCTGATCAACGTGGACGAGGGCAGCCTGCTGTCCGGCGTGCGCCGCGTGGCCGAAAGCGACGCCGACGAGGATGAAGCCGAAGTCGACGCCGGTCCGGAATCGCCGGAAGGCGGCGCCGCGCCGGCTGCCGACGGCCCCGCCGCCGACGCGCCGGACGCATCGAACACTGACGAGGATCAGGCATGAGCCGCCCCTGGAATTTTGCCGCAGGGCCTTCGACCCTGCCGCTCGAAGTCCTGCAACAGGCCGCCGCCGAGATGTGCGACTGGAACGGCAGCGGCACCTCGGTCATGGAAATGAGCCATCGCGGCAAGCATTACAGCCGCATCCGCGACGAGGCCGAGGCCGACCTGCGCACCCTGCTGGCCGTGCCGGATGACTTCGAGGTGCTGTTCATGCAGGGCGGCGCTTCGGCGCAGAACGCCATCGTGCCGCTGAACCTGATCGGCCGCGCCGGTCTGGGCCGGGCGGACTATGTGCTCAGCGGCCACTGGGCGGGCAAGTCCTTCAAAGAAGCCGCGCGCTACGGCGACATCGCCGTCGCCGCCACGGCCGAAGCCGGAACCGTCATCGACGGCCGCACGTTCGGCGCCTGGTGCTGGCTGCCGGATCAGGCCGAATGGCGGGTCCGCCGCGATGCGGCCTACCTGCATCTGTGCGCCAACGAAACCATCGGCGGGGTCGAGCAGGCCGTCATGCCCGATATGGCGGCGCTGGGGGCGCCTGACGTGCCGCTGGTGGCTGACATGTCGTCCAATATCCTGACCCGGCCCATCGATTTCTCGCGGCTGGGCATGGTCTACGGCGGGGCGCAGAAGAACGCCGGCCCGGCCGGGGTGACGCTGACCTTCGTGCGCAAAGACCTGCTGGGTCACGCGCTGCCGCATTGCCCCTCGGTGTTCGACTACGCCAACGTGGCCGGCGCCCAGTCCATGTTCAATACGCCGCCGACCTACGCCATCTATGTGGCGGGTCTGGTCTTCAAGTGGCTGCTGCGCCAGGGCGGGGTGGCGGCGATGGACGCCGCCAGCGACGTCAAGTCGCGCGCGCTGTACGACTACCTGGACGGCTCCGATCTGTACGAAAACCGCATCGCGCCGGCCTGTCGTTCGCGCATGAACGTCCCGTTCTTCCTGCGGGATGAATCGCTGAACGCGATGTTCCTGGCCGAATCCGAAGCCGCCGGGCTGCTGGCCCTGAAGGGCCACAAGGCCGTGGGCGGCATGCGGGCATCCCTGTATAACGCCATGCCCCTGGAAGGGGTGCAGGCGCTGATCGGTTTCCTGAAGGATTTCGAGGCCCGCCATGGCGGATGACACCCTGCTGTCCCGGCTGGAGCCGCTGCGCGAGCGCATCGACGCGCTGGACACGCAGATCCTGGACCTGCTCAATCAACGCGCCAGCGCGGCCCTGGAGGTCGGCGAGGTCAAAAAGGCGTTCGACGCGACCGGGCCGATCCTCAAGCCCGAGCGCGAGGCCTTGATCATCCGCCGTTTGCAGGCGGAAAACGCCGGGCCGGTCCCCGAAGAAGCCGTTGCCGCCGTCTGGCGCCAGATCATCTCCACCTGTCGCGGCCTGGAAAGCGTGCTGACCGTCGCCTTCCTGGGGCCGCAGGGCTCGTTCTCGGAGCAGGCGTCCTACGAGCATTTCGGCCATGCCATCACCGGCCTGCGCTGCGAGTCCTTTGACGAGGTCTTCCGCGCCGTCGAGGCCGGGCAGGCCGACGTCGGCATGGTGCCGGTGGAAAACTCCACCGAAGGCGCCGTCAACCGCAGCCTGGACCTGCTGCTGAATGCCTCGCTGAAAGTGCTGGGCGAACGCACCATCCGCATCCATCACAACCTGCTCACCCTGACCGGCGGGCTGGAAGGCGTCACCCGGGTGCTGGGGCACCCCCAGGCCCTGGCCCAGTGCCAGGCCTGGCTCAGCCGCAACCATCCGGGGCTGGAACGCCTGCCCGTGGCCAGCAACGCCCAGGCGGCGCGCATGGCTTCCGAAGACCCCGCCTGTGCGGCGATCGCCGGGGACGCGGCCGCTGCGGCCTGGGGGCTGAGCGCCGTGGCCAGCGGGATTCAGGACGATCCCCAGAACCAGACCCGCTTCGTGGCTGTCGGCCCGCGTGATTCCGGTCCCACCGGCCGCGACAAGACCAGCCTGGTGCTGGCCGTGCCCAACCGCGCGGGCGCCGTCTACGACATGCTGGCGCCGCTGTCCCGGCACGGCGTGTCCATGACGCGCTTCGAGTCGCGGCCCGCCCGCACGGGCCAGTGGGAATACTATTTCTACGTCGATCTGCTGGGCCATCGGGACGACGAGCCCGTGGCCCAGGCGCTGGCCGAACTGCGCCAGCAGGTCGCCTTCTTCAAGGTGCTGGGGTCCTATCCCCGGCAATAAGGCCCGCTCCATGACAGATATCCAGGCACCCGACCACATCCGGGCCATTGCTCCCTATCAGGCCGGCAAGCCGATCGAGGAACTCGCCCGTGAATTCGGGCTGGACCCGGACGGCATCATCAAGCTGGCCTCCAACGAGAACCCGCTGGGCTGCTCCGACCGTGTGCGTGCGGCGCTCGCCGAGGCGGCCGGGGCGCTGCACGGCCGCTACCCGGATGCCAATGGTTTCGACCTGAAAGCGGCGCTCGCGGCACGCCACCAGGTGCCGGCGAACTGGGTCACCCTGGGCAACGGTTCCAACGACCTGCTGGAACTGGCTTCCCTGGCGCTGCTGGACGAAGGCACTTCGGCCGTCTACGCGCAGCATGCCTTCGTGGTCTATCGGCTCAGCACCCAGGCCCGCGGCGCCCGCCATCTGATGGTGCCGGCGCGCGACTACGGCCATGATCTGGACGCCATGCTGGCGGCGATCGCCGACGACACGCGGCTGGTGTTCATCGCCAACCCGAACAATCCCACCGGCACCCATCTGTCCGGTCCGCGCGTGCACGCCTTCCTGGAGGCCGTCCGGGCACGGCACGGGGACCGCGTCGCCGTGCTGCTGGACGAGGCCTACGACGAATACCTGGACCCCGAAGAGCGCGCGGACAGCACGCAGTGGGTGCGCGAATTCCCCAATCTGATCGTCACGCGCACCTTCTCCAAGGCCTATGGCCTGGCCGGGCTGCGGGTCGGCTACGCCCTGGCGCAGCCGGCGCTGACCGATCTGCTGAACCGGGTGCGTCAGCCCTTCAACGTCAACGTCCTGGCCCAGCTCGCCGCGCGCGTCGCCCTGGCCGACACCGGCTTCCTGGACCGGACCTACGCCCTGAACCGGGCGGGCCGGACGCAGTTGCAGGACGGCTTCACCGCCCTGGGGCTGGATTTCGTGCCCAGCCACACGAATTTCGTGCTGGTGCGCGTGGGGGATGCCGCGCGCATCAACGTCGAACTCCTGCGCCGGGGCATCATCGTGCGGCCCGTGGCGGGCGACGGCCTGCCCGAGCACCTGCGGGTCAGCATCGGCCTGCCGGAAGAAAACGCCCGCCTGCTCGATGCGCTGAAGGCTGTGCTGCAGGGATGAGCGAGCCGGGCGAATCCGTTCCCCCGCAGGGCCGTTCCCAAACCGAAGGCGCCGCATGGGGGCAACCCTCCGTTCCCACCCTGGCCGTCGTCGGCACGGGGTTGATCGGCGGCTCGTTCGCGGCCGCCTTGCGCCGGGTCGGGCAGGTGGGCCGGGTGCTGGGGGTCGGGCGCACGCCCGCCTCGCTTCAGCGCGCGCGCGACCTGGGGCTGATCGACGAGATCGCCGATCTGTCCTACGCGGCGGCCGAGGCCGACCTGATCTTTCTGGCCACGCCGGTGGGCGCCATGGCGCCGATTCTGCGGGATCTGGCGCCGGTGCTGCGGCCGGACGCGCTGGTCACCGACGCCGGCAGCACCAAGGCCGACGTGGCCCGCCTGGCGCAGGACATCCTGGGCGATCGCTACACGCAGTTCATCCCCGGCCATCCCATTGCGGGCTCGGAAATGACCGGCCCCGAAGCGGCCGATCCCATGCTGTATCACGGCCGCAAGGTCGTGCTGACCCCGTTCGACGAGACGCCGGGCGTGCTGCAGCATCGCCTGATCCGGGCCTGGGAGGCCTGCGGCGCGCGTGTGGCGCTGATGACGCCCGAAGCCCACGACCGGGCGCTGGCCGCCGTCAGTCACGTGCCGCATTTTCTGGCGGCCGCCTATATGGCCGGCATCGTCCGCTCGGACGACGCCGACACGCGCCTGAACCTGGCCGGCACGGGATTCCGCGACTTCACCCGGATCGCGGCGGGTTCCGCCGAGGTCTGGCGCGATATTTTTCTTTCCAACCGGACGGCGGTGCTGCGCGAACTGGACGATTTCGAACAGGCGCTGCGGCTGCTGCGGACGAGCCTCGAAGGCGAACCCGACGCCGCCGCCCTTGAAGCCCAGCTCGAACAGGCGGCGCTTGCCCGCCGGTTCTGGGGCGGCAGGAGCCAGATGTGATGCACACGAGCAGCGCCGACGCGCATGAACCTTCCCTGCGCCTGGAACCGGCCGTGCATGCGCGCGGTTCGGTGACGCTGCCGGGTTCCAAGAGCATTTCCAACCGGGCGCTGCTGCTGGCGGCGCTGGCCGAAGGCGCCACCGGACTGGATGGCCTGCTGGATTCCGACGACACGCGGGTCATGCGCGCAGCCCTGCAGGCCCTGGGCCTGAGCTTGCGCCAGACCGGCGAGGATTCGCTCAGCCTGGACGGCGCGGCGGACTGGCCGAACACACAAGCCGACCTGTTTCTGGGCAATGCGGGCACGGCCTTCCGGCCGCTGACGGCCGCTCTGGCGATGATGGGCGGCGACTACCGCCTGTCCGGCGTGCCGCGCATGCACGAACGGCCCATCGGCGACCTGGTCGAGGCCTTGCGCGGTCTGGGCTGCGACATCACCTATGAAGGGCAGGAGGGCTATCCGCCCTTGCGCATCGGCCGCGGGGCCTTGGACGTGAGCCGGCCCGTCCGGGTGCGCGGCTCCGTGTCCAGCCAGTTTCTGACGGCGCTGCTGATGGCCGCGCCGATCGCGGCGCGGCGGAGCGGCCGGGACGTGGTCATCGAGCTGGACGGCCCGCTGATCTCCAAGCCCTACATCCTGATCACCCTGAACCTGATGGAACGCTTTGGCGTGCGCGTGCGCTGCGAGGGCTGGGAACGCTTCACCATCCCGGCCGACGCGCGCTACCGCGCCCCGGGCCGTTACCGGGTCGAGGGCGATGCCTCGTCCGCCTCGTATTTCCTGGGGCTGGGCGCCGTCGCGGGCGGTCCGATCCGCATCGAAGGCGTCGGCGGCAACAGCATCCAGGGCGACGTGGCCTTTGCCGAGGTGGTCGAGGCCATGGGCGCGCAGGTCGAACGCGAGGCCGACGCCCTGGTGGTGCGCGGACCGGCCGTGGCCCGGGGCGCACGGCTCAAGGCCTTCGATCGGGACTTCAACCTGATCCCCGACGCCGCCATGACCGCCGCCGTGCTGGCCCTGTACGCCGACGGCCCTTGCCGGCTGCGCAACATCGCCAGCTGGCGGGTCAAGGAAACCGACCGCATCGACGCCATGCACGCCGAACTGGCCCGCCTGGGCGCGCGCGTGGAGTCCGACGCCGACAGCCTGACCGTGCACCCCTTGCCGGCCGAGGGCTGGCGCGCCGCCGAGATCCGCACCTACGATGACCATCGCATGGCGATGTGCTTCTCGCTGGCGGTCTTCGGCCCCGTGCCCGTGACCATCCTGGACCCGGGCTGCGTCAGCAAGACCTATCCGGACTATTTCACGGACTTCCGCCGCCTGCTGTCCATCGGCCGTCCTGGCCAAGGCGGCCCGGCGCGGACTGCGCCGATCATCACCATCGACGGTCCGACCGCCTCGGGCAAGGGCACCATCGCCCAGCGGGTGGCCCAGGCCCTGGGCTGGCATGTGCTGGACAGCGGCGCGCTCTACCGTCTGACCGCGCTGGCGGTGCTGCGCGAGGGCGGCGACGGCACCGACGAAGCCCAGGCGGCCCGGCTGGCGCGGCATCTGGACGTGCGCTTCGAAGACGGCACCGTCTTCATGGACGGCGAGGACGTCGGCAGCCAGATCCGCCAGGAAGCGGTCGGCAATCTGGCCTCGCGCGTGGCCGCTTGGCCGGCCGTGCGCGAGGCGCTGCTGGCGTGCCAGCAGGATTTTTGCCGGGCGCCGGGCCTGGTCGCCGACGGGCGCGACATGGGCACGGTGGTCTTTCCCGACGCCCCTCTGAAAATCTTTCTCGACGCGGGCGTCGAGGTGCGGGCGCAACGACGCCATAAGCAGTTGAAGGACAAGGGTTTTTCTGCTAACCTAGACGACCTTTTAAAAGACCTTCGGGCGCGTGATGCACGAGACCGGGGTCGGGCGCATGCGCCGCTTGTTGCGGCGGCGGATGCGGTCACTGTGGATTCGTCCCATCAGGGGATCGATGACGTAGTGCGTCAAGTGCTGGATCTCTGGTCCGCACGCGGGCCTGCCTGACGGGGCGCCTTTCCGGCGTTTTCTTCGGGCGGGATGTTTTTTCACTCCGCCGGGTGTTTTGCCTGGCGTGTCATGATTGCCCCTCGGGGCGTATGGATCTATCGTTCATGTCCACCCTTACCACTGAAGCCGCCCTGGGCGGCGAAAGCTTTGCCGATCTGTTTGCCGCCAGCATCAAAGATCAGAACATGCGCTCCGGCGAGGTCATCTCCGCCGAAGTCGTGCGCGTCGACCACAATTTCGTCGTGGTCAATGCCGGCCTCAAGTCCGAAGCCTACATCCCCCTGGAAGAATTCCTGAACGACCAGGGCGACCTGGAAGTGGAAGACGGCGACTTCGTTTCCGTCGCCATCGATTCCCTGGAAAACGGCTACGGCGACACCATCCTGTCGCGTGACCGCGCCAAGCGCCTGTCGGCCTGGCTGCAACTGGAACAGGCCCTGGAATCCGGCGAACTGGTCAACGGCACCATCACCGGCAAGGTCAAGGGCGGCCTGACGGTCATGACCAACGGCATCCGCGCCTTCCTGCCGGGCTCGCTGGTCGACCTGCGTCCCGTCAAGGACACCACGCCGTACGAAGGCAAGACCCTCGAATTCAAGGTCATCAAGCTCGACCGCAAGCGCAACAACGTCGTGCTGTCGCGCCGCGCCGTGCTCGAAGCCAGCATGGGTGAAGAGCGCGAAAAGCTGCTCGAAACGCTGCACGAAGGCGCCATCGTCAAGGGTATCGTCAAGAACATCACCGACTACGGTGCGTTCGTGGACCTGGGCGGCATCGACGGCCTGCTGCACATCACCGACATGGCCTGGCGCCGTGTCCGCCACCCGTCCGAAGTGCTGCAGGTGGGTCAGGAAATCGAAGCCAAGGTCCTCAAGTTCGACCAGGAAAAGTCCCGCGTTTCGCTGGGCGTCAAGCAACTGGGCGAAGATCCCTGGATCGGCCTGGGCCGCCGCTACCCGCAAAGCACCCGCCTGTTCGGCAAGGTCACCAACCTGACCGACTACGGTGCGTTCGTTGAAGTCGAAGCCGGTATCGAAGGTCTGGTGCACGTCTCCGAAATGGACTGGACCAACAAGAACGTCGATCCGCGCAAGGTCGTGACCCTGGGCGAAGAAGTCGAAGTCATGGTCCTGGAAATCGACGAAGACCGTCGCCGCATCTCGCTGGGCATGAAGCAGTGCCGCCCGAATCCCTGGGAAGATTTCGCCTCGAACTTCAAGCGTGGCGACAAGGTCCACGGCGCCATCAAGTCGATCACCGACTTCGGCGTGTTCGTCGGCCTGCCCGGCGGCATCGACGGCCTGGTGCACCTGTCCGACATCTCCTGGTCCGAGACCGGCGAAGAAGCCGTGCGCAACTTCAAGAAGGGCGACGAGATCGACGCCGTGGTGCTGGGCATCGACACCGACAAGGAGCGCATCTCCCTGGGCGTCAAGCAGCTCGAAGGCGATCCGTTCAACAACTTCGTGGCCACCTACGACAAGGGCGCCGTCCTGTCGGGCACCGTGAAGTCCGTCGAACCCAAGGGCGCCGTCGTGACGCTGTCCGTGGACGTCGAAGGCTACCTGCGCGCCTCGGAAATCTCCGCCGGCCGCGTCGAGGACGCCACGACGGTTCTGCACGCCGGCGACCAGGTCGAAACCATGATCATCAACATCGACCGCAAGGCGCGTTCGATCCAATTGTCGATCAAGGCTCGCGACAACGCCGAAACGGCTGAAACCATCCAGCGCATGACCGAAGCCAGCGCCTCCTCGGGCACCACCAACCTGGGCGCCCTGCTGAAGGCCAAGCTCGACCAGCAGCGCGACGAGTAATGCCTGGCCTGACCAAGTCCGAACTCATCGCCGTGTTGGCGGGCCGCTATCCGCAGTTGGCGGCCCGTGACATGGACTTTGCGGTCAAGACGGTCCTGGACGCGATGGCCGATGCGCTGGCCCAAGGCCAGCGCATCGAAATCCGCGGCTTCGGCAGCTTTTCCCTCTCGCGGCGTCAGCCGCGTGTGGGCCGCAATCCGAAATCCGGTGAAAAAGTGCACGTGCCGGCCAAGCTGGTGCCGCACTTCAAACCCGGCAAGGAACTGCGTGAACGCGTGGACCAGGGTCCCGACGGCGGCGACGCCGACGAACCCGCCACCGTCGCCGATCTGTACCAGGCCCGCATGATGTAATGCAGGCCGTGCCGCGCCATCGCGGCCGAACGACGGGCGGCGCTTCGCAAGAGGCGCCGCCCGTTTTCCTTTGACCGCCGGGATGAGTCAGGACACGGAATAGTCCCCTGCGGACTATTTCGAGCCTGACGAATCCGAGCAGCGTACTCGCTGCGAGGTGGGCGGCCTGCGCAGCGTGGGGGCTCTTTCCTTTACAATGGATAGGTTATCCCGAGGAGCTTGTCGCATGCGCTACCTGGTCTGGATTCTGCGGTTGGTGATCTTTATCATCGTGCTGCTTTTCGCCCTGAAAAACACCGCACCGGTGGATGTCGGCCTGTTCGCCGACCATGTGTTCAGCCAGGTGCCGCTGATCGTCGTGATGCTGGCGGCCTTCGTCCTGGGGGTGGCCTTCGGCCTGCTCATGGCGGCCACGGGCATGTTGCGCCGCCGCCGCGAGATCAACCGCCTGCGCCGCGAACTTGCCCGCGCCCAGGATGCCCTGGATCATCCCCAGGCCGCGTCCGCCCCGGTGATCCCCGAAACCGTCGCGCCGCTGGCGCCCCTGTAGATTCCGGGGGCGGGTCGTGGATTTCGAGCCCTGGTGGCTGATCATCGTTCCGGTGCTGTTCGGCCTGGGCTGGCTGGCGGCGCGTTTTGACTTCCGCCAGATGCTGTCGGAAACCCGGGCGCTGCCCGATTCCTACTTCAAAGGCCTGAACTTCCTGCTCAACGAGCAGCCCGACCGCGCCATCGACGCCTTCGTCGAGGTCGCCAAGCTCGATCCGGAAACCACCGAACTGCATTTCGCCCTGGGCAGCCTGTTCCGCCGCCGAGGCGAGATCGAACGCGCCATCCGCGTGCACCAGAGCCTGCTCTCGCGCGGGGATCTGCCGCTGCCGGACCGCGAAAACGCCCAGTTGGCCCTGGCCCAGGACTTTCTCAAGGCCGGCATGCTGGACCGCGCCGAGCAGGGCTTCCTGGCGGTGCTGCAGACCCGCCACGTGCTGGAAGCCTTGCGCGCCCTGGTCCGCATCCACGAATCCGAGCACGACTGGGGCAAGGCCATCGACGCAGTCCAGCAGTTGCGCGGCCGCACCGACGAACCCGTTCCGCAACTGGCGCACTACCACTGCGAGCGCGCCCAGGCGCTGATGGAATCCAAGACGCCGGACTTCGACGCCGCCGCCCAGGCCCTGGATGCGGCCGAGAACGCTGCGCGCCAGAACGGCGCCACCCCGGCCTCCGAGACCCGCGTGCGCATGCTGCGCGCCCGCTGGGCGGCCCTGCGCGGCGACCTGGAATCCCAGCGCGCCCAGCTCCAGGACGTGCTGACCACGGCGCCCGAATTCTCCGGCCTGGTCGCCCAGCCGCTGCTGGATTGCCACGCCGCCCTGGGGCGCGCCGCCGAAGGCCTGTCGCTGCTGCGCGACCAGTATGTGCGCTTGCCGACGCTCGATCTGTTCAACGTGATCTTCCGCGCCTTGCGCGCCTCGGAAGGCGCCGTCCCGGCCTGGGCCTTCGCCCGCCAGGCGCTGCGCGCCCATCCCTCGCTGCTGGGCCTGGATCGCCTGCTCGAAGTCGAACTGGCCCAAGGGGCCTCGGGCCCGGAGGCTGCCCAGGGCGGCGAGGCGATGCCGGACCAATCCCTGGTGCCGGGGGCCGATCTGGGCCTGCTGCGCAGCATGATCCACAAACACACCCAGCGCCTGGACCGCTATGCCTGCGAGCACTGCGGTTTCGAGGCGCGCCGCTACTACTGGCAATGCCCGGGCTGCAATACCTGGGAAACCTACCGGCCCCGCCGCCTGGAGGAAATTCGATGACGTCATTTCCGGCCCGGGCGGCGGCTGCCGCCCGGATCCTCGTTGCCGGCGACATCATGCTGGACCGCTACTGGTTCGGCGAAGTCGACCGCATCTCGCCCGAGGCGCCCGTCCCCGTGGTGCGGGTCGCCCGCCGGGAAGACCGCCTGGGCGGGGCGGCGAACGTGGCCCGCAACATCGTCGCCCTGGGCGCCCAGGTGGGGCTGCTGGGCGTGATCGGCGCCGACGAGGCGGGTGTCCGCGTGCGCGCCATGACGCGCGAGGCCGGTGTGCGCGACCATCTGGTCGAGGACCCCGACGGGATGGATACGACGCTGAAGATGCGCGTGCTGGGGCGCCAGCAGCAACTGCTGCGGGTCGATTTCGAGCAAGGCCCGGGCGCGGGCGCGCTGGATGCGCTGGACGCCGGCCTGACGGACATCCTGGCGGATTACGATCTGCTGGTGCTGTCGGATTACGCCAAGGGCGCCTTGTCCCGGGTCGAATCCATGATCCGGGCGGCGCGCGCACGCGGCATTCCGGTGCTGGTCGACCCCAAGGGCCATCGCTATCCGCGCTACCAGGGCGCCACCCTGGTCACGCCCAACCGCAGTGAAATGCAGGACGCCGTCGGCCGCTGGGATTCCGAAGACGACCTGACGCGCCGCGCCCAGGTGCTGCGCCAGGAGCTCGATCTCGAGGCCCTGCTGATCACCCGTTCCGAACAGGGCATGACCCTGTATACCGCCCAGGGCCGCCAGCACGTGGACGCCCAGGCGCACGAAGTCTTCGACGTGTCCGGCGCAGGCGACACCGTGCTGGCCACGCTGGCCGTCGCCCGGGCCGCCGGCCTGGACTGGTTCGAGTCCATGGCGTGGGCCAACCGCGCCGGCGGCATCGTCGTCGGCAAGCTGGGCACCTCCATCGTCACCGCAGAGGAATTGACATCATGATCGTGGTCACCGGCGCGGCCGGCTTCATCGGCAGCAACCTGGTCCGCGGCCTGAACGCGCGCGGCGTCACCGACATCCTGGCGGTCGACGACCTGACCGACGGCGACAAGTTCCGCAATCTGATCGATCTGGACATCGCCGACTACCAGCACAAGGACGAGTTCCGCCGCCGCGTCCTGGCGGGCGAACTGCCGCGTCCCGATGCCGTGTTCCATCAGGGCGCCTGCTCGGACACGACCGAGCGCGACGGCCGTTTCATGATGGACAACAATTACCGCGTCACGCTGGAATTGTTCGAATACTGCCAGGCCCGCGAAGTCCCCTTCATCTACGCCTCGTCGGCCGCCGTGTACGGGGCGGGTCCGAATTACGTCGAGGCCCCGGCCTGCGAATCGCCGCTGAACGTCTACGGTTATTCCAAGCTGCTGTTCGACCAGGTGCTGCGCCGGCGCATGGACCGCCTGACGGCCCAGGTGGTGGGCCTGCGCTATTTCAACGTCTACGGTCCGCGCGAACAGCACAAGGGCCGCATGGCCTCGGTCGCCTTCCACAACATGAACCAGTATGCGAGCGAAGGCCACGTGCGGCTGTTCGGCGGCTGGGACGGTTATCCGGACGGCGGCCAGCAGCGCGATTTCATCTTCATCGATGACGTGGTCAAGGTCAATCTGCATTTCCTGGATCACCCGGAAGTCTCCGGCATCTTCAATTGCGGCACCGGGCGCGCCCAGCCCTTCAACGACGTGGCCCAGACCGTGGTCAACAGCCTGCGCGTGCACCAGGGGCAACTGGCCCTGTCGCTGCCGGAACTGGCCGCGGGCGGGCATCTGCGCTACATCCCGTTCCCGGACGACCTGAAAGGCCGCTATCAAAGCCATACCCAGGCCGACCTGAGCCAGTTGCGCGCCGCCGGCTACACGGGCGTGTTCAGCGACGTGCAGACGGGGGTGAACGCCTACGTCAACCGGCTGCTGGAATCCGGAAAACTGACGGTCGATTGAGACTTTCCCGGACGGACATTCCGGATCAAGACCCCCTCCATTTCCGGCCCGCCCGGGGCATCATGGCCAGACCCTCACACCACAGGAGTCGGTCATGAATCCCTTTCTGCACGAAACGGCCGGTCGGCCGCCCGCCGTACCGTCCGGCGTCGCCCCCCGCTGCGTTGCCGCATCCCGCGCGCCGCTCCGGGGGCCTGCCTCACGGGCCGGGCGGCGGTCTACGCGGCATCTGTCGCACCTGCTGACGGCGGCCGGCATCGCCGCCCTGACCTGGGCCGGCGCGGTGGGCGCCGTGGACTTGAATACGGCCACTCTGGATCAGTTGCGGGGCATCCGCGGCATCGGTCCCAAGACCGCCCAGGTCATCCTCGACGAGCGCGAGCGGGGCGGGCGCTATCTGTCGTTCACCGACCTGTCGGACCGGGTGCGCGGCATCGGTCCGCGCCGGGCCCAGTCCCTGCAGTCGGCGGGCCTGACCATCGACGGCGGCGGGACGCGCGTGTCGGGGCAGGGGGCCGAGGCGCGGGCCGTCGCAGGTGCGGCCGGCGCCGGCAACCCGGCCACGCCGGTCAAGCCTGCGGCCGCTGCGCGGCGCTGAGCGCACGGCCGGGCGCGCGACGCCACCCGATATGCCGTCTTTTCATAAGCATATTCCGGCCCGGAAACGCGCCGGGACCGGCGGGTGGGCGGGTGTATGATTTCGTCCATGAAAACCTACCCCACCATCGAAGACATCATCGGTTCCACGCCTCTGGTGCGCTTGCAACGCCTGCCGGGCGATGTCGGCGCGGCGCGCGGCAACGTGATCCTGGCCAAGCTCGAAGGCAACAACCCGGCGGGTTCCGTCAAGGACCGTGCGGCGTTCAGCATGATCCGCCAGGCCGAGGCGCGCGGCGACATCCGTCCCGGCGACACCTTGATCGAGGCGACCAGCGGCAACACCGGGATCGCCCTGGCCATGGCGGCCGCCGTGCGCGGCTACCGCATGATCCTGATCATGCCGGACAATTCGACCCAGGAACGCTGCGCCGCAATGACGGCCTACGGGGCCGAACTCATCCTGACGCCTGCCCAGGGCGGGGGCATGGAATACGCCCGCGACCTGGCGCTGCAGATGCAATCCGAAGGCAAGGGCAAGGTCCTGGACCAGTTTTCCAACGCCGACAATCCCCGCGCCCATTACGAAACCACCGGTCCGGAAATCTGGGAGCAGACCGGGGGCGGGGTCACGCACTTCGTCAGCGCCATGGGCACGACCGGCACCATCATGGGGGTGGGAGCGTACCTGCGCGAACGCAATCCGGCCGTGCGCATCATCGGCGCCCAGCCGGCCGAAGGCGCCCACATCCCCGGCATCCGCAAGTGGCCGGAAGCCTACCAGCCCAGCATCTACGATCCGGCCGCCATCGACGCCTTCGAGCCCATCACCCAGGATCAGGCGGAAACCATGGCCCGGCGCCTGGCCGCCGAAGAAGGCATCTTCGGCGGGATTTCCTCGGCCGGCGCGGCCGTGGCCGCACTGCGCGTCGCCGCCACGGTGCGCGACGCCACCATCGTCTTCATCGTCTGCGACCGGGGCGACCGCTACCTGTCGTCCGGGGTGTTCAACTGATTGATTCACTGATCGGCTGCCGGACTTCGATACTCCCGTCATAGAGAGGCCGGGCGCTAGTTGCCCGGTCGGTCCAGCCGATTCGGATCCCCATAGCCGATCCGGTCGGCGATCTCGTGCGCCAGGTCGGCCACCGACGCCGCATAGAAATAGCTGCGGTTGTACTGGGTGATGGCAAAGAAATTGGGCGTGGCGGTGCGCACATCGTGGGTGTTGCGGATTTCGTCGCGCAGGTCGATCACCCCCAGCGGCTGGGCCTGCCAGGCGGACCCGCCGCCTGCCAGGGCCTGGGCGCCGGCCGCCTTGAGCGCCGCCCAGTCGCTTTCCGGTTTCAAGCTGTCCTGGGCCAGCCGCGCGGCGCCGGCGGGCAGCGACACGGGCGCGAAGACCGGCACGTCGCGCACCCAGCCGTGGGCCTGCAGGAACGCCGCCACCGAGGCGATGGCGTCATCGGTATTGTTCAGCAGGTCGATGCGGCCGTCGCCGTCACCGTCCACCGCATAGCGCATCAGGCTGCCCGGCATGAACTGCGGCAGCCCCATGGCGCCCGCGAACGAGCCCTCCACGATCCGCGCGTCCAGCGCGCCCCGGTGGTCCAGCACGATCAGGTCGGCGAGTTGCTCGCGGAACATCGCCTGGCGTTCCGGCCGGTTCGGGTCGGGATAACGGAATCCCAGCGTGGTCAGCGTGTCCAGCACCCGGTGATCGCCGGTGTAGCGGCCATAGACGGTTTCGATGCCGATGATGGCGACGATGATCGAGGGCGGCACGCCGGTGCGGGCGCTGGCCCGGTCGATCGCCGCCCGGTGTTCCTGCCAGAACGACGTGCCCGCGCGGATGCGGATCGGATCGACGTGGCGCTGACGGTAGCTGGTCCAGGCGCGGCGGATGCGGCCCGTGCGCGTGGGCGGCGTCATCAGCCGCGCGGCGGTCGCGTTGTAGTGCGCCTCGGCCAGCAGGGCCTCGACGCCGCCCAGGGGCAGGGCGTAGGTCCGGGCGGTCTCCCGGGCGAACGCCTGGACTTCGGGCAGCAGCTTGCCATCGGCGCCGAGGAAATCTCCCCGGGTTTGCACGGGTTTGCCGGGGTTGGGTGTTCTGCTAGAATTAATACGATTGTTTGAAACGATTGTTTGATTTGTCGTCTCTGACAGGGAAGCGGCGGGTGGTTTGGAACCGCTGTGGCTGCTGGCGCAGCCGGATATAAAAAGCGACGCTACGGCAACTTGCAAAATACGGGTTGGTCTGAACATAATCGCCCTTATGGAGACACTCTATATTACCCATCCAGCCTGCCGACTGCATGAGATGGGGGCCTGGCACCCCGAATCCCCTCAACGCCTGGATGCGGTGGCCGATCAACTGGCCGCCAGCGGCCTGATGGATTTCCTGTCTCACCGCATTGCGCGCCCCGCCGGGTCCGAGGACGTGCTGCGGGTGCACACACCGGAATATCTGGCGTTCCTGCGCCAGCACGCGCCGGCGGCCGGCTATTTTCCGGTGGACCCCGACACGATCATGAATCCGGACACGCTGCCGGCGGCCTGGGCGGCGGCCGGCGCCGGCCTGACGGCCCTGGACGAGATCCTGGCAGGCCATGCGCAGACGGCGTTCTGCGCCATCCGTCCGCCGGGCCACCACGCGCGTCCCGCTCAGGCCTTGGGGTTCTGTTTTTTCAATAACGTCGCCATTGCGGCCCGCTACGCCCTGGATCACTACGGCCTGTCGCGCGTCGCCATCGTGGATTTCGACGTCCACCACGGCAACGGCACCGAAGAAGCCTTCCTGGACGAAGACCGGGTCCTGATGTGCAGTTTCTACCAATACCCGCTGTTCCCCGGCACCCGCCAGGAAAATCCGGGGCCGAACATGATCAACGTCCCGGTCGATGCCTATTCCGGCGGCGACGTGATCCGCGATATTGCGTCCGTGCGCTGGTTGCCTGCCTTGCGCGCTTTTCGGCCCGAATTGATCCTGGTGTCGGCGGGGTTCGACGCCCATCGCGAGGACGATATGGGCAGCCTTAAACTGGTCGAGGCGGACTACGCCTGGATCACCGAACGTCTGGTCGAGATCGCGGCCGAATCCGCCCAGGGACGGATCGTCAGCTTTCTCGAAGGCGGTTACGACCTGTCAGCCCTGGGACGCAGCGCGGTGGCGCATGTGCGGGCGCTGGGCGGTTACTGATGGGGCCGTGCGTGACGCGATTCGTCGTCGGATGCGGCCATCCTGTTTTCTTTTCATTCTGGAGTATGCTCGATGAAGGTCCTGGTACCGGTCAAGCGCGTGGTTGACTACAACGTCAAGGTGCGCGTCAAATCCGATCACACTGGCGTGGACATCGCCAATGTCAAGATGTCCATGAATCCGTTCGACGAAATCGCCGTCGAAGAAGCCGTGCGCCTGAAGGAGCAGGGCGCTGCGGCTGAAATCGTGGCGGTGTCGTGCGGGGTGGCGCAATGCCAGGAAACGCTGCGCACGGCCATGGCGATCGGCGCGGATCGGGGCATTCTGGTCCAGACCGACGCCGAACTGCAGCCGCTGGCCGTGGCCAAGCTGCTCAAGGCGCTGGCCGACCAGGAACAGCCCGGCCTGATCATTCTGGGCAAGCAGGCGATCGATGACGACGCCAACCAGACCGGCCAGATGCTGGCCGCGCTGCTGGACTGGCCGCAGGCCACCAACGCCAGCAAGGTCGAGGTGCAGGGCGAGCGCGTGCAGGTCACCCGCGAAGTCGACGGCGGCCTGGAGACGCTCAGCCTAGCGCTGCCGGCCATCATCACGACGGACCTGCGCCTGAACGAGCCGCGCTACGTGACGCTGCCCAACATCATGAAGGCGAAGAAAAAGCAACTGGATACCGTCGCGCCCGACGCCCTGGGCGTGGACGTGGCGCCGCGCCTGAAGACCGTGAAGGTCGTCGAGCCGGCCAGCCGCTCGGCCGGCGTCATCGTGGCCGACGTGGCCGCTCTGGTGGACAAACTCAAGAACGAAGCGAAGGTGGTGTAAATGAGCATTCTGGTCATTGCTGAACATGACAACGCCCAACTGGGCGCGGCGACCCGCAATGCGGTGGCGGCGGCTGCGGCGATCGGCGGCGACGTGCACGTGCTGGTGGCGGGTTCCGGCGCGCGCGCCGTGGCCGATCAGGCGGCCCAGGTCGCGGGCGTGAGCAAGGTCCTGCTGGCGGACGGCGCCTCGCTGGCCGAGGGCCTGGCCGAGAACCTGGCCGCGCAAGTGCTGGCGGCGGCCGGCGGCCACAGCCACATTCTGTTTGCGGCCACGGCCTCGGGCAAGAACGTCGCTCCGCGCGTGGCGGCCAAGCTGGACGTGGCGCAGATCTCCGACATCGTGGCCGTGGAATCGGCCGACACCTTCGTGCGGCCGATCTACGCCGGCAATGCGCTGGCGACGGTGCAGTCCGCCGACGCGACCAAGGTCCTCACCGTGCGCACCACGGCCTTCGATCCGGCAGCCGCCACGGGCGGTTCGGCGGCGGTCGAGACGGTCGACGCGGTGGCCGATTCGGGCAAGTCGCAGTTCGTCGGCCGAGAGCTGGCCAAGAGCGACCGGCCGGAACTGACCGCTGCCACGGTGGTGGTGTCGGGCGGGCGCGGCATGGGCAGCGCCGAGAACTTCAAGATCCTGGACCCGCTGGCCGACAAGCTGGGCGCGGCGCTGGGCGCTTCGCGCGCGGCGGTGGACGCGGGCTACGCGCCCAACGACTGGCAGGTCGGTCAGACCGGCAAGATCGTGGCGCCGCAACTGTACGTGGCGATCGGGATCTCGGGGGCGATCCAGCACCTGGCGGGGATGAAGGACTCGAAGGTGATCGTGGCGATCAACAAGGACGCCGAGGCGCCGATCTTCGGCGTGGCCGATTATGGTCTGGTGGCCGACCTGTTCCAGGCCGTGCCTGAACTGGTCCAGGCGCTCTAAGCCGCTCGATGGATGCAAGCAGGCGAAAGCCTGCGCAGCGGGGGGGCCCTTTTGCCGCCGGGCCGCCCCAAGGCAAAAAGCGCCCCCTCGGGGGGCAGCAAGCAGGCGAAAGCCTGCGCAGCGTGGGGGCTCTTGCCCCCGCGCACCACAGGAATTGCGATGACATACCAGGTTCCTACCCAGGATATCCGTTTCATTCTGCGCGAGCTGGCCGACCTGAAGGGCGTGCTGGCCTTGCCGGGCTTTGAAGAAGTCTCCGAAGACCTTGTCGATGCCGTGCTCGAGGAAAACGCGCGTTTCGTCGAACAGGAAGTCGCGCCGCTGAACCGCGCGGGCGACACCGAACCGGCCCGCTGGAGCGAGCAGGGCGTGCAGACCACGCCCGGCTTCAAAGCGGCGTTCCAGGCCTTCGCGCAGGGCGGCTGGCAAGGCCTGCCGCACGAGGCTGAATACGGCGGCCAGGGCCTGCCCAAGCTGGTCTCCGCGCCGGTGACGGAAAGCATCAACGCCGGCAACCTGGCCTTTTCCCTGTGCCCCTTGTTGACCGACGGCGTGATCGAAGCCCTGTCCATGGTGGGTTCGGATGCGCAGAAGGCCCGTTTCATCCCGCCCCTGCTGGAAGGCCGCTGGACCGGAACCATGAATCTGACCGAGCCGCAGGCGGGCTCCGACCTGGCGCTGCTCAAGTCCCGGGCCGTGCGTCAGGACGACGGCAGTTACCGCATCACGGGCCAGAAGATCTTCATCACGTATGGGGATCACGACATGGCGGAAAACATCATCCACCTGGTGCTGGCGCGCACGCCGGACGCGCCCAAGGGCGTCAAGGGCATTTCCCTGTTCATCGTGCCCAAGTTCCTGGTGGGTGACGACGGCGCCCTGGGCGTCCGCAATGACGTGGTGTGCGCTTCGCTGGAACACAAGCTGGGCATCCACGGCAGCCCCACGGCGGTGCTGCTGTATGGCTCGGGCGAGGGCGAAGCGGGCGAGGGCGGTGCGGTCGGCTACCTGATCGGCGAAGAAAACCGCGGCCTGGAATACATGTTCATCATGATGAATGCGGCGCGCTACGCGGTCGGCCTGCAGGGTGTGGCGCTGTCCGAGCGCGCGCTGCAGCACGCCACGGCCTACGCGGCCGAACGCATCCAGGGCAACGCCCTGGAAGGTTCCGCCGGCCCGGTGCCCATCGCCCGCCACCCCGACGTGGCGCGCATGCTGGGCATCATGCGCGGCCTGACCGAGGGCGCGCGCGCCGTGGCTTACGTCGCGGCCGGCTATCGGGACAAGGCCGCTCATCTGAGCGACGAGGCCGAGCGCGCCCGCTGCAAGACCGCGTACGAATACTTCGTGCCCATCGTCAAGGCGTTCTCCACGGAATCCTCCGTCGAGGTCGCTTCGCTGGGCGTGCAAGTGCACGGCGGCATGGGCTTCATCGAGGAAACCGGCGCCGCCCAGTACTACCGCGACGCCCGCATCCTGCCCATCTACGAAGGCACCACGGCGATCCAGGCCAACGATTTCATCGGCCGCAAGCTGGTGCGTGACGGCGGCGCCGTGGCGCGCGAACAGATCGCCGGGATGCGCAGCACGGCGGCGGCTTTGCGGGCGGCAAGCGGTGTGCATGCCGAGGCCCTGGGCATGATCGGCGAGCGGCTGGAGACGGCGGCCGGAGCCTATGAGTCGGCGCTGGCTTTTGTGCTGGAGCACATCCGCGAGGACATCCGGGGCGTGTTCACCGGCAGCGTGCCGTGCCTGATGCTGGCCGGCACCGCGCACGCGGGCTGGCAACTGGGGCGTTCCGCGCTGGTGGCGGCCGTCGCCATCGGCGAGGGGTCGACCGACGCGTTCCACCCGAACAAGATCGCCACGGCGGTGCAGTATGCCGCGCACGTGCTGCCGCGCGCGCTGGCGCTGGAGTCGGCGATCCGGGACGGCGGGCTGGCCGATCGTTATGTGCGTCAAGCGCAGATATAAACATAACTATTTGGTATTTCAATAGCCGTTTATATTCTGCAAGAATCTTAGGTGTCAGGGAAACCTCTGCGGTTTCCTCACCGGATTCGCCGCCCGGATCGTCCGGGCGGCAGACACTTGGAACAGGAGCTATTGATGACCACTCTGCGTCTGGGCGATGTCGCCCCCGATTTTGAACAGGACTCTTCCCTGGGCAAGATCAAGTTTCATGAATTCCTGGGCAATGGCTGGGGCGTCCTGTTCTCCCACCCGGCCGATTTCACGCCGGTCTGCACCACCGAGCTGGGTTATACCGCCATTCTGTCGGGTGAGTTCGCCAAGCGCGGCGCCAAGGTGATCGCCGTGTCCGTCGACGGCAAGCAGTCGCACATCGACTGGATCAAGGACATCAACGACACCCAGAAGACCGACGTCCAGTACCCGATCCTGGCCGACGAGGACCGCAAGGTTGCGACCCTGTACGACATGATCCACCCGAACGCCAGCACCACCGCCACGGTGCGCTCGGTCTTCGTCATCGACCCGAACAAGAAGATCCGCCTGATCCTGACCTATCCGGCCAGCACGGGCCGCAACTTCGATGAAATCCTGCGCGCCCTGGACTCCCTGCAACTGACCGACAACTACAGCGTCGCCACGCCGGTGAACTGGAAGCAGGGCGAAGACGTCATCATCGCTCCGTCGATCAAGGATCCGGCCGTCCTGAAGGAAAAATTCCCCAAGGGCTACACCGAGATCCGTCCCTATCTGCGCACCACGCCGCAGCCGGATCTCTGATCTTTCCGATCGGATGTGAGGCATGCCGGTCCCGCTCTGCGGGCCGGCCGGGCCCCGACAACTGGACTTGATCCGGTTGCCGGGGTTTTCTTTGTACGGGGCGGGCGGATTACTTTTTGCCGCCGGGCCGCCCCAAGGCAAAAAGCACCCTCCTTGGGGGGGGATGAGCCCGGACACGGGACAGTCCCGGTGGACTGTTTCGTGCCTGGCGAATCCAAGCGGCTTGCAAGCCGCGAGGTGGATGCAAGCCGAAGGCGCGGCGTGGGGGGTACCATACTATCCATGGAAAACATGAGCACACGCGAATGGCTGCGGCGGCTGGTGGCCTTTGACACGACCAGCCGCAATTCCAATCTCGCGCTGATCGAGACGGTCCGAGACGCGCTGGCCGCGCAGGGCGTCACGTCCGAGCTGAGCTATGCGCCGGAGGGCGGGAAGGCCAATCTGTTCGCCACGCTGCCCGCCCACGACGGCGCTACGCAAGGCGGGATCGTCCTGTCCGGGCACACCGACGTCGTGCCGGTGGATGGGCAGGATTGGGGTTCGGATCCCTTTTCGCTCACTGAAAAGGACGGCAAGCTGTATGGCCGGGGCACGGCCGACATGAAGGGCTTTATTGCGGCCTCGCTCGCCCTCGTGCCGCATTTCCTGTCCTTGAGGCGGACCAAGCCCTTGCATCTGGCTTTTTCCTACGATGAGGAGGTCGGCTGTCTGGGCGCGCCCGTGATGCTGGCGGCGCTCAAGCAGCGTGGCGTGCGTCCCGAAGGCTGCGTGGTGGGCGAGCCCACCGGCATGCGCGTGGTGGTGGCGCACAAGGGCATGAACCTGTACCGCTGCCGGGTGCACGGCAAAGCGGCGCATTCCTCGCTGACCACTCGGGGATGCAATGCGATCGAACATGCCGCCCGCCTGATCTGCCATTTGCGGGATCTGGCGGATCAGTTCAAATCCCAGGGGCCGTACGACGAATGCTACGACGTGCCGTTCACGACCTTGAGCACCAATCTGATTGCCGGCGGGATCGCGGTGAACACCATCCCGGATGCGTGCGAATTCAGCTACGAGTTCCGCAACCTGCCCGGCATGTCGCCGGACGGTATCCAGCGCCGGGTCGAGGCGTACATCCAGACCGAATTGCTGCCCCGGATGCGCCGGGACCATGACGCCGCGCGCGTCGAGATCGAGGCGATGCCGGTGGCGGTCCTCGCGCTGGAAGCGTCCGAACGCGAAGCGATCACCCGGCTGGTGCGCGCGTTGACTGGTGACAAGGGGACGAGCAAAGTCAGTTACGGCACCGAGGGCGGGCAGTTCCAGAACGCCGGCATCCCTGCGGTGGTCTGCGGTCCCGGCCATATCGAACAGGCGCATCGGGCCGACGAATACATCGACATCGCCCAATTGACGGCCTGCGAGGATTTCCTGCGCAAGCTGGCTGGGTCACTGGTCGATTAAGGCCTGCTCGCGCGCATCCGGGGGATCGCGTGGGGCCGGTGCGCGGTCGGCCCGGGGGGGGGCGGACCCTCTGCGGTCTTACAAGGTCCGGCGCCCGTGCGGCGTGTCGATGTGCGCAACCAGGCGCGCCGCGGCGCCGGGTCCGGCCCGGCGCACGGACACCGGAGCGTCCAGTTCCAGCGACGACAGCAGGCGCGAAACGCGGTCCGGGTCGGGGTGAAAGAGTTCGAGCAGGGCCAGGGCGCATCCCCGATCTTCCATCCGCGAAGCCGGGTGCGCATCGGCGCGCCATTCGATGAGGGCAGGGGCGACGCCGTCCAGCGGGACCGAGCCATCGGCGGGAATGGTGATCAGCCAGTCGAGCGCGCCCCGGCTCATGGACTCGACCGGGCCCAGCGGCTCTGCGGCAGCGGCCGCCGTGGCCTGGATATCGGTGCTGCGCGCCACCCAGGCGGACAGCGCCGGGGATGATCCGGCGCCCAGCGTATCCAGCCCGAACCAGCGCGGTCGTCCGGGCGCCGGCGCCGCCGGATTGGGGGCGATCACCTCCAGGTACAGGGTATCGCCCAGGCGCAGCAACTGGTTGTGAGTCCCCATGCGCGGGTGTTCACCGCCGGCCTGCGGCGACACACCGAGCGCGTCGGCAACGAATGCCGTGCCGGATTCCAGCGAGAAAGCGGTGATCGCGAGGTGGTCGAGAAAGGTACGTGGCATGGGGTGTGCTCCAGGGAGAGAAACAGGCTGGCTTTACCGCCGTTCAGGATGATGCCTGCGGCGGCCCGGGGAATCGATCAGGCCGCCGCAGCCCGGCTTCGACGTCCGGCCAGCAAGCGTCTGCTCGAACATATCGAATTTTTTCTCTTGCGCCAAACACTGTTTCTTTGTACAGTATCCATGAGCACTGTATAAAACAACAGCAACGGCGCTTTTGGCACCGGGCGCACCTGGGAGATTCGACATGGCTGGATCGATGGCTTGGAACGGGACATGGGCTTGGACGGGCGCGGGTGCGGCCGGGCGCGGCGGGCCGGGGCGGGGGGCTTCGGCACGGCCCGTGCGGTCGAATACTTCGGCTGTGCTTCAGGGGCCCTGGGTGTCGGGCGGCTCGTGGGGCGGCCGTCCCGCCGGGCGCTCCACGCGTTGGGGGCGGGCGGCGCCGGCACGCCAGGCGGCGGCCTCGGTGCATCGGCCGCGCACCGGCCTGCGGATCGGTTGGCGCCGCCTGGCGGTGCTGGCGGGCGACGTCCTCATGGTCCTGACCTGGGCCGCCATGATTCCGGGCATGATGTGGCTGGGTGTGGCGGCCGGGTTCTGATATAATC
The DNA here is from genome assembly GCF_042651965.1 of Castellaniella hirudinis. Taxonomy (NCBI): domain Bacteria; kingdom Pseudomonadati; phylum Pseudomonadota; class Betaproteobacteria; order Burkholderiales; family Alcaligenaceae; genus Castellaniella; species Castellaniella hirudinis. The sequence continues at coordinate 59,526 of NZ_JBHSDY010000010.1, forward strand.
CCTGGTTTGCATCCTCTGGCCCGGCAATCCCAATACATTCATGCCCGGTGCCCATGATGCCTTGGAGCCCATCTTGAACCTGATCGAAACCCTCGAACAAGAAGAAATCGCGCGCCTGACCGAAGGCCGCACCATCCCCGCATTCGGCCCCGGTGACACCGTCATCGTGAGCGTCAACGTGGTCGAAGGCACGCGCAAGCGCGCCCAGGCCTACGAAGGCGTGGTCATCGCGCGTCGCAATCGCGGTCTGAATTCCGCCTTCACCGTGCGCAAGATCTCGTCGGGCGAAGCCGTCGAACGGACCTTCCAGCTGTATTCGCCGCAGATCGCCTCGATCGAAGTCAAGCGCCGTGGCGACGTCCGTCGTGCTAAGCTGTACTATCTGCGCAACCTGACGGGTAAGGCCGCTCGCATCAAGGAAAAGCTGGTTCGCAAGGCCGTCTGATCACGGCATCGCGCATCAGTCCAAGGGCACCCGTTCGGGTGCCCTTTGTTTTTGCCGTCGGGCCACCCCCAAGGCAAAATTGTCCCGGCGTGTTCGAGCCGCACCGGGATTTCACCATCGGGATTTCATGTCGTATCGGATGCCGGAGCCGGGCAGTCGCCGTACCGCGAGTTTTGATCCTCAGGTCCAGCCTGTCCTGCCCAGCGTGCCCTTGCCGGCGCTGCCGCCGGAATGTCTGCGGCTGGACTACATCCGCGAGGCGTTCCAGCGACCGGTCGACTGGCAGGTCGAGCCCTTGTTCGCCCAGGCTTTCGCCCCCGGGGGCCCGTCCTACGCCCAGGCCCGGCAGGCGGCCGTTCTGATGCCGCTCGTCCAGCGCGAGGCCGGCTTGCATGTCCTGTTCACACGCCGCGCCGCGCATCTGCATCATCATGCAGGCCAGATCAGTTTTCCGGGCGGGCGCATCGAATCCTCCGACAACGGGCCGGTGGCGGCGGCCCTGCGCGAAACGCGAGAGGAAATCGGCGTCGAGCGGCGTTTCGTCCACTTGATCGGCACGCAGCCGACGCTGCTGACCACCACCGGCTTTCTGATGACCCCCGTGGTGGGCGAACTGTTGCCCGGTTTCCACATCCAGGCCGACGAGGCCGAGGTCGCCGAGGTCTTCGAGGTGCCCCTGGCGGTCCTGCTGGACCCGGGCCGGCACGTGCTGCACCGGATGGAATCGTCCCTGGGCCATGGCCGATGCTATTTCGCGATTCCCTGGGAATCCCACTTCATCTGGGGCGCCACGGCGATCCTGATCCGCAACTTTTATCACTTTCTGGCTGCGGCGCAGGGCCTCGCGGTCCCGGCCGCCGCCGGCGTCCTGGACGATCAGTCCGCTAGCGGGCCGGCAGGACAGGCGGCTTTCCCTCGTCCTTGATCAGCACCGCCAGAAACCTGGCGGGCTGGGTGGCGCTGGCGTTGCGGCCGACGGTGTGGACATCGTCCGGCCCTTCGTGAAAGGCCTGGCCGGGGCGCAGGACCGTCTCCGGCCCGCTGCGGACGCCCATCACGATTTCCCCTTCCAGCACGTAGATCAGGCCGTGGGCGTCGTGCCGGTGGACGGGATCGACGCCGCCGGGCGGGTATTCGACGAGCAGCATCAGCGCTTCCTTGCCCGGCATGTCGGGCAGATCCTGTCGCAGGACCTGGGTGACGATTGGTCCGGGCGGGGGCGCGGAGGACGGTTCGGCCGCGGATGCGGCGCAGGCCAGGCAGAGCAGCGCCGCGAGCGTCTTCGGATGGGACATGGCTGTGTTCCTTGTGATGGAGTGGATGCGGGTTCAGGCAATGACCAGGCCGCCGTCGACACGCAGGACCTGGCCGGTGATCCAGGCGGATCCGGGCATGGTCAGCGACACGATCCAGGGCGCGACGTCCTCGGGCTCGCCGCGCCGGCCCAGGGGGATCCTGGCGCGCTCGTCGGCCTTCACCGCCTCGATCTGTTCGGGGGTCAGCCGCATCCGGTCTTCGAGGAAACGGGTTTCGGTCGGCCCGGCGGCGACCGCATTGACGCGGATGCCATCCGCCGCGAATTCCAGCGCCCAGCAGCGCGTCATGTGCTCCAGGGCCGCCTTGCTGGCGGCGTAGTGCGAGAGCCCGGCGGCGGCCTTGTGGCCGAAGGTGCTGGACACGTTGACGATGGCGCCGGCGGCCGCCCTCAGGTGGGGCAGGGCGGCGCGCGCGAGCAACGAGGGACCGATGACGTTGGTGGCGAAAATCGCGGCGATGCGGTCGGCGCCGGCCTGGGCCAGCGGCAGGATGGCGCCGGCGCCGGCATTGTTGACCAGGACGTCCAGTCGGCCCCAGCGCTGGACGGTGGTGGCGACGGTGTGTTCCGCGTCCGCCTCGCTGGCCGCGTCCGCGACGATGTAGTCGATGCCTGGCGTCTGCCGGGCGGCGGCGGCCAGACGGGCCTCGTTGCGTCCGGTGATGACGGCGCGGGTGCCTGCGGCGGCAAAGGCCTTGGCCGTCGCCAGGCCGATGCCGGCGCCGCCGCCGGTGATGAGCGCGATTCGCGGCGAGCCTGCCTGCATGGCGCCCTCCATCAGCGGACCGGCGCGGCCTGGGCCGACAGCCAGGTTTCCAGGGACAGGGTCCCGAGCCTGGCTTGCGCGCCGGGCATCAGGGTCGTGTCGTCGATCCGGTCGCCGAAATACGGCGCGTCGTCGTCCTGGACGATCTCCGGCGCGGCCTGTGCCGGGCGCGTCTTGCGCAGCAGGTCGGTCAGGCGGAACGGTGCGGGGCCGGCGACTTCGCGCATGCCGTTCAGGGGCGATTCGGAGGCGATCCGGGCGAGCGCCGCGGCGACGTCGTCCGCGGCCATTGGCTGCAGCAGAGCGGCGGGCGCGCGGATGGCGCCGTCCCGCGAGAAGGACTGGGCGATGGCGTCCAGGAATTCGAAGAACTGCGTCGCCCGGACGATCGTGTGGGGGAGCCCGCCGTCCGCGATCAGGGCTTCCTGGGCGATCTTGGCGCGGAAGTAGCCGCTGTTGGGCAGGCGTTCGGATCCGACCACGGACAGCGCGACGTAGTGGCGGATGCCGGCGGTCCGGCTCGCGCGCAGCAGGTTGGCGGTGGAGGCGCGGAAGAACGTCATCACGGCGCTTTCCTCGAAGGAGGGGGCGTTGGTGACGTCGATCAGGACTTCGGCGCCCGTCAGCGCCCGGTCCAGGCCTTCGCCGGTCACCGAGTTCACGCCCGTGGATGGGGCGGCTGCCAGCACGGTGTGGCCCGCCTGTTCCAGGCGCGCCGTGAGCTTGCGGCCGATGAGGCCGGTGCCGCCGATAATGACGATGTTCATCAGGGTTCCTTGCATGGGAATGAAACGAGGAGGGCGCGCCCTCCCGGGAATCGAAGAGAGAGGACCGCTTTCAGTCGATCGCTTGCGCGGGGATGGGCGCGCTCATGCCGATGGCCATCCGGTTCCAGGCGTTGATCGCGGCGATCCCCCAGCACAACTCCACGATTTCCTGATCGTCGAACTCGGCCCGCAGCGCCTCGAAGGCGGCGTCCCGGTCGGGGTCGTGCCGGTCGGCCAGGCGGGTCATGGTCTCCGCCCAGTTCAGCGCCGCCCGTTCACGGGCGTTGTACAGCTCGGTCTCGCGCCAGGTCGAGAGGCTGTTGATACGCTGCCAGCTCTCGCCGTGCTTGCGCAGGTCGCGCGCGTGCATGTCCAGGCAGAAGGCGCAGCCGTTGATCTGCGAGACACGGGTCTGGATCAGGTCTGTCAGGATCGGTCCCAGGGTGGAGCCGGAGAGCGTGGCGTTGACGCCGGCCATGGCCTTGTAGGTCTTGGGCGCGATGGCCGTCCAGTTCAGGCGGGGGTGTGACATGGAATTACCTCGAGTGAGAGTTGAAGGGTTCACACTCAAGACGAACGGCGCTTCCGGTTTGTGATGGCCTCGCCGAAAAATTTTTCTGATCCGGGGCCGAGGCGCCGGTTTGTGGATCAGGGCTGGACGCTCAGCTCGCGGCCCAGGGCCTGTGCCAGCCGCGCGAGTTTGTCGGGATTGCGCTGCGCGTGGATGCGGGTGATGCGCGCGCCGTCGGTCTCCAGGTATTGCGCCGATTCCAGCTTGTCGTCGATGAAGCGCAACAGCCGCCATTGGCGGCCGACGAGGGCGATCTCGCAGCGCACCCGGTCGCGAAAGCGCAGGCAGGTCGCCAGGTAGAGCTGCGCGATGCGCTGTCCGCCCAGCAGCGGCACGCCGAAGCTGGCGACTTTGCCGCCGCCGTCGCCGACCAGTTGGGCATCGGCCGCCAGCACCGACTTGAGCGCCGTGAAGTCGCCCGTCGAGGCGGCCTGGGCGAAGGCTTGCAGCAGGTTGCGCTGGGCTTCGGGGTCTACGGGGGCCGGCTTGCGTTCGTCCTTGATCCGGGCCCGGGCGCGATGCACCAACTGGCGGCAGGCGGCCTCGGTCCGGCCCAGCACCCGGGCGATTTCGTCATAGCCCTCATCGAACACGTCTCGCAGCAGGAAGGCCGCGCGGGCTTCGGGCGTGAGCCGTTCCAGCACGGCCAGCAGGGCGTAGGAAACGTCGTGCGACCGTTCAATCGCCTGTTCGGGCGAGGGCGCGGGATCGGCCAGGTGCTCCAGGTCGGGCTCCGGCAGCCAGGCGCCGATGTAATGTTCCCGCCGGGCCTTGGCCGCCCGGAGCCGGTCGATGGACAGCCGGGTCGTGACGGAGACCAGCCAGGCTTCGATATTGGCCAGGGCGCCCCGATCCGCCGCATGCCATTTGAGCCAGGTGTCCTGGACGACGTCCTCGGCCTCGGCCCAGGAGCCGAGCATGCGGTAGGCGATGCGCTGCAGGCGGGGACGGTGATGATCGAAGGTGAGGGTTGCGTCGCTCATGTCAATACCGCCTCGCCGCCTCGTTTTCCGCCAGGATGCGCATGTACAGGGCGTGGCGTTCGGCGCGGATGTCGCCGCGTTCGAGGGCGGCCAGCACCCCGCAGCCCGGTTCGTGGCGGTGGGTGCAGTTGTAGAAGCGGCATTCGGCGATCGGTTCGGCGAATTCCGGGAAACCCTGCTCGATGTCGTGGGCGCTCAAGTGCTGCAGGCCGAAGGCCTGGAAACCGGGCGAGTCGATCAGGCCGCCGCCTCCGGGCAGGGGATAGAGCTGCGTACGGGTGGTGGTGTGACGGCCGGTGCCCAGGGCTTCGGAATGCGCCTGGGTCGCCGCCAGGGCCTCGGGCACCAGCGCGTTGAGCAGGGTGGATTTGCCCATGCCGCTTTGGCCCAGCAGCAGCGTCAGGCGGTCCTGCAGCCGGGGACCCAGCAGATTCCGGACCTGATCCGTGTCCAGGGCGCTCAGCATGAGGACGGGCGTGCCCAGGGATTCCACGGTCGCCAGCCGCGCGCGGGCGGCCGCGGCGCCGGGCAGGTCGGCCTTGTTCAGCACGATCAGGGCCGGCACTGCGGCGCTGGCCGCCGCCACCAGGGCGCGCCCCATCAGGTCGTCGGAAAACTCGGGTTCGGGGGCCAGCACCAGCAGCAACTGGTCGATGTTGGCGGCGAACTGCTTGCTGCGCTGGGCGTCGGAACGATAGAACAGGTTGCGGCGCGGCAGGATGTCGAGAATGACGCCTTCCTGGCGGCCTTCGGGGCGCACGCGCACCTGGTCGCCCACGGCCGGACCGGCCTTTTTGCCCCGCGTGTAGCACTGGCGCCGGCTGCCGTCCTCGATCTCGACGTCGTAGTGGCGTCCGTGGGCGGCGACGACGCGGCCGCCCAGCGCAGCGGGTTCAGCCATTGTGCAGGTGCGCGATGCGCACAGGGGCCGGCGGGTGGCTGTCGTACCAGGCGGAATGGATCGGATCCGGCGTCAGCGTGGCGGCGTTGTCGTCGTAGAGCTTGACCAGCGCGCTGGCCAGGGGCGCCGCGCCGCATTGCTGCACCGCGTAGCGGTCGGCCTGGAATTCGTCGCGCCGCGACAGCAGGCTGGCGATCGGCGTGGACCAGAATGTCAGCACCGGCAGGGCCAGCATGAACAGCACCAGCGCCAGGCCGTCGTTGGGCCGTCCCAGTTGCGGGATGACGCCCAGGCCGGTGTAGAACCAGAGCTGGGTGGACAGCCAGGCCAGCAGGTGCAGCAGCACGCCGGCGGTCACGAAGCTGATGATGATGCGACGCAGGATGTGGCGGTGGGCGAAGTGACCCAGTTCGTGGGCGAGGACGGCCTCGACCTCGTCGGTGTTCAGGCGCGACAGCAGGGTGTCGAAGAACACGATGCGGCGGTGGCGGCCGAAACCGGTGAAATAGGCGTTGCCGTGGGCGGAACGCCGTGAGCCGTCCATGACGAACAGGCCCGCCAGGCCGAAATGGCAGCGCTTGGCCAAGGCGTGGATGCGTTCGTCCAGCTCGGGGTCGTTCAGCGGGGTGAAGCGGTTGAACAACGGGGCGATGAAGCTGGGGTACAGCCACAGGACCAGCAGATTGAAGCCTACCCAGACCCCCCAGGCCCACCAGGCCCAGTCGGTGCCGGCGGATTCCATGATCCACAGGATGGCGGCCAGCAACGGGACGCCCAGCACCAGCGTGACGGCCAGCATCTTGAGGGCGTCGGAGATGAACAGGCGGGGCGTCATGCGGTTGAAGCCGAAGCGGGCCTCCAGGCGGAAAGTGCGCCAGGCGGAAAAGACCAGCCCGACGGCGCCCAGCAGGGCCAGCACGGCGCCCACCAGGGCCATCTGGCGCCAGAGTTCGGATTCGATGAAATGGCCCAGCAACAGGTCCAGGACCTGCAGGCCGCCCAGCAGCGTCAGGGCCAGCAGCACGCCGGCCTCGACGATGCGTTCGACCATGGACAACTGGGCCCGGGCCACGGTGTAGTCGGCGGCGCGCTGGTGGCTGTGCAGGCCGATGCGGTCGGCGAAGACGGCGGGCACGGCGTTGCGGTGCATCAGCACATGGCGGATCTGCCGGCGCGCCAGCCAGAAGCGCAGCAGCAGGTCGCCCACCAGGCAGGCGAGAAACAGGAAGGTCAGCATGTCGGTCTGGCCAATGTGCGAAAATCGACTCTTTGCAAGCAAAGGATTATAGGATATGGCTGCGAACGATCAGCGCCTGATTTGGCTGGACATGGAAATGTCGGGGCTGGACCCTGAAAAAGAGCGCGTCCTGGAAATCGCCATGGTCGTCACCGAACCCGACCTGACCCTGGTGGCGCAGGCGCCGGTGCTGGTGGTTCATCAGGCCGACGCCGTGCTCGACGGCATGGATAAATGGAACCAGTCCACCCACGGCAAGAGCGGCCTGATCGACAAGGTCAAGGCCTCGACCCTGACCGAATCGGACGTGGAAGACACCCTGCTGGCCTTCCTGGCTCCGCTGGTGCCGGCCGGCAAGTCGCCGATGTGCGGCAACACCATCGGCCAGGACCGCCGTTTCATGGTCAAGTACATGCCCCGGCTCGAGGCCTACTTCCATTACCGCAACCTGGACGTCAGCACGCTCAAGGAACTGTCCCTGCGCTGGAAGCCCGAGGTCTACCGCAGCTTCGTCAAGTCCAGCAAGCACGAGGCCCTGGCTGATATCCAGGAGTCGATCAACGAGCTCAAGCACTACCGGGAACATTTCATCCGGCTGTGACGGCCGTGCCGCAGGGGCGGCGCCTCGGGCGCCGGCCGCAGGCATGTCCAGCGACGTTTCTTCGGAGGTCTTCCTGTGTCCACTGGAGCCATTGCCGGCATCGGCACCGATCTGCTGCGGGTGGATCGTATCGAACGCATCTACGCGCGCCACGGTGACCGTTTCGTCCGGCGCATCCTGGGGGCGGACGAGCAGCTCGTGCATGCCCGCCGCCGGGCGCGTGACCCGCGCCGGGGCATTCTTTACCTGGCGACCCGCTTCGCGGCCAAGGAAGCCTTCTCCAAGGCGATCGGGCTGGGCATCCATATGCCCATGACCTGGTCGCGGGCGCAGGTCCTGAACCGGCCCGGAGGCGCTCCGGAAATCCGCCTGTCCGGCCCGCTGGCCGACTGGTACGCTACCCGCTTTGGCCGGGCGCACGTGTCCATGACCGACGAGACCGATATCGTGTCGGCCTTCGTCGTGATCGAGGCTTTGCCCGCCGCGCCGCATTCCAAGGAACACACTGCATGACCACGCCACAGCATTCGCCTTCCGGTGACCGTACTTCCCAGGCTCCCGGCCCCGTCATGGTCGACGTGGCCGGGCTGGAACTGACCGACGCCGAGCGCGCCCGACTGCGCCACCCCCAGGTCGGCGGCGTGATCCTGTTCGCGCGCAATTTCGCCGACCGGGCCCAGTTGACCGCGCTGTGCGCCGCGATCCACGACGCGCGCGACGAGCCCCTGCTGATCGCCGTGGACCACGAAGGCGGCCGGGTACAGCGCTTCCGCACGGACGGTTTCACCCCGCTGCCGGCGATGCGGGCCTTCGGTCAGTGGTATGACCGCGATCCCCAGGCAGCCCTGCGTGCAGCCACCGAAACCGGCTTTGTGCTGGCCAGCGAACTGCGGGCTTGCGGCGTGGACTTCAGCTTCACGCCTGTGCTGGACCTGGATTACGGGGTCAGCCAGGTGATCGGCAACCGGGCCCTGCACGAGGATCCGGCGATCGTGGCCCTGCTGGCCCGCGCGCTGATCCAGGGCCTGTCCCAGGCCGGCATGGCGGCTTGCGGCAAGCATTTCCCCGGACACGGCGCCGTGGCGGCCGATTCCCACCTGGCGATTCCCGTGGACGAACGGCCGCTGGGCGAAATCCTGGACGCGGACGCCGCCCCGTACCGCTGGCTGGGCGACCTGGCGCTGCCGGCCGTGATGCCGGCCCATGTCATCTACCCCCAGGTGGCGCCCGAGCCGGCCGGATTCTCGCGCCGCTGGGTGACCGACATTCTGCGCGGCCAGTTGGAATACGACGGCGTGGTGTTCTCGGATGACCTCACCATGGAAGGCGCGAGCGTGGCCGGCGACATCCACGCCCGGGCCCGGGCCGCCCTGGAGGCAGGCTGCGACATGGTGCTGGTCTGCAACCGTCCCGATCTGGCCGACGAACTGCTGGCGGCGCTGGCGGATCGCCCCCTGGACCCGCAGGCCGTGCGCCGCATCCGGCGCTTGATGCCGTCCCGGTCCGCGCCCGACTGGACGGGGCTGCTGTCCGATCCGAGGTATCTCCGTGCCCGAAGCCTTCGATCTGAAAACCTTTCTATCTGATCTGCCGCACCTGCCGGGGGTCTACCGCCACATCGATGCCCAGGACGAAGTCCTGTACGTCGGCAAGGCGCGCGACCTGAAGCGTCGCGTCAGTTCGTATTTCCAGAAGTCCGGCCACGGCCCGCGCATCGAGCACATGCTGGCGCGCGTGGTGCGCACCGAGATCACGGTCACGCGCACCGAGGCCGAGGCCCTGATCCTGGAAAACAACCTGATCAAGCGCCTCAAGCCCCGCTACAACATCCTGTTCCGGGACGACAAGTCCTATCCCTATCTGCACCTGACCGCGCACAAGGCCCCGCGCATCGTGTACTACCGGGGCAGCACCCACGGCCCGGGCCGTTTTTTCGGCCCTTATCCCAATTCCTGGGCGGTGCGCGAGACGATCCAGATCCTGCAGAAGGTCTTTCGCCTGCGCACCTGCGAGGACAGTGTCTACGCCCACCGCACGCGCCCCTGCCTGCTGTATCAGATCGGCCGCTGTTCCGCGCCCTGCGTGAACCTGATCTCGCCGGAGGACTACCAGGCCGACGTCGAGCGCGCCATCCGTTTCCTGGAAGGCCGCGCCGGCGAGGTGCTGGAGGACATCGAAGCGCGCATGACCGCCGCCGCCGAACGCCAGGACTTCGAGCAGGCCGCCGCGCTGCGCGACCAGATGCGCGCATTGGCCAAAGTCCTGCAGCAGCAGACCATGGAGCAGGTGGGCGACGACAGCGCCGACATCATCGCGGTGGAACTGGCGGGCGGGCGCGTGTGCGTCAATCTGGCCATGGTGCGCGCCGGACGGCACCTGGGCGACAAGCCCCTGTTTCCCACCCAGGCGCAGGACGAATCCGCCGAGGAAGTGCTCAGCGCCTTCGTCGCCCAGCACTACGCCGACAATCCGGCCCCGCCCGTGCTGGTGTGTTCGCACGCCTTGTCCGATCCGGACCTGGCGCCGCTGCTGGCCGAACAGCACGGTCACCGCATCCGCATCCTGACCCGGCCCCAGGGGGCGCGCCGCGCCTGGCTGGAACAGGCCCAGCGCAATGCGCGGCTGGCGCTGGCGCAGCGCTTGTCCGAATCCAGCGCGCGCGAGGCGCGCACGCGGGCGCTGGCCGTGGAACTGGACCTGGACACGGACGACGAGGCGCTCGAGGCCCTGCACATCGAATGCTTCGACATCAGCCACACGGCGGGCGAGGCCACCCAGGCGTCGTGCGTGGTGTACCGCCATCACGCCATGCAATCCTCGCTGTACCGGCGCTTCAATATCGCCGGCATCGAGCCGGGCGACGATTACGCCGCCATGCGCCAGGCGCTGACGCGTCGCTACGCGCGCGTGGCGGACGGCGAAGCCGAGATGCCCGACGTGGTGCTGATCGACGGCGGCGAGGGCCAGGTCGGGATCGCGCGCCAGGTCTTCGTCGAACTGGGCCTGGACGTCAGCCGCATCGTCGGCGTGAAAAAGGGCGATCACCGCAAGGTCGGCCTGGAAACCCTGGTCTTCGTCGATGGCCGGCCTTCAGTCGCGCTGGGCGTGGAATCCGCCGCCCTGATGCTGGTGGCGCAGATCCGTGACGAGGCCCACCGCTTTGCCATCACCGGCATGCGCGCCAAGCGGGCCAGGGCGCGCAACGTCTCGCGCCTGGAGGACATCGAAGGCGTGGGCAAGCAGCGGCGCCAGAACCTGCTGGCGCGCTTCGGCGGCTTCACCGGCGTGGTGGACGCCAGCATCGATGAACTGCGCAGCGTCGAAGGGATTTCCGAGGCGCTGGCCGAACGCATTTATCATGCGCTGCGGTAGGGTAGTATTACACCTATCATGCCGTTCAATATTCCCATCGCCCTGACGTGGCTGCGCATCGCCATGATCCCCTTGATCGTGGCCCTGTTCTATCTCCCGGATGCCTGGGCGGCGGGCTGGCGCGATGGCGTGGCGGCCATCGCCTTCATCGTCGCCGCCGTCACCGACTGGCTCGATGGCTGGCTGGCGCGCCGCTGGAACCAGACCTCGGCCTTCGGCGCCTTTCTGGACCCGGTGGCCGACAAGCTGATGGTTTGCGCGGCGTTGTTGATCCTGTTGTATCTGGGTCGCGTGGATTCCCTGATCGCCCTGGTGATCATCGGTCGGGAAATCACCATTTCCGCCTTGCGCGAATGGATGGCAAAAATCGGCGCCAGCAGCAGTGTGGCCGTTCATTGGCTGGGCAAGTTCAAGACTGCCGCGCAAATGGTCGCCATTCCCTGCCTGCTGTACTGGCAGCCCCTGCAGGGCATCCCCACCCGCATCGTCGGCCAAGTCCTGATCGTGGTCGCCGCGATCCTGACGGTCTGGTCGATGTGCTACTACCTGAAGAAAGCCTGGCCGGAAATCCGCGCCCGGGCCTGACGCACCGATTTGAGCGATTTTCACCGGGGCCGTATGCGGCCCCGGTGCATTTACTGCCGCAACGTCCGCGCTTGCCCGATGTCCGTCGGCTGGAAATTCGCCCGCCAGGGGTTGATGTCCAGCCCGCCGCGCCGGGTGTAGCGCGCGTAGACCAGCAGTTCTTCCGGCGCGCAGCGCTGCATGATTTCCCCGTAGATCTTTTCCACGCACAGCTCGTGGAATTCCTGGTGGCGGCGCAGCGACACGATGTAGCGCAGCAGGCCGGCGTGGTCGATGCGCGGGCCGGCGTAGCGGATCAGCAGGCTGGCCCAGTCCGGCTGTCCGGTGACCGGACAATTGGACTTCAATAGTTCAGACACCAGGTTTTCGCGCACGAAAGGGGCGGGATCCGACAGGACCAGGCCGTCGGGGCAGGGGGCCTGGACGGCTTCGAATGCCAGGTCCTGGTCGTCGATGGAGGTGCCGCGCAGCGGCGTGCAGCTCAGTTCGAACGCCGGGCGCACCGACAGGATCTCGACGTGCACGGGCTTGCCGCAGGCCCGGGACAGATCCGTGTGCAGCCGCTGGCGGACGATGTCCGCATATTCGAAGCGTTCTTCGTTATAGCTGTTCAGATAGAGCTTGAGCGATTTGGATTCAATCAGGCAGGCGCTGTCCACGGGTACCGTGAAGCGGCCGATCGCCACGACCGGCTTGCCCTTGCCGTTCAGCCAGGACAGTTCGTAGGCATTCCAGATGTCGGCGCCGTAGGCCGCCTGGGGCAGATCCAGTCCAGCGCGCGTTTCGGCGCGGGCGATCGGAAACAGCAGGGTCGGGTCGTAGTGGGTCGAACCCGGCGTGGCGCGCCCCAGCGGGCTGGCGGATAGGGAATCGGAATACATGGTGTCGCGAGGAGGGCGGTCCGGTGTGCGGTGGGTGAGGGCACATGCCCGAGGCCCCGTGAGGGGCTGCGTCCCATTCTACCGCCGCCGATGTGCGCTGCGCCCACCGGGCCCGGCCTGAGTTTTCACATCATGGCATTTTCTTTTCATGATGTGAAAAGAAAATGTTGCGGCGCAAGCTTCATCGTTTCATTGTCAGAAATATAATTTCATAACATGGAATATAAATCATATATATTTGATTCTATTGATTAAAATTTTATGTCTTATATAAGATATAAGTCATGTGTGCAGTGCGTCATGGGCGTAGACTATGTTTCATCGATCACCCACTTTTCATCTCTTTCTCAGGAGCATCACCATGACCTCTCGCGAAACCGAAGTGCGCAATCTTCAACGGAGCTGGGCCGAAGACGCCCGCTGGCAAGGCATCAAGCGGGGCTACGGCGCCGACGAAGTGGTGCGGCTGCGCGGCTCGGTGGTGGTGGAGCACACGCTGGCGCGCCGCGGCGCTGAACGCCTGTGGGATCTGCTGCACACGGAAGACTACGTCAATGCATTGGGCGCGCTGACCGGCAACCAGGCCATGCAGCAGGTCAAGGCCGGCCTGAAGGCCATCTACCTGTCGGGCTGGCAGGTGGCGGGCGATGCCAATATCGCCGGTGAAATGTACCCCGACCAGTCGCTGTACCCGGCCAATTCCGTGCCCAGCGTGGTCAAGCGCATCAACAATTCCCTGACGCGCTGCGACCAGATCCAGTGGATGGAAGGCAAGAATCCGGGCGACGAAGGCTATATCGATTACTTCGCGCCGATCGTGGCGGACGCCGAAGCCGGTTTCGGCGGTGTGCTCAACGCCTTCGAACTGATGAAGTCCATGATCGAGGCGGGCGCCGCCGGCGTGCACTTCGAAGACCAGCTGGCTTCGGTGAAGAAATGCGGCCACATGGGCGGCAAGGTGCTGGTGCCCACCCGCGAAGCCGTGGCCAAGCTGGTGTCGGCCCGTCTGGCCGCCGACGTGCTGAACGTGCCGACCCTGCTGGTGGCGCGCACCGACGCCGAGGCCGCCGATCTGCTGACCAGCAATATCGACGAGAACGACGCGCCCTTCGTCACCGGCGAGCGCACCGTGGAAGGCTTCTACCGCACCCGCGCCGGGCTGGACCAGGCGATCGCCCGCGGTCTGGCCTACGCGCCCTACGCCGATCTGATCTGGTGCGAGACTTCCACCCCGAATCTGGAATACGCACGCAAGTTCGCCGAGGCCATCCACCGCCAGTTCCCGGGCAAGATGCTGTCCTACAACTGCTCGCCCTCGTTCAACTGGAAGAAGAACCTGGACGACGCCACGGTGGCGAAGTTCCAGCGCGAACTGGGCGCCATGGGCTACAAGTTCCAGTTCATCACGCTGGCCGGCTTCCACGCCCTGAACTACAGCATGTTCGAACTGGCCCACGGCTACGCCCGCACGCAGATGAGCGCTTTCGTGGAGCTGCAGCAGAAGGAATTCGCCGCCGCCGACAAGGGCTTCACCGCCGTCAAGCACCAGCGCGAGGTCGGGGTGGGCTATTTCGACGCCGTGACCCAGACCATCGAGGGCGGCCAGTCGTCCACCACGGCGCTGGCCGGCTCGACCGAGGAAGCCCAGTTCGACCAGCCGAAGGAAACGCAGGCGGCCTGATCGGGCAGTTTGAGAGAGAGAGGGGCAGGGAGGGAGCCCGCCGGGCGGCTTGCAAGCCGCCCGGATTCGCCAGGCGCGGATCAGTCCGGAGCGGACTGTCTCGTGTCCGGGTTCATCCCCTGCGGTGTGCTTTCGGGAAGGCTAAGGCCTTCCCGTTTTTTTGCTGCCGGACCGCCCGTCAAATCCTTGCTGACTGCAGGGTCTTGCGGCAATTATTGATCTGTGTCAAGGTTCGCGCATGGCAGGCTGGCTATAGTTCCCTCTATGCGCGCTCCTTCCCTTTTTACACCCCCGCCGAACATGACCGACACCATGCGTCATGAGCGGCGGCACATGTTGGCCCGCACCGGGCTGGCCTGGCTGGTGATGATGCAGGTCATGATGCTGGCCTTTCCGGGCTACCTGCGTCACGGCGCGCGTTCTTCCGACGCCCAGCAGTCCCTGGAGCAAGCCATCATCCTGATGAACTGGCTCAGCCTGATCCTGTGCGTGCCCCTGGTCCTGTACTGCGCCTGGCCGGTGTGGGGCGGCGCCTGGCGGTCCCTGTCGCAGCGGCGCATCGGCATGGACGTGCCGGTGGCGCTGGGCATCCTCGCCGCCTTCGTGCCCAGCGTCATCGCCACCTGGCGCGACGTGGGCGAAGTCTATTTCGATTCGGTCTCCATGTTCGTGGCCTTTCTGCTGACGGCCCGCTTCCTGGAAGCCTGTGCCCGCCAGGCCGTCAGCGGCCAGCCCCACGAGGGCCAGGATACCGAATTGCTGCGTTCAGCCGATCGTCTGGCGTTCTGGTTCGTCTGCATCCAGATCCTGCTGGCCGTCCTGGTCGGCCTGTACTGGTGGCAGGTCCAGCCCGGCCAGGCCGTCGCCGTGACGGTTGCGCTGCTGGTCATGAGCTGCCCCTGCGCCTTGTCCATGTCGGTGCCGGCCGCTCTGGCGGCTCGCCATACGGTGCGGCTGCGCGCGGGCGCAGACGGGGTGCGCGATCCCGCTGCGCTGGATCGCGCCATGCGGCGCATCGCGCGCCAGAATCTTCACGGGTCCCTGGCCTGGCATCTGCTGATGACGCCTCTGGCGGCCTGCGGTTGGGTGCAACCCTGGGTGGCCGCCATCACCATGCTGCTGTCGTCCCTGGCCGTTGCGGCCAATGCCTGGCGCCTGACGCGGCCCGCGGCGGCCGACGCGGCCGGGCAGGCGGGCGTCCGGCCGGCCGGCGCCGTCCCGGGCTGAGACCATGGACTCGCTGTTTCTGCTTTTGCCGATTTCCCTGCTGTTCGTCCTGGGGATCGGCGTGGCGTTCTGGTGGGCGATCTTCGCCGGTCAGTTCGACGACACCCGGGATGCGGCTACCGCGATCCTGGACGATGACGATCGCGCCCATCCCGGGCGCCCTTGACCTACGTCAAGGCCGTTTCGGGGCGGGTGAGGGATTATTCTGCTTTTCAAAAATTCATGTCTTAACCTTGTTCTGAGGGGAACGCTTATGGGCACGACCGGTACAGCCGGAACACCGGCCGAAACCTTCAACTACGGCGTCGTCAGACAGTTCACCATCGCCACGATCTTCTGGGGCGTGGTCGGGATGGCGGTCGGCGTGCTGATCGCATCGCAACTGATCTGGCCGGAGTTGAACTTCAACACGCCATGGCTCAGCTACGGTCGCCTGCGGCCGCTGCACACCAACGGGGTGATCTTCGCCTTTGGCGGCAGCGCCCTGTTCGCCACGTCCTATTACGTGGTGCAGCGTACCTGTCAGGTCCGCCTGTTCTCCGACAAGCTCGCGGCCTTCACCTTCTGGGGCTGGCAGGCCGTGCTGGTGGGGGCCGTCATCACCCTGCCGCTGGGCTATACCTCGACCAAGGAATACGCCGAACTCGAATGGCCCATCGACATCCTGATCACGCTGGTCTGGGTGGCGTACGCCGTCGTGTTCTTCGGCACCATCGCGAAACGCCGCGTCAAGCACATCTACGTGGCGAACTGGTTCTTCGGGTCCTACATCCTGACCATCGCGATCCTGCACATCTTCAACAACCTGGAACTGCCGGTGTCGATGTGGAAGTCCTATTCCGCCTACGCCGGGGTGCAGGACGCCATGGTGCAGTGGTGGTACGGCCACAATGCCGTGGGCTTCTTCCTGACCACCAGCTTCCTGGGCATGATGTACTACTTCGTGCCCAAGCAGGCCGGCCGTCCGATCTATTCCTATCGCCTGTCGATCGTGCACTTCTGGGCGCTGGCCTTCACCTATATGTGGGCCGGTCCGCACCACCTGCTGTACACCTCGCTGCCCGACTGGACCCAGTCGCTGGGCATGGCGTTCTCGCTGATCCTGCTGGCCCCGTCCTGGGGGGGGATGATCAACGGCATCATGACGGTCTCGGGCGCCTGGCACAAACTGCGCACCGACCCGATCCTGAAGTTCCTGGTGGTGGCGCTGTCCTTCTACGGCATGGCGACCTTCGAAGGCTCGATGATGTCCATCCGCACGGTCAACGCGCTGTCGCACTATACCGACTGGACGGTCGGCCACGTGCACGCCGGTGCCCTGGGCTGGGTGGCGATGATCACCTTCGGTTCGCTGTACTACCTGATCCCGCGCCTGTACGGCCGTGAAAGCATGGCGCGTCCCGACTACATCAATCTGCACTTTTGGCTGGCGACGCTGGGCGTGGTGCTGTACATCGCGTCGATGTGGATTGCGGGTGTGATGCAGGGCCTGATGTGGCGCGCCACGGGCGAGGACGGCATGCTGACCTACAGCTTCGTCGAGGTCGTGAAGTCCACCTATCCGTTCTACACCATCCGCATGATCGGCGGCCTGTTCTTCCTGGCGGGCATGGGTCTGATGGCCTGGAACACCTGGCTGACGGTGCGTGGCCAGCCTCGGGTCAATCCGGTGGTGCCTCTGGAAAGCCCAGACGCCCACGCCGCCCCTCAATCCGCCGTGCCGGCATCGGCCTAAGGAGTTGACCATGTCTGGTACCAAAAAACGCTTCTCCCATGAAATGCTGGAGCGCAACGTCGGTCTGCTGATCATCTTCAGCATTCTGGTGGTGTCGTTCTCCGGCCTGGTGCAGATCATCCCGCTGTTCTTCCAGCATTCCACCACCACGGCGGTCGAGGGCGTCAAGCCCTACGAGGCGCTGCGCCTGATGGGCCGCGACGTCTACATCCGCGAAGGCTGCGTGGGCTGCCACTCCCAGCAGATCCGCACGCTGCAGTCCGAGGTCCAGCGTTATGGCCCGTACTCGATCGCTGCGGAATCGGTCTACGACCACCCCTTCCTGTGGGGTTCCAAGCGCACGGGGCCGGACCTGGCCCGCGTCGGCGCGCGTTATTCCGACGAATGGCACCGCATCCACCTGCGCAATCCGCGCGACGTGGTCAAGGAATCCAATATGCCGGCCTATCCCTGGCTGCAGAAGAACACGGTCGAGGGCGCCGACGTTCAGGAACGCATGAAGGTGCTGCGCACCCTGGGCGTGCCCTACACGGACGAGGAAATCGCCGCGGCCCCCGATCAGCTCAAGGGCAAGACCGAGGAAGACGCGATCGTGGCCTATCTGCAGGGCCTGGGCGTGGGCGGTCGTGCCGCTGCGCAGCAAGTCATGACCGGGGAGCACTGACATGCTCGGCCTCATCAACGGGATCATGACGCTGCTGGGGATGGCGACGTTCGCCGGCATCGTGTGGTGGGCCTGGTCGACGCATCGCGCCGAGGCCAATCGGCAGGCGGCGCTGCTGCCTTTCGCCTTGCCCGAGGAATATCAGAACGACAAGAATACCGGGGAATCAAATGAGTGATTTCGTCAGCAGTTTCTGGAGTTACTACATTGCGGTCATCGCGCTGGGCGGGATCGCCTGGTGTGTGTGGCTGCTGTTTTCGCAGCGCGCCTGGCTCAAGCGCGATGTCCAGCAGGTCGAGAACACCGGCCATGTCTGGGACGGCGACCTGACCGAACTGAACAATCCGGTGCCGCGCTGGTGGACGGTCATGTACCTGCTGCTGTGCATCTTCGCACTGGGCTATCTGGTGCTGTATCCGGGACTGGGCAGTTGGAAGGGCACGCTGGGCTTCACGGCCGGCCAGCAGGTGCAGCAGGAACAGGAAGCCCTCAATGCGCGCATCCAGCCCGTGTACGAGCGTTTCCGTGAAATGCCGATTCCGGACATCGCGCGTGACGATCAGGCCCGGGACATCGGTCAGCGCCTGTTCCTGAACAACTGCGCCCAGTGCCACGGCTCGGACGCCAAGGGCAGCCGCGGCTTTCCCAATCTGACCGACGGCGACTGGCTGTACGGCGGCGCGCCGGAGCAGATCCAGCAGACCATCACCGAAGGCCGCCACGGCGTGATGCCGCCCTGGAGCGCTGCGATCAAGCCCGACGAGGCTTCCGCCATCGCCCAGTACGTCCGCTCGTTGTCCGGGCTGGCCCACGATCCGCTGCGCGTCAACGCCGGCAAGCGTGGCTTCGACACCTATTGCGTGGCGTGTCACGGCGTCGACGGCAAGGGCAATCAGGCCCTGGGCGCCCCCAACCTGACCGATGAGGTCTGGCTGTACGGCAGCTCCGAGGCGACGATTGTCGAGACCATCCTGAATGGCCGCGACAATCAGATGCCGGCCCAGAAGCAGAACCTGACGCCCGAGCAGATCCGTCTGCTGACGGCCTGGGTCTGGGGCCAGTCCAACCGTTAGCCTGCCAGCCGGCCGGCGCCTGCTGGGGCCGGCCGACCGACGACTCCCATCCATAAGGGCCTGTCACACAGACCAGTCATCGACACACAGAGGACACCATGCAGAAGGAACCCCCCCAGCAGGCCGCAGCGCAGCCGTCGAGCGACGCACCGGCCTGGCAGCCCGTGCGCAGGATATGCAAGGGTTCAGGGGGAGGCACCTCGCCCCAGGTCGAAAAGGCGCTGGCCGAGGTCCGCTCGAAGATCTACCCCCGCTCGGTCCAGGGGTCTTTCGCGCGCATCCGCGTGCTGATGGTGTTCCTCACCCAGCTGATCTTCTACGGCCTGCCCTGGATCGAATGGAACGGCCGTCAGGCCGTGCTGTTCGACCTGGGCGCGCGTAAGTTCTATCTGTTCGGCATGGTGCTGTGGCCCCAGGACGTGATCTACCTGGCGGTGCTGCTGGTGCTGTCGGCCTTTGCCCTGTTCCTGTTCACGGCCATGGCGGGGCGCCTGTTCTGCGGCTACGCCTGTCCGCAAACGGTGTATACCGAACTGTTCATGTGGATCGAGACCAGGGTCGAGGGCGACCGCCTGGCCCGCATCCGCCTGGACGAGCAGCCCTGGACGGCCCGCAAATTGCGCCTCAAGGCCACCAAACATTTCCTGTGGGTGGTCCTGGCCTTGTGGACGGGCTACACCTTCATCGGCTATTTTGCGCCGATCCGCGAACTGGGCGCGCACCTGATGGCCTTCAATCTGGGACCCTGGCAGTGGTTCTGGATGCTGTTCTATGCCTTTGCCACCTGGGGCAACGCCGGGTTCATGCGCGAAGCCGTCTGCAAATACATGTGCCCCTACGCACGCTTCCAGAGCGTGATGGTGGATGACGACACCTTCGTCGTGACCTATGACCACGTGCGCGGCGAACCGCGCGGCGGGCGCTCGCGCAAGATCGACCACAAGGAAGCCGGCATGGGCGACTGCGTGGACTGCAGCCTGTGCGTGCAGGTCTGCCCGACCGGCATCGACATTCGCGACGGCTTGCAATACATGTGCATCGGTTGCGGCGCCTGCGTGGATGCCTGCGACACGGTGATGGACAAGATGGGCTACGAGCGTGGCCTGATCCGCTACACCTCGGGCAATGCCATCACCCAACGGCTGACTCAGCCGCAGGTGCGCCGCCGCATGCTGCGTCCTCGCGTGCTGGCCTATACGGCCCTGCTGGGGGCCATCGCGATTGCATTCGTGTTCTCGCTGGCCACGCGCACCACCTTGCGGGTGGACGTGATCCGCGATCGGGGCGCCTTGGGGCGCGAGGTGGCCGGCGGCCTGATCGAGAACGTCTACCGGCTGCAGATCATCAATTCGGCTGAAAGCGCGATCGAACTGGATCTGAACGCCACGGGCGTGCCCGGCCTGATTCTGCAGACCGCCGACCATGGCGACACCCGGGTCCATGTGGACGGCTCGGCCAACCGGCTGGTGCCGGTGGTGTTGCGGGCGCCGGCTGACGGACTCAAACCGGGGCTGTACGATATCCAGTTCGTGACGACCGGCGCGCGGGATTCCGGCGAAGCGGCCTCGGTGATCGAGCAATCCAGCTTCTACGTACCGAACTAAGAGGAAAACCACATGACATCGAAGACTCGGGACACCTCCATGTTGTCTGAAGGCCGCCCCTGGTGGCGGCACCGCTGGCCCTGGCTGCTGATCCTGGGCCCCGCCGTGGCGGTGGTCGGCTGCGTGATCACCATCGTGCTGGCATTCCAGTCTTACGGGGATCAGGCTATCATCGACGGCGGGGCCCGGCAGGGTCTGGTCGTGGCTGCACCCGCGGCTTCGACGGCGCCGCGTTGAATTTCACTGTTTACGTTACAGGAGACAGGCTTTGCACGCACGCAATCTGATGTGGATCCTGTGGCCGTCCTTCCTGATGGCAGGGGCCGCGAGCGCGGTCGTGTTCGCACTGGTCGATCCCCTGGATGTCATGTTCCTGGGGCACCTGCAGGCCGGCCGTATGACGGTGTATACCGTAGGCTTCTTCATTTTCTGGGTCATGGCCGCCCTGTCCAGCGCGCTGACGCTGCGCATCGCCCCGCGCGGGGTCGAACTGGACGAATTCGGCGACCCGGTGGAATAAGAACAGGTCGAGGCATCCCTCCACCTCGCGCCTTGCAAGGCGCTCCGATTCGCCAGGCATGGAGCCGTCCGCAGGGACTGCTCCATGTCCGGGCTTATCCCCGAGGGCGCGCGTTTTGCCTTGGGGCGGCCCGGCGGTAAAAAGGGCTTAGTTGCAGTCCGTGCCTGACAGGGCCTGCAGGCCGGTCATGTCCAGGAGCTGGACTTCGCGCTGCTGGACCCGGATCAGTCCCTCGCGGGCGAAGCGCGAGAACAGCCGGCTGACGGTTTCCAGGGTCAGGCCCAGGAAATTGCCGATTTCTTCGCGGCTCATGCGCAGGATGAATTCGTAGGGCGAATAGCCCAGCACCTGAAGACGCTGGGACAGGTTCAGCAGAAAGGCCGCCAGGCGCTGTTCGGAGCGCAGGCTGCCCAGCGCCAGCAGCAACTGGTGGGAGCGGCCGATTTCCTTGCTCATCAGGCGGCGCAACTGGCGCTGCAATGAAGGAATCTGGGGCGCCAACTGGTCCATTTCGTCCAGCCGGATAATGCAGACCTCGGTGTCTTCCAGGGCGATGGCATGGGACACCTGCTGCTCGCTCATCAGCCCGTCCAGGCCCAGGACTTCACCCGGCAGCAGAAAACCGGTGATCTGGACCTGGCCGTTGGCGTCCTCGATCTGGGTCTTGAGCGATCCGGAACGCAGACCGTAGACGGCTTCCGCGGCATCGCCCTGACGATACAGTGTGCCGCCCTTGGGCAAGCGGATGCGTTCTTTGACCAGCTCGTCCATCTTGACCACATCTTGGCGCGTCATGCCCAGCGGCAGGCAGATGGCGTTGAGCATGCAGGTGGAACATCGCGTTGACTCGGGCGCCACCGGAATGCGCCTGGGGGCGTTGGTCCTGCGGATCGTCCCGGAGGAAGGAGGGTCAGCCAGCAAAATGAGAACCTGTCGAAAAAAAGCATTGCAGGGAAAGGCCCCCGAGCTCGTAGGGGATTATAAGTTTTTTATCAGGACATTTGGCGTCTAGACTATTCTTTCCCGGGATTTGACGCTGTAACTTGAGGTTTGTCGTTTTTTGGCGGGGACTTTTTCATGAGGCGAAAGCGTGTGCCGTATAGTGAGTTGACATCAAAATTATCAACCTACATTATTTAACTGAAAAATATTTTGCCGTCAAAAAAGCAGGGGAAATCATGAGGTTCTTCGGACGACTGTTGAGTGGGATTGTAATGTGCGCGGCCAGCCTTGGCCTGGCCGGCCCGACCTGGGCCGCCGATCATGCCGCTCATGGCGGCAGCCAATCGGTGACTTACAAGCCGGACGTGACCTTCACGCTGCGCACGTCGATCTCCGGCGGCAAGCTGGTGTTCATCGGCGAGCGCGGTGCGATCGCCGATCAGGTCAACCCGGACCTCAAGGTGCCCGAAGGGGCGGTGGTGCAGCTCAATCTGATCAATGATGACGGCGCCACCCACGATATCGCGGTGCCGGACTTCAACGCTCATTCGGACCAGATCTCGGGCAAGAACGCGGCCACGGCCATCGTGTTCCGCGCAGCCAAGAACGGCACCTTCGAATACCTGTGCACCTTGCCGGGCCACAAGGCGGCGGGGATGGTCGGCAAGATCATCGTCGGCGAGCCGTCCCAGGAGGCCAAGGTCGAGGCGCCGCAGATCGCGCACGATCCCGCCATCGTCGGCACGCCGGTGGGCAAGCGCGCGCCGCAGAAGGTCACGGTGGACCTGCTGACCACAGAGGTCGAAGGCCGCCTGGGCGACAACAGCACCTACCGCTTCTGGACCTTCAACAACAAGGTGCCGGGGCCGTTCATCCGGGTGCGGGTCGGCGACTCGGTCACGGTCAACGTGACCAATGCCAAGGACAGCACGCACATCCACTCCGTGGACTTCCATGCGGTCACCGGGCCGGGCGGCGGCGCTGCCGTCACCCAGGTGCCGCCGGGCCAGACCAAGTCTTTCTCGTTCAAGGCGCTGCAGCCCGGTCTGTTCGTCTACCACTGCGCCACGCCGATGGTGGCCCAGCACATCACCAACGGCATGTACGGCATGATCCTGGTCGAGCCCGAAGGCGGCCTGCCCAAGGTGGATCGCGAGTTCTACGTCATGCAGGGCGAGCTCTACACCGCCCAGGCGCACGGCGGCAGCGGCCTGCAGGAATTCTCGCTGGAAAAACTGCTGGCGGAAAACCCCGAGCACATGATGTTCAATGGCTCGATGGATGCGCTGACCAAGGTCTACAACATGGAATCCCAGGTCGGGGATACGGTGCGGATCTTCTTTGGCGTCGGCGGTCCGAACCTGACCTCCAGCTTCCACGTCATCGGCGAGATCTTTGACCGCGTGTACGACCAGGCCTCATTGACCAGCAAGCCCCTGACCGACGTGCAGACCACGCTGGTGCCCCCGGGCGGGGCCACGATGGTGGAATTCAAGACCGAGTATCCGGGCCGCTACCTGCTGGTGGACCACGCCCTGTCGCGGATGGAAAAAGGCCTGGCCGGCTTCCTGACGGTCAAGGGCAAGGCGGATCACACGATCTTCCACAGCGACGAGCCGGTCGATCCGAACTCCGGGCATTGATCCGGCTTGTCGGCGGTGGGCAGGAGCGTGCCGCCTGACTGCATCGTTTTCAGCAGTTCGGCGCAGCGGTCCGGGTCGACGGGGCGGGAATACCAGTACCCCTGGCCATAGTCGCAGCCGACTGCGCGCAGCAGTTCGTGTTGCGCTTGCGATTCGATGCCTTCGGCGATCACTTGCATGCCCAGGTGGTGGGCCATGGTGATGATGGCCTGGCACAAGGCCAGGTCTTCGGAGTCCGGGGCCAGGTGCCGGATGAAGCTCTGGTCGATCTTGATGTAATCGATGTCGAAGCTCTTGAGGTACGACACGGAGGAATATCCGGTCCCGAAATC
Organism: Castellaniella hirudinis; assembly: GCF_042651965.1. NCBI lineage: Bacteria > Pseudomonadati > Pseudomonadota > Betaproteobacteria > Burkholderiales > Alcaligenaceae > Castellaniella > Castellaniella hirudinis. The sequence goes on from NZ_JBHSDY010000010.1 coordinate 83,371, forward strand.
ATCCAGCGCCATCTTGAGGCCGGCCTCCTGGAAGGCCTGCCGCCGGATCCTGGTCTGGTCGTCGATTTCCATGAGCAGCCGCTCGGTGATTTCCAGCGTGATGGCGCTGCCCGGCAATCCCAGTTCGCGCAGCGTGTCCATCCAGGCCTGGGGGCGCAGCCCGTCGGACTTGAACTGGACGGGAGACACGTTCACGCTGATGTCGATCGTGGTGCCCAGGGTGTCGCGCCAGGCGGCGAGTTGCCGCGCCGCCTGGTGGAAGACGTGGTCGCCGAGGGCGACGATCAGGCCGGTGTCTTCTGCCAGGGGGATGAATTCCCCCGGGCTGATCAGGCCGCGTTCCGGGTGATGCCAGCGCACCAGGGCCTCGGTCTTGTGCACGCGCCCCGACTGCATGTCCACGATCGGCTGGTATTGCAGGGCGAATTGCCCGGTTTCCAGGGCCGACTGCAGATCCTTGAGCAGATCGAGCCGTTTCTGTGCGCTGTCCCGCAGGGGAGCCGTGAACCGGCGGTATTGATTGCGGCCGCTGTGCTTGGCCTGGTACATGGCCAGGTCGGCATAATGCAGCAGGGTGTCGGCATCCGTCGCGTCGTCGGGGTAGAGGGCCACGCCGATGCTGCATGAAATATGCACCCTGCCGGCAGCAAGCGTGTAGGGCTGCGACAGCGACCGGATGATCTTGTCGCAGATCAGGTCGATGTCTTCCTGCCGCCTGATGTCCTGGATCAGGGCGGTGAACTCGTCACCGCCCAGGCGCGCGACCTTGTCGGATTCGCGCAGGCAGTTGTTCAGGCGCCGGGCGACCTGGCGCAGGACTTCGTCGCCGATTTCGTGGCCGAAGGTGTCGTTGACTTCTTTGAACAGGTCCAGGTCCAGGAAAATCAGGGCGAAGGTCTGGTCAGACTGCTGTGCGCGCTTGATGCCGTTCTGCAGCGCTTCGAAGAAACGCTGGCGATTGGGCAGTTGGGTCAGGTAGTCGAAATGCGCCTTGCGCCAGATCAGCGCTTCTTTTTGCCTTTTTTCAGTGACGTCGAAGAACTGGCCGATGCGGCCGTTGACGCTGCCGTCGTCGTTGAAGGTGGTATTGATCGTCAGGTATTCGATGAACTGCTCGCCGGATTTCCGGCGATTGACGATGTCGCCTTTCCATTGGCCGGTGGTTTGCAGGCTGTGCCACATGGCCTGATAGAACGTGACGGGGTGCGCTCCGGAGCTGACGACATTCATGCGATTGCCGACGACCTCGGATTCCTCGTAGCCGGTGATGCGGGTAAAGGCGGGGTTGGTGTCCTGAACATAGCCATCGGCATCGGTCACGACCATGGCTTCGCTGGTGTGGTGGTAGACGAGGGCCGCGCGCTGCAGGGTCACCTGGGTCCGTTTCAGTGAGTCCCGGTCGGCCTCGAGTTCCCGGAGCAGTTGTTCGGTGCGGATGGCGGATTGGTTCAGCGCGAGCGCCAGCGCGCCCAGTTCGTCGTTGGCAAAGCCGTGCGCGCGGATGGCGTAATTGCCGTCGGCCAGCGCGGCGCCCAGACGTCCCAGGGCTTGAGTGGGACGCAGGACGCCGCGCAGGACGATCACTCCGGCCATCACCAGCAGCAGGATGTCGATCGTGAACAGGCCGTAGACCACGTGCAGGGCGTGGCGCTGCGTGAAGCCGGCCTGTTCGATCACGCTGTGAAGCAGGATGTCCTGCAGCAGGGATTGGACGACGAGCAGATTGCCGACGGCCAGCAGGCCGGCCAGGACGAACCCGAGGATGGACTTGCGCCATAGCGTATGCAGCCCGAGCGTCTCGACCCAGTGCCGCCTGGGTTCCGCCGGGGGGAGCGCGCCGCCGGTTTTTGACAGCGAGAGGGGCGTTTTGCCGGCTTCAGGCCGGTGGTCAGGCATGATGCGGTTCCAGTGTGTGATCGGAATGCTGCGATAGGTGAAATGTATCTTTTTATGAATGCCCGTTTGTTGAATATTGAAATTTTGATGATTTCGGTCAATTTTTTGAGGCGCCGCTGTCGGAATCCGAGGGCTCATCTGATGTTTTTCAGCCAATGAGAGCCGGCCGGCACGCAGGGGCGGACTGTGTGTTTTTTCTGAAAACACCCGGGCCGGCTTTGTGTTTTTTTCGACTTTCAAGCCCTTGATAAAAAAGCGAAAAAAGGTGCTAGGATGTGCGCACAGGCTGGCGGAAAACCGCATTGTCCATTGCTGCTGCCGCGCAGGCTTCGGCCGCTGAACGGTTCCCGTGCCGGCTCAGGGGCTTCGCGCAAACGGCTGCGTGGCGACCGTGATGGAGACAGGCATGCAGGCACACGCGTTGGTGTTGGACGACGTCAAGGCAGACTCCGTCCGTCTGCCGTTCGACCGCGAGGAATACGCGCAGCGGCTGCAGCGCACCCGCCAGGCCATGGATGCTCGGGGCATCGACCTGCTGATCGTGACCGATCCCAGCAATATGAACTGGCTGACCGGTTATGACGGATGGTCGTTCTATACCCATCAATGCCTGCTGGTCAGCCTGGATCAGGATCCGATCTGGTTCGGACGTGAAATGGACGGCAACGGCGCCCGTCGCACCGTCTACATGTCCGACGATCATATCGTCGGCTACCCCGATATCTACGTGCAGGCCGTCGATCTGCATCCGATGGATTATCTGTGCGCCGAACTCATCGCGGCGCGTCCGGCCTGGCAGGGCCGGATCGGCGTGGAAATGGACAACTACTATTTCAGCGCGGCCGCCTACGCGGCGCTGCAGCGCAACCTGCCCCAGACGGCCTGGGTGGACGCCACGGGCCTGGTGAATTGGCAGCGGGCCATCAAATCGCCGCGCGAAATCGAATACATGCGGGTCGCCGCCCGCATCGTCGAGCGCATGCACGCACACATCTTCGACATCATCCAGCCCGGCATGCGCAAGAACTACCTGGCCGCCCAGATCTACATGGCCGGTCTCGAAGGGGCCGACGGCTTCGGCGGCGACTATCCCGCCATCGTGCCCATGGTGCCCACGGGCAAGGACGCGACGGCGCCCCACCTGACCTGGACGGACGATCCGATCCCGTCGGACTCGGTGACGTTCTTCGAGATCGCGGGCTGCTACAAGCGCTACCACTGTCCGCAATCGCGCACGGTGTATCTGGGGCGCCCCCCGGAAGACCTGCTGCGGGCCGAACGGGTCGTCGTCGACGGCATCGCCGCCGCGCTCGACAAGGCGCGCCCGGGCAATACCTGCGAAGACGTGGCGCACGCCTTTCTCAACGTCCTGAATCGCGGCGGATTCAATAAAGCCAGCCGCTGCGGCTATTCGATCGGGGCCAGCTATCCCCCCGACTGGGGCGAGCGCACCATGAGTTTCCGCGCAGGCGACCGGTCGGTGCTGATGCCCGGCATGACCTTTCATTTCATGCCCGCGCTGTGGGAAAAGGATTGGGGGCTGGAAATCACCGAGGCGATCCTGATCACCTCCGACGGGGCGGAGCCTTTGTGCCGGACGCCGCGCAAGCTGTTCGTCAAAGACTAGCGTCCTGCCTGGCTGATCATGCGCGATTCGCTCATCACTCCGACCGTGGATTTCACCCGGGAGGGCGTCCAGCATGGCTTTCTCAGCCTGCCGCATTCGAGCGACGCATCGGCCTGGGGGGCGATCCGGATTCCGCTGACGGTGGTCCGGCGCGGCCACGGCCCGACGGTGCTGCTGACGGGCGGCAATCACGGGGATGAGTACGAAGGTCCGGTGGCGCTGTCCAAGCTGGCCGGATCCCTGCAGGCCGAACAGGTGACGGGGTGCGTGATCATCATCCCGTTCCTGAACTATCCGGCCTTCACGGCGGGGCGGCGCACTTCGCCGATCGACGCCGGCAATCTGAACCGTCTGTTTCCGGGCAACCCGGCGGGGACGGTCACGGAAAAGATCGCCGATTACGTCGAACGCTATTTGCTGCCCATGGCCGATTTCGTCCTGGACATCCATTCGGGCGGCAAGACGCTGGATTTCCTGCCCTTCGCCGCGATCCATCTGCTCGACGACCCGCGCCAGCAGGCGGCGTGCGAGGCCGCCATGCTGGCATTTGGGGCGCCGTATGCCATGAAGATCCTGGAGCTCGACAGCGTGGGCATGCTGGACACGGCGGCCGAATCCCTGGGCAAGGTGTTCGTGTCCACCGAATTGGGCGGCGGCGGCAGTTCGACGGCGGCCAGCGTGGCGATCGCCGACCGGGGCGTACAGCGCTTTCTGATGCATGCGGGCGTGTGCGGCGGCCGGCCCGGGCCCTTGCCGCCGTCCGTCCTGCTGGAGATGCCCGGCGCAGCCTGCTATACGACCTGCGAGGCCGATGGTCTGCTGGAAATGACGCGCGATCTGGGGCAGGCCGTCAAGCAGGGGGACGTCATCGCACGCGTCTATGATGGGACGCGCACCGGCGGGGCGGTCCAGGCCTATCGGGCCGGACTGGACGGGGTCCTGGCCGCCCGTCATTTTCCCGGACTGGTCAAGAGCGGCGACACGATCGCCGTGGTCGCCTGCGAGGTCCCCCAGGGTATCGGCCCGCGCCTCAATCCGGTAAAGTGAATGGATGATTAAACTGGATCGCTATGACTTGTTGATCTTGAAAACCCTGGCTGATCACGGGCGCATCACGAAGTCTGAACTGGCCCGGATCGTCTGCCTGTCGGTGTCGCCCACCTGGGAACGCGTCAGGCGCCTGGAAAGCGTCGGCCTGATTTCCGCCTATCGGGCCGTCATCGACTGGAACAAGGCCTTTCCGGGGTGCCAGGTGATCGTGCAGATCAGCCTGGACCGCCACACCGCCTACGACATGCAGCGCTTCGAGCGCCGCGTCACCGAGCTGCCGGAAATCACGCAGTGCTACGCCACGGGCGGCGGGGTGGATTATTTCATGCACGTGCGGGCGCGCGACATCGACCACTATCAGCGCTTCATCGACGCGCTGCTCGAAGAAAACATCGGCATCGACCGGTATTTCACCTATATCGTGACCAAGATGATCAAGACAAAGGCCGCTCTGCCGGCCGAGGTGTCGGAGATGACGGCCGCCCGCTGATCACGCCGCCAGCGCGCCGGCCGCGTCGGCGAAGGCGTCGATGCTGGCTTCGGTGGTGTCGAACGAGGTCACGAAGCGCAGTTCCGAGGTGTCCGGCAGCCACAGATTGCAGCGCGACAGGCGCTGCAGCGGCGCCACCCAGTCCGGCGGCACGCGGGCGAAGACCATGTTGATCTGCGTGGGCGCGCTCAGTTCCATGCCGGGGATGGCGGCCAGGCGCGCGGCCAGGCGCGCGGCCATCCGATTGGCGTGGCGCGCGTTGTGCAGCCAGAGATCATCCTCGAAATAAGCCAGATACTGGGCCGCCAGGAAGCGGTGCTTCGAGGCCAATTGCATGCCCTGCTTGCGGAGGGCGGGCATCCGGCCGGCCAGTTCGGCATCGAAGACGATGACTGCCTCGGCCATCATCAGGCCGTTCTTGGTGCCGCCGAACGACACGACGTCGATCCCGGCGTCGCGCGTCAGCGCCCGCAAGGGCGCGCCCAGGGCCGCCGCCGCGTTGGCCAGGCGCGCGCCGTCCAGGTGGACCTTCAGCCCCCGGTCGTGGGCCAGCCGCGTGAGCGCGCGCAGTTCGTCCAGCGAGTACAGCGTGCCGTATTCGGTGCCTTGCGACAGCGACAGGACCTTGGCCCGGTTGCGGTGATAGGGGTCCTGTTGAAAAGCCAGGGCCCGCTCCAGGGCGTCCGGCGTGACCTTGCCCTCGAGGGCGGGCAGCCCGATGAGCTTGCAGCCGATGGCGTGTTCGGGCGCCGAGCATTCGTCCACGAACAGGTGGGCGATGTCCGAGCAGAAGACGGCGTCGATCGACTGCGTCACGGCCTGCAGGGCCAGCACGTTGCAGGCCGTGCCCGTGGCGACCATGAAAATCGAGGCGTCGTCGCCGAAATGCGCCTGGAACGCCTGCTCGGCCTGCCGGGTGTGCTCGTCCGAGCCGTAGCCGGGCGCGTGGGCCGCATTGACTGCTTGCAGCCGGCGCAGGACGGCCGGATGGACGCCCGAGGCGTTGTCGCTGGCGAGCAGAAAGGGGGGGCTTGTCGTCATGGCCGGGCTTCGGAGGGTGAAAGGGATCGGGTGAATCTTATCGGGTGAATCTTATAGGACCTCGTCGGCGACCGCGTCGACGGCCTCCCGGGTGATGCGCACGATTTCATCGACATCCTCGCGGGTGGTCACCAGCGGCGGTGCGAAACCCAGCACGTCGTATCCCGGCATGGCGCGCGCGATCAGGTGGCGCGACATGCATGCGGCGGCCACCTTCGCGCCCACCTTGAGCGCCGGATCGAAGGGCGTGCGCGCCTGGCCGTCGGCCATGAACTCCAGGGCGGCCAGCATGCCCGCACCGCGCACTTCGCCGACCATGGGGTGGCGGTCGAATTCGGCGTGCAGGCGCTGGTTGAGATACGCGCCGACGGCCGCCGCATTGGCCGGGATGCGTTCGGCTTCGAGGATATTCAGGTTGGCGATCGCGGCCGCCGCGCACAGAGGATGGCCCGAATAGGTCCAGCCGTGGCCCATGGCGCCTTCCTTGCGGGAACCCTCGGCGATCACGTTCCAGACCCGCTCGCCGACGATGACGCCGGACAGGGGCGCATAGGCGCTGGTCAGGCCCTTGGCGATCGTGATCAGGTCGGGCTGGATGCCGTATTTCTGCGAGCCCATCTGGGTGCCCAGCCGGCCGAAGCCGCAGACGACCTCGTCGGCGATGAGCAGGATGTCGTATTGGGCGAGCACGGCCTGGATGGCGTCCCAGTAGCCGGCCGGCGGCGGGACGATGCCCCCGGTGCCCAGCACCGGCTCGCCGATGAAGGCGGCCACCGTGTCCGGGCCTTCGGCCAGGATGAGCGCCTCGAGCTGTTCGGCGCAGTAGGCCGAGAAGGCCGCCTCGTCCATGCCGTCGGGCGCTTCGCGGTACCAGTGGGGCCGGGTCGTGTGCTTCATGCGGTCCAGCGGCAGATCGAAGTGCGCGTGGAACGAGGGCAGGCCCGTCAGGCTGCCTGCGGCGATGCTGGAGCCGTGGTAGCCGCCCCGGCGGGAGATGAGTTTCTTTTTGTGCGGGCGGCCCAGGATGTTGTTGTAGTACCAGACGATCTTGACCTGGGTTTCGTTGGCGTCGGATCCCGACAGGCCGTAATAGACCTTTTTCATGCCTGCCGGCGCCCAGTCGATGATGCGCGCGGACAGTTCGGCGATGGCGTCGGTCGTGTGGCCGACGTAGGTGTGGTAGTAGGCGAGGCGCTTAGCCTGCTCATACAGGGCTTCGGCCACTTCGGTGCGGCCGTAGCCGATGTTGACGCAGTACAGGCCGGCGAAGCCGTCGATGAAGGTTTCGTTGCGGTGATCCCGGATGCGGATGCCCTGGGCGCCGGTGATGATGCGCCCCGGCAGCGCGCCCGTCTCGTGGTCGTGGGCGTGCGTCGAGGGATGCATGAAATAGCGACGGTCGATGTCCAGCAGTTCTTCGGTCGTTTTCGTCATGGGAGGGCTCCTTGAAAAGCATCCGTGATGAGTCTGCCGGGCGCGTGTCGATCGCCGGGGGCCGTTTTTGCCTTGGGGCGGCCCGGCAGCAAAAAAATTGTAAAGGCGCGGGCGTGCGCGTTTGTTCGCTTCGAGCGCCGCGATCAGCGGTTTTTATCTGTAATTTCCAGGGTTTGCAGAATTTTGCGATGCCTGTCCGGTGTGCCGCGCCGCAGGATTCTGTTGTTGACTGAAATTGTTGATGGGCTTATTATTTCAACAGAAATCAATTTTTGAGGACATCGATTCATCATGAATACCGTCACGGACAAACAGCAGGCCTACGATCTGCGCATCTTGCGGGCATTGCGCAAGATCACGCGCGCCGTCGCGCTGCACTCGCGCCAGTTGTCCGTCTGCAGCCACATCACGGGCCCGCAGCTCGTCTGCCTGCGCACGATCATCGAAAAGGGACCGATGACCGCCACTGTCATCAGCCGCGAGGTCCACGTCAGCGCCAGCACGGTGGTCGGCATCCTCGACCGGCTGGAGGACAAAGGCCTGATCGTCCGCGAACGCGGGCGGGCCGACCGCCGCATCGTGTTCGTCAGCGCGACCGAAGCCGGCCGCAAGCTGGTCCGCGATACGCCGTCGCCGCTGCAGCAGAAGCTGGCGGATTCGCTCAAGGCGCTGCCGGAACTCGAGCAGGCCACCATCACCCTGTCGCTGGAACGTGTCGTCGATCTGATCGAGGCCGATCCCGAATTGCCGTCGACGACCGATACGCCTTCCCCGATGCTGGACGTCTCGGTCACGGGGGTGGCGCCCGAGTCCGGGCTCGTGGTTTGATGGACGGGGCCGACACACTGGAGCGCGTGCGGTTTCGTTTTCGAACGCCGTCCCGGTCGGATGGCCAGGCGCTGCATGCCTTGGTGTCCGAATGTCCGCCGCTGGATGTGAACTCCGTCTACCTCTACCTGCTGTTGACGGAGCATTTTTCCCGGACCTGCATCGTGGCCGAGGATGAGCAGGGGCTGGCGGGCATGGTGACCGCCTACCGCCCGCCCGACCGAGCAGATGTCTTGTTCGTCTGGCAGGTCGCCGTCCATCCGCGCACACGCGGCCAGGGCGTCGGCCGGCGGATGCTGCGCCTGTTGCTGGCGCGGCCGGAATTACAGGGGGTGCGCTGGGTGGAAACCACCGTCGGCCCCCGGAATCATGCGTCCCGAGGGCTGTTCACGCGGCTGGCGGACGATGTACGGGCCCCCTTGAAAGAATCGGTGCTGTTCGAGCCGGCTCTGTTTGGAGCTCAGGCGCACGAAGCGGAACCGCTGCTGCGTATCGGCCCGTTTTCCTTGTCGGCAGTGAGTCAAGTTGCTGTCGTCCACTCGAACGTCAACAAGGAGGAAACCATGGCAATGGATTTGAAAATTTTCGAACAGATGGAGTCCGAGGTCAGGGGCTACGTCCGGTCATTTCCAGTGATCTTCGCCAAGGCGCGCGGATCGGAACTGTTCGATGAGGCGGGGCGGTCGTATATCGATTTCTTCAGTGGCGCGGGCACCCTGAATTACGGCCACAACAATCCGATCCTGCAGGAACGCATGGTCGAGTACCTGGCGTCGGACGGCGTGGTGCACGGCCTGGACATGGCGACCAGCGCGAAGAAGCATTTCCTGCAGACGCTGGATCGCCTGGTGCTCAAGCCGCGCGGGCTGGACTACAAGGTGCAGTTCACGGGGCCGACCGGCACCAATGCGGTCGAGGCCGCCCTGAAACTGGCGCGCCAGGTCAAGGGCCGCCAGAACGTCATTTCCTTTACCCACGGGTTTCACGGGGTCTCGGGCGGTTCGCTGGCTGTGACCTCCAACCAGAAATTCCGCAAGGCCGCCGGGGTGGCGCTGGGCAACACCAGCTTCATGCCCTTCGACGGCTATTTCGGTCCGGATGTCGATACCATGGCCTGGCTGGAACGCATGCTGGACGACCCCAGCAGCGGGCTGGATCATCCTGCCGCCGTGATCGTCGAGACGGTGCAGGGCGAGGGTGGCGTGAATGTCGCTTCGCTGCGCTGGCTGCGCGAACTGGAGCGTCTGTGCCGCCGCCACGACATGCTGCTGATCGTGGACGACATCCAGGTGGGCTGCGGGCGGACGCGGGATTTCTTCAGTTTTGAGGCCGCAGGCATTTCGCCCGATATCGTGACCTTGTCCAAGTCCCTGTCCGGCTCGGGGCTGCCCATGTCCCTGGTGCTGTTCCGGCGCGAGCTGGACGTCTGGGAACCGGGCGCGCACAGCGGCACGTTCCGGGGCAACAACCTGGCCTTCGTCACGGCCGCGCAGGCGCTCGAGTCCTATTGGGCGGACGACGTGCTGTCCAAAGAGGTGGAGGCCAAGGAAGCGCTGGTGCGCGACTGGCTGGAAAACCTGGCGCATAGCTGCCGCCATGCCGGCCTGACCGTGCGCGGCCGCGGCCTGATCCAGGGGCTGGTCACGCCGGTGGGCGATGACCTAGCCAACCAGATCGCCCGGCGCGCCTTCCAGGAAGGCCTGGTGGTGGAAACCTCCGGCGCGCGCGATGAAGTCCTGAAGATCCTGCCCGCGCTGACGATTCCGCGCGAACAACTGACCCGGGGGCTCGAAATCATCGAACGCTGCACCAATGAGGTCCTGGCCAGTCTGGGCCGCCGGCCGCAGGTGCTCAAAGTCGCGGGGGGCAACTGATGATCGTACGCAATGTCAAAGACGTGATCGGCACCGATCAGGAAATCGTCACGGAAAACTGGACCAGTCGCCGCGTGCTGCTGTCCAAGGACGGGATGGGGTTTTCCTTTCATGAAACGGTGATCCTGCCGGGGACGGAAACGCACATCCATTATCAGAACCACCTGGAAGCCGTGTGGTGCATCGAGGGGGACGGCGAGATCGAAACCATCGTCGACGGCCGCCGGTTCGCGCTCGTGCCGGGGGTGGTCTACGCCCTGGATCAGCATGACGAGCACTGGCTGCGCGGCGGACGTGAACCCTTGCGGGTGATTTGCGTCTTCAATCCGCCGCTCACCGGGCGCGAGGTGCACGACGCCTCGGGCGTCTACCCGCTGGAACTGTGTGAGACGGGCCATGCCTGACCGCACTGCATGAAAGTAGGGAAGGTTTTGAAATGAAAGATTTTTATGTCTCCAGAACGGGGCGCGACGCGGCATTGATTGCGCGCAGCGATCCCGTGGTGTATGACGAGGGCCGCTATGCCGACGCACTGGACGCGGCGCAATTGCAGGCCTATGAGCGTGACGGCTTCCTGGTCCTGACCGGTGTCTTCGACGCCGACGAGGTCGAGGCCTTGCGCCGGGAGGCGCAGGCGCTGGAACACGATCCGGCGGTGCGCGAGGGCGAGGAAGTCATCCGCGAGCCGGGCGGCACGGCGCTGCGTTCAATTTTCCGGGTGCACGAACTGGGCCGTCGGCTGGCCGATCTGCCGCGCGATCCCCGGCTGCTGGACGTGGCGCGCCAGATCCTGGGCTCCGAGGCCTACATCCACCAGTCGCGGATCAATATGAAGCCCGCGCTCGACGGCAAAGAGTTCTACTGGCATTCGGATTTCGAGACCTGGCACGTGGAGGACGGCATGCCGGCCATGCGCGCCCTGAGCTGCTCGGTGCTGTTGACGGACAATACCGCCTTCAATGGGCCGCTGACGCTGATCTCGGGGTCGCACCGCCAGTTCGTGGCCTGCGTGGGCGAGACGCCCGAGGAAAACTACAAGACCTCGCTGCGACGCCAGGAAATCGGGGTGCCGGACCCGGTCAGCCTGCGCCTGCTGGCCGAACAGGGCGGGCTGCATGCCGTCACGGCGCCCGCCGGGTCGGTGGTGTTCTTCGATTGCAACACGCTGCATAGTTCGGGCGGCAATCTGTCGCCCTGGCCGCGCAGCAACGTCTTCATGGTCTACAACAGCGTGGAAAACCGCCTGGTGGCGCCGTTCCACGGCATGTCGCCCCGGCCGGAATACATTGCTTCGCGCCAGGCCGACGCCGTGCTGGAGCCGCTGGCCCAGCCCGCCTGAGTCTTAAGGAACCTCTGAATCCGCTCGACTTGTTCAGAGGTTCCTCAGGGCTGCGCCGGGACGACGTTTTTCAGGAATTCCCGGGTGCGTTCGACCTTGGGTTCGGTGAAGATTTCCTCCGGCGGGCCTTGCTCGACGATGACCCCCTTGTCGAAGAAGCAGACCCGGTCGGAGAACTGTCGGGCGAACTCCATTTCGTGGGTGACCAGCAGCATGGTCAGGTCGTGCTCCTCGGACAGTCGCTTGATGACGGTGAGGACCTCGCCGACCAGTTCCGGGTCCAGGGCCGAGGTCGGCTCGTCGAACAGCATGATGCTGGGGTGCATGGCCAGGGCCCGGGCGATGGCCACGCGCTGCTGCTGTCCGCCGGACAGCTGGCTGGGGAATTTCTCCGCGTGTTCGGTCATGCCGACCAGTTCGAGGTATTTCCGGGCGCGGCGGGTGGCCTTGTCCTTGCTCAGCCCCAGGACGTGGATGGGCGATTCGGTGATGTTGCGCAGCACCGTCATGTGGGGGAACAGATTGAACTGTTGGAACACCATGCCCATCTGCTTGCGCATGGCGCGCAGGTGCGCCTCTCCGGCGGGCACGGGCTGGCCGTTCTGGATCTCGTGCCACAGGGGCTGTCCGCCGACGTAGATCATGCCTTCGTTGATGGTCTCCAGGGTCATGAGGATGCGCAGCACCGTGGACTTGCCCGATCCCGAAGGGCCGATGATGGTGACTTTTTCGCCCTTGGCGACCTGGAAGTCCAGGTGATCGAGCACGGTGGCCTCGCCGAAGCGCTTGACCACCTGGTCCATCGTGATGATGGGCGAGGCCGGGTCGGTGGCGGGGGGATGGATCGTATCAGTGTCGTTCATGTTCGGATCGCTGTGGGTTCGTTCATGTTCGGAAGGGCGGCGGCGCGTTTTGCCGCGGCGGAGTTCAACGCAAGGGGATGCCGCGCTTGGGCAGCTTTTCGTCGAGGACGCGCACGCCGGTCGAGGCGAGCAGGGTCAGGATCAGGTAGAGCGCGCCGACCAGGGTCAGCGGCACCATGTAGTTGAAGGTGCGATCGCCGATGATGCGTGCGACGTTGAGCATTTCCAGGACCGAGACCACGGACAGGACGGGGACGTCCTTCATGATGGAGACCAGGTAGTTGCCCAGGGCGGGGATGATGCGCGGGATGGCCTGGGGCATGATGATGACGGCGAAGGTGCGCAGGGGCGAGATGTCCAGGGCGCGTGCGGCCTCGGTCTGGCCGTGGGAGATGGATTCCAGGCCTGCGCGGTAGACCTCGGACATGTAGGCGCTGTACTGCACGCCCAGGGCCAGCGCGCCGGTGAGGAAGGCGGGCAGGACCAGGCCGTATTCGGGCAGGACGTAGTACAGGAAGAACAGTTGCACGAGCAGCGGGGTATCGCGCAGGAATTCGGTGAAGACGGTGGCGGGCCAGGCGATGAGCTTGAGGCGGGCGCTCTTGAGGGCGGCAAGGACCAGGCCGAGCGCGGCGCCGACGACGAAGCCCAGCAGGGTGGCCTGGATGGTGACGATCAGGCCGCGCAGCAGGATGGGCAGGATGGACCAGGCGAAGGTCCAGTTATTGGCGGTGTTCCATTCGATGCCGAACAGCATGGTCAGCTCCTTCGCGCGCGCCAGCGCCCGAGGCGGGACTCGAGCAGGCGCATGGCGGCGGCCAGCACCAGGGCCATGCCGAAATACATGAGCAGCAGCAGGGTGTAGACCCCGACGCTGTCCTGGGTGAAATTGCGCACGCGCTCGGCCTGGAAGGCCAGGTCGCCCAGGCCGATCAGAGACACCAGGGCGGTGTCCTTGAGGTTCTGGACGGCCAGGTTGCAGAAGCTGGGCATCATTTCCGGGACGGCCTGCGGGATGGCGATGCGCCAGAGGGTCTGGCGTGGCGTGAAGTCCAGGGCCTGGGCGGCCTCGTACTGATTGCCGGGGACGGCCTGGATGGCGCCGCGCACGACTTCGGCGCCGTAGGCGCCGATGTTCAGGCTGAGCGCCAGGGTGCCGGCCACCACGGGGGGCAGGCGCAGGTCGATGCCGAGGGCCTGGCCGAGCACGGGCAGGGCGAAGAACAGCCAGAACAGTTGCACCAGCAGTGAGGTGCCGCGAAAGATCTCGATCATCGCGATCGAGGCCCAGCGGCACGGGCGCAGGCTGGAGAGGCGGCCGATGCCGAACAGGAACGAGAACAGCGCGCCCAGGATGGTGGAATACAGGGCCAGCCTTGCGGTGACCCCGGCGCCCACCATCAGGGGGTCCAGATAGGACAGCCAGTCCATGAGGCTAGCGGCTTAGCCGGCGCAGAGCTGTTCGGTGGAGCGGGAGAAGGACTGGGTGGTGTCTTCCTCGGAGAAGCCGTAGCCGTGCAGGATTTTCTTCCAGTCGTCGGTCTTCTTGAACTTGGCCAGTTCCTGGTTCACGGCGTCGCGCAGGTTCTTGGAGTCCTGGGCGAAGGCGAAGCCGCCCCAACTGCGCACGGGTTGACCGTCGACGACAGGATCCTTGAAGTCGTGCGCGGCCTCGACCTTGCCCTTGCCCTTGGCGGCCAGCTCGCCGACGGTCAGGCTGGTGGCGGCGTAGGCGTCGGCGCGGCCGGTGGAGACGGTGGAGATTGCATCGGCGTTGTTGGAGAGGGTGACGATCTGGGCGGCGGGGACTTTGAGGGCCTGCATCATTTCGAGCTGGTCGGCGCCGGCCATGATGGCGACCTTGTTGCCGGAGGTGGCGAAGCTTTCGAAATCGTGGATGTTTTTAGGGTTGCCCTTGGCGACGAGCAGCCCTTCGCCGTAAGAACTGTTGGGTTCGGAGTAGATCACCTGCTTGCAGCGCTGGGGCAGGATGGCCATTTCGGCGGCGACCACGTCGTAGCGGTCGGCCTGCAGGCCGGGGATGAGGGAGCCGAAGTTGGTGGTGGTCCAGGCGATTTTCTTGATGCCGAGGGCCTGGGCGATATGCTTGATGACGTCGGGACCGGCGCCCTTGGCTTCGCCGTTCAGGTCCATGTAGCCGTAGGGAATCTCGTTGGCGACGGCCACGCGCAGCGTGCCCGATTGCTGGATGGCGGCCAGGTCCGCTGCGTGAGCGGCGCTCAGGCCCAGGGCGCACGTGGCGGCCACGGCCAGCAAGCAGGGTTTGAGTACGGATTTCATGGGCGGTCTCCTTAATTTATATGCATGAAATGATCTATAGTCGAATGATCGATTATAGAATGATTCTTATACGAATCAATTAACACGCTAATCAATTCATGCGTAATGGATTGTTCATGACTATGAGCGGAAAATTCCTCCAGCATCACCGGAGCAATTTTCTTGCGTGAGAGACGGGCGTTGTGCTAGGATTGACTAATGCACTCGATTCCTTATTTTTTCTACTTTTTTACGTTTCCAAAACCGCTGGTGGAGGAAGGGAATCGCTGTACAAAAAGGTAGACCACACATTCCCGAAAAAGCCGCCGGCCCCGCCAGGCGGCTTTTTTGTTGCCGCCCCCGCATCCGGCCCATGAATGGAGCATGACCGTGTCACACAATACCGACGATACCCGCATCCGAGAAATCCGCGAGCTGGCCCCGCCCGCTCACGTGATGCGTGAATTCCCTTGCACTGCGGATATTTCCCGCACGGTCCACGAGGCGCGGCATGCCATCCACAATGTGCTGTACGGCGCCGATGACCGCCTGGTCGTCGTCGTCGGCCCGTGTTCCATCCACGACACCGAAGCGGCCATGGATTACGCCCGCCGTCTGGCGCCGCAGCGCGAGCGCCTGGCCGATGATCTGGTGGTCGTGATGCGGGTGTATTTCGAGAAGCCCCGCACCACGGTGGGCTGGAAGGGCCTGATCAACGATCCGGGCCTGGACGGCAGCTTCAACATCAACCAGGGCCTGCGCACCGCGCGCGAACTGCTGATCGACATCAACGCCCTGGGGCTGCCGGCCGGCACCGAATTCCTGGACATGATCACGCCGCAGTACATCGCTGATCTGGTGTCCTGGGGCGCGATCGGGGCGCGCACCACTGAAAGCCAGGTACACCGCGAGCTGGCCTCGGGGCTGTCCTGCCCGGTGGGCTTCAAGAACGGCACCGACGGCAACACGCGCATCGCCCTGGACGCGATCAAGGCCTCGTCGCAGCCGCACTACTTCCTGTCGGTCACCAAGGGCGGGCATTCCGCCATCGTGTCCACGCGGGGCAACGAGGACGGCCACGTGATCCTGCGCGGCGGCAAGGCGCCCAATTACCAGGCTGAACACGTCCAGGCGGCGGCCGAGGCCCTGGAGAAATCCGGCATGCGCCCGCGCGTCATGGTGGACGCCAGCCACGCCAACAGCAGCAAGGACTACACCCGCCAGCCTCTGGTGATCGAGGACGTCTGCACCCAGCTCGAAGCCGGCGACACGCGCCTGTTCGGCGTGATGGTTGAAAGCCATCTGGTGGGCGGGCGCCAGGATCTGGTGCCGGGCAAGCCGCTGGTGTATGGTCAAAGCATTACGGACGGTTGCGTGGACTGGGACACGACGGTGGCCGTGCTCGACCGTTTGGCTGCGGCCGTGCGAGCCCGTCGTCAGACGATCCGCACTTCCTCCGAGTCGATCGGCAGCGCCGCCTGACGTGACCGCGTCGCCGGCCGTGCCGCAGGCTTACACGTTTTCGAGAGACTAGAATCGGATATGGATACCTTGCATATCGTCCAACAGGCCCGAGTTTTGCCGGAGGGCTTCGTGGCGGCCCTGCAAGCGCATTTCGGCGAACGCTGCTCCACGGCGCAGGCGGTGCGCGAGCATCATGGCCGCGACGAGTCCCCGTATCCGGCCATGCCGCCCGACGTGGTGGTCTTCGCCCGGCACGTGGACGAGGTCGCCTGGGTGGCGCGCCATTGCCATGATCACGGCGTCGCCCTGATTCCCTACGGTGTGGGCTCGTCCCTGGAGGGCCACCTGCTGGCGGTCCAGGGCGGGGTCTGCCTGGACCTGTCGGGGATGAACCAGATCGTCGCCGTGCACGCCGAGGACTTCACGGCCACGGTCCAGGCCGGCGTGACGCGCAAGCAGCTCAACGAATCCCTGCGGGAAACGGGCCTGTTCTTTCCGATCGATCCGGGCGCCGACGCCAGCCTGGGCGGCATGGCGGCCACCCGCGCCTCCGGCACCAATGCCGTGCGCTACGGCACCATGCGCGAGAACGTCATGTCGCTGAAGGTCGTCACGGCCGACGGACGGGTGATCGAGACCGCCAGCCGGGCGCGCAAGTCCTCGGCAGGCTACGACCTGACCCGCCTGTTCGTGGGCAGCGAAGGCACTCTGGGCATCATCGTCGAAGTCACCGTGCGCCTGTACCCCCAGCCCGAGGCCGTGTCCGCCGCAATCTGCAATTTTCCCGACCTGGATACCGCCGTCCGCAGCGTGATCGAGGTCATCCAGATGGGCGTGCCGGTGGCGCGGATCGAATTCATGGATGCCCATGCCGTGCGGGCCACCAACCGCTACAGCCATCTGACGCTGCGCGAATCGCCCCTGCTGCTGTTCGAATTCCACGGCAGCCCGGCCTCGGTGCGCGAGCAGGCCGAATCGGTGCAGGCCATCGCGCGCGAGCACGGCGGCCAGGATTTTGAATGGGCCGACCGCCCGGAAGACCGCAGCCGCCTGTGGACGGCGCGGCACAACGCCTACTTCGCCGGCCTGCAGTTGCGCCCCGGCTGCCGCGCCAGCACCACTGACGTGTGCGTGCCGATTTCCCGTCTGGCCGAATGCGTGGGGGACACCGCGCGCGAACTGGACCAGGCCAGCTTTCCCTATACCATCGTAGGTCACGTGGGCGACGGCAATTTCCACGTCCTGATGCTGCTCGATCCGGAAAACCCGGACGAGTGGACCGAATCCGAGCAGTTGAACCAGCGCCTGGTGGCGCGCGCCATCGCCATGCAGGGGACCTGTACCGGTGAGCACGGGGTCGGCCTGCACAAGCAGGCCTTCATGCGGGACGAGCACGGCCAGGACGCCCTGGACGTGATGGCGGCGCTCAAGGCCGCACTGGACCCGCGCAATGTGCTGAACCCCGGCAAGATTCTGCCGCCGGCGGCCTGACAGGCGCATGAAGGAGCCTCATGGACATCGCAAGCACGGCGGATGAACGGCACGTCAGCGTGCCTGATTTCCCCGGTTTCCTCGCCCGCATCGCGCGCGACGTGCCGGCGCATTGCATCCTGACCCGACCAGACCAGACCCGCGTCTACGAATGTGACGGGCTGGCGCTGTACCGCGAACAGCCGCCTGTCGTGGTGCTGCCCGAAAACGAAGCCCAGGTCATCGCCATCCTCAAGGCCTGCCACGAGCACAATGTGCCGGTGGTGCCGCGCGGCGCGGGCACCGGGCTGTCGGGCGGCGCCACGCCGCATCCCCAGGGCGTGGTCGTGGGCCTGGCCAAGCTCAACCGCATTCTGCGTCTGGACCCCGAGACCTGTGTGGCCGTGGTCGGCCCGGGCGTGCGCAACCTGGCCATTTCCGAGGCCGCCGCGCCCCATGGCCTGTACTACGCGCCGGATCCGTCCAGCCAGATCGCGTGTTCCATCGGCGGCAATGTGGCGGAGAACTCGGGCGGCGTGCACTGCCTGAAATACGGCCTGACGGTGCACAACGTGCTGCGCGTGCGCATGGTCACGGTCGAGGGCGAGGTCATCGAACTGGGCGGCGAGGCGCCGGACGCCCCGGGCCTGAATCTGTTGCAGGCCTTCATTGGTTCCGAGGGCATGCTGGGCCTGGTCACCGAGGTCACCGTGCGGCTGATCCCGCGACCGCAACTGGCGCAGGTGGTCATGGCCAGCTTTCCCAGCGTCGAGCAGGCAGGCGAGGGCGTCACGCGCATCATCGCGGGCGGCATCATCCCCGCCGGGCTGGAACTGATGGACAAGCGTTCGGTGCACATGGTCGAGCCTTTCGTGCAGGCCGGCTACGATTTGCAGGCCGAGGCCATCCTGCTGTGCGAATCGGACGGCACGCCCGACGAAGTGGCTGAGGAAATCGCCCGCATCGAGGCCCTGCTGCGCGAGGCCGGCGCCACTCGGCTGCAGACCTCCGCATCCGAAGCGGAACGCCTGAAATTCTGGGCCGGGCGCAAGAACGCCTTTCCCGCCGCCGGCCGCATTTCGCCCGACTATTACTGCATGGACGGCACGATTCCGCGCCGCCACCTGGGCAAGGTCCTGGCGGCCATCGCGGCCATGGAGCAGGAATTCGGCTTGCGCTGTGCGAACGTATTCCATGCCGGGGACGGCAATCTGCACCCGCTGATTCTGTTCGACGCCAACCAGCCCGACGAGGTCGAGCGCGCCGAGGCCTTCGGCGCCGCCATTCTGGAACTGTGCGTGCAAGTAGGCGGCACCATCACCGGCGAACACGGCGTGGGCCTGGAAAAGATCAACCAGATGTGCACGCAGTTCAGCCGCGACGAGCTGGATGCCTTTTCAGCGCTCAAGCGCGCCTTCGACCCCTATGGGCTGCTCAATCCGCTCAAGCTGATCCCGACGCTGGTGCGCTGTGCGGAATACGGCAAGATGCACGTCCACCAGGGCGACATCCGTTTTCCCGACATCCCCCGGTTCTAGAATACGTGTGATCAGTGTGAACAGGCCCTAGCCCATGGAATTCGTCTTATCCGAACTTTGCGAGCAGGTCGTGACTGCGCGCGCCGCGCAACGCCCGCTCCTGATCCGGGGCGGCGGCACGCGCTTGTTTTACGGCGGCCCGCTCCCGGCGGGCGAAGCCGTGTCCTGGCTGGATGTGTCGGCCTATCAGGGCGTGGTCAGCTACGAGCCGTCCGAACTGGTGCTGACGGCCCGGGCCGGCACGCCGCTGGCGGATATCGAGATGCTGCTGGCGTCGCGTGACCAGATGCTGGCCTTCGAACCGCCGCGTTTTGGCGCCGCCGGCACCCTGGGGGGCTGCGTGGCCTCGGGGCTGTCCGGACCCCGCCGCATGGCGGCCGGGTCGCTGGCCGATTTCGTGCTGGGCACGCGCCTGCTGAGCGCCGACGGCAATGTGCTGCGTTTCGGCGGCGAGGTCATGAAGAACGTCGCCGGCTACGATGTCTCGCGCCTGCTGGCGGGGTCGCTGGGCGTCCTGGGGGCGCTGGTGGAAGTTTCCCTCAAGGTCGTGCCCCGGCCGCACAGCGAGGCCACACGCGTGCTGGCGCTGGACGAAATCTCGGCCCTGAATCAGTGCCTGCGCTGGCGCTCTCGGCCGCTGCCGATTTCGGCCACGGCCTGGGTGGCCGATGCCTCGGGCGTAGGCGGGAAACTGTCGGTGCGCCTGTCGGGCAATGCCTCCGCCGTGCGGCAGGGGCTGGAGGAGATCGGCGGGGAGTCGCTGTGCGACGAAGCCGCTGATGCCTTCTGGCTGGGCCTGCGCGACCAGACGCATGCATTTTTTCGCCATCGGCCCTTGTGGCGCATCGTCCTGCCCGCCGACGCCCCCGCGTTGGGCCTGACGCCCGTGCTGCACGAATGGGGCGGCAGCCTGCGCTGGCTGGCCGGCGCCCATGACGCGGCGGCGCTGCGCGACCGGGTGCAGACGCTGGGAGGGTCCGCCTGTCTGTACCGGCGCGAGGGCGCGCCCGACGACGTGCCTGCCTTCCATCCCCTGGCTGACGGGGTCATGCAGATCCACCGGCGGCTGAAGCGCGAATTCGATCCGGCCGGGATATTCAATGCCCACCGGCTGTACCCGGAACTCTGAGGACCACCATGCAGACACAACTCGCAGACTGGGCGCGCGATACCGATCTCGGCCGGGATGCGGATGAAATCCTGCGCCGTTGCGTGCATTGCGGTTTTTGCCTGGCGACCTGTCCGACCTACCAGATCCTGGGCGACGAACTCGACAGCCCGCGCGGCCGCATCTACCAGATCAAGCAGGTGCTGGAGGGCGCCGAGCCGACCTTCGTCACCCAGCAGCACCTGGACCGCTGCCTGACCTGCCGCAATTGCGAAACGACCTGTCCCTCGGGCGTCCAGTACGGCGCCCTGGTGGACATCGGCCGCCAGATCGTCAGTGAACGCGTGCGCCGCCCGCTGCACGAACGTCTATTGCGCGGGGGCTTGCGCCGCCTGATGGGCTCGCCCTGGTTCGGCGCTTTGTACCGCATGGGACGCTGGGCGCGGCCCTTCCTGCCGGCCGTGCTGCGTGCCAAGATCGCCGATGCCCGCCCGGCCGGGCCGCTGCCGGCCGATCCGGGCCGCCATGCGCGCCAGGTGCTGATGCTGGCCAACTGCGTCCAGCCCGCCATGATGCCGTCCATCGACGCCGCCACGCTGCGCGTGCTGGATGCGGTCGGGGTGGGCACGCGCATCGCCGCCGGATCGGGTTGCTGCGGCGCCATCAATTTCCATCTGGACGCCCAGGAGGCCGGCCGCGACCAGATGCGCGCCAATATCGACGCCTGGCTGCCGTTGCTGGAGTCCGGCGAGGTCGAGGCCGTGGTCGTCAATGCCTCGGGCTGCGGCGGCATGATCAAGGACTACGCCCATCATCTGAAGCATGATCCGGCCTATGCCGACCGCGCCGCGCGCCTGATGCCTTACGTCAAGGACGCGGCGGAATTGCTGGCGCCCCTGGCGGCCGAACTCCGGTCGAAGATGCATCGCACGCCCGGCCGCAGCGCCTTTCACCCGCCCTGCACACTGCAACACTGGCAGGGCCTGCGCACCGTCACCGAGCGGCTGCTGACGGACCTGGGCTTCGATCTGCAGTCCTTTGGCGAGTCGCACCTGTGCTGCGGTTCGGCGGGCACGTATTCGATCACCCAGCCGGCACTGTCGAAGTCCCTGCGCGAGCGCAAGCTGCAGGCGATCGAGGCGACCCTGCCCGAGACCATCGTGTCCTCGAACATCGGCTGTATCTGTCATCTCCAGGGCGGCACCGGCACGCCGGTGCGCCACTGGATCGAAACTGTAGACGAGGCTTTGCATGAGTGATTCCGATCAACCCGCACGGGGTGCCCGAGTCGTCATCGGCATGTCGGGCGGGGTTGATTCCTCGGTGTCGGCCTGGCTGCTCAAGCAGCAGGGCTACGAGGTGGTCGGCCTGTTCATGAAGAACTGGGAGGACGACGACGACAGCGAATACTGCTCGTCGCGCCAGGATTGGCTGGACGCCGCCAGCGTCGCCGACGTGGTCGGCGTGGACATCGAGGCGGTCAATTTCGCCGCCGAATACAAAGACCGCGTGTTCGCGGAGTTTCTGCGCGAATATTCCGCCGGCCGCACCCCCAATCCGGACGTGCTGTGCAACGCGGAAATCAAGTTCAAGGCCTTCCTGGATCATGCCATGGGGCTGGGCGCCGACTATATCGCCACCGGCCACTACGCCCGGGTGCGCCGTGTCGACACGCCCGCCGGGCGGCGCAGCCAGTTGCTGAAGGCGCTGGACGGCTCCAAGGACCAGAGCTATTTCCTGCATCGCCTGAACCAGGATCAGTTGTCGCGCACTCTGTTTCCGCTGGGGGAGTTGCCCAAGACCGAGGTGCGCCGCATCGCGCGCGAGATCGGCCTGCCCAATGCGGCCAAAAAGGACTCGACCGGCATCTGCTTCATTGGCGAGCGGCCGTTCCGGGAGTTCCTGAACCGCTATCTGCCGACCAAGCCGGGGCCGATGCTGACGCCCGAAGGCCGGGAAATCGGCCGCCATCAGGGGCTGGCCTTTCATACCCTGGGTCAGCGCAAGGGCCTGGGCATCGGCGGTGTGCGCGGCGCGCAGCGGGACGACGGCACGGCCGACGCCTGGTACGCGGCCCGCAAGGATCTGGCGAACAACACCCTGTACGTCGTCCAGGGCCACGATCATCCGTGGCTCTTGAGCGAACGTTTGCACGCCCAGGACGCCAGTTGGGTGGCGGGCGAGCCGCCGGCCCTCGGCGCTTACGCCGCCAAGACCCGCTACCGGCAGGCCGATGCCGCCTGCGTCCTGGAAGCGGGGGAGGGCGCGGATTTTGCGCTGCAATTCACCGAGGCCCAATGGGCCGTCACCCCGGGCCAGTCGGCCGTGCTGTACGACGGCGAAGTCTGCCTGGGGGGCGGGATCATTATCTAAGGTCCGGCGTTGGCTGTGTATGAAGCAAAAAAGGCCCCCACGCTGCGCCTTCGGCTTGCTGCCCCCCGAGGGGGCGCTTTTTGCCTTGGGGCGGCCCGGCGGCAAAAATCCCCGCGCGGCGCCAGGCCGTCGCGGGGATTTTTGCATGTCGTCGCTGGTTACGCCGCCGGCGGCTTGGTCGTGGCGAAGGAGGGCCGGGCGTCGAGTTTTTCGGCCAGGCGGGCCAGGTGGGGGTGGTCGGCGCGCCAGTCCAGTTCCGGGCAGCGCAGGTCCAGATAGCCCAGGGCCGCGCCCACGGCGATATCGGCCAGGCACAGGTTGACGCCCATGCAGTAGGGCTGTTCGCCCAGCAAGGGTTCCATATAGCCCAGGCCGGCGCGGATTTTTTGCTGCTGGCGCTCGACCCAGTCGGCGCTGCGCTGGCCTTCGGGCCGGCGGTGGGTTTCCATGAAGGCGGTCGCAGCAGCGTCCATGATGCCGTCGGCGATGGCTTCCCAGCGCTTGACTTCCACGCGCTCGCGCCCCGGCGGCGGGATCAGGCGGCCGACCGGCGAGAGCGTGTCCAGGTATTCCACGATGACGCGCGAATCGAACAGTGCGCCGTTCTCGTCCATGATCAGACAGGGCACCTTGCCCAGGGGATTGTGCGCCGTGACGTGGGTCGCGGGCCCCCAGGGGTCATCGAGGATCAGCTCGTAGTCGAGCTTTTTCTCGGCCAGCACGATACGGACCTTGCGGACGTAGGGGCTGGTCAGGGAACCGATCAATTTCATGGGGAATCAGGAGAGTCCAAGGCTCGAAAAGTATAGCAGGACGGTCCCGGATTCCGGGCCGTCGGGGGTGTTTTGACTCTTTTTGACGAAACCCTGCGGGCGGGGTGTGGTTTATCCGCCCCGCCCGCAGGCGGGCACGGGCGGATGCGCTAGAATTCCGCCATGCATATTGATCCCTCTCTCAGCGCGCTGAACGCGCTGTCGCCCCTGGATGGGCGCTACGCAGCCAAGGCTGACGCCCTGCGGCCCTTTCTGTCCGAAGCCGGTTTCATGGCGCACCGGGTCGAAGTCGAGATCGCCTGGCTGATCGGCCTGTCCGACGCCGGGCTGCCCGAACTGCCCGCCTTCCCGGCGGCGGCGCGCGCGCGGCTGCAGGCTTTGGTCCAGGACTTTTCCGAGGCTGATGCGGGCCGCATCAAGGCCATCGAACGCACCACCAATCACGACGTGAAGGCAGTCGAATACTGGCTCAAGGAACAGGTCGCCGACGACGCCGAACTGTCCCGTGCGGCGGAATTCATCCACTTTGCCTGCACCTCTGAAGACATCAACAACACCTCGCATGCCCTGATGCTGGGCCGCGCGCGGTCGCAGGCCGTGCTGCCGGCGCTGGAATCCGTCGTCGCCCGCCTGCGTGAACTGGCGCACCAGCACGCCGATCAGCCCCTGCTGTCGCGCACGCACGGCCAGCCGGCCACGCCCAGCACCATGGGCAAGGAATTCGCCAACGTGGTCGCCCGCCTGGACCGCGCCCTGGACGCGATCCGCGCCGTGCAGCCGCTGGCCAAGATGAACGGCGCCACCGGCAACTACAACGCCCACCTGTCGGCCTATCCGGGAATCGACTGGCCTGCGTTCTCCGGCGGTGTCCTGGGCGGCCTGGGGCTGACCCAGAATCCCTATTCGATCCAGATCGAACCGCACGACTGGATGGCCGCCCTGTTCGACGCGATCGCCCGCGCCAACACCATTCTGCTGGACTTGAATCGCGACGTCTGGGGCTATATCGCCCTGGGGTACTTCAAGCAGCGCCTGAAGGACGGCGAGGTCGGCTCGTCCACCATGCCGCACAAGGTCAACCCGATCGACTTCGAAAACTCCGAAGGCAATCTGGGCCTGGCCAATGCGATGCTGCGCCACCTGTCGGAAAAGCTGCCGGTCTCCCGCTGGCAGCGCGACCTGACGGACTCCACCGTGCTGCGCAACCTGGGCGTGGCGCTGGGCTACAGCCTGGTGGCCTACGACGCCTGCCTGCGCGGTCTGGGCAAGCTGGAACTGAACCCCGCCGCCATCGATGCCGACATCGACGCCTGCTGGGAAATCCTGGCCGAGCCCGTGCAGACGGTGATGCGCCGCTACGGCCTGCCGCAGCCCTACGAGCAACTCAAGGCGCTGACGCGCGGCAAGGGCATCACCGAGCAGGCGCTGCGGGAATTCATCACCGGCCTGGATCTGCCTGCGGAGCCCAAGGCGCGTCTGCTGGCGATGACGCCGCGCAGCTACGTCGGCCTGGCGGCCAGGCTGGCAGCGGCAGTCTAGACGGGTCCGGGCGCCTCAGGGCTCCAGCACCACTTTCCCCATACTGCTGCGTGATTCCAGCAGTTGGTGCGCGCGCGCTGCGTGCGCCAGGGGAAAGCGGCCGCCGATCACCGGCTTCAGGTCTTTGCTGACCACACGCTGGAACAGCGCTGCCAGATCGCGGCCGACATCGCTGGTTTTCAGGAGCGGCAGCAGGGCAAAGCCCTGGATCGTCTGCGCCTCGTCGAGCAGGTCGCTGACCTCCGATGTTGCCAGCGTGAAGCGGCCGAGCGCGCCGAACAGCAGCACCCCGGCCGGCGCCAGCAGCCTGGTGAACTGCCGAGTCCAGTCGCCGCCGACAAAGTCGTAGATCAGATCGAAACCGGCGGCAGGTCCCGCCGCGCGGCAGTGCGCCAACCAGCCCTCGTCCCGGTGGTTCACGGCCTGGTCAGCTCCCAGCGACAGCGCCATCTGCCGCTTTGCTTCCGAGCCGGCGAGCGCCACCACCCGCCCGGCCCCCGCCTGCTTGAGCAACTGGATCAGCAGGGTGCCCACCCCGCCGCCGGCTGCCGTCACCAGGACGGATCTGCCCGCCGGCGCCGTCCGCCGCACGGCGTGCAGCGCCGTCAGTCCCTGGACCTGCAGCGCTACCGCGGCATCGAACGGGACGCCTTCGGGCACCGGTACTGCGGCGGCGGCCTTGGCCACGACATATTCCGCATATCCGCCATCGCGGCCGATCGCAAACAGCGGCACGGCCACCCGGCTGCCCATTGCGATCCCGGCCTGCGGGCCGGCGGCTTCGGCCGTCCCCGCGATTTCCACGCCGAACCGGGCGGGCAGCGGCGGCGTCACCGCGTACTGGTCGCGCCGCATCAGCAGTTCGAAGAAATTGATCCCCGAGGCCCGCACGCGAACCAGGATCTCGTCGTCGGCCTGGATTCCGGGCGGGGTGACTTCCAGCGTTTCCAGGACCTCGGGGCCGCCAAACGCATTCATCTGCACCAGTTTCACGCTGCATCTCCTGACATCATTCATGACGGAGACCATTCTATGCAGGGGGATTCCTGCTACTCTACAGACGATTTCCTCTCATACACACCTGTTGGTCAGCATGGCTCAGATCATCAAGAAACTGCCCGACCTGCCCATTGAACGAGCGATCCGGACGCTGTCGGGCCGGTGGAAAGCCGTGATCCTCTATCACTTGCTGGGCACGCCCAAGCGCCTGTCCGAACTGACCCGGCTCATGCCGTCGGCCAGCCAGAAGGTGCTGATTCAGCAGCTCCGCGAGATGGAGGCGCACGGGCTGGTGCACCGCGAAGTCTTTCCTCAGGCGCCGCCCCGGGTGGATTATTCCGCGACTGAACTCGGCCTGAGCCTGGAGCCCGTCATGCTGGCGCTCTGCGAATGGGGGCAACGGCATGCCAGGGAACTTGACCAGATCGATGAGCTGGCGGACTGTATTGTTCGGCCGGTCCATACCAAGGCCCGGCCGGCGCCTGCTGCACACGCGCAGCGGACCTAGAATTTCTGGTAATCCAGGGCGAGACGGGGCGCGCGGCGCGGTGTCGTGCTGAGCCGTTTCAGCAGGGCGCGGCAGGCGTCGATGGCCCGGACCTCGACCAGGTAATGCACGAGCGTGGCCGCCACGAGGGACAGGGACACGGCGAAGGCAAAGGCGGGTGCGCCCTCCAGCCCGAAGCGCACGCCGTACGTCCTGATCGCCTGGAGCACGATGATGTGCGTCAGGTACAGGGCATAGGAAATATTCCCCAGGAAAAAAAGCCAGCGCACGTCAGGCAAGCCGTTCAGGCGTTCGTAGAGCAGCAGCGACAGAATCAGGGCGACCGAAGGCGCGCCCCATCGCGTCAGTCCGTGGCCGTAGAAATCGCCGGAAAAATAAATCAGGGCGGAAATTGCGGCTGTGCCGAGTAATAGCGGCTTCAGGAACATGCTGGTTTTTTCGGGCAGGTCGGGCGCTGCCATGAAAATGGAATACAGCGCGATCCCGCAGACGAATTCCAGAATCATGGGCGAAGACAAAATCGCCAGCGCCGGCCGCACGAGTCCGCCATACGGGTAGTCATACTCCGTATAGGCCGATAATTCGATCGCGTGATTCAGTGCCCATTGCAACAGCAGAAAGATCGAGACGATGAGGCCGGCCGTAATCAGCCTGCGGTGCTTTTGTGAAATCGCCAGACCGACCAGGAACAACAGATAAAAAGAAATCTCGTACGTCAGCGTCCACGCCGGGCTGAGCAGGTTGTAGCCGAAGAACGGGCCTTTATCTGAATAGTCCGCCTGCAGCGGGATGATGGATTTCAGCACCGAATATCCATCGGCGCCGAACAGCAGGACGAATGCCAGCAGGCTGAAGAGCAGCAGGGGATAGATTCTGAAAAACCGTTTCAGGGCATACGCCGCGACAGGATGCGGGCTGTCGGGCTTGCGGGTCGAATAGCAGATGATGAATCCGCTGATGATGAAAAACAGATCGACGCCGAATGCGCCGCTGCCAAACAGCGCGTCGCCCAGATCTTTCTGGGCGTAGGTGTCGTTCAAAAAATATCTGAAATGAAAGCAGACCACCATGAGGGCCGCCACGCCCCGGAGATACTGCACACTTTTGATGATTTCCTGATTGCGCATCAAAATGGCCTATGGAATACCCTTATATTCCCCAGCCTAGCATAGACACTTGTGGCCGATTGATTCTGTCTTTATCAGAGCATGAGCATCGGGCCGGCTGTTTTTGTCGTTTTTTGAGCGTGTCTTTCAGGGCGCTCGCCGTCCGCCGCGCTTCAAAGCCGCTGGTCCGCCGCCAGGGCCAGGATCCGCGCCCAGCGCCGGGCCTGACGGCCGTCCGCCATGGGGATCCGCCATTCGCCGCGCGCGTCATGCCGCAATTGCAGCACCAGCCCGTGGCCTCCCTGGGCCTGGGTGCGCGAAACCCCCGCGATATCGGCGAAGATGAAGCGTGCCTCCTGATCGCCCAGGGCCAGCCGGCCATGCTTTTGTCCGGCATCCAGGGTCAACCGCCCCCAGTCGCCCGACAGTTCCAGCACGCGCCGCCCGCCGACCGTTTTGCCGTGATAGCGGCGATGGCGATGCACTGCATACACCGCCAGGCCCACGAGGATCGCTGCGGCCGCCAGGACGGCGCATGCGCCCGCCCATGCTCCGAAGCGCCCGGCCACGTTTGCATACAAACGGAAAGCGCCGAAGAGCAGGGCGCCGATGAGGAGCGGGATCAGTAAAAGCGGCATGTGTTTACGAGGGAGCGGAAGCGTTCCCGGTGCCAAGGTATCACGTGTGGCACGGACTGGCCGTTGCCAGCGGTAAGGTGCTGGCGCATTCATTCTCTGCGCAGCGAGCGCAGAACTGCGGCCAGTTTCTTCACCCCGAGCTCCAGCTCATGCGGCGTATGAGCCGCGAACCCCATCAGGAAGCCAGCCTGATGCCGATGCGAAACGTGCAGCGCCGTCAGGCCGAGCAGGTCGATGCCCGCCCTGCGCGCGGCATCCAGCGCGGCGCGTTCGGGGATGGGGCGGATCAGAATGCAAGGCATCTGCATCCCGCCTGCGGGTACATGAGGCTCCAGCCAATCGCCCAGGTGCGTGCGCACCAATCGCGCCAGCGCGTCGCGCCGCTCGGCATAGACAGCGCGCATGGTGCGCACATGCGCACCCAGGTGCCCGCCTTCGATGAAGCGTGCCAGGGTCAGTTGCGGGATGGGAGCGCTGTGCCCATCGAGCAAGGTGCGTGCGACCGTCATGGGGCCGACCAGCGCGGATGGCAAAACCATGTAGCCGATACGCAGTCCCGGAAACAGGGATTTGGTGAAGGTGCCGACGTAGAGGGTGCGTTCGTACGCGTCCAGGCCCTGCACGCAGGCGGTGGGCTTGCCCTCGTAGTGAAACTCGCTGTCGTAGTCGTCCTCGATGAGCCACGCTTGATGTTGCCGTGCCCATTCGATGGCGATCAAGCGCCGTTCCAGCGTCAGTGTGGTACCGCTCGGGAACTGATGCGAAGGAGTCAGGAACGCCGCTTTGGCCTTGGTTTCCGGCAGCCGTTCCACCTGCATGCCGTCGGTATCCAGCGGCACAGGGACGCATTGCAGGCCCGCCGCCTCGAACGCCTTGCGCGCGCCGTGGTAGATCGGATCTTCGATGGCAATGCGCTCGCCAGCGTCGAGCAGCACGTGGGCGCACAAGGTCAATGCCTGCTGCGAACTGGTCAGCACCAGTACCCGCTCGGGCGTGGCACGAGCCCCGCGTTCGAGGTTGACGTAGTCCGCAATGGCCCGGCGCAGCGGCTCCATACCCTGGGGCGGACTGTGCGGCAGGACTTGAGTGCCATGTTCCTTGAGTACTTGGCGGTGCAGTCGCTCCCAGGTCTGGAGTGGAAAGTTGCGCGTTTCGGGTACGCCGGGCGCAAATGCACGAGGCGTCAGGAAATCCCGTACGCCGCCGCTTGCATACATGGCGGCGCCGCGCCGGCTCAGGCGCAACGCGGGCACGCGTACGGGCGGTCGTCGCACCAGGCCGCGCCCCGGAAGGCGCTGTACCTGCTCTGAGACGAAGCTGCCGCTGCCTACGCGCCGCTCAATAAAGCCTTCGGCGTGCAACTGGCCGTAGGCCGCCTCCACTGTGTCGCGCGAGACCCCCAGCGACTGAGCCAGCGCACGTGATGCGGGCAAGGCTTTTCCTGCGTCCAGCGCGCCGTCCAGGATCAGTTGCCGCACGGCCCGCTGGATTCGCACATGCAGCGGCAAGGCGCCGTGCGCAGGATCGCCTACCCAGGCTTTGACGGATTCGAGTTGAGCGTGTTTGAACAATTGGTCGGTATGCCTACATAAAAGTGGCAGGGAGAACCGAGCCATTTTAATTCTATAAATTCAGTATCCATAGGGGCAGTATTTTTTGGGAACCGTACCAAGACATGTCATCCGCCAACTCGCACGCGCCGCTTCGCTGGAGCGATCTCACCCATCCCATCGTCGCCGGCCTGATTTCTGTCGTCGTCAATTACGGTGGTACTTTCATTCTGGTGTTTCAGGCCGCCAAGGCGGCCGGTCTCAGCCCGGAGCTGACGGCCTCCTGGGTGTGGTCGGTTTCGATCGGCGTGGGGGTGACGGGCCTGCTGCTGAGTTGGGCGACGCGTGAGCCCATCATCACGGCCTGGTCGACGCCTGCGGCCGCATTCCTGGTGACCGCCCTGGCGACCACGCCCTATGCGCAGGCCGTGGGCGCCTACCTGGTTTCAGCCGCGGCCTTTGTGGCGCTGGGCCTGTCGGGGTATTTCGAGCGCGTCATCCGGCTGATTCCGCCTGGCATCGCAGCCGGACTGCTCGCGGGCATCCTGCTGCAATTCGGCATCCAGGCGTTCGGTGGGATGAGCGTTGATCCCATGCTGGCCGGTTTGCTGATCGTGGTCTATGTGGTGCTCAAACGCATTGCAGCGCGCTATGCGGTCGTGGGCATCCTGATGCTGGGACTGGCCTTTTTGCTGGCACAGCACCGGGTCGACCTGTCGGGTCTGGAACTGAAATTCGCCGCCCCCGTGTTCACGATGCCCGCGTTCTCGTTCAACGCCCTGCTCAGTGTGGCGCTGCCGCTGTTCCTCATCACGTTGACCGGCCAGTACATGCCCGGCATGCTGGTGCTGCGCAACGACGGTTTCAAGACCAGCGCCAATCCCATTGTGGCCGTCACGGGGCTGGGCTCGTTGCTCATGGCGCCGTTCGGCTCACATGCCTTCAACATTGCCGCCATCACCGCCGCCATCGCCACGGGCCGCGAGGCGCATGAAAATCCTTCCAGGCGATGGATCGCGGGCGTTGCCGCGGGCGTGTGCTACATCCTGGTCGGCGTGTTCGGGGTGACGCTGGCCGCGGTCTTCATGGCTTTCCCCGCGACTTTCATCACCACGCTGGCCGGCCTGGCGCTGCTGGGCACCATCGGCGGCAGCCTGGCCAATGCACTGGCCGATCCAAAGACGCGAGAGGCTACGCTGATCACTTTTTTGGCTTCCGCAGCCAACATCAGCCTGCTGGGAATCGGCGGCGCTTTTTGGGGATTGGCGGTCGGGCTGCTGTCCTATGTCGTGCTCAATGGTCAAATGTCGTGGCTGCGCAGGTTTGGGCGAGCCGCCGGCCCAGCCGCTGTCCAGCCCGGTATCAGTGAGGAGTGAGGCGGCCGTGTCACTGCCGGTACGAACCATGTCTTTGAATGCCCGGGGGCTGCCGAGGCGCTAGGGATTGCGCGCCAAAAACAAAAAGGCCAGTTCCGGAGAACTGGCCTTTTTGCTGGATAATCCTGGTGGGCTGTGAGTGACTCGAACACTCGACCGACGGATTAAGAGTCCGCTGCTCTACCAACTGAGCTAACAGCCCGTCGCAATGATTTTGCGAAGAACGAAACTATACACCTTTTTTATGGCCTGTGCAAAAACCCGGTCCGGGTTCAGCGGCGTCCCGCCCCCACGTTCAGGAAGATGTTGGCCGCAAAGGTGACGATGCTCAGGCCGGTGGCGATCTCCGCGACGGCCAGGAGCGGAATCACGCCGGGGTGGCCGAGCACCAGCAGGGCGAGGCTGATGAGCATCACCGGCAGGGCGATGTTCTGGAGCCAGAAGTGGATTCTGGACAGGCGGCTGCGTCCCGCCTTGGGGAAGATGCAATAGATGAGTCCGGCCAGCGCCATGGTGGCCCAGCCCAGCAGGTTGAGGTGGGTGTGCACGGGGCGCAGGGCGAAGTTTTCGGTGGCGCCCATGCCGATGCCGATGACGATGCCGATCAATAGATAGAGGATCGCGAGCTTGAGCCAGATGACGCCGGCGGTGGAAAAGGCGGGGTCTGCGGTGCTGTCGGTCTGCATGGTGTGTCTCCTGAAGGGTCGGAACTGCGGTCTGGGCCCGTTATGCCTGCGGCATAGAGTCGGCTGGACGCTGTTGCAACCATCGGCGTTCACACTGACGCGGATGCACGTGAAACCTCGGCTGAGGCCGTGATGCGCCGTCCGGCCCATCGGGGTTTCGGTGGGGCCCGGAACGACATGTGACATGATAAGTCAGCCGGATGCGTTGCAACCGTCGTGACGCGGGCGGCGGCCTGTTTTTTTAAGCTTCAAATGCTTCGCATGAAAAATGCCCCGGTCCCGTGCGACCGGAAATAGGCAGTGACAAAATCACCGGGCATGCCGCCGTCGCAGTCCCGGTCATCCTGCAAGAACCTGTTATAAGAAGGCAGACATATTCCAGTAGCAGAAGGAGGAAACATGTCCGGCCGTATTGTGATCCGCTGTGGTGTCGCGCTGGGTTTCGCTGTGCTGATGGCCGGCTGCTTCGGAGGCGGGGCGCCGGCCAGGCAGTCGGCCCAAGGCGGCGATTGCCAGTGGAACCGCAGCCGGTGCCTGTACGAGGGCTCCTACGAGCCCGGAGAACGGGACTATGCCGAGCAAGAGGCCAAGGACCTGAACCGGGCCTCGTTGCAAAAACTGCGGCGCTCCCGCTAGGGGATCGGCCGCTCAGTCTGCCGCCGGCAGGCTGATCGTGAACCGGGTGCCCCGGCCCGGGGCGCTGACGCAGGACGCCCGGCCGCCGTGGCGTTGCGCCACAGTCTGCACGAAAGCCAATCCCAGGCCGCTGCCGGCGGGTTTGTCCGCGTCGCCGGGCAGGCGCTGGAAGCGGGTGAACAGGCGTTCCAGCTGCTCGGGCGGGATGCCGGGACCGGCGTCCTGAACGTGGATGCGCCAGTGCTGCCCGTCGGCTTCCAACGTGCATGCGACGACGCTGTCTGCGGGACCGTAGAGCAGGGCGTTGTCCAGCAGATTGCCGATGGCCCGGCCCATGAGTTCCGGATCGAGGCTGGCCACGGCTTCCGGGTGCCGGGCTTCGAAATGCACTTCGATCCCGCGCTGCTCGGCCTGGGGCCAGCGGCGATCGCAGCATTCCTGGATCAGGTCGTCCAGATAGACGGGGCGCCGGTTCAAGGGCGCGGATTCGGCGCGTCCCAACTGGACGAACTGGTCCACCAGATTCAGGGTGGTGCGTGTCTGCTGCTCGATGTGCGCCAGGACGGCTTCCTCGGCCCATCGTTCGGGCGACTGGCGCCGCAGTTCGAGGATGGCCAGGATGGCGCTTTGAGGGGAACGCATGTCGTGCGACAGGAAACTGAGCGTTTCCTTTTGCGCCTGGGTGGCCTGTTTCAGGCGGGAGACGGCCTGATGCAGGCGGATGGCCCGCGCGGGCAGCGTATCGGGGCCGACCGGCCCCGAAGCTGCGCCGGTGTCGAGTCCGTTGGCGGCGGGCAGCAGCGGAATGTGGAGCTGTTCAAGCTCGGCGTCAATGTGGCTCAGGGAGGCTTCCTGGCTGCGCCAGCTCCACAAGGGATAGGCCAGGAGCAAGGCCGCCAGGATCCCGGCGGGCGGCAGCCAGTATCCGGCTTGCTGGAGCAACAGGACGTCCGTGACCAGGAAGAGGATGCTGGCGGCCAGCGCACCGGCCAGTCCCCGGCGTGTCGATAGGGCGCCCAGACCCAGGCAGACCGGCAGGATCAATCCCAGTCCGGCCAGGGCGGTGACCCAGGACGGCGCGATGCGGATCCAGAGGTTGTCCTGCAGGTTCTGCACGGTATCGGCCAGGATCGCAACCCCCGCCGTCATGCCGCCCAGGGGGGTGGACAGGTGGTCGCCCAGGCCGGAGGCCCAGGCGCCGACCAGGACGATGCGGTCCTTGAACTCGGCCTCGGGCACCTGGCCGTTCAACACGGCCGCGTAGGGGTAGAGCGCATGGCGGTCGGCCGGATCGGTGAACTGGACGTGCACCGCCGTGTCGGGAGGGAAGGCCAGCGCCCGGGCCGCAGCGGCTTTCTGTCCTGCGATGCCGGCGATCGCCAGGCTGAGGTGCGCCAGGGGCGGGCCGCCGTCTGCGGGAGTGCGTCGTATTTTGATGGCGCGCAGCGTGCCGTCGGGGTCGGGCGGTGCGTCGATGCGCCCGAGGGCCGCAGCCGCCTGGGCCAGGGCGGGGATCGGCGCGATCCGCTGCCGGCCGTCCGGGCTCAGGATGTCGGGCAGGACGACGCGTCCGTGCCGGGCGATGGCCTGGGCCAGCAGGAGGTCGTCCTGCGGGTGGGTGGGGTGGGGGTCCGAAAGGATCAGGTCCAGCCCCACGGCCCGCGCGCCGTGCAGGCGTTCGAGCAGGGCTGCGTGAACCGATCGGCGCCAGGGCCAGTAGCCCAGGGCCTCGATGCTGGCGTCATCGATGGCGATGATGGCGATGTCCGGGCTGGGCGATGGGGGCCGGGCGGCCTGCATGCTCAGGTCGTAGGCGCGGAGATTGATGTCGCGGATGCCGGGCAGGTCTTGCCAGACCGTCAGCGCGGTGGACAGCAGCGCCAGCGCAGCCACCAGGATCAGCCATTCGATCAGGAGACGTCGCCGCATGCCGATCAGGTGGCGGGCATCCATGGGTGTGAACAGCCGCTAGTCCAGCAGGATGGGGGCGCCGTCGGCCGTCAGCACCGGGGAGCCGTCGCCGGCGGTCAGGCCGGCGCGCAATGAATCAACCGCCAGGGCGGCGTCGCGCCCCTCGATGCCGAGCGCGTCGATGCCGCGCACGAAGACGTAGCGCGGGCCGCCGCTGCGCGCGCGCAGCGGCACGCCGGGTCCCGCGACCCGTCGGCTGGACTCCAGACGGGCGCCCTCGGCGTCCAGGGCGATCCGGACGGTGTAGGCGACCGCTTTGGGGACGGGGTCGAAATTCAGCCGCTGACCGTCGCTGCCTGCCATCTGCAGGCCCTGGGGCGGCGGCAGCAGCGGCTGCGTACCGAGCAGGGCGCCGCGGGCGTCATAGGCGGCGCCCCGGTCCTGGCCGAGCGATTGTTCGGCGCCTGTCGGGTCGGCGATCGCCGCGCGGCCCTGCAGCACTTCGTGGCGTGATCCCGACGCATCGGTGTGGACGCGCAAGCGGGTGCCCCGCACGCCGGTCACGGTGGCGGGGGTGCGGACTTCGAAGCGGCCGACCCCGGTGCCGGCGGGCGCCACGGTGGATTCCAGTGTGCCCCGGTCGATCGAAATCTGCGTATCGGTCAGCCCCGTGCCCTGAAAGGATTGCAGGCGCTGGAGTTCCAGCGTCGCGCCGGGCGTCAGTGTCAGCAGGCTTTGATCTTCCAGCCGCAGGGTCGCGGCGCCGTCGCCGATGCTGCGCAGCGACTGGCCTGCGCGCAGGACGTCGCCCGGCCGCACGGGCCGGCCGTCGGCCGTGACCTGTCCGGTCACGTGGATGGCGGTGGCCGTCGCCGGCTGTTCCGGGATCAGGGAGAGCGGGATGCGCAGCACCTTGCCGATCGGCAGGCGATGCGGGTCATCGATCTGATTCAGGCGCTGCAGCGCGGGCCAGTGCTCGGTCCGCAGGGTGTAGCGCCGGGCCAGTTGCTCCAGGGTGTCGTGTTGTTCCACACGATACAGAAAGTCATCCCCCTGGGCGCCCATGGGTTCGGCGCGCGCGACGATGGGCGGCAGAGCCAGGCAGGCGGATAGCAGCGTCAGCGCCAGAGGGCGCACGTCAGGAAAGGCGCTGAGAGAACGCAGACGATTCATGGGCGGGCGGCCTGGTCGGGAGACGGCAGGAGTTCGAGCCGATAGCCCAGCGCGTAGGAAGCGGAGAGCAGGGTGCCCGTGGTCGGTCCGAGGCTCAGCTTCTTGCGGATGTTCGACAGGTGGGTGTCCAGGGTGCGCGAGGCGCTGGGGACTTCCCGGTTCCAGACCAGCGCGCTCAGGTCGTCGCGCGAGAACAGGCGCCAGGGATGGCGCAGAAACAGGGCCGCCAACTCGAATTCCTTGGGGGTGAGGGCGATGGCTTCGTCGCGCAGGCGGATCTGCCGCAGGCTCATGTCGACCGTGAAATCCCCCAGCGTGAAGTTCGCGTCGGGATTCGTAGGGGGGCGGTGGCGGCGCACCTGGGCGCCGATGCGCGCCAGCAGTTCGCCGGGCCGGCAGGGCTTGCAGATGTAGTCGTCGGCGCCCGCGTTCAGGCCTTCGACCAGATCGCTTTCCAGGGTCCGGTTGGTGACGAAAATCGCCGGCAGGGCGTCGCTGCAATTGGCGCGGACCCAGCGCAGGACTTCCATGCCGTTGATGCCGGGCAGTTCCCAGTCCAGCAGGAGCAGCGCGAAAGGCGCGCGGGCGCGCAACGCCGCGAGCAGGGCGCCGCCTTCGTCAAATGCCTGGCAGGAAAAGCCGGCGTCGGTCAGGGTCTGCTGTAACCAGGCGGATTGCGCGGGGTCGTCTTCCAGCAGGGCGATGAGTGGCGTAGGTTCGGACATGGGCACTTCGAATGCGAAGGAGTGAGGCGGTGACGGGCAGGTGGACCGGCCTGCGTCGCACGCGGGCTCGGGATTGTCCCGGGGTGGGTCGGTGGTTGTGGCTGTCGCGTCGCGCAGAAAGCACACGCGGTCACGGCCGCCGCGCTTGGCCCGGTACATCGCTTGATCAGCATACGACAAAAGCGCGTCGAGGGGGGCTGGAGAGTGGGCTGATTCGTGCACGGCGCCGATACTGACCGTGATGCGGACGGGCGCCGCGCCCGGGACGGAAACCATGGCGGTGTCGGCCACGTTGGCGCGCAGCCGCTCGGCGATGGCCGCGACTCCGGTGGGTGTCGTATCGGGCAGCGCGACGCCGAATTCCTCTCCGCCGAGCCGGCCGAACAGATCGTGCGGACGGAGGGCGGCGCCGATCGTATGCGCGAAGGCTCGCAGCACCTGATCCCCGGCCGCGTGTCCGTAGGTGTCGTTCAATTGCTTGAAGTGATCGATGTCCAGCATCAGCAGACCCGTGCCCAAGCGGCCGGCCGGATCCCGCAGGCATGCCTGGGTCTCGCGCAGGAAGGCCTGCCGTGACAGCGCCTCGGTCAGCATGTCATGGTCCAGCGCGCGATTCAGGGCGGAAATCGTGTCGCTGCGCGCCGCGAGCGCACCGGACATGATCAGGGGGGCGACTACCATCAGCAGTGCGCCCAGCCTCAGGGACACGATGTCCCAGAGGTCTGCGTCGGCCAGCGCCGGGTCGGCGCCAAAGGGGATCCAGCCGTAGGTGGTCCCGAGTGTGACGGTGAGCGCAGCGAGCAGCGCAAGCCAGGCTGTGGTGTGCTGCCGGTAGGTCAGCGCGCAATGCAGCAGGGGAGGAATCAGAAAGGCCAGGATGCCCGGGCCGCCGATCAGGAAACACAGGCCAAAACCGAGGGCCAGGGAGATGAGCGGCGGCAGGACGCCGAGTCCGGGGCGCCCGTGCGTGCGCAGCGCGGGGCGGCGGCGATCCAGCAGGCCCGTCGTGGGCAGCAGCAGGATGGGGGGCAGAAACATGCAATAGCTGAGCAGGGAGCCGAGCAACCAGTTGATCAGGGCAGGGATCCAGGCCGCCTCCGCCTTCAGCCAGAGGATGAGCAGTCCGGCGGCTGCTTGCGTGGCGGCCGCTGCGGCGCCGGCGAGCAGGATACGCAGGACGGCGAGCGGCTGGCGCAGGTTCGAGAGGATGCGGGGTGCGGCGAGGAGCCGCCAGCCGACGAAGGTGCCCGTCAGGTTGACGAGGCCGTATGACAGGGCTGCGAGCGGGGATTCGCCCCAGGCGATGCCGGCCAGGACCAGGGCCGCGCCCGCTGCCAGCCAGGCGGCGGGGGTGGCCAGGTCGGGACGCCGCAGCAACAGGCCGACCAGCAAGGCGTTGGCCGGCCACAGAACCGCCTGCCCGGCGGCTGGCTGGGTCAGCAGACCCGCCAGGGCGGCCAGGAACGTGAGCGCGGCGACCTGAAGCAGGTGCCAGCCGCTGACAGTCGTTCGGCGCAAGAAAGACATATCCAGAAGAGCATGGGTAAGCATGGCACTGTCAAATTTATCAGAGTGTTGCTGCTTTGCCGCATTTGCTGACGTTTTTTGATCTTCTGATTGCGAGGAAAATGCTTCAAACAAATGGAAATTTCCAAGTAAATCCACTCATTTGCAATTTTTGATTGGGGTTTTGGATGGTTTGGGTGAAATAATGCGTATGGTTTAGACAACACTTGAAGTTTCAAGAATTCTTGAATGAGGCATATGGATCAGGCGATTGATCGCAGGCAATGGTCCGGCGCGCGCCCGACGCCTGGCACCGGGCAGGGCGCGGCGGACATCGACCTCTGGCTGAGGCGGAACGTGCTGACCTGCTCGGAGCAGGAATACCTGCGTTATCGGGCGTATCTGGAGACGGAATCCGCCCCCGATGAGGCGTCCGGCGTCCCCGAGCGGGGATTCCGCTGAATTCTGCTTTCCAGCGACCCTGGCGCTGGGTATCATGGCTGCGCGATGCCAGTGCGGATCGCGCCCGAGATCCTTTCGCTGGAGACCCTGGAATGTGCGATTCAAACTCTTGCGCGGCAGCGGCGACGCCCTCCCGCCGTTCTTTCTTGCGATCTTCCCTGGCGGCGGCCGTCGCCGTTGCGGCCGGTGGCGCGTTGCCGGCCGGCGCGGCCCTGGCGCGCGCCGCCGCGCCGCCCAAGCCGGACAATGTACTGAGTCCCGACGCGGCGCTCGCGCGCCTGACCGAGGGCAATGCGCGGTATGTCGCGGGTGTGGCCCGTCGCTATGATTTTGCCGACGAGCGTCCGGCGCTGGCGGGGGGACAAAACCCCTACGCGGCGGTGCTGGGTTGCGCGGACTCGCGCGTCGTGCCCGAATATGCGTTCGACTGCGCCCGGGGCGATCTGTTCGTCACGCGGGTGGCGGGCAATTTCGTCGACAGTGACATGCTGGGCAGCCTGGAATATGCGGTGGCCGTCCTGGGCGTGCCGCTGATTCTGGTGATGGGGCATGAAAAATGCGGCGCGGTTTCTGCGGCGGTCAAGACCGTCACCGAGTCGGCCCAGTATCCGGGCCAGATCCAGTCGCTGGCGATGGCCATTGCGCCGTCCGTGGAAAAGGTCCGGGGCGGGGCGGCCGACCTGCTGAAGGCCGCCACCGAGCAGAACGTCCGCGACAGTGTGGCCGCCCTGGCGGCGCGTTCGGCCATCGTCCGGGACGCGGTGCAGGCCGGCAAGCTGCGGATCGCCGGCGGCGTCTACCGCCTGGAGACCGGCCGGGTCGAGTTTCTGGCCTAGCGTGTCTCGTATGAGCAGGCCCTGGTCGTGAACGGGGTTCAGTCATGAACAGAGTCCAGTCATGAACAGGGGCCGGCCATGACGGCGGCGGGCGGTCCGCGCATTCTGATCGTGGAAGACGAGCCGACCCTGGCGGAAAACCTGTACGGCTACCTGGAACGCCAGGGCCTGGCGCCGGACGCGGCCTACGATGGTCACGGGGCGCTGGCCCTGTTGCGTACGGCGGTCTTCGATGCCGTGGTGCTGGATCTGGGCCTGCCCGGCCTGAGCGGCCTGGACGTGCTGCGCGCCATGCGGCGGGACTCCGGCCTGTGGCGGCCCGTGCTGGTGCTGACGGCGCGCGAGCGGATCGAGGACAAGCTCCTGGCCTTTGAGCTGGGGGCGGAGGATTATCTGGTCAAACCCTTTTCCCTGGCCGAGGTCGAGGCGCGCCTGCGCGTCCTGGTGCGGCGGGGGCAGGGCGGTGAGCCGGGCGCGATCGTGTGTGGGCAGTTGCGCTACGACCCGCAGGCGCAAGCGGTGACTCTGGCGGGCCGGCCGCTGGCCTTGCCGCGCAAATCGGTGCAGTTGTTGGCGGTGCTGCTGCGCCCGGCGGGCGACCTGGCGACCCATGCCCGCCTGACGGCGGCCTTGTGGCCTGATGGGCCGCCGTCCGACCGCGCCTTGCACGATCAGGTGCATCTGCTGCGCCGCCGCTTGCGCGCAGCGGGCGGGCCGGACATCGTGGCCGAGCCCGGCCGGGGCTGGCGATTGATGCCATGAGCCCGGTCCGCCCTTCTTCCCTGGCCCGGCGGGTGACCTGGGCCGCCACCGGCACCGCTGCCGTATTTCTGCTGGTCATCAGCCTGCTGGCCTACGAGACCTTCGCCCGCATGGAGGACGATCTGGTGGACGAGGTCCTGTCGAGCCAGATTGCGGCCTTGCGCGGCGATCTCCAGGCGGGACTGGGCGTGCCGGCCGTCCTGCCGCCGCGCTGGAGCGAAGGCGGGCGCATCCAGTCCTGGGTGCTGCCGGCGGACCAGCCGCCTCCCTTGGCCGATATGTTTGCGTCGGGGCCGGGGAGCCGGGAACTCGAGCAGGCGGGCCGGACCTGGCATACCTGGGTCGAGACGGTCCCTCAGGGCCTGCTCTATGTCCGCTACGATGCCACCACGCACGAGGACCGGGTCCGCTCCTTCGGCTGGATTCTGGCGGGCGGCGCCGCCTTGGCGCTGGTCTGCGCCTGGCTGCTGGCCCGGCGCCTGGCGCGCCGGGTGGTGGCGCCGATCCACGCCGTGTCGGACCGGCTCTCGGCCTGGGAGGGCGGGGAGTCGGCCCCTGAAGCGTTCCGGGGCGACGAAGCGCTGCAATTGATCGAGGCCTTCAACCGCATCCAGGACCGGATCGACCGATCCGTGGCGTTCGAGCGCCAGTTTGCAGCCAATCTGGGCCATGAGCTGCGTACGCCGCTGGCCGCCTTGCGCACCGACTGCGAAATGGCGTTGCTGGACGCCGCGCCGGGGACCCCGCTGGCGGCTCGCCTGACGCGCATGATGGTCCAGGTCGACGCGGCGGCCAGCAGCCTGGCGGGTGCGGCGGCCCTGAACAGCGCCGATCCGGCGCGCCTGCGCTGCGTCGGCCTGGCGCAGGCGCTGGAACAGGCCTGGTTCGCCCTGGAACCCATGGCCGATGCGCGTGTCCTGGTGCTGGACAACCGCATCCCGCCGGATGCGGGCCGGTGGCTGGACCCGGACGCCTTGCTGATCGTGCTGCGCAATCTGCTGCGCAATGCGATCGAGCACGCCGCGCCGGCCACGCTGCAGGTGAGCCTGGACGAGGCGGGCATCCTGATCCTGCGCGACGACGGACCGGGCATGGCGCCCGAACGCCTGGCGCAGGTGCGCGAATGGCGTGCGGGGCGGGCCGACCTGTCGACCGCGGACGCCCCCGAGACCGGCCATGGGCTGGGCCTGGGCATTGCCCGGCGTGTGTGCGAGTTGCGGGGCTGGCAGTTGGACGTCGATTCGGTCCAGGGCGGCCCTGGCAGCGGGACGACGTTCAGGCTGGATCTGTGTTCAGCGGATTGTCAGCTGGATTCGTAGCGGATTCGTGGCGCCCGCGACTATGGTGAGCGCTATTCGACCAGGAGCTGCCATGTCTGCGACCGCTACCCCTCACACCACCCCTCACCCGACCTCCGCTCAAGCCCCGTCCAGCCTGGATGCCGTCTGGGCGCGTTTGTCCCATGCCCAGGTGCTGCGCCGTCGTGCCCTGGGCATCCTCGGCACGCTGGCCGTGCTGGCCATGCCCTGGATCGGTTCGGCCTGGCCGGATGAGGGCTCGGTCCATCAGGGCCTGGAATGGGCGGGTCTGGCCCTGCTGGTGCTGGCGTTGTTGGGGCGCTGCGCCTGCATGCTGTACCTGGGCGGGCGCAAGGGCGCCGATCTGGTGGCCGAAGGCCCGTATTCGGTCAGCCGCAATCCGCTGTATGTCTTTTCCATGCTGGCCGTGCTGGGCATCGGCTTGCAGACCGGCAGCCTGGCGGTGGGCCTGGTCCTGGCGCTGGCCGCCTTCGGGGTGTTCCGCTGGATCGTGAGCGAGGAAGAGCGGATGCTGCACGCCGCCTTCGGCGCGCCCTTCGAGGCCTATTGCGCGCGGGTGCCGCGGTTCCTGCCGCGCTGGGCCGCCTGGCGTTCGCCGCAGCATGTCACGGTCGATCTCCAGGGCGTCTGGAAGACGGTGCGCGACGCACTGCCGTATTTTCTGTCGATCCCCGTGTTCGAGGCCATCGAGGCCGCGCAGGACGCCGGCTGGGTTCACGTCCATCTGTGGTTGTATTGAGCGTGCCGAAGGGCTGACGTCCGCGCATCCGGGGGATCGGCGCCGCGGACCCCTGTGATAAAGTTCCAGGCAGTTTTTTGCCTGGAGTTCGGTGCATGCAGCCTCCGTTTTATCCGATCGGCACCCCCGGCGTCCCCTGGGGGGATGCCGAAATCGCCGCCTGGCTTGCCCGCCAGCAACGCCGGCGCAGCTATGCCGGCGAAGTCCTGACGGTCATCGATCGCCTGCGTGATCGCTTCGAGGTCGTCCAGTATGGTGAACTGGACTACGCGCCCGACACCTACCCCCTGTTTGCGCTGCGCAGCCGCGACTGGACGGCGGACCGTCCGGTGGCCTTGGTCACGGGCGGGGTGCATGGCTACGAGACCAGCGGTGTCCACGGCGCGCTGCGCTTCGCCGACCGGCATGCGGCGGATTACGCGGGCCGCCTGGACCTGATGATCGTCCCCTGCGTCAGCCCCTGGGGCTACGAGCGCATCCACCGCTGGAATCCCCGC
Organism: Castellaniella hirudinis; assembly: GCF_042651965.1. NCBI lineage: Bacteria > Pseudomonadati > Pseudomonadota > Betaproteobacteria > Burkholderiales > Alcaligenaceae > Castellaniella > Castellaniella hirudinis. The sequence goes on from NZ_JBHSDY010000010.1 coordinate 125,787, forward strand.
GCGCTGGACCCGAACCGGTCTTTCCGGCCTGACAGCCCCGCGCCGGAATCGGCTGCGCTGATGGCGCTGGTGGCGCCTTTTGCGGACCGCGTGCGGGTGCACATCGACCTGCACGAGACCACCGACACCGACGAGTCCGAATTCCGCCCCGCACTGGCGGCGCGCGACGGCCGGCCCTTCACGCCGGGCGGCATTCCCGACGGCTTCTACCTGGTCGATGACACCGAGTCTCCCCAGCCGGACTTCCAGGATGCCGTGATCCGCGCTGTAGCCGAAGTCACTCACATCGCGCCCGCCGACGCGCGGGGCGAGATCATCGGCTCGCCCGTGGTCGCTCCGGGCGTCATCCGCTACGCCCTGCAGTCGCTGGGATTGTGCGCCGGCATCACGGCCGCGCCCTATCGCACGACGACTGAGGTCTACCCCGACAGCCCACGGGCCACGCCGGACCAATGCAACGCGGCCCAGGCCGCAGCGGTGCGCGCGGCCCTGGACTACGCGCTGGAGCATTGACGAGATGGGTACTGACTTGGACATCGTCTTCGCCTCGGCACACGAAACCGACCCTCAGGCCTGGATGGCGGCGCTGCGCGCGGCCCTGCCCGAAGCCCGGGTACGCCTGTGGGGCGACGGCCAGCCCGAGGGCCAGGCGGATTTCGCCGTGGTGTGGGCCCCGCCGGCCGACTTGTTCGCCCGTGAACCTCGGCTGCGCGCCCTGTTCAACCTGGGCGCGGGGGTCGATGCCTTGCTGCGCCTGCCGAACTTGCCGGATGATCTGCCCCTGGTGCGCCTGGAAGACGGCGGCATGGCGGTGCAGATGGCGGAATACACGCTCTATCACCTGCTGCGCGAATCGCGTGACTTCGGCCGCTACGAGCGCCAGCAGGCCGAGGGGCTTTGGCGCCCTCTGGATGACATCGACCGCGATGCCTGGACCGTGGGCGTCCTGGGGGCGGGCACCATGGGCGCGCGCGTCGCCCAGGCCTGCGCCGCCCTGGAATATCCGACGGCGGTCTGGTCGCGCAGCGGCCGCGCCGTGCCGGGCGCCGAGTCCTACGGCGGCGAGGCGGGCCTGGCCGCGTTCCTGGCGCGCACGCGCGTGCTGGTGAACGTGCTGCCGCTGACCGACGCCACGCGCGGCATTCTGTGCCGCAGCACCTTTGATCAACTGCGGCCCGACGCCCTGGTCATCAATATCGCCCGGGGCGGGCACCTGGTCGAAGCCGATCTGCTGGCCGCCCTGGACAGCGGCCGCCTGCGGGCGGCGGCTCTGGACGTGTTCGAGCGCGAACCTCTGCCGCCCGGCCATCCTTTCTGGACGGACGCGCGCATCCGCGTCACACCGCACATCGCGGGCGCCAGCCTGATGGACCGGACAGTGCGTCAGATCGCCGACAAGATTCAGGCGCTGAACCGGGGCGAGGCCATCAGCGGCGTCGTGGACCGGAACCGGCAATACTGATGACGGCCGGCGCGCGCCTCCCGGAGCCTGTCCGCTGGCGCGTATGGTGGCTGGCCGGCCTGTTGGCGCTGGCTGGCTGCGCAGCCCCGTCCGATCCCGGGCTGCAGGGCGAGTCCATGTCCGCCGACCAGTTCGCCCAGAGCGACATCAATCGCTTGCAGACCCTGGCGATGCGCGACAATCTGGACAGCCTGGATCGTCTGCTGGAAAAACTGTACCGGCGCAATCCCGGGGAATGGCGCAAGGCCGGATTCACGGACCTGAAGACGGCCCTGGAGCAGGGCCGCACCCGCATCCGACAGGGCCAGGTGCCCGAGGAATTGAACGGTCTGCAGGACATCGAAGTCCTGTCGGTCGCCATGGACCCGCGCTATCCCGGGGACCGGGCGGCGGCGTTCGTTCTGGGGCTGTCCAGCATGATCATCGCCGCGCATGGCGGACAGACCCGTTTTCACGTCGGTGATTCCGTCCAGGCCCGGCACGTCTTCAACGCCGCGCGCAACGTCGAGATCGCCGCCTGGATGCTGTCCAGCCGGCGCGACGCCCAGGGGCGGCCGCTGCTGTTGTCCAATGAATTGGGCGACGGCGTGGCCAACCTGAGCTTCGAGCGCGAATTCGGGCGCATCATCGCCCGCCTGGATCTGGAAGCGTCCTTGCAGGACGAAAGCCTGCGGCGCATCGGCATCAACTACGTGCAGGGCCTGCTGTTCTTCAATTTCCTGCCGGTGCGCTAAGCCTGGGCCGCCTGCCGCGCCAGCCGGGCCGCCAGGTCCATACGCTGCGTGCTGTGCTCCAGGGGTTCGATGAAGCGGGCGGGGATCGCCTGGATGCCGCCGATGGCGCCGCACAGGGCGCCGGTCAGCATGGCCCGGGCCTGGTTCTGGCCGCCGCCATTGACGGCGTGCAGGACGGCGGATTCGAAATCATCCTGGAAACGCCCGGCCAGATAGTAGGCCGCGGGGAACTGGTGGTAGACCGCGCAGGGCAGGCCATACACCAGCGATGCCTTCCAGGCCGGTTCGATGCGGATGTCTGGATCGCGGGCGGCGCGCACGGCGCCCGACACCGTCAGCAAGGCATCCGGCGAGGGGAACTGGCCGGCGGTCCGGGGCGCTTCGGGCCCCGGCGGCGGGGTGGTTTCCCCGGCGGAAGTCACGCTGTGAAAAGGCAGTTCGCCATCGCGCACCAAGGTCATCAGCCGGCCTGATGTTTCCGCGTCCAGCGGTTCGCCGCGGACCAGGCTGCCCAGCACGCAGCCGTAGGCCACGGTCATGGCCATGACCGTCGTGTCGCACTGGGTCAGCGCCGTGTTCGCAGCGCAGTGGCGCGCCAGGTCGGCCGGCCGGCGGGCGTAGCGGATGGCCAGGGCCAGGATGCGCTCGGCGGCTTCGGTGGTGTCGGCCAGGCCGGCTACCCGGCCCCAGGGCTGTCCCCGGCCTACGCGCAGGCGCCAGGTCTCGCGGATCGACTGGCTGGTATAGCCGCCCGGTCCGTTCAGGGGCGTGCCGTCCAGCAGGGGGAAGAAGTCCTCGTCCAGGCGGCGGCAAAAGTCTGCCTCGTCGTATCCGCCGCAGGCGTTCAGGGAACCGCTCAGCAGGTCCAGGATGAAGCCGGCCTGGCCTGACTGGCCGGCCCGCAGCCCTGCGTGGTAGCGATCGGGACGGGGATCGGTGTAGCTGTCGATCCAGGCGCCGTAGTCGTGCCGCAGGGCGTCCAGATCGTAGTACCAGTGCGGCCCCAGGGCCAGGGCGTCGCCGACGTAGGCGCCGATCAGGGCGCCTTGGGCGCGTTGTTCAAGGGTAAGGGGCATGTCGGGTCCTCCGTCGCATCCAGTGGCCGGGCGGCGGGGCCGCCGTGCATGTGCACCCGGTTGCGGCCGTCGCGCTTGGCCTGGTACATCGCCTGATCAGCATACGCCAAAAGCAGGGATAGAGAGGCATGCGGCGCATGCGTGTCGTGCACCACGCCGATGCTGACGGAGATCCGGGCGGGCGGCCCGCTGTCCAGAGGCACGGTCAGCGCCTCCACGCTGAGGCGCAGGCGTTCGGCGATGTCATGCGAGTCCCGTTCCGAGGTGCTGGGCAGAAACACGGCGAACTCTTCGCCGCCCAGGCGGCCGAACAGGTCATGGGGGCGCACGAGGGTGCGGACGGTCTGCGCGAAGGCCTTCAGGGCCTGATCGCCGGCGGCGTGGCCGTACTGATCGTTCAACAGCTTGAAGTGATCGAGATCCAGCATCAGCAGGGCATTGCCCTGGGGCGGCGCAGGGCTCCGTCCCAGGTGTTCGGCGGCGCGGCGCAGAAAGGCCGGCCGCGACAGGGCGTGTGTCAGGGCATCATGGTCCAGGGCCAGGTTCAGCGCCGTGATCAGGTCGCCGCGGGCGGCCAGGATGCTGGAGACCAGCAGGGGCGAGGTGACCAGCAGCAGCACGCCCAGCCGCAGGGAAACCATGTCCCAGGCCTGAAGGCCTGCCAGGTGCTGGACTTCGCCCAGCGACAGCCAGCCGTGGGAGATGCCCAGCAGCACGGTGAGGGCGGTCAGCAGGGTGATCCAGGCCGTCGTGAGCTGGCGGTAGGTCAGGGCGCAGTACATCAGGGCGGGGATGGGAAACACGGCGACGCCCGGGCCGCCCAGCAGAAAGCAGAGCGACAGGCTGACGGCCAGCGTGGCGATGGGCAGCAGCCGTGTCTCTTTGGCCATGCGTCGCAGCAGCGAGGCCCAGGACTGGCGATGGTCCCGGCATCGCGTGAGCGGCCGGGGCAGGAGCATGATCGGCGGCAGGAAGGCGCTGTAGCTGAGCAACTGGCCGATGAACCAGTTCAGGGCGATCGTCGACCAGGGTATGCCGGGGCGCAGCCAGGGGGAGAGGGCGATCGCGATCGCTGTGTGGGTGGCTGCCGCCGCTGCGCAGGCGAGCAGCAATCGGCCGATGGCCTGGGGGCTGCGCAAATGTGCGGGCGACCAGTGGGATGACAGGATGCTCCAGGCGACGAACACGCCCAGCAGATCGATCACGCCGTAGCTCAGGGCGGCCGGCCAGGACATGCTGGTCCGCAGGAGGCTCGCCAGGACCAGGCCGCAGAACGCGCCCGCCCAGGACAACGGGTGGGCCAGGGAGGGATGGCGGGTCAGCAGGACGGTCAGCAGCGCGCTGGCCGGCCACAGGATCGAGAGACTGCCGGCGGGCTGGGTCCAGAGCCCCAGGGCCGACGCGAAGAAGGCGGCCGCCATGACCAGAGCGGCCTGGGCGGCCTTCCGACAGCAGAGTGTGCGAAGACGGAAAACCGGGGACATAGCGAGCGAGGGCAGGGTGAGAGGAGGCCGCCCCGAAATTTAATAGAAAGACGACGTTCTGTCTCTTGTGGAAAGCCCTGGCCCGATGGGCGCCGGCCGCTTCGGCGGCGGTCAGCCGGCCGGGGGACGGTGAGTCTGCTGCCAGGCCAATACCGCCTGGGTGGCCTGCGCCATGATGCGGTCGTGATGCGCTTTAGGCCAAGCCTGGCGCAGCGAGGCGAACAGGCATTGCGTGCCGGATTGCGCCAGGGCGGTGGCGCCGGGGTCTTCCAGCAGGCGGATCTGGATATGGGCCAGCGTGTCTGCGACCAGGCGCCAGCCCAGTTCCGGCATCCCGGCATCCAGCGCCAGCAACTGGCTGCCCAGCGTCTGGATCACGGGTTCGACCGCCTCCAGACTGTCTCCTGCACCCATGGCGTGCCACAGGGCCAGATGGATTTGGCGGCGCAGCGCGACCTTGAAGTCGATGGCGGCTGTCTCGGTGGCATCGAGCCCCTCGAACTGCTGCTGGAAGCGGGCATCGTCCGCCGGGGCCAGTCCGGTGCGCAGCGCGCCGATCAGCGCAGTCAGGGGCGGGATGGCCTGGATGCCGAAGGCCTGGCTGAACGCCAGGCCCCATTGATCCAGCCCGGCCAGCAGCAGCGCCATCCGTACGGCGCGCGCCTCGGCGTCCGGGTCGGCGAGGACCCAGTCCAGGCACTGCGTGTGCAGCGCATCCAGCGGGAAAGCGGATGCATCCGCCGCCGCATGACGAAAGGCCCGGGTGAAGGCGTCCCGGGCCAGGTCGGCAGCCTCGGACTGGACCCCGGGCGGGGCCAGCGCGGCGAGCGGATCGTCGATATCGGAGCGGGCATCAGTCATGGCGCCCGCATTGTCTCACGGTTTCAGGGTTTCACGACCAGGCCGTTGTGCACCTGGGTGACGCCCTTGACCGACCGGGCCAGTTCGGCTGCGCGGTCCTTCTCGCGCTGGGATTTGGCAAAGCCCGACAGTTGCACCACCCCGCCGTCAATGGTCTTGACGTTGATGTTCGCCGCTGACGTCTCGGGGTCATTGACCAGCTTGGCCTTGACCTCGGTCGTCACGGCCGATCCGTCGATGTACTGGCCGACGGTTTCCTGCTTGCGGGCCACGGAGCAGCCCGAAATCATGACGGTAGCGGCGCCGGCCACGGTGGCGAGGGCGATGAGGCGGATGACGTTCGGTTTCATGGTGCGCGTCCTGGTGGATGAAGGAATGGCGATGCGTGGGATTAAGGTAGCACGAGGCGGGCGCGATGGGTATGGGCGGCGCGATGGCATCGCTATCGCTCTTTCGCGATGAATCTCAGGCCGACCCCCGGCTCGGTCACGATGTAGCAAGGGGCCAGCGCATTGTCCCCAAGCTTGTGGCGCAGCTTGCCGACCAGGATGCGCAGGTAATGGGTGTCTTCCTCGTGCGTCGGTCCCCACACCTGTCTCAGGATCTGGGACTGGGTGATCAGCCGTCCCGGCTGGCCGGCCAGCAAGGACAGCAGGGAAAACTCCTTGCGCGACAGCGTGACCGACTGTCCGTCCAGGAAGACTTCCCGCCGCCCCAGGTCGATCCGCAACGTGCCGTCATCGTAGACCGGGCTCTCCTGCTCGCCGACGCCCGCGGTTCTCAGGAAGGCGCGGATGCGCGCCATGAGCTCCTCGACCCCGAAGGGTTTGGTCACATAATCGTTGGCGCCCGCGTCCAGCAGCGCCACTTTCCCGCCCTCGTCAGAGCGCACCGTCAGCACGATGACCGGCACCCTGGACCATTGCCGCAGTTCCTTCAGGACTTCGATGCCGTCCTTGTCCGGCAAGCCCAAGTCCAGAACGACCAGATCGGCGCCCTTGCTGGCCAGCAGCGTCAGCCCTTCCTGGCCGGTGCGCGCCAGCAGGGTCGCGTACCCCTGCGAGCGCAGGCTGATGTCGACGAATTTGAGGATCTGAGGCTCATCATCGATGAGCAGAATGCGCGCGGCCGGAACCCGCTCAGCGGGGTGTGTCATGTGTGTCCGCCTCCTGATCCGCGGCTTCGCCCCAGGGCAGGGTCAAACGGATCGTGGTTCCCCGGTTTCCCGGGCCGGGCAGCGCCTCGACGCTCCCCATGTGGGCGCCGATGATGGCCTGGACGATGGCCAGCCCGAGGCCGGTTCCCTGTCCGCCCCGATCGCCGCGCTCCACACTGTAGAACATATCGAAGATGCGTTTGCGCTCGGCCTCGGGGATGCCCGGGCCCGGGTCCGAGACGTCGATCCGCAGCCGGCCCTGGTCGGTTCGCCGGGCCAGGACCTGAATCGCCTCGCCCGGCGGGGAGAATTTCGCCGCGTTTTCCATCACATTGAACAGCGCCTGCTCGATGAGCGCCGGGTGCGCGTGAATCGGCGGCAGATCGGCGGGGATGTCGTGCCGGATGCGCACGTGCGGCTCGTATCGCTGCAGTCGGCGGGAGGCCAGGCCGATCAGTTCGTCGACGCCGATCCAGTCGCGCTTGAGCGTCAGCCCCTGGTCGCCGAGCCGTGTCATGTCGAGCAGGTTCTGGATATACCGGTCCAGTCTTTCGCCTTCCACGTGGATAGTTTCCAGCAGCGTCCTGCGGTCCTGGGGCCCCATGTCCCCGCCGTAGCTCATCAGGCTGTCCGCCGCGCCGATCATCGAGGACAGCGGCGAGCGCAGGTCGTGCGACACGGAAGACAGCAGCGCGGCGCGCAGCCGTTCCGTTTCTCCGGCGACGCGGGCCGCTTCCAGTTCGGACACCAGGCGCGCGCGCAAGGCCGCCTGCCCGATGTCTTCCACCATGCTTTCGGCCAGGCGCCGCTGCTCGAATGGCGGTCTGGTTGCGTCCGCCGGAAACTTCAGGCCCACGACGCCCAGCGTATCCCGGTCCGAACGCACCGGCAGAAACCACCATGCGCAGTTGGACAAGGTGTCGGTGTGGCGTCCGCTTTCCTGGCCGTGGCGCTGCGCCCAGTCGGCCGCCACCCGGTCCTTCTCGGTCAGGCGGTTCGTGACGGCGGCGGGACCTGCGTCCTCGTTGATCCGTATCCACGCCTCGGCATGCAAGGTCGATTCCAGCACCGCCGCGCCCGCCGCGATCACCTGGCCGAGATCGGCCGCCTTGGCGAGCCGGCGCCCCAGTTGCTGCATGGCCGTCGCGTGCGTGTTGGCCGCGCGCAGCGCCACCACCTGCATGCGCAGCCGCGACGCCAGGCGGCCTGCGATGAGTGCCGCCGCGAGAAACAGCAGGACCGTCGCGACGCCCCGGTGCGCGCCGATCAGGAGCGTGAAGCGCGGTTCGATGAAAAAGAAGTCGTACGCCAGGAAACACAGCACGGCGGTGGCGACGGCGGGCACCATGCGCGTGCGCGAAGCGACCAGGATCACCGCCACGAGAAAGATCAGGGACAGGTCCCGCAGGCCGAGCACGTGTTCGGCCAGCGCGGCGACCCCGGCTGCGCCCGCGCTGGCCAGCAGGACCAGCAAGGATTCGCGGGGCAGGAGGTGCTTGCCCCGAAGGCCGGAAAGCCATCGGGATCGCTTGCGGGCTTGCGGTGTGCTGACGATCGTGAGTTCGTAGCGCGCTCCGCGCTGCAGCAACTGCTGCGTCAGCGTCCGGTTGAAGGCGCGCGCAAAAGGGCGTTCGCGCGTGCGGCCGATCACGATGGAACGGGCGCCGCGCGCCTGGGCGGCGTCCAGCAGCGCCTGGGGCACGTCCGTATCGTGCAGGATCTCCGTTTCGCCGCCCAGGTCGCGCGCGAGCGCGAATGCCTTGTCGATCTCCAGCAGGCGCTGTTGCTGCATCCGCACCGTTGTGTGGACCGGCTGCGGACGGCGGGCCTGATCGTCGGCGTGCAAGGCCGCGCCGGCCGAACGTCCGGTGTCGACCGTGACCACCGACCAGGGCGCGCTGCGACGCTCCGCGATGCGCGCGCCGGCCCGCACCAGATATTCCGATTGGCCCTGGCCGTCGATGGCGATCAGCACGTGGCGCTGGATGGCGAGGATCCCCAGGCCCCGGGCCGCGCGCGTTTCGCGCAGGTCGGCCTCGACGTGCCCGGCCACGGTCTGCATCGCCAGTTCGCGCAGCGCCGTGAGGTTGGAGGGCGAGAAAAAGGCCCGCAAGGCGCGCGCCGCCTGGTCGGGCAGGTACACCTTGCCTTGCTTCAGCCGTTCGATCAGTTCGCGCGCCGGCAGATCGACCAGGCGGATATCGCGCAAGTGCTCGAACAGGGCGTCGGGCACGGTCTCGTTGACCCGGATGCCCGTGATCTGGTGCACCACGTCGTTCAGGCTTTCCAGGTGCTGGATATTGACGGTGGTGTAGACGTCGATCCCGGCGTCGAGCAGTTCCATCACGTCCTGCCAGCGGCGCTCGTGGCGGCTTCCCGGCGCATTGCGGTGGGCCAGTTCGTCGACCAGGGCGACGGCGGGCTTGCGCGCCAGCACCGCGTCCAGGTCCAGCTCTTGCAGCGTCCGTCCCTGGTAGGACATCTCTTTGCGCGGGATCAGCGGCAGGCCCTCGGTCAGGGCCTGGGTCTCATCGCGTCCATGCGTTTCCACGATGCCGATGACGATATCGACTCCCTGGCGCTGGAGTTCCCGCGCGCGCGCCAGCATGGCGTAGGTTTTGCCCACCCCCGGCGCGGCGCCCAGAAAAACGGTCAGGCGCCCGGCCGTCTGGCGCTTGAGCTCGCCGAGCAGGGCATCGGCCTGTTCCTTCCGTTCAGCTCCCATGGCGGGCCAGCCTCAAAGTCGCCTCATCGCCGTCTATTTTCGCACTGGTTTCCAGGACGCGGCCCGGGACGCTCAGCGGGCCGGACCCGGCGTCCCGCGGGCGTCGCCGGACGGGAGCGGCGCCAGGGCGTCCAGCGCCAGATTGAGTTCGAGCACGTTCACGCGCGCCTGGCCGAAGATCCCCCACTGTTTTTCTTGCGTGTGGCGCTTGACCAGCCTTGCGATCGCGTCGCGCCCGACGCCGCGTGCGCGCGCGATGCGATTGATCTGGAGGACGGCGGCCTGCGGCGTGATGTGCGGGTCGACGCCGCTGCCCGATTGTGTGAACAGGTCGTCCGGCACGGCGGCGGGTTCGACGCCTTCGCGCCGGGCGATGGCCTCGCGCGCGTCTTCGAGCCGTTTGCGCAGATCGGGATTGGTGCGCGCCTGGTTGCTGCCGGCGAGCGCCATCGGGTTGTAGTCCGCCGCCGATGGACGCGGCTGGAAATACCGGTCGCCGACGAAGGGCTGGGCCACCAGGGCCGAACCGACGATCCGGCCGTCGCGCTCGACCAGGCTGCCGTTGGCGGCGTCCTGGAACAGCGCCTGGCCGATGCCGACGCCGGCGAGCGAATAGAGAAAACCGAAACCGGCCAGCGTGAGAATGGACAGTCCGATGGCACCGCGCAGGGCGCCCCGGTCTGACACGCGGGCGGGCGTTGGCTGCAAGTGAGAGGGTGTTTGCAGAGGGGCTTGGGGGCTTGCCATGGGAAGGCCTCACACGGTGAACAGGGTCGAGAGCGCGATGTCGATGAGCTTGATGCCGATGAACGGCAGCGCCACGCCGCCTACGCCGTAGATCAGCATGTTGTTGCGCAGCAGTTCGGTCGCGCCCGCCGGTTTGAAACGCACGCCCCGCAGGGCCAGCGGAATGAGCAGCGGAATGATGAGGGCGTTGAAGATCAGGGCCGAAAGCACGGCGCTGGCCGGACTCGATAGCTGCATGACGTTCAGCCCCGCCATCTGCGGAGTCGCCGCAGCGAAGATCGCCGGCAGGATGGCGAAGTACTTGGAGACGTCGTTGGCCAGCGAGAAGGTCGTCAGCACGCCGCGCGTGATGAGCTGCTGCTTGCCGATCTCGATGATGGCGAGCAGTTTGGCCGGATCGGAGTCCAGATCCACCATGTTGCCGGCCTCCTTGGCCGCCTGCGTGCCGGAATTCATGGCCAGCCCCACGTCGGCCTGGGCCAGCGCGGGCGCGTCGTTGGTGCCGTCGCCGACCATCGCCACGAGGCGTCCTTCGGCCTGCTCGGCCCGGATGATGGCGAGCTTGTCCTCCGGACGCGCTTCGGCGATGTAGTCGTCGACCCCGGCCTCGGCGGCGATGTAGGCCGCCGTGAGCGGATTGTCGCCGGTGATCATCACAGTCTTCACGCCCATCACGCGCAGGCGGGCGAAGCGTTCCTGGATGCCGTGCTTGATGACGTCCGAGAGTTCGACGACGCCCAGCACGTACCGGCCGTCGCTGACCACGAGCGGCGTGGCCCCTTTGCCGGCCGCTTGCGCCACGCGTGTCCGCAGTTCGACGGGGATGTCGCCCCCCAGCGTCTGGACGTGCTGCGCGATCGCGTCGAGGGTCCCTTTGCGGATGATGCGCGCGCCGGGCAGATCCACGCCCGACATGCGTGTCTGGGCGGAGAACGGCACGAAGTGCGCGCCTTCGGGGGCGCTGCATGTGTCGTGCTCGTCGCGCGCCAGCCTGACGATGGATTTCCCTTCGGGGGTGGGGTCGGCCAGCGAGGCGAGCAGCGCGGCCTGGCGCAGGTGCGACGCGTCCACGCCGGCCAGCGCATGGAAGGCGGTCGCCTGCCGGTCGCCGTGCGTGATGGTGCCCGTCTTGTCCAGCAGCAGCACGTTGACGTCGCCCGCCACCTCCACAGCCTTGCCGGACTTGGCCAGCACATTGGCCTTGAGCGCGCGATTCATGCCCGCGATGCCGATGGCCGGCAGCAGGCCGCCGATCGTGGTGGGAATCAGGCATACCAGCAGCGCCACCAGCAGCACGACGCCCGGCTCGATCCCCACGAAGCCGCCGATGAGGGGCAGGGTGAGGACCACGACCAGAAACGTGAACGTCATCACGGCGAGCAGAATGCCCAAGGCGATCTCATTGGGCGTCTTCTGCCGGTTGGAGCCTTCGACCAGCGCGATCATGCGATCCAGGAAACTATGACCGGGCTCGGCCGTGACGCGCACGAGAATGTGATCGGAGAGCACCTGGGTGCCGCCGATGACCCCGGAGCGGTCCGTGCCCGCCTCGCGCAGCACGGGGGCGGACTCGCCGGTGACGGCGGCCTCGTTGATGGTGGCCAGGCCCTCGATGATCTCGCCGTCGGCGGGAATCAACTGGCCTTCCGCCACCGCCACGAGATCCCCGGGGCGCAGTTCGGCGGCTGGGACACGCGTTTCCGCGCCCGTTTCATCGATGCGGCGCGCCACCAGATCCTTGCGGGCGCGGCGTAGCGAGGCGGCCTGGCCACGGCCGCGCGCTTCGGCGAGGGCCTCGGCGAAGTTGGCGAACAGCACGGTGGCGAAGAGGACCAGGGTGACGGTCCAGCCGAAGCCGGCATCCGTCCAGCCGGCCAGTGTGGCCGTCGCCGTGAGCAGGGTGCCCGCCCATACGACCGCCATGACGGGGTTGCCGACGGCATGTCGGGGCGTCAGTTTCACGAATGAATCGACGATCGCGGCTTTCAGGGCCGGTCCGGCGCCGGCGGCGGCGTCCACGGCCTGCGCGGCTGGTGTGGTGTGCATCATATTCATGTCGGATTTCCTTCAGCGGGCGAGCAGTGCGGTCAGCGTCAGATGGTCGGCGACGGGACCCAGGACCAGCACGGGCAGGAACTGCAACAGCGTGAGGATGAGGACGATGCCGATCATCGTCAGCGCGAACGTCGGCGTTTCCACCTGGAGCGTGCCGGCGCTTTCGGGCGCACGGCGCTTGGCGGCCAGCATGGCCGCGATCGCCAGCGGGATGATCAGGGAGGGGAAGCGGCCGGCAGCCAGCACGAGGGCGCAACTGACGTTCCACCACACCGTGGTGTTGCCCAGTCCCGCGAAGCCCGACCCGTTGTTGGCGAACGCCGAGACGTACTCGTAGAAGACCTGGCTGATGCCGTGAAAGCCGGGATTGGAGTTGCCCGCCAGGCCGGGAATCGCCAGGGCCGCGGCGGTGAAACCCAGAATCACGAGCGGTTGCCACAGCACCAGCACGGCCAGGAGCCTGACCTCCGGCCCTTCGATCTTGCGTCCGAACAGCTCGGGCGTCCGGCCGGTCATCAGGCCTGCGAGAAAGACGCTCAGGAGCAGGTACACGATGAACTGCTGGATCCCGCAGCCCACGCCTCCCCAGATGGCGTTGATCAGCATGTTGACCATCGCCGCCATGCCGGTCAGCGGCGCCGCCGAATCCAGCATCATGTTGACCGAGCCGTTGTTGACCTGGGTGGTCGAGGCCGCCCACAGTGCGGACGCGTCCGGGCCGAGGCGGACTTCCTTGCCCTCCATCAACGCCGGGTCGGCGGTCGTGCCGGAGTGGCCTTCCGACCACAACGTCAACCCGGTCGAGACCACCGACATCGTCAGCATGACGCCGAACACCAGGACGCCGAATTTTCGGCGGCCCGTAAAAGGCCCCACCATGAACACGATGGCCACGGGAATCAGCGCGATCCCGAGCATTTCCAGGAAATTCGCCAGGGGCGTCGGGTTCTCCAGAGGGGTGGCGCTGTTCGGGCCGTACCAGCCGCCGCCATTGCTCCCCAGCTGTTTGATGGCCACCATGGGCGCCACAGGACCGAGGGGAATCTTTTGCGCCTGGAATTGCGCGGACGATTCCAGCGGCGTCGCCACGGGGCCGTCCCGCAGCGTGGCCGGCACGCCCTGCCAGGTCAGCAGCGCCGACCACACCAGGCACAGCGGGAGCACGAACCGCAGCGCGGCCCGGGTGACATCGGCCCAGTAGTTGCCCACGTCGATCGCGGCAGGCGCGCTGTCCGCGTCCCGCGTCCCGGTCCGCCGGCCGCCGAACAGACCCCGCAGGGTCGCGGCCGCCACGGCCAGGCCCATCACGGGCGTGACGACCTGCAGGCCGACGATGGCGGTCATCTGTGAAAGATACGAGAGTTGCGCCTGGCCCGAGTAGTGCTGCTGATTGGTGTTCGTCAGGAAGGACACCATCGTGTGCAGCGCCAGGTCCCAGCGCATATTGGGCACGCCGTCGGGATTGAGCGGCAGCCAGGCCTGAGTCATGAAAATGAGCCAGACGATGAGGCCGAGCAGCAGGTTGCTCAGCAGGAAGGCGCCGGTGTAGCCGCGCCAGGTCATGCCGGCCTCCGGGCGCGTGCCCAACGCGGCGTAGACCGGGCGTTCGATCCAGCGGAACAAGGCGTCGCCGCGCTGGGGGGCGCCGCGCATGACGGCCGCCAGATAACGGCCCAGCGGCCATCCGAGCGCCATGAGCAGCGCCAGGGACAGAAGGAATTCGGTCATGATGCGCGGCCCCGGGCGGCGGGTGCGGCTGGTGCCGGGGAATGTGCGGGATCAGCCTGGGCGGTGACGGACGTGGCGGCCACCGGAACGTGTGTGAGAGACATGTCCTGGTTCACGGATGCAAGGCGAAATAGCCATGTCCCAGTATTCAGCCAAAGTCCGTAAATTCTCCATGCCGGAACGGAGCCTGCGCATAAACTCTGCGTAAATTCTGCGCGGCCGGCGACATCACGCCGGGCTTTGTTTCCGGCGTCCGTTGGACAGGGCCACGTAGATGCCGCTGGCGGCGATCGTCAGCGCGCCGACGTAGAACCAGACGTCGGGCACCTCATTCCAGAAAAACCAGCCGAGCAATGTCGCCGAGATCAGGCCGAAGTAGTCGAACGGGGCCACGACCGAGGCGGGCGCCATGCGGAACGCCTGGGTGATCAGCCCGAGTCCCGCCGTGCTGCAGATGGCGATGCCGATGAAGCCGGGCAGATGCGCCCAATCGATCGGTGTCCAGAAAAAGGCCAGCGGCAGGCCGGCGAACACCAACTGTCCGAAGACGATGTAGAACATTGTCGTGAACATGCTTTCGCGGGCGCTGATGCGTTTTGCACTGACCATCATGATGGCGTAGCCGAAGGCGGTGGCCAGCGGCAGCAGGGCGGCCCATTGGATATTGCCGGGGCTGGGCCGGACGATGACGATGACGCCGACAAATCCGGCGAGGATGGCCAGCCAGCCGCCTTTCGAGACCTTTTCACCCAGAAAGGCGACGGAAATGGCCGTCACGAACAACGGCGCACAGAATGCGATGGCGGTGTTCTCGGCCAGCGGGAGCCTGGTCAGGCCAAGGTAAAAAAAGGAGGCGGCGGCCACGTTGAGGGCGCCGCGCAGCAGGTGCACGCCGATGTGCCGGGTGCGCAGCGCCCGGTGCCCGCCCAGGAACAGTACCAGCGCGGTGACCAGGGGCAGGGCGATGAGCGCGCGCAGGAACAGAATCTGGATCGGCGCATAGAAAGCACCCAGCCACTTGGCCAGGCCGTCGCTGATGGTCAGACAGAAGATGCCGGCCAGAATACAGCCGATGCCGGCCCGTATGTTGCTTTGTGATGCTGCTGCCGTGCTCATGAAACGCTGCTGCCAGGGAGAGGTCGAGGCGGCGAGGAAAGGGAAGATGGATCAGGGCGCCGGCCAAGGGCGTAGGTTACGCGTTCTGCGGGAGGGCAGGCAAGCGGGCGCGTGATTCAGTCGTCGTGCCCTCGTACAGACTGTGCCAGGCAGAGCCGTTTGACTGCCAACTGGGCGTGCGCAATAAAGGCCTCGACCTCGGGTGCATGCGTTGCAAGGTCGTCTTGCGCCTCGCCCAGGTAAGCGGATCTGGCTTTCGTCAGCACTGTTCGATAGGGCGGGTCAATTCTTTCCAGCAGCCAGGCGGCCGCAGCATGCTTCGAGGCGATTTCGCCGGTGCTTGCCGTATACCAGCAGCGGGCGAGCGCGAGAATGATGTTTCGCTCGTCGCCTGTCCAATCCGCCGGTTTGTTCCATTGCGCGACAGTATCCACAAGGGCGCGCGTCAAATCGGCTCGCGGCACGGCATCGAACAGGGATGCCGCACGTGGTCCGGCGATCGCGATGCTGCCGGCCCGGACTTTGGTCAGGAGAACGGCCAGGTCGTGGTCCAGCACGGGCGCTTCCAGCGAGCCTGCCGCTATTTCGTCGCGCAGCCATTCGCCGAATTGGAGTTCCCGCCGGGGCGGGTAGCGCCAAGGCACGATGTGCTCAAGCGCCAGCACGGTGACTTCGAGCGCGCGCGTGGATGGGGAGGCCCCGGGAGGGGCGGATGCCGCCAATAGATCGGCCATCAACGCGCGTCGAACCTCTTTGCCGGGCGGCTCGGTCACCGTGACCAGCAGGTCAATGTCGCTGTAGGGACGAAGCCTGTCATCCACCGCGGAACCGAACAGGTGGATGGACACGATGCGGCCGCCCAGATGCCGTTCAAGGACGGCTCGGGCTCGTGCCACTTGGGGCGCAATGGCGCTCGGAACGGAATCCATCATGGGGACCATAGTAGCCAAGAATGGAAAAGGGCCCAGCGAGTGATCGCCGGGCCCTTCGTATTCTTTGGTGGCGCATCCCTGATTCGAACAGGGGACCTGCGGATTATGATTCCGTCGCTCTAACCAGCTGAGCTAATGCGCCAAAGCACGCAATTATAGGGGGTGAATTCCTTGCACGCAAGTCGCCTGGGCGGCGGCGCCTGATGTGGCGGATGGACGCACCCTCTGGCGTATAGTGCAAGCTTCAAGAAGACATGGGCACAGGGGCAGACCCTGGGGGGAGATTCAGGCGGATGCACAGCCGATGGCCGGTCATCATCACCCTGCGGCACCTGATTCTGCTGCTGGCTGTATTCAGCGCAGCGGTGATGCTGGCGGGCGGAATGGCGGGGGCTTATCAGGTGCAGCGCCAGCAACTGACGGCCAGCACGCTGGAGGCCAATGAAGCCTTTGCCACCAAGCTCGCCCGGACAACGTCCGATCTGCTGTCCCGGGCGCAGAGCAATCTGTCCTATGCGGCCGAGCGGATCGTGCGCTCGGGGATGGCGCCGGCCGTGCAGCAGGCCGAGGTCGAGCGGCTGCGCCATCTGGAGCTGGGCTTCAACTCCGTGACAGTCATGGATATGGGGGCCGTCGTCCGGGCGGCCGCGCCGGAGTCGCTCGGACTGAAGGGACGCCAACTGGATCTGGCGCAGTGGCGTGACCGGCTGAACGAAAAAGAGCCGACGATCAGCGCACCGTACGTGACGGGATTGGGCAATCTGGGCATCGTGATTGCGCAACCGCTGCTTGATGCGGATGGCGGTCATCTGGGCCGCCTGTCGGCGACGATCTATTTGCGGTCCGACGGCGCGCTGCAGCGCCTGGCGCGCGACCAGTATTTCCGTGACGGGACCTATGTCTATGTGGTCGATTCCAGCAGCCGGCTCCTGTACCACCCGGAGACCGATCGGATCGGCTCGGTTGTGCTCCACAACCCCGTGATCGAGGCCGTCCTCAAGGGCGATTCCGGCCAGATGCGTGTGGTCAACAGCCGCGGTGTGGACATGTTGGCCGGGTATGCCCACGTGCCGGGGGCCGACTGGGGCGTGGTGGTGCAGCGCCCCGTACATCTTACGCTGCAAGGCTTGAACGATCTGATGCTGCGGGTGTTGCGGCAGGCCGTGTGGCCGGCTTTGGCGCTGCTCGTCATGTTGTGGCTGCTGTCGGGCTGGATTTCCCGGCCTCTGGGCGAACTGTCCCGGATCGTCCGGGACGGTTACCAGGAAGGGATGTCGCCGCGGATCGCCGCCGTGAACTGCTGGTATCTGGAGGCGCGGCGCTTGCGCGGGGCGCTGCTGTCGGGATACGGGCAGGTCCGCACGCGGATGGGTGAGCTCCATAGCGCCGCGCATACGGACCCGCTGACGAAGCTGGGCAATCGGCGCGGACTGGAAATTGTCCTGAAGACCCTGGAAACACAGCGTCGGCTGTTTGCCGTGGTGATCTTGGATATCGATTTCTTCAAGCGGATCAATGACCGCTACGGTCACGATATGGGTGATCGCGTGATCGCCGGGCTGGCCGACCTGATGCAGGGCCAGGCGCGCCAGGACGATGGCGTGTTCCGCCTGGGGGGCGAGGAGTTCCTGGCGGTGCTGCCGCAGACCGATCTGGCGGACGCCCTGCGAATCGCCGAGCGCCTGCGGGCCGCCATGGAAAACGCGCCACTGCTGGACGATGCCGCCGTGACCTTGTCGGCCGGGGTGGCGGTCTGGGACGGAGGCGATGTCGAGGCGACGCTGAAAGCCGCGGATCAAGCCCTGTATCGGGCCAAGCAGGGCGGCCGGAACCGTGTGGAATCGACGGCGCTCTGAGGCCGCCGTCCCTTGAAATGCGAAGGCCCCGCCTTTTGGCGGGGCCTTGCTGCCGCTGTGGGCAGCAGCACCGCATGGGAGCGGTGCAAAGTCAACGCCTTGGGGCGTGATGGACTACCTATCAGGTAGCAGCTTCAGTATAGATCGGGCAGGGGGCCAGACCATAGGTGGATTCCCTAGGAGATGTGACAGATCGATGCGTGGCCTGCTTCATGCCGGTTCCATCCCGGGCTGCGCGCCTGCATGCGCGTCGGGCGCCAGCGTCTTGTCGGCATGGCCTGACAGGGCTGCGCTCAGGCTGTACAGCGGCTCGAAGGACTCGGCCTGGGCCATGGGCCAGGCGGTGCGGAAGATCGTGTTGCGGAACCGGCCTTCCAGCAATTCTCCCTTTTCCAGGTCGGGGAACAGGGCGGACAGGACGCGCACCTCGCCGTTGGCGATGCGCCGCGCGATGTGGTGCGGGCGCAGTTGATTGGGATGGGCCAGGCCGGCCGCGCCCAGCAGTTCGCCCAGGGCCTTGAGCGTATTGCCGTGGTAGTTGGCCACGCGCACCGATTTGTCCTCGACCACCAGGGCCTGCTGGCGCTTGGGGTCCTGGGTGGTGACGCCGGTGGGGCAGCGGCCGGTGTGGCAGGTCTGGGCCTGGATGCAGCCGATGGCGAACATATAGGCGCGGGCGCTGTTGCACCAGTCCGCGCCCAGGGCCATCAGGCGCGCCATGTCGAAGGCGCTGATGACCTTGCCCGAGGCGCCCAGCCGGATGCGTTCGCGCAGGCCGACGCCCACCAGCGTGTTGTGGACCAGGCGCAGGCCTTCGCGCAGCGGCGTGCCGACGTGGTCGACGAATTCGATGGGAGCCGCGCCCGTGCCGCCTTCGGAGCCGTCGACCACGATGAAGTCGGGCGTGATGCCGGTGGCCACCATGGCCTTGGCCATGGCGAACCATTCCCAGGGGTGGCCGATGCACAGCTTGAAGCCGACCGGTTTGCCGCCGGACAGTTCGCGCAGGCGGGCGATGAAATGCATCAGTTCGATGGGGGTCTGGAAGGCGCTGTGGCTGGACGGGGAGACGCAGTCCTGGCCGACCGGCACGCCGCGCGCGGCGGCGATTTCCGGCGTGACCTTGGGCGCCGGCAGGATGCCGCCGTGGCCGGGTTTGGCGCCCTGGGACAGCTTGATCTCGATCATGCGGATGTTGTCCCGCCGGGCCATGTCGGCGAAGCGTTCTTCGGAAAAGCTGCCGTCCTGGTTGCGGCAGCCGAAGTAGCCTGAGCCGATGTTCCAGATCAGATCGCCGCCGTGCTGCAGATGGTATTGGCTGACGCCGCCTTCGCCCGTGTCGTGGGCGAAGCGGCCCAGCGCTGCGCCCTTGTTCAGGGCCATGACGGCGTTGGCCGACAGCGCGCCGAAGCTCATGGCGGAAATATTGAAGACCGACAGATCCACGGGCTGGGTACAGTCCGGTCCGCCGACCGTGGTGCGGAAATTGTGATCCTGGACGTGGACCGGGACCATGGCGTGATTGATCCACTCGTAGGCGTTGCCGTAGACGTCGCCCTGGGTGCCGAAGGGGCGCTGGTCCATCTGCTGCTTGGCGCGCTGGTAGACCAGGGACCGGTCCACGCGCGAAAAGGGCAGCTTGAGGGTGTCGTCCTCGAAGAAATACTGGCGGACTTCGGGGCGGATGAATTCAAACAGAAAACGCAGATTGCCGATCACCGGGTAATTGCGGCGGATGGCGTGCCGGGTCTGGTTCAGATCGTAGACCCCCAGCAGGCTCAGGCCCAGGAACAGCAGACAGGGCAGCCACCAGCCGGCGCTGAAGGACAAGGCCAGCAAGGCGCACACGACGGTGAGCGCGATGATGACGTGAAAGGCGGTGTGGCGGGTGAAGAGTGGGTGCATGAAGGGGCTCCGTGGAATGGGGCGAGCTGTTTACCTTAGCAGATGCGCGCGCCGGGCGGCAGCGTCGTTCGGGACGTCCAGACCAGCCGCGCCACTGTGTCCGGTCCGCACTGGACCAGGGCGTTCTGCCCGAAGCGGCGCGCCAGCCGCAGGCCTGCGTCCAGGGGCAGGCCGGGGACCCACAGACTGGGTTCGTCGGGCCACAAACCCAGCGGGTCCAGGCCGCGGCCCGGCCGCCAGGCGTAGCCGAGACCTTCGACCGCCCGCCGCAGCGCGCGCAGGCGGCGGGCATTGGCCGCGGGGCGCAGGCGGCGGCTGCGCGGATTGCAGGCGGTCAGAAAGAGGCCGCCGGCCTCGCCGCCGGAGGGCATGAGAGATCGCAGTGCAGGCTGCGGCCGGCCGATGCGCAGGACGACCGGCGGATCGGTGTCGATGCAGTAGAGAGCGGCTCGATAGGCTTCGGTCAGCGTCATGGACGCCTAGGCTGCCAGCGCCCGGTAGCGATGGCAGTCCGTGGTGTGATCCATCAGGCAGCCGATGGCCTGCAGATAGGACTGGCAGATGGTCGGACCGACGAAAGTGAAGCCGTGGCGCTTCAGCAGGCGGCTCAGGGCGTCGGCCTCGGGACCGGCCACGGGCGCGTCTTCGGGGGCGGCGTAGTGATGGATGACGGGCTGCCCGCCGACCACCGACCAGACCAGGCCGACCGGATCGGGCAGCGCCAGCCAGGCCCGCGCGTTGCGGCCTGCGGCGCGCAGCTTCAGCCGGTTGCGGATGATGCGGGCGTCCTGCATGCGGTCCTGGACCCAGGCCTCGTCGGTCCGGGCCAGGGCATGGGGATCGAAGTCCAGCAGGGCGGCGCGCAGGGCTTCGCGCTTGCGCAGCACCGTCAGCCAGGACAGGCCCGCCTGGAAACCCTCCAGGATCAGCATCTCGAACAGATGCCAGGGGTCCCGCGAGGGCGTACCCCATTCGCTGTCGTGGTAGCGCTGGTACAGCGGATCGTCCGTGCACCAGCGGCAGCGCACCAGGTTCGCGGCGAGTGGCATGGCCTAGCGCCGCTTGCCGCCGACCAGGGAGCCCAGCAGGCCGCGCACCAGTTGATTGGCGGCGTTGCGCACCATGCTCTTGGCGACCGACTGCACCACGCCGTCGCGCTTGCCGCCGCGCGGGCCGGTGGAGCCGAACAGAAAGTCGTTCAGGACGCCGGTGATGCCGCTGTCCTGGGCGGCGGGCGATCCGCTGCCTGCGGCCGCGCCTTTGGCTGCGTCGTTCCCGGACTGGGCGCGCTGCAGCAGGATCTCGTAGGCGGATTCGCGGTCCACCGTCTGGTCGTACTTGCCGGCCAGCGGAGAGGCGCCCAGCAGCGCCTGGCGCTCTGCGTCGGTGGCCGGGCCGATGCGGCTGCCGGGCGCCAGCATCCAGACGCGCTGCGTAGGCGTGGGCTGGCCCTTGGGGTCCAGCATCGACACCAGGGCCTCGCCCACGGCCAGTTCGGTGATGGCGGCCTCGATGTTCAGCCCCGGATTGGGGCGCATGGTCTGCGCGGCGGTCTTGACGGCCTTCTGGTCGCGGGGGGTGTAGGCGCGCAAGGCATGCTGCACGCGGTGGCCCAACTGGCCCAGCACGGTGTCGGGAATGTCGGTCGGGTTCTGGCTGACGAAATACACCCCCACGCCCTTGGAGCGGATCAGGCGCACGACCTGCTCGATCTTTTCCAGCAGGGCGGCGGGGGCGTCCTTGAACAGCAGGTGGGCTTCGTCGAAGAAGAACACGAGCTTGGGCTTGTCCAGGTCGCCGACTTCCGGCAGGCGTTCGTACAGGTCGGCCAGCATCCACAGCAGGAAGACGGCGTACAGGCGCGGCGATTGCATCAAGCGGTCGGCGGCCAGGATGTTGACCATGCCGCGTCCCTGGGCGTCGGTGCGCATCCAGTCGAAGACGTCCAGCATGGGTTCGCCGAAGAAGGTCTCGGCGCCCTGGGATTCCAGGCGCAGCAGATTGCGCTGGATCGCGCCGATCGAGGCCGAGGACACCTGGCCGTAGCGGGTGCGCAGTTCAGCGGCGTGGTCGGCCACGAACTGCAGCATGGAGCGCAGGTCCTTCATGTCCAGGAGCAGCAGGCCTTCGTCGTCGGCGACGCGGAAAGCCAGCGTCAGCACGCCTTCCTGGGTGTCGTTCAGGTCCAGCATGCGGGACAGCAGCAGCGGCCCCAGGTCGGACACAGTGGCGCGGATCGGATGGCCCTGCTCACCGAAGATGTCCCACAGCGTGGTCGGACTGCCGCCCCAGACGGGTTCGGGCAGCCCCAGGTCGGCCAGGCGCTGGGCCAGCTTGGGCGACGCGGCGCCCGCCTGGGAAATCCCGGTCAGGTCGCCCTTGACGTCCGCCATGAAGACCGGCGTGCCGATGCGGGAGAACGATTCGGCCAGGACCTGCAGGGTGATGGTCTTGCCGGTGCCCGTGGCGCCGGTGATGCAGCCGTGGCGGTTGGCCAACTGGGGCAGCAGGACGGCCTGGACGTCGGCGTTGCGGGCGATGATCAAGGGATCGGCCATGGGGACTCCGGGGAATGGGACGGGGTTCAGGATACTCGAATATGGGCGGATCCGGCCTCCAGGCGCCCGATGCGGGCGGCTTGCGCGAAGCCGTCGGCGCGCAGCAGGGCCAGGACCTCGTCGGCGGCCTCCGGGGCGCAGGCGACCAGCAGGCCACCGGAGGTCTGCGGGTCGGTCAGCAGGGCGCGGGCTTCGTCGGGCAGGCCGGCGTCCAGGGTGACGTCGGCGCCGCAGGCGGTCCAGTTGCGCGCGGACGCGCCGGTCTGGATACCGTCCCGGACCAGGTCCGGCGCGGGCGCCAGCCAGGGCAGGGCGGCGTAGGACAGTTCGGCGCGCAGGCCCGAACCCCGGCACATTTCCAGGGCATGGCCCAGCAGGCCGAAGCCGGTCACGTCGGTCAGGGCATGCACGGCATCGAGTTCGGCCAGGCGGGCGCCCGGGGTGTTCAATTGGGTGGTGCTGTCGATCATGGCCTGGTAGCCCTCGGCGTCGAGCCGTTCTTTTTTCAGGGCGGCCGACAGGATGCCCACGCCCAGCGGCTTGCTCAGGATCAGCACGTCGCCTGCGCGGGCGCGGTCGTTGCGCTTGATGCGGTCCGGGTGCGCCAGGCCGATGACGGCCAGGCCGTAGATCGGCTCCACGGAGTCGATCGAATGGCCGCCGGCGATGGGAATCCCGGCCTGCTGGCAGACCGAGGCGCCGCCCGCCAGGATGGCGGCGATGGTGTCGTGCGGCAGCACATTGATCGGCATGCCGACCAGGGCCAGGGCCAGAATCGGGCGCCCGCCCATGGCATACACGTCCGACAGCGCGTTGGTCGCGGCGATGCGGCCGAAGTCGCGCGGATCGTCGACGATGGGCATGAAGAAGTCGGTCGTCGCGATCAGCGCCTGTTCGTCGTTGATGCGGTAGACGGCTGCATCGTCGGACGATTGCGTGCCCACCAGCAGGTCGGGGAACGGCCCGGCGGGCAGAGCGTCGCGCATCAGGCGGGCCAGCACGTCGGGGGCGATCTTGCAGCCGCAGCCGCCTCCGTGGGATAGAGAGGTCAGGCGGGGGACGGCGTTATCGGGGACGTTCATGGAGCGGGAATCCTGTAGGGTGGGGACTGAGGCTCAGGCCGGGAGGCGCAGTTGTTCGATCAGGGCGCGGGCCTGGGCGTGGCCGTCGTCGGCCGTCGGGTCATAGTCGAACGCTGCCGCCTGGTCCAGATCGGCGTAGTGAGAATCACTGCTGCGGCGGTAGGCGGGGTCGTAGTGGCTTTCCACCAGCGCCTGGAACAGCTCGGCCCGCCGGTCGGCGGCGATCAGGGCCTGCCAGTCGCGGACCGTCTGGCGGCTGTGCAGGCCGATCAGCCGTTCCAGCGTCTGGCCGAAATCGTCGGGTGTGTCGAACAGATGGGCGTAGTCCTGCAGCAGAAAGGCGATGCGTTGCGGCAGAGCCGCGCGCACGCGCACGCAGCGGCCCGCGTGCATGGCGTTCAGCAGGGCGTCGGGCAGGCCGACCTGGCCGATGCGCCGGCTTTCGGCCTCGACGAAGACCGGTCGGGCGGGATCCAGGGCCTCGATGGCGTGCAGCAGGGCGGACTCGAAGCCGCGCTGGCTGGGCTGCGGCTGATCCGGCAGCGCGCCCAGCAATGAGCCGCGATGGCGGGCCAGCCCCTCCAGATCCAGGATCTGGGCGCCTGCTGCACCCAGCGATTGCAGCAGGCGGGTCTTGCCCGACCCGGTGGGGCCGGTCAGCACGATGCAGTCCAGGCCGGCCGGACGTTCGGCCAGGGCATCGATCACGTGGCGGCGCCAGGTCTTGTAGCCGCCGTCCAGTTGGCGCGCTTTCCAGCCGATCAGGTTGAACCAGGTGGTCATGGAGCCCGAACGCTTGCCGCCGCGCCAGCAGTAGATCAGCGGCCGCCAGGTGCGCGGCCGGTCGGCGAAGATCGTCTCCAGGTATTCGGCAATGTGGCGCGCGACCAGCGCGGCGCCCAGGCGCGTGGCCTTGAAGGGCGATTCCTGGGCGTACATCGTGCCGATCAGGACGCGTTCCTCGTTGCTGAGCACGGGCGCGCTCAGGGCGCCGGGGATGTGGTCGTCTGCGTATTCGGCGGGCGTGCGCACGTCGATGATTTCATCGAACTGGCCGAGGGCGTCCAGGCCGCAGCGCAGCGAGCCTGGGGAATGCGGTGTGGGAGTCATGGCGGGATTGTAAATCCGCCGGAGTGTGGATGCCTGTGGGGCTTGCACACTCTGTGTGTAGGGGCTGAGGCGCTTGCAGGCGCCGCCTCAGCCCGCCTCGCGTGCCAGTTTCGCACGCCTTTCCACTTCCTTTGCGCTCGGCTGGATATGCGCGAACGAACCCAACGGGATGTCGCCGGCCGGCACATAGGTGCTCATCACCACGCCGGTCGTCGATGTTTGCGAAGCGACAAGCCGCAGCGCACCGGGCTTCGCGCCGGCTTCGAACAGCCGCTTGCCGCGCCCGAGCACGACGGGGAAGGTCCACATGTTGTACTCGTCGATCAGCGACGCGGCCTGCAGCGTCTGGATCAGATTGCCGCTGCCAATGATCTGCAGATCCCGTCCCGGCTCTGCCTTGAGTGCCGCGACTGCCGAGATCACATCGCCGCGCAGAAGTGTTGAGTTGTTCCAATGCAGCGCCTTCAGCGTGCGCGAGGCGACGTGCTTTCGGGTCGCATTGAATGTCTGCGCAATCGGGTCGTCGGCCGGCTGGTATGGCCAGTGCGCCTCGAATATCTCATAAGTCCTGCGCCCGAGTACGAGCTCACGGTCCTTGCCGTCGAAACCGTGCATGGAGCGGCCCATGACCTCGTCCCAATAGTCGAACGTCCAGCCGCCGAAGGTGAAACCGCCGGTGGGATCCTCTTCTGGTCCGCCCGGCGCCTGCATAACGCCGTCGAGTGAGACGAAGGTGGATGCGATAAGCTTTCTCATGAGGCGCCTCCGTGAGGCGAAAGGATCAAGTACTTTCCAATTCTACGTACTTGCCTCTGCTCTGGGACGTAGCTGAAGGTAACGTCTTGACTTTCATGCACGTCAGGAATGTTCGGGACGTTGTGCTTCAGAATCTCGCGACAGGCTGAACTCCTTCCGATAAAGCGTAACTTTGCCGGTTGTCACGGAATCAGGCATAACGCTGCCAATCGTGTTGAAGAAAAAAGTTGCAGTGATTAGAGGCGTTTTTTTCAACAGGTCTCCGAGTTGCTGAAAATCGCCAAAAATGGAGGGATTAGCTGGGGCGCAAATGCCTGGGTGCGCTGCTGATCAGCGTCAGGCGGATCGACGCGCATTTTCTCAATAGACGCCTCGGGCTAGCCAGATCGGCGGAGTCTGCCCATCAGGGCCTCTACATGGTGAATTCCGGGCCGATTCATCCGGCATCAGCAACCTGACGCAACGCCTGCTCGAATATCTCGGAAGCCTGGCCGCCCTGGATCAGGTGCCGGTCATTCAAGATGATGGAAGGGACGGAGTTGATACCCTGCTGGGTGTAAAAGCGTTCGCGCGCTCGTACTTCCGCCGAATACTCGCCGGAGTCCAGGATCTCGCGTGCGCGATCCTGGTTCAGCCCCGACTCGCGGCACAGCCTGATCAGAGTCTCGCGATCGCTGGGATTCTCGCCGTCCGTGAAGTACGCCTTCAGCAGCGCATGCTTCAAGGTCAATTGATGGCCTTCGAGGCCGGCCCAATGCAGCAGTCGGTGCGCATCGAAGGTGTTGTACGTGCGCGTGCGTTTGTCCATGTTGAAGGTGAAGCCGATCTCGCGGCCCCGCGCCGTGATGGCTTCGCCGTTCTGGCGGACCTGTTCCGGCGTCATGCCGTACTTGCGCGATAGACGCTCGACAGTATCCTGCCCTTCGGGCGGCATGTCCGGGTTCAGCTCGAAGGGTTGGAAATGAAGCTCCGCCTCGATTTCGCCCTCGATCCTGGACAATGCCTGCTCCAGCGAGCCCAACCCCACCGCGCACCAGGGACAAGACACGTCGGAGACGAAATCGATCTTGATGCGGGCGACCATGTGAGGCTCCTGTCAATGGATGGCAACTGTCGTGAGATAAAGCATAAGCTTTCCAAATGGCAAAGTTATGCTTGACGTCACAGTGAGCCTGAAAGGCGATGGCTGTCCGTGGTGGGTGCTGAGGGGCTCGAACCCCCGACCTACGCCGTGTAAAGGCGCCGCTCTACCAACTGAGCTAAGCACCCGGATACCTGCCTGATGGCCCCGGCGGTTCGCCAGGGCGCAGGGGCGCATTATATCGGTGCGCGCGGGGGGCGGCAAACCCCGCCGATGCACGGCGGGGCTGACGGCATCCACGCCCCGGCACGCCGATCAACCTCCGCCGTTCTCCGGCGGCACGGGCGTACCCGGCTTCCGGTCGTGGCGCGGCGGGTCGATGCGCTCGATGTTGCCCAGCAGCAGCGCGCGCCCGGCGAAGGTGCCGCCGGCCGTTTCCAGGGCGAAGCGTTCGGTGTCGCGGCCGCGCACTTCGGCTTCCAGGTTGTCGGCCTCCTGGTCCGTGGCGCTCAGGGCCAGGACCGCATGGCGCCCCATCAGCAGCGCCGCTTCGAAGGTTTCGCGCACCACGTGATCGGCGTCGAGCCGGACGAGTTCCAGCGCGTGCTCGCGGTCGAAGGCGCGCACGACCAGCCGGGTGTGGGGGCATTCGCGCCGCGCGTTCTCGACGATGCGCGTGGCGGCGACCGGGTCGTCCACGCAGATCAGGATGACCTGGGCATGGCGGGCGCCGGCGGCGCGCAGCACGTCGGCGCGGGCGCCGTCGCCGAAGTAGACCTTGAAGCCGTAGCGCGCGGCATTGCGGACCACGTCGGGGTCATTGTCGATGATGGACAGTTCGGCGCCCCGGGCCAGCGGCCCCTGGCTGGCGATCTGCCCCACACGGCCGAAGCCGATGATGAGCACATTGCCCCGCAAGTCTTGCGGCGCCTCGACGCCGTCGAGCGATGCGGACTCGGCGCGCACGTAGCGCTTGCGGACCGCCACCACCAGCGGGGTGATGGCCATCGAGAGCACGATGATCGCCGTCATGTCGGCGTTGATCGCGGGGCTGATGACCGTGAGCCTGAGCGCCTCGGCGAACAGCACGAACGCGAATTCCCCGCCTTGCGCCATCAGGGTGGCGCGGTCGATGGCGTCGGCGCGGCCGCTGCCGGCGAACCGCGCCACGCCGTAGATGCAGAGCGCTTTCGCCAGCATCAGCGCGATCACGCCCAGGCCGATGAGCCGCCAGTCGCGCGCCACCACGTCCAGGTCGAGCGCCATGCCCACGCCCAGGAAGAACAGGCCCAGCAGCAGGCCGCGGAACGGTTCGATGTCGGCTTCCAGTTGGTGGCGGAAGGACGATTCCGACAGCAGCACGCCGGCGACGAACGCGCCCATGGCCATGGACAGGCCGCCCAGTTCCATCAGCAGCGCCGCGCCCAGCACCACCAGCAGCGCGGCGGCCGTCATCACCTCGCGCGCCTTGGCCTTGGCCAGCACGCGGAACAGGGGGTTGAGCAGCCACAGCCCCGCCGCCGCCAGCGCGCCCAGCGACAGCAGGCCGGTGCCGACGCGCTGCCACAGCGGCGCCGCGGCCGCCGGCGCGGCGTCGGCCGGCGCGAGAAAGGCCACCACTGCCAGCAGCGGCACGATCAGCAGATCCTCGAACAGCAGGATGGAGACGATGCGCTGGCCGCGCGGCGCCAGGATGTCGCCGCGTTCGGCGAGCACCTGCATGACGATGGCGGTGGAGGTCAGCACGAAGCCCGCGCCGCAGACGAACGCCACCTGCCAGGGAAAGCCGAACCCGACGCCCACCCCGGTGAGCAGCAGGGCGCACAGCGCGACCTGCAGGCTGCCGAGCCCGAATATCTGCCCGCGCAGATTCCACAGGTGCGAGGGCTTCATTTCCAGCCCGATGATGAAGAGGAACATCACCACCCCGAGTTCGGCCACGTGCAGGATGGTCCGGGCGTCGGCCACCAGGCCCAGGCCGTAGGGCCCGATGGCCAGCCCCGCCGCCAGGTAGCCCAGCACGGATCCCAGGCCGATGCGCTTGAACAG
Source organism: Castellaniella hirudinis (assembly GCF_042651965.1). NCBI lineage: Bacteria > Pseudomonadati > Pseudomonadota > Betaproteobacteria > Burkholderiales > Alcaligenaceae > Castellaniella > Castellaniella hirudinis. Next base: position 154,260 of record NZ_JBHSDY010000010.1, read on the forward strand.
TGGCACCGCTACCACGGCGGCCCCCAGCAGCGTGACCATACCGATCAGCTGGCTCGCATCCCCTTCGCTTGCCATCGTGTGCTTCCTTTCAGTGTGAAGACCGGCTCGGGCAGCGGGCGCGGCCGGAACAAAAAAGGCCACCGACGATGCGGTGGCCTTTTTGTGTGAAGCGCCGGATTACTTGGAGTTCACGGCGTCCTTCAGGGCCTTGCCCGGACGGAACTTCGGCACGCGGGCCTTCTTGATCTTGATTTCTTCGCCGGTGCGCGGGTTGCGGCCGGTGCGGGCAGCGCGTTCGGACACGGCGAAAGTGCCGAAGCCGACCAGGGTGACCGAGCCCTTTTTCTTCAGGGTGGTCTTCACGGCGCCCACGAAGGCTTCCAGGGCACGGCCCACGTCAGCCTTGGAGAGATCGGTCTTGGAGGAAATGTGCTCGATCAGCTCGGTCTTGTTCATTGATGAAATACCCCTGAGGTTTATTGTGGCCAGGCGGACGATCCGCCAGACTGTTTGATGGATGATGGTCTGTCGCAGCCAGGCCGATCCGGTTTTCACGGCCGCAGAGCGGCGGGATTCAGATCGGTTCGAAGGCTAAGCCGTATTAAGCCTTCGAATGGCCTGGGGTGTCAAGAACAAATCACTGGAAACCCGCGTGTTTCCTGACGTTTGTTAAAAATCCCAACACCGGGTAGGGGTATACCCCAAACCCGGAATCGGCGTCGAACGGTGTTCAGGGGTTCCCGAGCGCCTGGGCGAAATCGCCGATCAGATCGGCTTCGTCTTCGATCCCCACGGAGATGCGCAGGAAACCGTCGGGGATGCCCATCAGGGCGCGGCGCTCTGGACCCATCTCATAGTAGATGGTGTGGGCGGCGGGCAGTACCAGGGTGCGGTTGTCTCCCAGGTGGGTGGCCAGGGCCACGACACGCAGGCGGTTCAGGCAGTCGAAGACGTCCACGTCATCACGCAGTTCGACGCCCAGCAGGCCGCCGTAGCGGCCGCCGAACCACTGCGTGGCGCGCGCGTGCTGGGGGTGGTCGGGCAGGCCGGGATAGCGGACTTTGCCGACCAGCGGGTGCGCTTCCAGGAAGCGCGCCAGCGCCAGGGCGTTGGAACAGATGCGGTCCATACGCAGCGCCATGGTCTCGGCGCCGGCGGCGATGCGATGGGCCACGTCCGAGGACAGGGTGCCGCCCATGTCGCGCAGGCCTTTTTTCTTGATCTGCAGCAGGCCCCAGCCGCGCGGGTCGCCTTTGCGGTATTGCTCGTAGATGTGCGGAAAGTCGGTCCAGTCGTACAGCCCGGTCTGGGTGACGGCGCCGCCCAGGGCGTTGCCGTGGCCGCCGATGTGCTTGGACAGGGAATTGATCACCAGCGACGCGCCGAAGTCCCGGCTCGGCGCCAGGTAGGGCGAGGACAGGGTGCTGTCGACCACGTAGACCAGCTTGCGCGCTTGGCACAGATCGCCGATCGCTTTCAGGTCGGCGATCTGGGTGCCGGGGTTGGCGATGGTTTCGACGAAGACCATGCGGGTATTGGGCCGGATCGCCGCTTCGACCTCGGCGGCGTCGGTCGCGTCCACCAGGCTCAGTTCCACGCCGAAGTTTTCCAGCGTCATCAGCAGGCTGTTGGTGTTGCCGAAGATGTATTTGCTGGCGATCAGGTGGTCGCCCTGGCGCAGCAGGGCGAAGAAGATGGCGTTCAGCGCCGCCATGCCGGTGGCGAAGGTCACCGTGCCCAGCCCGCGTTCCATGTCCGTGACTTTGGCTTCCAGCGAGGCCGTGGTCGGCGTGCCCTGGCGGGCGTAGGTGTAGCCGGGCTTGTTCTGGAAGACGGCGGCCAGCTCACGCGCGTCGGCGAAGGCGTATTCGGTGGACGGATGGATGGGCTGGTGGATGGCGCCGTGCTCCAGCTTGGCGTGGTGGTCGGCGTGGACGAGCCGGGTGGTGAAGCCTTGATCGGACATGGGGAGGCGGTGGGTCGGATTGAATGGGAAAGGGCGCGGCCCGGGCGGGTCGGCCCGGACATTATGCGCTTTTTTGCTGCCGGGCCGCCCCAAGGCAAAAATGGCCCCCTCGGGGGGCAGCAAGCCGAAGGCGCAGCGTGGGGGGCTTTTTTGTTTTGACGCCTGGTCAGGCCGGCGCCAGCCGCTGGCGCACGGTCTCGTACAGGCAGACCGCGCTGGCGACGCTGACGTTCAGGCTTTCAACCGAGCCGCGCATGGGGATGGACACGAGCTCGTCGCAGGTCTCGCGGGTCAGGCGGCGCATGCCTTCGCCTTCGGCGCCCATCACCCAGGCCATGGCGCGGCGCGCATCGACCTGGTGCATCCCGTGCGCGGCGTCGTCGTCCGTGCCCACCAGCCAGACGTCACGCTCGCGCAGGGCGCGCAGGGTGCGCGCCAGATTGGTGACCATCAGGTAGGGCACGGTGTCGGCTGCGCCGCAGGCCACGCGCTGGACGGTCGTGTTCAGGCCGACGGCGCGGTCCTTCGGGGCGATGACGGCGTGTACGCCGGCGGCGTCGGCCGTGCGCAGGCAGGCGCCCAGATTATGCGGATCGGTGACGCCGTCGAGCACCAGCAGCAGGGCCGGTTCGCCACGATCTTCCAGCGTGTCCAGCACCTCGTCGACCGCCACGGCCAGCGGGCGCGGGCGGGCCAGGGCGACGATGCCCTGGTGGCGCACCCCGTGCGCCAGCCCGTCCAGGCGCTGGGCGTCGGCAGCGTGCCAGCGCACGTTCGCGGCCTCCAGTTGTGCGATGCAGCGCTGCATGCGGGCGTCCTGGCGCGAGGTGTCCAGGTAGACGTCGCGGATGGAGTCCGGAGCGTGGCGCAGACGCGCCTGCACGGCGTGGAAACCGGCCAGGATTTGTTGGGATGACATCGGGCAGGGCCTATCGAAGTAAATGAATCGGCCCGCCGCATCGGGCGGGCCATGCCTGGAATTGTAGTGCGCCGGATCAGGAGCGCCGCTTGCGCGGGGTTTCCTGGCGTGCGGCGCGCTTGGCCTCGGCGCGGCGCTGCCGGGCCGTGGTGCCGCGCAGGGCGGCGGGCTTGGCGCCGGCGGCTTTTTTATACGGACGCGCGGCAGGGCGGGGATCGCCCTCGATCTCGGCCTGCAGCGACTTGAAGTCCTCGCCCTTGACCGGCCGGAAGTCGATGCGCCGGGCTTCCAGGTCCACGCGGGACACCTGCACCTGCAGGGCGTCGCCCAACTGGTAGCGCAGGCCGGTGCGCTCGCCGCGCAGTTCGTTCAGGGCCTCGTGGTACTGGAAGTAGTCGCCGCCCAGTTCCGAGATGTGCACCAGCCCTTCGACATAGAGCGTGTCCAGCGTGACGAATACGCCGAAGCTGGTGACGCTGCTGATCCGGCCGCTGAAGACTTCGCCCACGTGCTCGCGCACGAACCAGCATTTCAGCCAGGCCTCGACATCGCGCGAGGCGTCGTCGGCACGCCGTTCGCGGGCCGACAGCAGCGCGCCCAGGGCTTCCCAGGCATCGCGTTCGCGGATCTTCGCGGGCAGGGCGGGGTCGGCGGGCTGGCCCGGCAGCACCGGCGGCTGGTAGCGGCGCTGGCGCAGCAGGCCCCGGATCACGCGATGCACCAGCAGGTCCGGATAGCGCCGGATGGGCGAGGTGAAGTGCGCGTAGTGCTCGTAGGCCAAACCGAAGTGGCCCGTCTGTTCGGGGCTGTAGATGGCCTGCTGCATCGAGCGCAGGCACATCGTCTGGATCGCGGCGAAGTCCGGCCGCGACCGGCTGGCCTGGATCAGGCGGGCGTAGTCGGCGGTCGAAGGGTCATCGCCGCCTTCCAGCGTCAGGCCCAGCAGGCGCAGGTATTCACGCAGCGTCTGCAGTTTTTCCGGGGTCGGGCCGTCGTGCACGCGGAACAGCGCCTGGGCCTTGTTGCGCACGATGAAGTCCGCCGCGCAGGTGTTGGCCGCCAGCATGCATTCCTCGATCAGGCGGTGGGCGTCGTTGCGCGCATAGGGTTCGATGCGCTCGATGCGGCCCAGGGGATTGCAGACGATGCGGGTCTCGACCGTGTCGAAATCGATCGCGCCGCGCTTGCGACGGGCCTGCTCGAAGGATTGGAACAGATCGTAGGCCGTCTGCACGTGGGGCAGCAGATCGCCCAGGTTCTGGGCCGCCGGGCCGGTGGGCTGCTGCAGCGCCGCCCAGATGTCGGTGTAGGTGGTGCGGGCGTGGGAATGGATGACGGCTTCGTAGAACTGATAGGCGGCGACGGAGCCGGCCTTGGCGCCGCCCGCCGGGATCATCATGTCGCAGACCATCACCAGGCGGTCCACGTCCGGGTTCAGCGAGCAGATGCCGTTGGACAGGGCTTCGGGCAGCATGGGGATGACGCGGCGCGGGAAATACACGCTGGTGCCCCGGTCCAGGGCGTCCTCGTCCAGCGCCGAATTGGGCCGCACATAGTGGCTGACGTCGGCGATGGCCACCAGCAGCCGCCAGCCGGGCCGCGCGCGCTTGGTCGTGCCCAGGTCGGCGGGCATGCAGAACACCGCGTCGTCGAAGTCGCGCGCATCCTCGCCGTCAATGGTGATGAACGGCACGTCGCGCAGGTCGACGCGGCCGTCCCAGTCTTCCGCGCGCACGTGGTCGGGGATCGAGGCCAGTTGCCGGCGCGTGGCGTCGGAGAATTCCACCGGCACGTCGAACTTGCGCACGGCGATCTCGATTTCCATACCCGGGTCGTCGATCTCGCCCAGGACCTCGGTGACGCGGCCCGAGGGCTGGATGTGGCTGGCCGGCTGGCGCAGGATCTGCACCGTCACCACCTGGCCGGGCTCGGCGCCCGCCGTGTCCTGCGGCGCGATCAGAATGTCGTGCTTGATGCGCTGGTCTTCGGGCGCGACGATAAAGGCGCCGCGCTCTTTCAGGAAGCGGCCGACCAGTTTCAGCGTACGCCGTTCGACGACCTCGACGATGGCGCCCTCGGGGCGGCCGCGGTATTCGCCGGACTCTTTGACCTTGACCCGGTCGCCGTGCAGGACCTTGGCCATTTCGTGGGGCGACAGGAACAGGTCCTGGCCGCCCCCGTCAGGGATCAGAAAGCCGAAGCCGTCCCGATGGCCCTGAACGATGCCGGTGATGAAGTGCGTGTTGTTGCAGATTTGCAACCTTCCCTGGGGGTTGTAGCGCACCTGGCCGTCGCGTTCCATGGCCTTGATGCGGCGGATGAAGCCGGTGGACAGGGGAATCGTCGCGTGTGTGGCGTCGGCCAGAGCCTCCGGCGAGAGAGGCTTGCCGGCTTTACGCAGGGTGTCCAGTACCTGTTCGCGGGTGGGGACGTTAGGGTCGAAATCGAAGGAGGAACCGTTCGCCGGCGGGTTGGAAGCGTCGCGGTTATTGTCGTTGTTGGTTCGCTTTTTCAAAGGCTATTTGCATCCAAAAAAAATGTCGTGTATAGTTCTGTCTTCGCTGAACGACGTGCTAAAAAACGCAGCGGATCGGCGAAGACAATAGCATACACGTTATGCAGTGCCCAGGTGGCGGAATTGGTAGACGCGCATGGTTCAGGTCCATGTGCCGCAAGGTGTGGAGGTTCGAGTCCTCTCCTGGGCACCACTTCTCTTGATGAGAAGTCCAATCAGTCCGATGCACTACCAAGCATCGAAAAGCGAAACCCGCGTAGACGTTAAGTCTTGCGGGTTTTTCTTTTTTCGGCTTCCGATCGTGTTCGATGCCCAGGAGAGGACTCGAACCGCAAGCTTGCGATCATGGTTTTCCTTGAGGGATTTTTCAGGATGAGCAGGCATAGAATCAGCCGGTGTAATCCAAGATGATGGGGGTGCCGTGAAGATCAAAAAAACCGAAGAGTCGTCAGCAGGGAAAGCAGGGGCCTTGCGCGCGAAGTTTCCTGGGTCTCCAGAAGCTCAGATAGACGACCAGGGCAGGCTGGGCGTCCAGATCACGGCCTGGGTTCCGAACGGCAAAGACGGCTCGGACCAGCATCAGGTCGTGTTGACGGACGGTGACATCGAGCGGCTGCTGACGTGCCTGGCGAACCCGCGCGACGCGGATACCGCGAAGGCGGTGAGCAAGCTCATGAAAGAGAACCTGAGGAGTGCGCTGCGGCTCGTGGCGCTGGGGTCGGGTACTGCATTGGTGGACTGACCGGTTTTTCCGACATCGGAAAGCAAGACCCGCATTGCCATTCGGTTTTGCGGGTCTTGTGCTTTTGGCGGTTTCCGATCATGCCTTACGCACTTCTGCGCTTGCCGGTGAGGTCCTGCGCGAAGGAGTACCATCGCAGGTTTGGATGCCGGTCCCGCGACCGGCACGCAGAGTGAGCATCCAGAGGACTTATGACCCAATCCACACAGCAACCCATCGCCCTCGTCACCGGGGCTTCCGCCGGCTTCGGCCGTGCGATCAGCGAACGTTTTCTGCGTGACGGCTATCGGGTGATCGCCGCTGCGCGCCGGATGGCGCCTCTGCAGGAATTGCAACGGCGGCATGGCGACGCGCTGCTGCCGATCCAGTTGGATGTGCGGGACGCGCAAGCCGTCGCCGCCGTAAAGCAGTCACTGCCCGAGGCCTGGCGCGCCATCGACGTGCTGGTCAACAATGCCGGGCTGGCCCTGGGCACGGAAAAGGCCCAGGAGGCCGACTTTCAGAATTGGCAGACCATGATTGACACCAATATCACTGGCCTGACTCTGATGACGCACGCCTTCTTGCCGGGCATGGTGGCCCGCAAGCGCGGGCTGGTGATCAACATCGGTTCGGTGGCCGGCAAATATCCCTATCCGGGCGGCAATGTCTATGGCGCCACCAAGGCGTTCGTGGCGCAGTTCAGCCGCAATCTGCGCGCGGACCTGGCGGGCACGGGCGTGCGGGTGACGGACGTGCAGCCGGGGCTGGTCGGGGAGACCGAGTTTTCCCTCGTCCGCTACAAGGGCGATCAGGAACGGACGGCGGCGATGTACGCCGGCGCCCATCCGCTGCGCCCGGAGGACATTGCGGAAACGGTGGCGTGGGTGGCGTCTTTGCCGCCGCATGTCAATGTGAACGCGATCGAGGTGATGCCGACCTCGCAGTCGTTTACCGCGTTGACGGTCACCCGCGACGAGTGAATCCGTCACCGGCTGCGCATTCGGCCAGAGCGCGAGGCGGGAAGCCGCAGACAGTGCTGTTGCACGGCAAGGCGAACCAACGAAGCGATCTGGCCGAATGCGCAGCCGGTTTAGTGGTCGAAATGCAGCCGCAGATACGTCAACCCGTCGCTGCGCCGGCCTGATTGCAGGCGGTCGGCGAGGCTGCGCAGCATGACGCCTGACAGCCCCGACAAGGCTTGATCCAGCGCGTGCTGGAAGGCGGTGTCGTCGATATCCAGCAGATCGGCGGGGGCCTGGCCCGGATGGGCGCCCAGTTCCAGTTCGGGGCCTTCGTGCAGCAGTTCGATGTCCAGGTTGTATTCATCGAAGCTGCCCCGGATGCCGCGCAGACGCCGTTCGCCGCCGCTGCCCTGGATGGCCTCGGCGGCTTCCAGGGTAGCCTGGGCGGCACGCCGGACCACGTCGCGCCGGGCGCTCCAGGCGCCGCCCTGGGTTTCGACGAAATCGACCACCTGCTGGATGGGCGCGGCCGCGTCTTCGCCGTCCTCGAAGGCCTGTTCGGTCTGGCGCGAGGTGCCCAGGCGGAACAGCGAGTTCAGCACGATGGCGCTCACGCCGGCGACAATGATGCCGTTGCCGAGCACGAAGCGCAGGGACTCGGGCGCATGCGCGGCGAGTTCCGGCATCAGGATCACGCCCATGCCCAGCACGAAGGACAGGCCGATCATGAAGATGCCGCGCGAATCCAGGGCGCGTGAAGCGATCAGTTCGATGCCGGAGACGATCAGGTAGGCGGCGGCATAGATTTCAATGGCGCCGATGACGGCGGTTGGGATCAGGGTCAGGGCCAGGGATGCCTGGGGCAGAAAGGCGATCAGCGCCAGCAGCACGGCGGTCAGCAGCCCGATCCAGCGAGAGGTGGAGCGGCTGATGTGCGCCAGGGCGATGTTGGCCGACGAGGCCGCGTTGGGCAGGGCGCCCAGGAAGGCGCTCACGATGTTGCCCAGGCCGCAGGCGCGCATGCCGCCGCTGATCATCCGCATGCTGGGACGGCGCCAGTCGGACTCGTTCATTTTGTGCAGCAGCACCACGCAGCCGAAGACGTCAAGCTGGGTCATGAGCGACAGCACGGCGACGGCGATCAGGATGCCGGCATCGATGTTGAATACAGGCATCGGCGGGTGCGGCAGGCCGAACAGGGGGGCGCCGGCCAGCGCATCCCAGCCGTGCAGCTTGCCGGTCAGGGCCGAGACGATCAGGCCGGCCAGCAGGCCGCCCAGCAGGGCGGACAGCTTGGCGCGCTGGCTGCCCCAGATCGACAGGCCGATGATCGTCGCCAGCGTGGCCGCGCCGATCATGATGTCGGCCGCGTCCAGGCCGTTTGCCGCCAGGCCGCCTTCGCCCAGCCCGGTGACGTGCCGCAGCGCGGGCTCGACGAGCGACAGGCCGGCCACGCAGACGATGATGCCGGCGACGGTGGGGGGCAGGATGGTGCGCAGATAGGGAACGAGAGACCCCGTTCCCAGGGCCACCAGGCCGTTGACCAGCCCGATCAGCACCAGGCCGCCCAGGCCGTACTGGGCGGCCAGCATGCCGGACAGGACGACCAGCAGCGGGTCGGGCATGTGGATCACCAGCATGCCTGAACCCAGCCGCCCGCCCCAGGACTGCAGAAAGGTCGAGACCGCCATGCCCAGGATGCTGGCCGTGACCATGGCCTGCGTGGTCGCGGCGTCCAGGCGGCCGATCCGGGCGGCTGCCAGCACGTAGGCGACCAGCGCCAGCGCGGTGGCGACGTGCTGGAACGCCAGGCCGGCCAGGGTGGGCAGCGGTGGTCGCTCGTCCGCTGAATACAGCAGCTCGGGTGGCCGCTTGAAGCGGGGAAGAGGGGGAAGTTGCAAGCGGGACGAACGAGCCATGGCGTGCGGTTTCCGGAGAAAATTTTGCAGAGTGTATCATCGGTCTTATTGAGAACCGTTATCATTCATGCTAAGATTGCATCCTTCTCTTGATGTCGTCCGCTGGTTCATGTCCCCCGGTTCCTCCCCGCGTCTTGCTCCGTTGAAGATCGTCGCCGCCTGCGTGGCTCTGGGCCTGCACGCGGCCGTACTGGCGATGGTGTTGTCGGCCCCGGTGGTCGAAGTCGCCCTGGGCCAGCCCGAGGCGCTGGACGTGCAGTTCGTGGAACTGGGGCCGGCGATCGAACCCGAGCCGGTGGCGGCGGCAACGCCCCAGCCACCGGTGGAAACGCCGCCGGAACCGGAGCCCGAAGAACCGGTCATCGAGCCGGAACCCGAACCCGTGGTCGAACCGGAGCCCGAGCCCGAACCCGAACCGGTCGTCGAGACACCCGAACCCGAATCCATCACCGAGCCGCCGCCGGAACCCAAACCGGAGCCCAAGCCCGAACCCAAGCCTCAGCCGAAACCCAAGCCGCAGCCCAAGCCAAAGCCCAAACCCCAGCCGGCGCCCAAGCCCCAGCCCGCGCCGCAGGTCAGCGCCGTGCAGGAGGCCACGGCGGGCGGCGCCCGGCAGGCATCCGAGGCGCGCGGCGAGCCGAAGGCGGTGGACCCCGAACGGCCTCGCACGGTCGGCCAGGTGGACTATCTGGGCAAGCGGCCCAGCCCGGCCTATCCCCGCGTTTCACAGCGCCGGGGCGAGCAGGGCCGGGTGGTGCTGCGCGTGCTGATTTCTCCGCTGGGCCAGGTGGCCAATGTGTCGGTGCGGACGTCTTCCGGGCATGCGCGCCTGGATGAGTCGGCCGTGGAGGCCATGCGTCAGGCGCGATTCCGTCCGTATACGGAAAACGGGATCGCCTACAAGGCGCTGGTGGATATTCCTTTCGATTTCGTCTTATAGGACAGGAACATGATGCTTGATCTGATCGGGAGCGCGGCGCTGACGCTGGCCCAGGCCGTGGGGCCGGACGCCGCCCAGGCCGCCGCGAGCGCGGCGCCGGTTGCGTCGGCCGCTGTGGATGCGGCCGCGACGGTCGCCGGCGGAGCCACGACGGCCGCCCAGGTGGCGCTGACCTCCGGCGCGGTGGAAACCGGCGGCCAGGGCGTGCTGCATTTCATCGGCCAGAGCGACGCGGTGGGCAAGTCCCTGTTCGTCTTCCTGATGCTGATGTCCTTGGCGAGCTGGTATCTGATCCTGGCCAAGGGGCTGACGCATCTGCGCATCCGCCGCCGTTCGCGCAAATTCCTGGCGGAGTTCTGGGCTGCCAGTTCGCTGGAGCAGGTGGAAAACGAAATCTCCACGCACGGGGCGGAAGAACCTTTCGCTCACTTGGCCAGCCACGCCATCCACGCCCAGAAGCACCATACCAAGTACGGCGCGCTCAAGCTGGAAGAAAGCGGTTCCACGGCCGCCTTCGTGACGCGCACCATCCGCAAGGTCATCGACGAAGAAACCGCGCGCCTGGAAAACGGCCTGACGGTGCTGGCCTCCGTGGGCTCGACCGCGCCTTTCGTGGGCCTGTTCGGCACGGTGTGGGGGGTGTATCACGCCCTGCTGAGCATCAGCATGACCGACGGCGTCACCATCAACCGCATCGCCGGTCCCGTGGGCGAGGCCCTGATCATGACCGGCCTGGGCCTGGCGGTCGCCATCCCCGCCGTGCTGGCCTACAACGCCTTCGTGCGTGTCAACCGCGTCTATCTGGCGCAACTGGACGCTTTCGCACACGACCTGTTCACCTTCCTGACCACCGGCCAGCAGGTGGCCGACGGCAGCCACGAACGCAACGGCCGGACCATCAGCCTGGCCAGCCACCGGGGAGCCTGAGATGGCATTCGGCAGCTTCGATTCCAAGGGCCCGGGCACCACGATGTCCGAGATCAACATGGTGCCGCTGATCGACGTGATGCTGGTGCTGCTGGTGATCTTCATCATCACGGCGCCGCTGCTCAGCCATTCGATCCGCATCAACGTGCCCCAGGTCACGGCCCAGCCGGTAGAGCAGAAACCGGTGGTGATCGATCTGGCGATCGATCCGTCCGGGGCGCTGTTCTGGAACGAGCAGCCGATCGCCGAGGACGAACTGCCCGCCCGTTTCGCCGCCGAGGCCGGCGCCGATCCCCAGCCTGAAGTCCGCATCCGCGCCGACGTCGAAACCCGCTATGGGCTGCTGGCGCAGATCATGGGGGCGGCCCGCCAGGCCGGCATGAAGCGCCTGGGCTTCGTCACCACACCGGGTCAGCCGGCCCCGGGCGCGGCGCAGGCGGACCCGGCGGCGGAAGGCGCGGCTCCGGCCGTCCAGGCCCCGGCTGCGCCGCCCGCCGCAAGCGGCGGCTGAGCGGACGCGTTCAAGCAACGTTCAAGTGGCGTTCAAGCAATCGTCAACTATGTAACGCACACCCTTCAGCGGTGACGCGGCGTGACCGCTTCGGGCTAGAATCAGCGTCATGAGAGTCCTGGTCATTGAAGACGACGCCACCCTCGGCCACGCCCTGCAGGAATTCCTGGGCGGGCAGGGTTATGCCGTCGACTGGCTGCAATCCGGCGATCGCGTCGAAGGTGCGCTCGCCGGGCAGATCTACGATCTGCTGCTGCTGGATCTGAACCTGCCCGGCTTGCCCGGCCTGGAAGTCCTGCGCCGCGTGCGCGACGGCGGCTCCCAGGTGCCGGTGCTGATCCTCACGGCGCGCGACGGTCTGGACGACCGCGTCGCCGGCCTGGACGCCGGCGCCGACGATTACGTCACCAAACCCTTTGAACTGCCTGAACTGGCCGCGCGCGTGCGGGCATTGGCCCGCCGGCATACGGGCCAGGCCCAGACCATCCTGGAATGCGGTCCCCTGTCCTTTGACACCGTGGGCCGCCAGATCCGGGTGGATGGCAAGCGTCTGGCGCTGTCCGTGCGCGAACTGTCCGTGCTGGAAATGCTGATGGCGCGGCCCGGCCGGGTGGTGACCAAGCAGCAGATCGTCAATTCCCTGTCGGCCTGGGATGCCGATTTCAGCGAGAATGCGGTCGAAGTCTATGTCTACCGCCTGCGCAAGCGGCTCGACGGCACCGGGACCAGCATCCAGACGGTGCGCGGTTTCGGCTACCTGCTCGACATCGACCGTGCCCCCTGAGTCTACCGCCGGCCCGCGCGCCGGCCGCGGGGTGCGGGGCCTGGCCGAGCGCCTGATACCCCGGGATTCGCTGGCCCGCCGCCTGGTGCGCCGGCTGCTGCCGGCCTTTTTCATTCTGGCGGCGATCGATCTGCTGGCCACCTGGTTCATGACGGGGGTGATCCGCCCCCAGCCCTGGCTGCTGCGTGATCTGTTCTGGACCATGATGCTGACCCAGGGCTTGCTGGTGGTGCTGTTCGTCTGGGTGCTGATTTCCGGCATCCGTTCCGAACTGGCCTCCATCAACCGGCTGGCCGACGACATCCGCCAGCGCTCCATCGAGGACCTGCAGCCGCTTGACACCGCCGGCCTGCCCAGCGAGATCGCGCCCCTGGTCCTGCATTTCAATGATCTGCTCGTGCGGCTGGACGATTCGGTCCAGGCCCAGCGCCGTTTCATCGGCCATGCGGCCCACCAGTTGCGCACCCCTCTGGCCGGCCTGAAGGTCGAGTCCGAGTTGATGCTCGGCCAGGACCTGCCCGAAGACATCCGTGTGCGGGCCGGGCGCATCAAGTCCGTGACCGATCACATGATCCGCATGGGCCAGCAGTTGCTGATCCTGGCGCGCGCCGAACACGCGGCCCGGCCCCAGGACAGCTTCGTGCGCCTGGATCTGTGCGAATGGATGCGCCAGGCGGGTGGAGAATGGCTGTCGCGGACGCGCGACCAGTCTCTCGATCTGCAACTGGTGGCGCCTGACGCGGTGGTCTGGGTGGACGGCGATCCGGTGCTGCTGGGGGAATTGCTGGGCAATCTGATCGACAACGCCCTGCGCTATGGCCGGGGTGCGCGCAGCATCGTGCTGCGCGTCATGGCCAATCCGCCTTCGTTTTCCGTCGAGGACGACGGCGCCGGCATCCAGGCCGAGGATCTGGACCGCGTCTTCGAGGCTTTTTACCGCGCAGCCGATGCCGGCCAGGGCGGTTCCGGCCTGGGGCTGGCGATCGTGCGCGAAATCGCGCGCGCGCACGGCGCCTGGTGGAAGGTCGCCAGCCGGCCCGCGTTTCCCGGCACCCGGGTCACTCTTGTTTTCCCTGGCCCCAGGCGGGGCGCCTGTCTTACGCGGGCCGAATAGCACATCCAATGAACATGCAGAAAGAAACGACGCCGCGCAGTCCGCAGGCGGCCCTGATGATCGGCGCCCTGGGCGTGGTCTATGGCGACATCGGCACCAGCCCGCTGTACACCATCAAGGTCGCGCTCTCGGGCACGGGCCGGCCCGACGTCGAGCACATCCTGGGGATGCTGTCGATCCTGTTCTGGATGCTGATCCTGGTGGTGTCGCTGAAATACGTGACCTGCATCCTGCGCGCCGACAACCGGGGCGAGGGCGGCACGCTGGCGCTGATGGAACTGGCCCTGCGCGGGCGTTCGGGTCCGAACCGCTGGCGCCTGGCCGTGCTGGGGCTGATCGGCGCCAGCCTGTTCTACGGCGACAGCATGATCACCCCGGCGATCTCCGTCCTGTCGGCCGTCGAGGGCATCGGCATCGTGTCGCACCGGCTGGACGCCTGGGTGGTGCCGATCTCGGTGGTCGTGCTGGTGGCGCTGTTCATGTTCCAGTCGCGCGGCACCGGCGCCGTGGGCAAGCTCTTCGGGCCGGTGATGCTGTGCTGGTTCCTGGTGCTGGGCGGACTGGGCGCCTGGCGGATTTTCGGCCAGCCCGAGGTGCTGCGCGCCGTCAATCCGGTCTGGGCGCTGCGTTTCATCGGCCACGCGCCCTGGGAAACCTTTCTGGCGCTGGGCGCGCTGGTCCTGGCGCTGACCGGCGCCGAGGCGCTGTACGCCGACATGGGGCACTTCGGCAGTTCGGTCATCCGCCGCGCCTGGTTCTCGCTGGTGCTGCCGGCGCTCGTCCTGTGCTATTTCGGCCAGGGGGCGCTGCTGCTCAGCGACCCCGAGGCCATCCGCAACCCCTTCTTTCTGCTGGCTCCAGACTGGGGCCTGATCCCGCTGGTGGCGCTGGCGACGCTGGCCACGGTGATTGCCTCGCAATCAGTGATTTCCGGCGCGTTTTCCATGACGCGCCAGGCGGTGCAACTGGGCTACTGGCCGCGCATGGTGATCCAGCACACGTCGGCGCGCGAGGAAGGGCAGATCTATCTGCCGCGCGTGAACTGGCTGCTGCTGGCGGCCGTGCTGGTCCTGACGCTGGCCTTCGGTTCCTCCGACCGCCTGGCGCACGCCTACGGCTTCGCCGTCACGGGCACGATGCTGATGACCTCGCTGCTGGCGTTTGCCGTGCTGCCCCGCAACACGCACGGCGCGCGGCGCCTGGCCTGGCTGGTCCTGATCACCCTGTTTCTGGTGATCGACGTGCTGCTGTTTTCGTCCAACACGCTCAAGCTGCACGAAGGCGGCTGGCTGCCGCTGGTGGTGGGGATCGCCCTGTTGACGCTGATGGTGACCTGGAAGCAGGGGCGCCAGCAGATCCACGATACGCTTGCCGGCGACCATCAGCCGCTGGTCGGTTTCATGGAATCCCTGGAAGCCTACCCGCCGACCCGCGTGCCGGGCACGGCGGTCTTCATGAGCATGATCGTGGGCACGGTGCCGCCTGCGCTGCTGCACAATTTGAAACACAACAAAGTGCTGCACGAGCAGGCGCTGTTCCTGACGATCGAGGTCGCCGACGTGCCTTACGTGCCTTTCGGCGAACGACTGCGGATCGAACGGGTCAGCCGCAGCGCCTGGCAGGCCGTGGCGCGCTGGGGGTTCAAGCAGGAGCCCAACGTACCCCAGGTCGTCGAGCAGATCGGCCTGGAGGTCCAGGACCTGAACCTGGAGCCCATGCAGACGTCGTATTTCCTGTCGCGCCAGACCGTGATCGTGGTGCGCCGCCTGCCGTGGCACCAGAGCTGGCGGCGGCACCTGTTCGCCTTCATGGCGCGCAATGCCAGCCGCAGCACCCGGTTCTACAAGATTCCGCCCAACCGCGTGGTGGAAATGGGCATGCAGATGGAACTGTAGGTCTCAGCGTAGTTTTGCCGCCGGGCCGCCCCCAAGGCAAAACGCGCCCCCTTGGGGGGCAGCGAGCAGGCGAAGCCTGCGCGGCGTGGGGGCTTTAATTCGCGGGGATCGTGATCGTGGTTTCGCGCAATACGCCGCCGGACTGGACCGAGCCTTGTGTGCGCGCGTCGGTATCGCCCATCAGCGTCGTGCAGTCCTGGCGCTGGTCGGTGGGCAGGCTGTCGCAGCGTTCATCGCGGTTGCGTGCCTCGACCTGTGGAGACGGCTGGGTCAGCTTGTCCTGGCGCGCCGCCTGGGCGGCGGCGCCCGCTTCTTTCAGGCAGGCCTGCACGTCGATGCCCGGGGTATTGTGGCAGCGCGCCACGTCTTTCTGGTATTGGGATTGGGCTTGAGGTCCGGCGGCTTGCGCTCCGGGGGTGAACAGGGCGGCATAGCCCAGGCTGGCGGCCAGCAGCGCGGCGCGCAGCGGCATGTGATTGATTCGACGCATGATGAACACTCCTTACGAGTGGATCCCGGGCGATTCCCGGCCCGGTTCAGGGACCATGCGGGCGGTGTGCGAAAGAAGCTGCGGAAGCCGCACGCACGGGCTTCGAATCAGTGTACGGGTTTTCCCTAGCTATATAGTAACCAGATCATTCAGCCCCATCCGGGGCATCCGCGGCGCCTGGAGCGTCCGGATGCTTGCGCTGGCGGCGGCGCGCGCTTTGCATCAGCAGGATGGCCGTGACCGGCGCCGTCATGAACAGGAACAGGCAGATCAGCCATTCGTGGACGATGGGCCGATGTTGCAGCAGGCTGGCGATCACGGTGGCCGCCAGGACGACGCAGAAGGCGCCCATCGTCATGCCCATGGTCGGGGCGTGCATGCGTTCGGCAAAGCTGCGCAGGCGCAGCAGCCCCAGGGACCCGATCAGCGTCACCAGGCCGGCGAGGACGAGCAGCAGGGCTACCGGCACGGCAGCCCACAAGGGCAGTTCGGTCATGGCTCGATCACCTCGCCGCGCAGCAGGAACTTGGCCAGGGCGGACGAACCGACGAAGCCGAACAGCGCGATCAGCAGGGCCACGTCGAAATACAGCCCGGCTTCGAAGCGCAGGCCCAGCACCAGCAGGATCAGCATGCCGTTGATGTAGAGGGTGTCCAGGGCCAGGACGCGATCCTCGGCGCCGGGCCCCCGGATCAGGCGCACGGCGGCGCAGCCCAGCCCCAGGGTGAAGCACAGCAGGGCAAAGCCGCCGGCCCAGTACAGTAGTGTCGCGCTCATTCGAAGATCTCCATCAGAGGGCGTTCGTAGCGGTCCTGGATGATGCGGGTCAGGCCCTGGGGGTCGCTCAGGTCCAGCACGTGCAGGGTCAGCACATTGCGCTCGGGATCGTGGCCGGACCAGACGGTGCCGGGCGTGAAAGTGACGATGCAGGCCAGCGCCGCCAGGCCGTGCGGGTCGCGGATGCGCAGCGGGATGTCCAGAAAGCCCGGATGGGCGCCGACCCGGGCGCCGAGCAGGATGATGCGCCCGACGTCGCGGTTCGAGCGGGCGATGTCGACGGCGACGTGCCAGGCCAGGCGCAAGGCCGTGAGCGGGTGCGACAGGCGTGAGCGCACCGGGCGCAGGATCGGGGCCAGCAGGGCGAGCGTCAGGGCGATGGCCGTCCCCAGGAGCAGATGGCCCGTCGACAGGCTGTCGTTCAGCACCAGCCAGAGGATCAGCAGCAGGCAGGCCAGCGGCAGGGCGTGCAGCAGACGCTTCATCGCGGGCCTCCGTGGCCGGCGGCCGGGGCGGGAAACACGTGCGGGTCCTGGCCCAGCACCGCTTCGACGTAACGGCCGGGTTGATCCAGATACCAGGCGGTGTCTTCCAGGTAGGCCATCACGGACCCGGCGCGCACCGTCAGCAGGAGGCAGACCGACAGCAGCACCAGGATGGGGATCGCTTCATTCAGGCGCAGCGTCGGGATGTGCAGGTCCTCCGGGATCCAGAACAGGCGCACGCCGCAGCGGCCCAGGGCGATCAGGGCGGCCACGCCGGAGCACAGCATGGCCGCCACCAGCAGCCAGACGTTGAATGTGGGCGCGCCGTATTCCGCGGTGCGCAGCGCGGCCGACAGCAGCGAGAATTTCGCCACGAAGCCCGACAGCGGCGGCAGGCCGATGATGAGCAGGGCGCAGGCAAAGAAGCTCAGGCCCAGAAAGGTCATGGTGGCCGGCAGCGGCACGCCGACTGCCTGGCCGCTCAGGTCGGCGGCGTCCGGGTCGTCGTGCTCGAAGGCTTCCTGGGTGACGGCCAGCATGTCGGCGCCAAAGGACTGGCTGCGCTCGGTCAGTTCCAGCAACAGGAACAGGGCGCCCAGCGCCAGCACCGAACTGAGCAGGTAGTACAGCGCCGGGCCGGTCAGGGTGGCGCCGGGCATGCCCAGGGCCGCGAACAGCGTGCCCGAGGAGGTGATGATGGCGTAGGCGGCGATGCGCCGCGCCTGGGTGCTGGCCAGCATGCCCAGGGTGCCGAAGGCCAGGGTGGCGATCCCGGCCGGGAACATCCAGGCGCCGCCGAAGGCCGCCGGGGCGCCGGCCGGCAACAGCAGCGAGCCGATGCGCAGCAGGGCGTAGATGCCGACCTTGGTCATGATGGCGAACAGCGCGGCCACCGGCGCGGCGGCTTCGGAATAGGTGTTCGGCAGCCAGAAGTTCAGCGGCCAGGCGGCGGCCTTGATCAGGAAGGCGACTCCCAGGATCGCCGCCGCGCTGTCGAACAATTGCCGGTCCGCGCCGCTCAGGGTCTGGGCGCGCACCGATAGGTCGGCCAGGTTCAGCGTGCCGGTCAGGCCGTAGATCAGGGCGATGGCCACCAGCAGCAGAAAAGACGCGATCAGATTGACGGCGATGTAATGCAGGGCGGCGCCGACCCGGCGTTTGCCCGAGCCGTGCAGCATCAGGCCGTAGGACGCGGTCAGCAGGATTTCGAAGAAGACGAACAGATTGAACAGATCGCCCGCCAGGAAGGCGCCGTTCAAGCCCATCATGATCAGCAGGAACAGGGGATGGAAGTGGCTGCCGGCGCGGTCCCAGCGGGCCGTGGCGTAGATCCAGGCGCACAGGCCCAGCACCGCCGTCAGGCCCAGCATCAGCGCGGCCAGCCGGTCGGCCACCAGCACGATGCCGAAGGGCGCGGGCCAGTTGCCCAGCAGGTAGACGCCGACGCCGTCGGGCCAGTGCGGCGCGCCGATGCCCTGGGTGGCGCGCACCAGCATCAGGGCGGTCAGCGCCATCAGGCCGAGCGCGACCGCGCCCAGGGCCACGCGCAGCTGCCGCTGATTGTCGCGGGTCAGCAGCATCAGCGCCGCCGCGAGCAGGGGGATCAGGACCGGCAGGACCGGCAGGTGTTGCAGCCAGATGTTCATGGGCGATGTTCCTCGCCGTCCACGTGATCGGTGTCGCTCATCCCGCGCGAGGCCAGCAGCACGACCAGAAACAGCGCCGTGGTGGCGAAGCCGATGACGATGGCGGTCAGCACCAGCGCCTGGGGCAGGGGATCGGCGTAGCGCGCCGGGTCAACCCAGGCGGGATCGATGACCGGCGGGGCGTCCACCCGCAGCCGTCCCATGGCGAAGATGAACAGATTGACCGCGTAACCGAGCAGCGCCAGCCCCATGATGAACTGGAAGGTGCGCGGCCGCAGCAGCAGCCAGACCCCCGAACCTGCGAGTACGCCGATCGCCAGCGCCAGTATCCATTCCATGGTCAGGCCTCCACCGTGTCCGCAGCTTCGGTGAGCTTGCGGTAGAAGCGCAGGGACTGGTGCGCCAGCGCAATGATCATCAGGACCGTCGCACCCACCACCAGCATGTAGACGCCCAGGTCGAACAGCAGCACGCTGGACAGGTGCAGGGTGCCGACCAGGGGCAGGGCCAGGTCCAGCGCATGGGCGGCGAGCAAGGGCTTGCCGACCCACCACACCGACATGGCGGCGGCGCCGGCCACCAGCAGGCCC
Organism: Castellaniella hirudinis; assembly: GCF_042651965.1. NCBI lineage: Bacteria > Pseudomonadati > Pseudomonadota > Betaproteobacteria > Burkholderiales > Alcaligenaceae > Castellaniella > Castellaniella hirudinis. The sequence continues at coordinate 173,424 of NZ_JBHSDY010000010.1, forward strand.
AGGGCGATCCAGGCCTGCGGCCGGATCAGGGGGCGGGCCTCGACCCACAGAATGCCGCCCACCAGGTATTGCAGGATGATGCCGGTGGCCATGATCAGCCCGCCGATGAAGCCGCCGCCCGGCAGGTTGTGGCCGCGCAGCAGGAAATACAGCGAGATCAGGGTGGAGACCGGCAGCAGCAGCCGCACCAGGACGGCGGGCACGCGCATCGTGCCTTCGGGCAGCGGCGCCTGCAGATCGGGTTCTTCGAAGGCGGCCGGCGTGTCGCCGCTGCGATGGCGCAGCGGCGCGGCGATGGTCTCGGCCGGCGGACGGAAGCGCCGCAGCAGCGCGTAGACGCTGAGCGCCACGACCCCCAGCACCGTGATCTCGCCGAAGGTGTCGAAGGCGCGGAAGTCGACCAGGATCACGTTGACGACGTTGGCGCCGCCGCCCAGGGGCAAGGCCTGCTGGACGAAATAGGCGGCGATGCTGTCATGCGCCGAGGGCCGCGTCATCATGACGTAGGCCAGGACTGCCATCGTGGTGCCTGCGGCCGCAGCCACCAGGAAGTCGCGCCGCCGCCGCCAGCGCGTCGTCTGCGGCGTGGGACCGGGGAATTCCTCGATGCGGGGCGGCAGCCAGCGCAGCCCCAGCAGGATGAGGACGGTGGTGACGACTTCGACCGTGAGCTGAGTCAGCGCCAGGTCGGGAGCCGACAGCCAGGCGAAGGTGACGCAGGTGGTCAGGCCGGCGGCGCCGGCCAGCATCAACGAGGCGGCGCGGTGGTATTTGGCCTGGTAGGCCGCAGCCAGGGCGCAGGCGCCGCCCGCCAGCCACATCAAGCCGAAGGACCATTGCGCCGGAGTGGTGCTGGCCTTATGCGGCCACCAGCCGCCCGGCAGCAGCGGCAGCAGCGCCACGGCGCCGGTGGCCACCACCAGCAGCAGCGCCTGGGGCTGCAGCCGCTGGGTCTGCAGCCAGGACAGCAGCCGCGCCGAACCGGCGTCGATGGCCTCGAGCAGGGATTCAAAGGACTGGCGCCCGTCCAGGCGGTAGATCAGGGGCACCTGGCCCGGGGTACGGCGGTCGCGCGCGCGCAGCGCCAGGTACAGGCCGATGCCGGCGACCATGGCGGCCAGGCTCATGAGCAGGGGCAGGTTCAGGCCGTGCCAGACCTGCAGGTCGTAGACCGGGACGCGGTCGCCCAGCAGGGACCGCATGACCATGTTCAGGACGGGTTCCAGGATCAGGCCGGGCAGGATGCCCACGGCCAGGCAGAACAGCACCAGCACCGCGCAGGGGATCAGCATCGCGCGCGGCGGATCGTGCGGCGTGCGCGGCAGATCGGTCGCCGGCGGGCCGAAGAACACCTGCAGGATGAAGCGCAGCGAATACGCCACGCTGAAGGCGCCGGCCACCACGGCGGCGGTCGGCAGGCCCCAGCGGCTGGCCCAGTGGCCGGTGACGAAGACGGTTTCCGCGAAAAACATTTCCTTCGAGATGAAGCCGTTGAGCAGCGGCACGCCCGCCATGGCGGCCGCCGACACCATGGCCAGCGTCGCGGTCAGCGGCATCAGCGTCCGCAGGCCGGACAGACGGGTCAGGTCGCGGGTGCCGCTTTCGTGATCGACGATCCCCGCCGCCATGAACAGCGACGCTTTGAAGGTGGCGTGGTTGATGATGTGGAACACGGCGGCCACCAGGGCCAGGCGGCTGTTCATGCCCAGCAGCAGCGTGATCAGGCCCAGGTGGCTGATGGTGGAATAGGCCAGCACGCCCTTCATGTCGCGCTGGAAGGTCGCGGCATAGGCGCCCAGCAGCAGTGAGCACAGGCCCGCGCCGCCGATGATCCAGGTCCACCAGTCGGTGCCGGAGAAGATCGGCCAGAAGCGCGCCAGCAGGAAGACGCCCGCCTTCACCATGGTGGCCGAGTGCAGGTAGGCCGACACCGGGGTGGGCGCCGCCATGGCGTTGGGCAGCCAGAAGTGGAAGGGAAACTGGGCGCTCTTGGTCAGGGCGCCCAGGGCCAGCAGCACCAGCAGAATGGGGTACCAGCGGTGGCTGCGGATCGCCGTGGCGGCCGCCAGCACCGCGTCCAGATCGTAGCTGCCGACGATATGGCCGATGATGAGCATGCTGGCCAGCAGGCAGAAACCGCCGGCGCCGGTCACCAGCAAGGCCATGCGCGCGCCGCGGCGGGCATCCATGCGGTGGTGCCAGTAGCCGATCAGCATGAACGAGGACAGGCTGGTCAGTTCCCAGAACACCAGCAACTGGATCAGGTTGCCGGCCAGCACCACGCCCAGCATGGCGCCCATGAAACTGAGCAGAAAGGTGAAGAAACGGGGGACCGGATCCTGGGCTGACAGATAGTAGTGGGCGTACAGGGCGATCAGGGCGCCCATCGCCGAGATGATCACGGCAAACAGCCAGGCGTAGCCGTCCATCCGCAAGGTCAGGTCCACCCCCAGGGTCGGGATCCAGGGCAGGCTGAGTTTGATGACGCCCGCGGCGGCAACCTCGGGGGTGAGCCACAGCGTCAGGATCAGGCAGGCCAGGGCGCTGCCGCCTGCCAGCCAGGCCCCCGCACGGCGCGCGGTCGCGGGCAGCAGCGAGGCGCACAGGCTGCCGGCAAACGGGATCGCGAGGATCAGGGTCAGAAGCATGGGGTGGTTGATACGGAAATCGGAAACACGCAGCCCGTGGGCCTTGCCGGACAGGCCACCGGACACGAGGGACGCGGCCGGGCGGAGGTGCACGGAATGTATCAATGATACGCGAAGACGGCGACTTGACTTGAGTCAAGTCCATTTGATGCTTTTTGCGGGACACTATGTTGAAATTTAGAACAATGCCGCTTGAAGCACCGGTCCCCGGTGTCCGGCGAGGCGCTGTTCCAGGAGTTTGACTGCATGACGACCCCCCAAACACTTGCCGTGGCCGCCGATCCGGAGACCATTGCCTTTCCCGATCTGGAAATTTCCGAGGCGCTGATCCGTCGCTTCGACCAGTCCGGTCCGCGCTATACCTCGTATCCGACGGCCGACCGTTTCCAGCAGGAATACCCGGCTGACGCCTACGTCGCGCGCCTGCAGGAACGGGCGGCGGCCGAGCAGGCGCCGCCCCTGTCGGTCTACGTGCACCTGCCGTTCTGCGAATCGCTGTGCTATTTCTGCGCCTGCAACAAGATCATCACCCAGGATCACAGCCGCTCGGCGGAATACCTGGACATCCTGTACCAGGAAATCGACCGGGTCGGCCCGCATCTGGGCCGCCACAATCGTGCGATTCAACTGCACCTGGGGGGCGGCACGCCGACCTTTCTGAGCGCGGACGAGCTGACTGCGCTGATGGACCGGATCCGCCGCCACGTCGAATTCACCCCCGACGCCGAATTGGGCGTGGAGATCGACCCGCGCACCGTCACGCCCGCGTCACTGGCCATGCTGGCGGGGCTGGGCTTCAATCGCACCAGCTTCGGCGTGCAGGACTTCGATCCCCTGGTGCAGGCGGCGGTCAACCGCATCCAGCCGTATGACATGGTGCGCACGGCCTTGCAGGCCAGTCGGGACAACGGCTTTCAGTCGATCAACGCCGACCTGATCTATGGCCTGCCCAGGCAGACCCTGGACAGCTTCAGCCGCACCCTGGACCAGTTGATCGAGCTGTCGCCCGACCGCATCGCCCTGTACAACTACGCCCACCTGCCCGACCGCTTCAAGGCGCAGCGCCTGATCCACGCCGAAGACCTGCCCAGCGCCGACACGCGCCTGGGGATCTTCCTGATGTCGGTGCGCCGCCTGCTGGCGGCCGGCTATGTCTATATCGGGCTGGACCATTTCGCCAAGCCCGACGACGAGCTCAATCAGGCACGCCTGAACCAGAGCCTGCACCGCAATTTCCAGGGCTACACCACCCGCGCGGAATGCGACCTGGTGGGCTTTGGCGTGTCGGCGATCGGCAAGGTCGGCGACGCCTACATCCAGAATCATCATTCCCTGAACGCCTATCGTGATTGCCTGCAGCGGGGCGTGCTGCCCACGGCCAAGGGCTTCGACCTCAGTCCGGAGGACGCCTTGCGCCGCGAGGTCATCATGACCGTCATGTGCAGCATGCCGCTGGACTTTGATGCGTTCAAGGAACGCCACGGCCGGTCCTTCGAGTCCTGTTTCCCGGACGAACTGGTCCGCTTGCGCCCGTATGCGGACGCCGGCCTGCTGGAGCTGGATGCGCGCGGTTTGCGGGTGCTGCCCAAGGGCCGCGTGTTCGTGCGCGCATTGGCGATGGTGTTCGACCAGTACGTGCGCCGGCCTCGGGTGGCGACCTATTCCCGGCTGATCTGATCCGGGGCGGTTGTGTCCTGCGTGTCTTCCTGTGTGTGCGTGCCGGCGTCGTCCGCCGGCCGGGTGGGCAGGCGCCACAGGTAGATCGTCACGCCGATGCCCGGGAGCAGCAGGAACCAGCGCGCCCAGGGCACCGGCATGACCCAGGCCGACAAGGCCAGCGAAGGCCACATGAAGGCCAGCGCGATGCATTTGCTGCGCAAGGGGATGCCGCGCCCCGCCTGAAAGTCGCGGATGTACGGACCGAGGATGCGATGGGACATCAACCAGGCATGCAGGCGCGGGGATCCGCGCAGGAAGCAGAAAGCCGCCAGCAGCAGGAAAGGGGTGGTGGGCAGCAAGGGCAGGAAGATGCCCAGGACGCCCAGAGCCAGGGCTACGACACCCAGGACGGTCAAGAGGGCGCGGATCATCGTACGGAGGATTCTATCAATCCGTGGCGTCCGCGGGGCGGCGGCGACGACCGCACACGCCACGCCCGGATGCGCGACCTGTTGTCCCAGGTGCCGCTGTTCAACGAACTGCAGCCGCAGGACCTGGACCCCATCGCCCGGGGCACCAGCGAGATCAGCGCCGTGCGCGGGGACATCATTTTCCGCCGGGGCGACCCTTGTGTGGGGTTTCACATGGTGGTCTACGGCCAGGTGAAACTGGTGTTTATCTCGACCGCAGGGGTGGAGCGCGTCGTGCGTCTGATCGGCCCGGGCGACGGCTTTGGCGAGGCCCTGATGTTCATGGGCAAGGACTACATCGTCACCGCCGAAGCCCTGCGCGACACGCTGCTGCTGCACGTGGGGCGCGATGCCTTGTTCGATCAACTGGACCGCCATCCCGGGATGGCGCGCAAGATGCTGGCCGGCCTGAGCCGTCGCCTGCACGGCCTGATGGGCGACGTCGAGGCCTACACGCTGCACACCGGCGCCCAGCGCCTGATCACCTATCTGCTGCGCGAATGGCGCGGCGAGGCAGGCGAGCCCTTCCGCATCGAAATCAGCAAGGCCGTCGTCGCCTCGCGCCTGAACCTGACCCCGGAGCACTTTTCCCGCATCCTGCGCGAACTGAGCAGCCGCGGCCTGATCCGCGTCCGGGGGCGGGAATATACGATCCTGGATCCGGATGGGTTGAGGGCTTATAAGGGATGAGACAGGACACGTGACAGTCCTGGCGGACTGTCACGTGCCTGACGAATCGGAGCGCCTTGCAAGGCGCGACGTGGAACGATGTCTCAATCCGAAACAGCCTGAGTCGCCACTGCGATCTTTTCCAGCGTCCTGCGATAAAGCCGCAGCGCGCAACCGATGTTCCAGATCAGGCCCGCTGCTGAGACGATCAGCAGCGGACCGGCCGCCTTGGCCGCCGGAATCCAGCCGGCGGCAGCCAGCGCCCAGCACAGGACCACGGCGACGTGGGCGATCCATTGCAGCCGGGCGGCGCGCTCATTGATGTAGACGGCCATCTTGGGCAGGATCTTCAGGTAGACGCGGGCCTGGCCCGGGTCGCCGTCGGGCACGACGATCGCGTCCTGGGCGTGCTTCCAGAGCAGGAAGGGCACGATCTTGTACAGCATGCCGTTGACCACCGAACCCAGCACGCCGACGATGATCACCGCGCCCAGCACCATTCCGGCGCGGGGGGCGTGGCCGTGCGTCATCCAGATCCAGAGCGGTGCGCAGGCCAGCAGGCTGAGCATGCCCGTGAACCAGAACAGGGTGGTGGCCTCCGGTGCGGGCCGCTTGCGGGTCCACAGCAGATGCAGCGTGACGCAGGCCCAGAGCGCGTAGGCGCAGACCAGCAGCAATTCGACGGTTTCCCGCATCAGCCGGGGCAGGCCGGTCGAGGCGTTCAGCATCGTCCAGGCCAGCAGCAGGCCGGGGATCAGCAGCGGCAGCCAGCGCGTGAGCGGCTTGGGGTAAATTTCCGTGACCTGGAAGATCGGCAGCAACTGGAAGGACATGCCCATCAGCAGCAGACCGCCCCAGCCGGTCAGCCCCCACAGCACATGGGGGCCGAGCCAGTCGGGCAGGGGCAGCCCCAGGCCCAGGGACAGCGCCATGGTCAGGCCCATCAGCACGGTACAGGCCAGGGCAATCAGCGCCCCGCGTACCGGGACGAGGATTTCGCGGGCGCCCTTGTAGACCTGGCGCCGGTGGCGCCAGAGCGCCCGCGCCACGGCTGCCAGGTACAGCGCGAAGGCTGCGCCGAGCAGGACGGCCGCCCCGACGAGCGCATCCGTCCGCCAGCCCAGGAATCCCGCCGCCAGCAGCAGCGTGCCCGCCGTCAACAGCGCGTGCGCCAGGCCGGCCACCGCGCGGGCGGCGCCCACGGGGACGTTGCAGGCCACCGCCAGGATCTGCAGCAGGGCGCCCAGCATGGCGCTGCCCAGAATGCCCAGGGTCCACAGGTGGGTGAGGGCCAGGGCGGGGCCGTTCCAGCTCGTGGCGACGAAGGGCTGCGGCCCGGTCCAGGCGGCCAGCAGGCCGGCCAGCAGCGCGAACAACGGCACGTTCAGAAAGAAGGGCAGGGGCACGCCCAGAGCGGGCGTCTTGTCGAAATCCAGGGCGCGTTGCATGGCTACTTTGCGTCGTACCAGATCGTGACCTGGAAGTGCGGGTCCTCGAAAGTGCAGTCGTGCTGGAAGCCGTCACGCTCCAGGATGGCGTACAGCGGATAGGGTTCGCGGTCGATGAGCATGCGCAGGCGCTGGCCCGGGGCCAGATCGGCCAGGGCTTCCAGGCAGTGTTCCAGCGGCTCGGGAGCGGGCAGCGAGCGTACGTCGAGGGTCAGGTCGGGAGGCGCCATGGGAAGTTCCGGGGACGGGGGCGATCCAGGTGCGGGATCGGTGACGCTACCTTACACGATCCCCCTGGCCGGCGTGGGCCAAGACCGTGTCCCGGATGCTGTTTCCCCTTCGTGCGAAAGCCCCTATGCGAAGGTCGGGATGCACGCTTCTTGATCCTGGTTAAGGTCCGATACCGCCTGACAGGGCATAGTGCCCACTGTTGCCGAAGCGGGGCCCGGCGGTGCGCCCCGCCACGAATCCCCTGGATGCTTCCGATGTCAGCCCTTCCCGAATTTCAACGTCCCGGCGTGGTGCCTCACCACGACTCGTCGGATTTCGAACTCGTCTGTCCCGCGGGCAGTCTGCCGGCGCTCAAGGCCGCCGTCGACGAGGGCGCCGATGCCGTTTATCTGGGTTTCCGCGATGCCACCAACGCGCGCAATTTCGCCGGCCTGAATTTCGACGCCGCCGCCATTGCCGAGGGCATCCGCTACGCCCACGACCGTCGGCGCAAGGTCCTGCTGGCCCTGAACACCTATCCGCAGCCTGATGCCTGGATCCTTTGGCGGGACGCCGTGGACCGCGCAGCCGAAGCCGGCGTGGACGCCGTCATCATGGCGGATCCAGGCCTGATGGCCTATGCCTGCGAACGCCATCCCGATCTGCGCCTGCACCTGTCGGTGCAGGGCTCCGCCACCAACTACGAGGCCATCCGTTTCTATCACGAACGCTTCGGGGTGGCGCGCGCCGTGCTGCCGCGCGTGCTGTCGGTGGCCCAGGTCCAGCAGGTCTGCGAGAACACGCCGGTCGAGATCGAGGTCTTTGGCTTCGGCAGCCTGTGCGTCATGGTCGAGGGCCGCTGCGCCCTGTCGTCCTACGCCACGGGCGAATCGCCCAACACGCACGGCGTCTGTTCGCCGGCCAAGCACGTGCGCTGGCAGCAGACGGACCAGGGCCTGGAGTCGCGCCTGAACGGGGTGCTGATCGACCGCTATGACGATGGCGAGAACGCCGGTTATCCCACGCTGTGCAAGGGCCGCTTCGACGTGGCGGGCGAAAACTACTACGCGCTGGAAGAGCCCACCAGCCTCAATACCCTGGAACTGCTGCCCCGGCTGATGGCCATGGGCGTGCGGGCGATCAAGATCGAGGGCCGCCAACGCAGTCCGGCCTATACCGCCCAGGTCACCCGGGTCTGGCGCCAGGCCATCGACCTGGCCCGCAGCAGTCCGTCCCGCTATTCGGTGCATCCGTCCTGGATGGCCGAATTGAACAAGGTCGCCGAAGGCCAGCAGCACACGCTGGGCGCCTACAACCGGCCCTGGAAATGATCCCGCGCGGGGCGCTGCGCCCGACCCGTCCGTCGGGTGGCGTGGACCGCTCCGCTGCTTGCGTACAAGGAAACACCGTCATGAAAATCGCCCTGGGCCCCTTGCAATACTACTGGCCCCGCGTCGCCACCCTGGAGTTCTACGCCGCCGTGCGTGACTGGCCCGTGGACATCGTCTACCTGGGGGAGACCGTCTGTTCGCGCCGCCACGAATTGCGCCTGCCTGACTGGATCGAGGTCGCCGACATGCTGGCCGAGGCCGGCAAGACGCCCGTGCTGTCCACCCAGGTCCTGCTGGAGTCGGGCGCCGACCTGAACGTCCTGCGCAAGATCACCGAGAACGAGCGCTATGGCGTCGAGGCCAATGACATGGGGGCGGTGTATCGGATGCAGGGCAGGCCCTTCACAGGAGGGCCGTTTCTCAATATCTACAGCAAGCCCACCCTGGACGTGATCGCCGCGCAGGGCGCGGCCCGCTGGGTCATGCCGCTGGAAATGAGCCGCGCCGGCCTGACGCAACTGCAACAGGATCGGCCCGCCGGCCTGCAGACGGAGGTCTTCGCCTATGGCCGCATGCCGCTGGCTTTTTCCGCCCGCTGCTTCACGGCCCGCAACCGCAATTTCCCCAAGGACAACTGCCAGTACGTCTGCATGGACCATCCCGACGGCCTGCTGCTGGAAACCAAGGAATCCCAGGCCTTTCTGACGATCAACGGCATCCAGACCCAGTCGGCGCTGGTCTACACGCTGATCCATGCGCTGGACGATCTGCGCGGCCTGGGTGTGGATGTGGTGCGGCTCAGTCCGCAGTCGCAGCATATGGATCAGGTCGTGGAGGCTTTCCGTGCCGTGCTCGACGGGCGTGAGTCCGCCGACGACGCCCACCAACGGCTGGTGCCGTTGATGCCGGCCGGTCCTTGCAACGGCTACTGGCATGGCCGCGCAGGGCTGGACATGGTGCTGGATGGCCAGGTCGTCGTGTCGCAGGCTCCGGATGTGCGCACGCCCGGCGTCAAAGCACGCGCTGCCTGAGGCTTCCGTTTCCCCGATCTGTTTCCACGAGTCCGATCATGCAAAATCCTGCGACCCCCGCCTACCGCATTCCCGAACCCCTGGCCCGCGTGCTCGGGCGCCTGCCCCGCTATCCGGGCTCAGTGCTGTTCGTCACCGGCCTGAATCTGGTGCTGGCCCGCCATCTGCATCCCGATACCTTGCACATGCTGGAAGGCCGTTCCCTGCGCATCCACGTCGCGGATGCGGGGCTGCGTTTCGACTACACCTGGCGCGACGGCGCCTTCCGGGCGGCCCGGCACGAGGTGGCCGCCCCCGACCTGACCTTCCGCGCCGATGCCTGGGATTTCCATTGCCTGCTGCAGCGCCGGGAAGACCCCGACACGCTGTTCTTCAGCCGCCGCCTGGTGATCGAAGGCGACACGGAACTGGGCCTGATGGTCAAGAACACCCTGGATTCCATCGATATGGCGGTGTTCCAGCCGCGTGCGGTGTTGCGTGATGTTGCTCAGGTGCTGCGCCAGCGGGCGGAAGCCTTGATTCCCTCCGGAGCTCGTCGGCAATACTCTTCACGCGTCTGACGGCGCGGCTTCGGTCACTGCCTCGCCGGGCGAGGCAGCCGGCCAGTTTCGTATCGCCAGCCGGCCGGACGTGGCGATGGCCGCCGTCATGACCAGGGCAAAAATCCCCAGGGTGATCAGCGTGTCGCCCCGTTCCATCGTCTGTTTTCCCCAGACCAGCGACAGCAGCGTCGGGCTGGAGTAGCCCAGGTAGACGATCACGTAAAACATTGAGATCAGGGCACCCCGCTGGCCCGCAGGAGCCAGATGGTCCGACACCGCCACGCCCGAGGCCATCGACAGGCCGTTGGCCAGGCCGATGGCGGCCGAAGCCGGAAGCACCCAGAGCCAGGCGCCAGGTTGCACCGATAGATAGCCCAGGGCGCAGCCGGCCGCGCCGCACAGACCGGCGATCCAGCCGGCCCGTCCCGGTCCCAGCCGCATGGCCCAGAACGTAGCCAAGGCGGCAAACCCTTGTACGATCAGAGCGCTGAGTCCCAGGATGAAGTAGATCTGGGCGAATCCTGCTTTGCCCAATTGAATCGGGAAGGCGATCAGCGACAGCATCGTGAAGGTGTAGACCAGCAGTCCGCAGGGTAGGAGATAGCAAAAGAATCCGGCGGCCGTCCCCGGCGGCAGGCCGATCTGAACCCGGGAGGTCCGTCCGCGGGTCAAGGTTTCGGGCAAGCCGCGCAGGATCAGCAGGGAACCCGTCACCATGGCCAGGGTGATCGCGAAGGACAGCAGCCGTGGCCAAGGCAGCCACTGGACCAGCATGCCTGAGACGAAGGGACCGACGGCGAAGCCGAAGGCCATGACGCCGCTGGCCAGCATCGAGGCGCGCGCGGCGTTGCGGGTGCCCGCCATTTCGCGCAGCCAGACGGTGCCGACGGTGAAGAGGGCGCCGCTGGCGACCCCCTGGATGAATCGCGCCGCAAGAATCATCGGCTTGCCCCAGACCGTGGCCCCCATCAGCGCCAGCACGGCGAGCAGCAGGAGGACCGCCGAGGGCAGGACCATGGCCTTGCGGCCGCGCCGATCCGAAAGGGGCCCGCCGATCAGGAAGGCCAGCATCAGCCCGGCGGCGTAGACCGTGAAGAACAGTGTCAGGTCGGTGGTCGACAGGTGCAGATCGAGGGTGTAGAACAGCATCACCGGGGAGACGGTCTGCGCCGTGTACGACGCCGCGAACAAGACCAGGCACAACAGCACCTGTTCGCGGGCGCTGCAGTGCGGGTTGGTGGCGTCGACGGGAGCCGGGCTCATGGCGACGGCATCATGCCGTGACCGGTTCGGGGGCTGTACGGTAGACCGGGAAGCGGGCGCACAGCTCGATCACCTGCGCGCGGATGCGGGCAATGGTTGCCTGATTGTCCGGGTCGTCCAGCACTTCGCAGATCCAGCCGGCCAGTTGGCGTGCCTGTTCAACCTTGAAGCCGCGCGTCGTGATGGCGGGCGAGCCGATGCGGATGCCGCTGGTGACGAAAGGCGGCTGCGGATCGTTGGGCACGGCGTTCTTGTTGACCGTGATGTGCGCCGCGCCCAGGGCGGCGTCGGCGGCCTTGCCGGTGATGCCCTTGGCCGACAGGTCCACCAGGAACAGGTGGTCGCAAGTGCCGCCCGAGACGATGCGCAGTCCGTTGGCGACAAAGACTTCGGCCATGGCCTGGGCATTGTCCAGCACCTGCTGCTGGTAGGCGCGGAATTCCGGCTGCATGGCCTCTTTCAGGGCCACGGCCTTGGCCGCGATGACGTGCATCAGCGGGCCGCCCTGGGCTCCGGGAAACACGGCCGACTGGATCTTTTTCTGGATCTCGGGGTTGGCGCGGCCCATGATCAGGCCGCCGCGCGGACCGCGCAGGGTCTTGTGCGTCGTGGTCGTCACCACGTCGGCGTAAGGCACGGGGTTGGGGTACAGGCCCGCCGCCACCAGACCGGCGAAGTGGGCCATGTCCACCATGAACAGCGCGCCGACCTTGTCGGCGATCGCGCGAAAGCGCGCAAAATCCAGCACCTGCGAATAGGCGGAAAAACCCGCCACGATCATCTTCGGCTTGTGCTCCACGGCCAGGCGCTCGACTTCGTCGTAGTCGATCAAGTCGTGGGCGTCCAGGCCGTACTGGACGGCGTGGTAGAGCTTGCCTGACGAGCTGACCTTGGCGCCGTGGGTCAGGTGGCCGCCGTGGGCCAGGCTCATGCCCAGCAGGGTGTCGCCGGGCTGCAGCAAGGCCAGGTAGACCTCGGCGTTGGCCTGGGAGCCGGAATGGGGCTGGACATTGGCCCAGTCCGCGCCGAACAGCGCGCAGGTGCGGTCGATGGCAAGCTGCTCCACCACGTCGACGTGCTCGCAGCCGCCGTAGTAGCGTTTGCCGGGATAGCCTTCGGCGTATTTGTTGGTCAGCTTGGTGCCCTGGGCCTGCATGACGCGCGGGCTGGTGTAGTTCTCGGACGCGATCAGCTCGATGTGCTGCTCCTGGCGCCGATTTTCGGCTTCGATCGCGGCCCAGAGTTCGTCGTCGAAGCCCGCGATCTGTTCGTTTTCCAAAAACATGATGTCTCCTATGATGAGTCGAGTACCGAGTGCGCCTGGGTGAGCCTCGGCGGCGAGGCTTGCAAGGCTGGCTTATCACTCATTCTAGGGAACGCAGGCCGGTTGGCTTGTATGTTCACGCCATAGTGCTGGGACGCAAATGCCGACCAGGGTTTCGTGGTTCAGCATCCAGGGGCGGATCGGTCAGGGCACCTGCGCGGACGGTCGGCCGGTGGCCGCCGGGTCGTTCGTCGGCTGGACGATCCGACGTTCGCGGCCGGGCGTGGTGCCGAAGTAGTCGCGATAGCGGTGAGTGAAATGGGTCACTGACACGAAACCGCAGGCGGCTGCCACGTCGATGATGGATTGCTCCGATCCCAGCAACAACTGCCGCGCCCTCCGTAGCCGCAATTCGAGGTAATAGGCGCTGGGTGTGCTTTTCAGGTGCTCCTGGAACAGGCGTTCGAGCTGGCGCACCGAAACCTGGATGAACTGGGCCAGTTCTTCTTTGGATATGGGTTCTTCGAGGTTGTTTTCCATCAGCGTCACGACCTCGGTCAGCTTCGGCTGGCTGGTGCCCAGTTGCTGGCGCAGCGGTATCCGCTGGGGGTCCTGGGTGGAACGGATCCGTTCGCAGACCATCAGTTCGGAGACCCTGGCGGCGGTTTCGTGGCTGCCGGTCCGCAGATCGATGAGCGCGGCCATCAGGTCCACGGGCGCGATCCCGCCGCTGCAGGTGTAGCGGTCCCGATCGATTTCGTAGATGCGTTTGGAGACAATGATCTCCGGAAAGTCCGTCAGAAGCCGTTCCGTGTCTTCCCAATGCAGGGTGCAGCGGTAGCCGTTCAGCAGGCCCGCCCGCGCCAGCCAGTAGCTGCCCGTACAGATGCCGCCCAGGACGGTTCCCTGGCGCGCTCGGAGGCGCAGCCAGTTCAGGCAGTGCGGTTCGATGCGGGGCGGGATCGGGTTGGATCCGCAGACGAAGATGGCATCGAGTGCGGGGGCCTGGTCCAGCGCGTGGTCCGCCTGGATGATGACTCCGTTGCTGGCCTGGACCGGCGCACCATCCAGGCTGATCGTGGACCATTGGAACAGCGGGCGATCGATGGCCATATTGGCCATGCGCAAAGGTTCCACCGCAGACGAGAAACCGATCAGGGTAAATCCGGGGACCAGCAAAAAGCCGTAGTGCTGGGAGGAGATTGGCGGGCGCGCCTGCGGGGCGGCCTGGGCCGAAGGGGCATCCATCCTGCTTGTCTCCGTCTGAAAAATGCGACTTATTTCAAACTTTATGTCCGTTGCTGATATCGATCCGTCTCATTCTGCGCGGATCTTCGTTTCCAGGCAATTAAAGGTCGCTTCTGAAAAAAGGCGCCTGACGTCGGGTCTCTAAGATGGTTTGTACGAACACGGATGACCGCGAGGTCATTTCAAAAGCCGATGCCAATCACAGGAGACATCCCCATGAGCAATCTACAATTTTCCAATGCCGCTACCGCCGCCCAGCAGATGCGTGAAACCCGCCTGCTGCAGATTTCCAACGGCCCGCACGTCAAGCCAACCTTCTCGGACGCCGAAATGCAGCGGCGCGTCGATGCGGTGCGCAAGCACATGGCCGACAGCGACATCGACGGGGCGCTGTTCAGTTCATACCACAACATCAATTACTACGCCGACTTCCTATTTTGCCATTTCGGCCGCTTTTATGGGCTGGCGCTGACACAGGACAAGCACACGACCATCAGCGCCAACATCGATGCCGGTCAGCCTGCGCGCCGCAGCTTCGGCGACAACATCGTCTATACGGACTGGCAACGCGACAATTATTTCCACGCGGTGCAGACGCTGCTGAAAGGCCGTAAGCGCGTCGGTGTCGAAATGGACCACCTCACGGCCGAAAATCTGGAAAAACTGCGGGCCGCGCTGCCGGGCAGCGAGCTGGTGGACATCGGCAAGGCCTGCATGCGGCTGCGCATGATCAAATCCGACGAGGAAATCGCCTTGATCAAGCAGGGCGCGCGGATCGCCGACATTGGCGGGGCCGCCTGCCGCGACGCCATCGCCGTGGGTGTGCCCGAGCACGAAGTGGCGTTGGCGTCCACGCAGGCGATGGTGCGCGAGATCGCCCGCACCTATCCGGATGCCGAACTGATGGACACCTGGACGTGGTTCCAATCCGGTCTCAACACCGATGGCGCCCACAACCCGGTCACGTCGCGCCGCATCCAGCGCGGCGACATCCTGAGCCTGAACTGCTTTCCCATGATTTCCGGCTACTACACGGCGCTGGAACGCACGCTGTTCGCCGAAGAATGCTCGGACGCCCACCGCCGCATCTGGGAGATCAATGTGGAAGTGCACGAGGCCGGCCAGAAACTGATCCGTCCGGGCGCCCGCTGCTGCGACATTGCGGCGGAACTGAATGAGATATTCCATCGGCATGACGTCCTGAAGTACCGCACCTTCGGCTACGGCCATTCCTTCGGGGTGCTGTCGCACTACTACGGGCGCGAGGCCGGGCTGGAGTTGCGCGAGGACATCGAAACGGTGTTGGTGCCCAACATGGTGGTCTCGATGGAACCGATGCTGACGCTGCCCGAGGGCCTGCCCGGCGCGGGCGGCTACCGCGAGCACGACATCCTGGTGGTGACGGCCGAAGGCGCCGAGAACATCACCAAGTTCCCGTATGGACCCGAGCACAATATCGTGAAGCGCGGATAACGCGTCACGGCTGCCGATGCTTGACCCTGGCATAGACCGGGCTGGCATCGTGCGGGCCCCGAGTTTCGTCGCACATCAAAATACCGAGGCGCGTTGACCGGATCGGCCTGAGTCGAGCCGATCCGTGGACGGACGCGTGGAGACAATCATGAATTCTGACACCGTCCGCATGGGGACAATACCCGCGGCCGCCGAGCGACGCGTCATCAGCAAGGTCGCCGCCGCCGGTTTCATCGGCAACTTCGTCGAGTGGTTCGACTATGCGTCCTATGCCTATCTGGCCACGGTCATCGCGGCCGTTTTCTTTCCGGACGTTTCGCCCGCCGCAGGTTTGATGGCGACCTTCGGCGTTTTTGCCCTGTCCTTCATCATCCGGCCCATCGGCGGCGTGTTCTGGGGCCATTACGGCGACAAGATCGGGCGCAAGCAGGCCTTGTCCCTGTCGATCATCATCATGTCTGGAGCAACCTTCGCCATCGCGCTGCTGCCGGATTTCCAGCAGATCGGCGTCTGGGCGCCTTTGCTGTTGCTGGGGCTGCGCCTGATCCAGGGCTTTTCCGCCTCGGGCGAGTATGCCGGCGCTTCGGCCTTCCTGGTCGAGTACGCGCCCAGCCACAAGCGCGGCCTGTACGCCAGCATCGTGCCCGCCAGCACGGCGTCCGGCCTGCTGCTGGGGTCGCTGATGGTGGCGGGCATGCATGTGCTGCTGACCCCCGAGCAACTGCAGTCCTGGGGGTGGCGGCTACCTTTCCTGCTGGCCGCGCCGCTGGGTTATATCGGCCGCTACATCCGCGTGCACCTCGAGGATTCGCCCAAGTTCCGTGAGATGGAAGCATCCCGTGAAGTCTCGCATGCGCCGGTCAGTCTGTTGTTGTCGCAGCATCGTCGCGCCTTGTTGATCTCGATCGGCGTGACCATGCTGAACGCGGTCGGCTTCTACATCATCCTGAGCTACATGCCCACTTATCTGGCGGTCGAACTCGGGGTGGGGGAGACGGATTCCTTCATTGCGACCACCATCGCGCTGGTCGCCTACATCGGCTTCATCTTTCTGATGGGCGTGCTGTCCGATCGTCTGGGCCGCAAGACCATGCTGATTCTGGCCTCGGTCGCCTTCATCTGCCTGACGGTTCCTTTGTTCAGCGGTCTTGCGTCCGCCGGGTTCCTGGGCATCATCCTGATCCAGGTCGCGTTTGGCGCGCTGCTGACCATGAACGATGGCACCTTGCCGTGCTTCCTGTCCGAGATCTTCCCGACGCGGGTGCGCTACAGCGGCTTTGCGCTCAGCTTCAACTTGGCCAATGCTATTTTCGGCGGCACGGCGCCCTTCATCGCCACCTGGCTGATCCAGGCGACCGGCGACAAGCTGGCGCCCGCCTGGTATCTGGTGGTTGCGGCGGGCATCGCGCTGGTGGCGATGATCATGAGCCGCGAGACTTCCGGCGAACCCCTGCAGGACTGACGCGAAGACCCGGCCCGCGTCATGGCTGTGACGCTGCACCGGGCCTCAGGCGTGGCATCCTGTCGGGAGAGGGCTTGAGCGCATCGAGACGATGTCTCGTCGCTCGGCCCGTACCATGTGACCCAAGGAGCCCGTCATGACGACTGATTTCTCCGGTTTGCCGACAGGCCTGACGCAGCGGAGGCCTTTACTGTGGCTGAATCCCGCCTACGACGCGCAGGCGGATGCGCATTCCGATCCGCTGGATCCCGCCGTCTCCGAGGCGCGCTTTGCGCGCTGCGCCGGCCTGATGCGGCAGGTGTTCCCCGAACTGCGACCCACGGCCGGATTGCTGCAGTCCCCCTTGACGCCGATTCCGGTGTTTCGGGATTCCATGGCCTGCGGCGCCGCCGCAGGCGATTGGCTGCTCAAGCGGGACGATGCGTTGCCGGTGGCGGGGTCGGTCAAGGCCCGGGGCGGTTTCCACGAGGTTCTGGCATTGGCGGAGCGGATCGGCCTCGACGAAGGCCTGCTGGGTGATGACACGGATCGTGCCGTCCTGGCCGGCCCGGCGGCGCGGGCCGTGCTCGGCCGCCATGCGCTGGCTGTCGGAAGCACCGGCAATCTGGGCCTGGCGATCGGCATGATCGGCGCGGGGCTGGGCTTGCGCGCCATCGTGCACATGTCGGCGGACGCCAAGGAATGGAAAAAGCAGCGCCTGCGCCGCCATGGCATCCAGGTGGTCGAGCATTCGGGCGACTATGCCGCGGCGGTGGCGGCGGGGCGGGCGGTCGCGGATGCCGATCCCATGATGCATTTCGTGGACGACGAGCAGTCGGAAGCCTTGTTTCTGGGATACGCGGCCGCCGCCCGCGAATTGCAGGCGCAGTTGCAGGCGGCCGGCGGGCGCGTCGATGCGGATCATCCCTTGTTCGTGTATCTGCCTTGCGGGGTCGGTGGGGCTCCCGGCGGCATTCTCTATGGCCTGAAGCGCCTTTTCGGCGCTCACGTACATGGCTTTTTCGTCGAACCCACGGCGTCGCCCTGCATGCTGGTCCAACTGGCTTGCGGACTGGGTCGCCCCGTGTCGGTCTACGACGTCGGCCTGGACAACCGGACCGAAGCGGACGGCCTAGCGGTCGGCCTGGCGTCGCCCCTGGTGGCGCCGCTGATGGCGCGCCTGTTGTCGGGCGTGCTCACGGTGGATGAAGCCATGTTCTATGGCGACGCCTGGCGTCTGGAGACGCTCGAGGGTATCTACGTAGAGCCCTCGGCGGCGACGGGCTTGCGCGGGCCCATGCAGATTCTGGACACGTCCCAGGGCCGGGCCTATGTGCAGGCGTGCGGCCTGACGGATGCGATGGGTCGGGCGACGCATGTCATCTGGAGCACGGGCGGGTCGCTGGTGCCCGAGGACATCCGCCAGGCGTTTCGCGCCCGGGGGCGGCGCGAGGCCGGGGCGGCCTGAGCCGGAGAGCGCGCCATGACTCGTCCGATCCTCGCCACGGTCCACACCGATGCCTTGGTGCGCAACCTGAGCCGGACGACCCGCGAGGTCGCCTCGGGTGGTGGCGTGCGTCGCATCAGGACCTGGGCTGTCGTGAAGGCCTATGCCTATGGGCATGGGCTGGAGGCCGCCGTGAGCGGTTTTGCAGCGGCCGATGGCCTGGCTCTGCTGGATGTCCAGGAAGCCGTCCGCTGCCGCGAGCTCGGCTGGCGGCGGCCCATCCTGTTGCTGGAAGGCTTCTTCAGGCCCGGCGACCTGGATACCCTGTCGCATTACCGGATCGATACGGTCGTCCATAGCCGGACCCAACTGGAGATGCTCGTCGCGCATGCCCGGCCGCTGGGCATCGCGGCGCACCTGATGCTGAACTCAGGCATGCACCGGCTGGGATTCCAGCCGGATGAATACCGGGCCGCGTTCGAGCGCGCCCAGCGTCTGCGGGCCGCCGGCATGCTGGCGATGGTCGGCAAGATGACGCATTTCGCGCGCGCCGACGATGACCTGGTCGTGACGCGCAGGCAACTGGATTGCTTCGTGCGGATCACCGCCGGCCTGCCGGGCCCCGTCAGCGTCTGCAATTCGGCGGCGGCCCTGTCGCCCGGCCTGGCGGTGTCGGTGCCGGCGGTGGATCAGTGGATCCGTCCCGGGATCTGCTTGTATGGCGCATCGCCTTATATGGGCCGGGATGCCCAATCCCTGGGCCTGCTGCCTGCGATGACGCTCGGCTCCGAACTGATCAGCACGCACGTCCTGCCGGCCGGCGAGGCGATCGGCTACGGCCACGCGTTTCGCACCGATCACGACATGCGGATCGGTATCGTCGCCTGCGGCTACGCGGACGGCTATCCGCGCCATGCCATCACCGGAACGCCCGTGACCGTCGCCGGCGTTCGGACCCGCCTCGTGGGCCGCGTGTCGATGGACATGCTGTCGGTGGACCTGGATCCCGTACCGCAGGCGGAGGTCGGCGCGTCGGTCGTTCTGTGGGGGCGGGGAGGCCCTGCCGTGGATGAGGTCGCCTGGTCGTCCGGCACCATCGCCAATGATTTGTTGTCTGGCTTGACGAATCGCGTGCCCAGGCGTGTGCAGGCCTTGCGCGGGTGATGCGTCTTGTTCGCTGTCAGACAAATAATGGTCGCTTTTGAAAAAGGGTCGTGATCATCCGATCGCTAAGATGGATTTGACGGGTGCTGATACAAGGCCGTCATCCAACCACTGCCGCACTCTCGAACGATAACGAGAGGCTGGCCCCCCTGAGGAGCGACAACATCATGGAATACGGTACAGCCAGGATTCCGCATGAAAAGCGTGAGTATGGTTTTTTTGACCAGGTTGTGACCTGGTTCGGATCCGGCGTGAATACCGGGTCCTGGTATTTCGGCGGGATGGCGGCCGCGATCGGCTTGAGCTTTGTCTGGCAATATGCGTTTGTATATCTGCCCTTGATGATGATTCCCTGGGCCATGATTGGGTGGATTGCCTGGAAGCATGGCGCGTCCACTGTCACATGCACAATCCCCGCCCTGGGCGTCAAAGGGGCGCGATGGGCCGGAGTCGGTGAGTTTTTCGGCATGATCGGCTGGCCCAGCATCAATACCTTCATTGCCGCCATTTCTCTGACTTATGTGTTCCACGAGATGTGGGGTTGGGCGACCTATGGGCAGGCCGGCTCGACAGGGCCTTTGATTCTCGGCATCCTGGTGACTGCAGTCGTCCAGGGGCTGATCGTGGTCGTGGGGCATCGCGCGATCAAATACCTTGAGTGGATTTCAGTCGTGTTGCTGGTGGTCCTGGGGATATGGGAGACCGTGGTGGTGCTGCAGCATTGGGACTATGCCAAGATTGCGAGTCTCACCTTGCCGGAAGCCCAGCACACGCCCGCTTTTTATTTTGATCTGGCGTTCGGGTTTTGCTGGGGCTGGGCGATGATCGGCGATTTTGGCCGCTTTTCCAAGAGCCCCGGCGGGGCGACGGCCGGCAGTTGGCTGGGTGTGAATCTCGGGCAGGGCTGGTTCATGCTCGTGGGGGCGATCGGTGTGATCGGCGTCGTGCTGGAGACCGGTGTTTTCGATCCCAACAATTCAGACCCGAGCTCCACGATCGCTTCGCTGGGTCTGGGCACGGTTGCGTTTCTGGTGGTCTTCTTTGCGACGGTCAGCACGAACGTGACCGTGCTGTATGGCGCCGGCATGGGCCTGGTGGGCGCAACCCGCAGTGCTTCTCCCAAGCGCTATCTGCTGTTCATTGCGATACTCCAGTTCGTGATGTGCTTTCTGCCGCTGGCGTTCGACAAGTTCATCGAGTATTTCGAGTTCTTCCTCGGTATCGTCGGCGGGATCTTCATTCCATTGTGGACGCTGGTCGTGATCGATTACTTCATTGTGCGCAAGCGTCAGGTCCGGGACGAGGATTTGTTCGCGGGCAGCCATGATGACGGATCGACCAAGAGCCGGCTGGGCGACTGGAATCTGTCTGGCTGGATTTCCATGGCTCTGGGGCTCGGGGTGTTTTACTTGTTGCACTATGGCATGACGGGCGCGGCGGCGATCTGGACGGCTTCCTTCCCTGCGATCGGGGTGACCGCCGCCAGCTATCTGGTCCTGACCCTGGGCTTCAAGATGGGGCGTACTCGTCTGATCTGATGCCGGATGGGGGGATGGGCGGCAGTGCCGGCCATCCCCATGTGTAATCCATGAGCGAGGTAAACAATGCGTCGTGTCCATATCGGTGAACTGGCTTGGCCTGCTTACGTGGAGAAGGTCAGGCAGGGCGTACCCGTCCTGATTCCCGTCGGATCGCTGGAACAGCACGGTCCGCACATGAGCATGAATCCAGACGTCCTGCTGCCGACGGCGATCTCCGAGCGCGTCGCGCAAAATATCGATGGGCTGGTGGCGCCTGCGATTGCGTATGGCTACAAGTCGCAGCAGAAAAGCGGGGGTGGGAACCATATGCCCGGCACCACGAGTCTGGACGGCCTGACCGTGACCCAGACCATCCGTGACGTGCTCAAGGAACTGGCTCGCCATGGTGTGCGTAAGACGGTCCTGGTCAACGGGCACTACGAGAATTCGGCCTTCATCGCGGAAGGCGTCGATCTGGCCTTGCGTGAATTGCGTTGGGATGGCATCCGGGATTTCAGCTGCATCATTCTTTCATATTGGGATTTCATTGATCAGGCGTCGATCGATACCATCTACCAGGGGGATTTTCCTGGGTGGGCGGTGGAGCACGGCGGCGTGCTCGAGACATCCTTGATGTTGCATCTGCATCCCGACCTGGTGGACATGAGTCAGGTCCGGGATCACCCGCCGGCCACGTTTCCACCCTATGACTTCTTTCCGATCAAGCCGGAATGGACGCCGGAATCGGGCTGTCTGTCTTCGGCCAGCCGTGCCAGTGCGGAACATGGCAAGTTGATCTTGAGCGTTTGCGTACAGGGTATCGGGGATGCGTTGCGCACAGCCTTCGACTGAGCGAATCCGCGCCCGAACCGGCCCCTAGAGCTTGCCGGTTCGGGCGGGGACGGCCCTACAGCACCACTGTCCTGTGTCCGTTGATGAAGACCCGGCGTTCCAGGTAATCCCGCACGGCCTGGGCCAGAGCGCGGCATTCCAGGTTGCGACCGGTGGCCAGCAACTGGTCCGGAGCCTGGGTATGGTTCACCGGCTCCACGGACTGGGCAATGATGGGGCCTTCGTCCAGATCGTCGGTGACGAAGTGCGCCGTGGCGCCGATCACTTTCACGCCGCGCTCGTACGCTTGGTGGTAGGGGCGTGCGCCCTTGAAGCCGGGCAGGAAAGAATGGTGGATGTTGATGGCCCGGCCGGCTAGGGCCTTGCTGGTCTCGGGGCGCAGGATCTGCATGTAGCGCGCCAGGATGACCAGTTCGGCGCCCGTGCTGCGGGTCAGGTCCAGCAATGCGGTTTCTTGGGCCGCGCGGTTGTCGTTGCTGACGGGCAGATGATGGAAATCGATGCCGGCGGCCTCGGCATGGCCGCGCAGCGTGTCGTGGTTGGAGGCAATGGCAGCGATGTCCATCGGCAGTTCGCCCATGCGGGTGCGAAACAGCAGATCGGCCAGGCAGTGCTCCAGTTTCGAGACCAGGATCAGCACCTTGGGGCGGACGGACAGGTCGTGGATCGCCCATTGCATGGAAAAGCGCTGCGCCAGATCGCCGAAATCCCGGCTGAGGGAGGCGCAGTCCAGCGCCTTGGGGCCTTCGGTGTGGAAGACGCAGCGCACGAAGAACTGCCGGGTGTCTTTTTCGTCGAAGACAGTGAATTCGTCGATGTAACCCTGGCGCTGGTCCAGGAAGGATACGATGGCGGCAACCTGGCCGGCGCGGCTGGGGCACGATACCGTCAGACAGAACGGTGCAGCGCCGGGCGGCGGATTGAGGGATGATGAGGGGGGCATGGGGAGATTCCTTCCTGTGCTCATATGGGCTGTGCGATGTGCAGGCGCTTCTTATATTTTTGTAGAGGCCACTACACCATCACGTCGCGCCTCTGACTAGAATGGAAACGTCATGGCACATGAATCGGCTGGTACAGGAAGACAAAACCGGATGGACAAGGAACCCGTGCGCTTTGGCTTCATCCTGCTGCCGAATTTCACCTTGACCGCGTTTTCGGGGATGCTGGACGTGCTGCGCCTGGCCAGCGACGAGGGCGATCACAGCCGGCCGGTGCGGTGTGCCTGGCAGGTCATCGATGAAACACCGGCGCCCGTGCGCTCCAGCAGCGGCATTCAGGTGGTGCCCTCCGAACTGCTGGGCGATCCCGCGCGCTTCGACTATGTTGTGGTTGTGGGCGGGCTGCTGCAGCGCCCTCCAGTCAGCTCCGCCGTGCTGGAGTTCATTCGCGACGCCGGCAGCAAGGATGTGCATGTCGTGGGGCTGTGCACCGGGGTGTTCACGCTGGTGCAGGCGGGCGTGATGACAGGCCACCGGATCTGTATCAGTTGGTTCCATTACTGGGACTTCCTGGAAAGATTTCCATCCGTGGACCCCGCGCAGGTGGTGGCCGACCGGCTCTATGTCTTTGATCGGCGCCGGATCACGTGTTCAGGCGGGCGGGCGTCCATCGACGTGGCAGCCGAAATCCTGCGCCGCCATATCGATCAGTCCATCGTGCAAAAAGCACTGCGTATTCTGCAGGTCGAGGACACGGGCCGGGCCAACGCGGCCCAGCCCCTGCCGCCGGGCATCCGACCCACCACCCATCCGGCCGTGCGGCGTGCCGTGCTGTTGATGGAACAGCATGTCGGGCGAGCCCTCAGCCTGGACGAATTGGCGGGCAGGCTGGGTATTTCGGTGCGCCACCTGGAGCGCCTGTTCAAGGAGTCCACCGGGCACAGCCCGCAGGCCTATGCGCGCGGCATGCGCCTGCGCCTGGCGGCCTGGATGCTGACGCATACCAAGAAGACCATTGCGGCGATCGCGTCCGAATGCGGGTTTTCGGATGCCTCGCATCTGGGGCGCGAATTCCGCGCGTCCTTTCATGTGCCGCCCAGCGCCTGGCGCGACCGCGCGCAATTGCCCGACGCCCTGCTGCCCGTGCAGGCAGGTGAGGCGGATTATGTCAGCGAGGTCTTTCCCGATCGGCGGGAGTTTTTCTGAGGCAGATGACACTCGTCGAGCAAGGTGGTTTCGGGCTGCAAGACATAGGAGTTAGCCGGTCACCTGTTTGATGGATTTCATCCATTCATGTAGTTTCAGTGAGTGCTGAAAATATTATTTCCAGTGAAATTTCCTTGACTTTTTCACTGGAAATGATATTTTCAGCGTATGTTGAAATTAATCGATCCAGTGAAAGTCGAGCAGCAAGCCGCCAATGCGCTCCGACACATCCTGTCGGAAGTGCCGGCCATCGAACATCTGGAAGTACGCCATGTGGCTGCAAAAGATCAGGGTGTTGATCTGTTGGCTCACATCGACACTTCGGGACGCCGGTACACGCTGGTCGCGGGGGTGAAATCCGGCGGCCAGCCCCGCCAGATACGGCCTGCACTGCTGATGTTGAAGGACTATGCTGCGCGTCAGTCGGAACCTGTCACGTCGGTGCTCGTCGCGCCCTACCTGTCTGCTGAGGCTCAAGATCTGTGCCGAGAATACGAAGTTGCGTATCTGGATCTGGAAGGCAATGCGCGTCTGGCCTTTGGCACATTCTTCATCTCGCGCCAGCTCTCCAGCAAGCCTGCCGCTGAACGGCGCGCACTGCGCTCGCTGTTCAAACCCAAGTCGGCGCAGGTGCTGCGGCAATTGCTGCGAGAACCGGCGCGCCCATGGAAGGTGACTGACTTGTCAGAGGCGGCGGGCGTCAGCCTGGGACATGTGAGCAATGTGCGTACCGCTCTGCTGGATCGGGAATGGGCGCAGGTTTCCGATGATGGCGTGTTTCTGTCTCAACCCAATATGTTGCTTGATGCATGGCGCAAGGCCTACGAACCGCCTGCAGGCCAATGCCAAGGTTTCTACACGACTGTGCATGGCGCCATGCTGACGGATGCCATCCGTACATTGCCGCCCTGTTCCTCCAGAACCGGACGGATCGCGCTGGCCTCGTTCTCCGCTGCTCAGTGGTTGGCGCCCTACGGGCGCACTGGCACTCAGTATTTTTATACCGATGCAGCAGGTCTGGAGCAATTACGCGAGGCCTTACAACTCGTCCCTGCCGGCAAAGGCGAGAATGTCTTCGTGACCGTACTCGACGACCCAGGTTTATTTCGTGACACTGTGGAGCCTGCCTCCGGCGTGTGCTGTACCAGTCCCGTCCAGACCTATCTGGATCTTGCTCGCGCCGGAGAGCGCGGGCAAGAAGCGGCTGATCATCTTCGGCAAGAATGCTTGCAATGGCCCCTATAAATATCCCCACGAGCGAACCGCAGTCCGCCAGCGACTACGATGATCGCACCACCGCAGCCGTCAAATCCGTTCTGATTGAAATCGGCCAAATCCTGGGGAGCTTCAAAGGCAAATTCGCCGTCGTGGGAGGCGCTGTTCCATGGCTGCTGCTCGGTGACAACGAAGACATGCCTCATGTCGGTACGCTGGACCTGGATTTGGACCTGGACTCTACGGCGCTGGGCGATGGCGAATACGCCAATCTGATCGATGAGCTGTTGGGGCACGGCTACGTGCAACGTGAGCAGCTCCGGCCTTTCCAATTGTCACGCCAGATCAAAGCGACCGATGGCGGTCCTCCTATCGATGTGATCATTGATTTCCTGCGGCCCAGGGATGCAGAGCTCGTCAAAAACGTGCCACCGCTGATCAGCGATTTCGCGGTGCAAGGTGCGGATGGCGCCGATCTGGCCGTTCGTTTCTACCAGATGGTGGCTATCACGGGTTCCATGCCTCATGGCGGAGTCAACCGGGTGGAAGTGGCTGTCAGCTCGATTCCCGCGCTGCTGGCCATGAAGGGGTTCGCCATCGAGGGCCGTTATAAGCAGAAGGACGCTTATGACATCTACTACTGTGTCCGGAACTATCCCGGTGGGCCGCACGTGTTGGCTGAGGATTGCAGGCCGCTGCTGGAGCATGCCAGCGGGATGACGGGCTACCAGTACATCGCGGACAAGTTCGATACCCTGGACGGTTTTGGACCGACCTGCGTGCGTCGCTTTGTTGAGGACACACAGGTGTTGGGCGGGCGCACTCCGGAACAGTGGCAAATGGATGCGTTTGGGCAGGTGGATGCTTGGTTGCGCGCCCTGGGCCTGCGATGACTCATTGATCAGGGCTTTCCTCACTTCGCCGGATTCTTCCAACGGTATGGCGGAAAAATTCTAGCTGGCTCCCTGCGCTTTTGATGTACTGCTCTCCATGCGACCCGCCTGCATGGGGGGCGGAGACATCCAAGCGAGGAGACCATGAGCAACCGCTACTCGATTTTCAGCCTGTTTCGCAACGGGCTGAGCTATCACGAAAACTGGGGCAAAGCCTGGCACAGCCCCGAGCCCAGAAAAGAATACGACGTCGTCATCGTCGGCGCGGGCGGCCACGGGCTGGCGACTGCGTACTACCTGGCCAAGGTTCACGGGATCCGCAACGTCGCCGTCCTGGAAAAGGGCTGGCTGGGCGGCGGCAATACGGCCCGCAATACGACCATCGTGCGTTCCAACTATCTCTGGGACGAGTCCGCGCAGCTCTATGAAAAAGCGATGCAGCTCTGGGAAGGCCTGTCCCAGGACCTGAACTACAACGTGATGTTCAGCCAGCGCGGGGTGATGAACCTGGCGCACAATCTGCAAGAGGTGCGAGACACCCAGCGGCGCATCAATGCCAACCGCTACAACGGCGTGGACGGCGAGTGGCTGACCCCGGCCCAGGTCAAGGAAATCGTGCCCAACATCAATCTGGACAGCCGCTATCCCGTGCTGGGCGGCTCGTTCCAGCGGCGCGGCGGCGTGGCGCGTCACGACGCCGTGGCCTGGGGCTTCGCCCGCGCCGCCGATCGGCTGGGCGTGCACATCATCCAGAACTGTCCCGTCACCAACATCCGCCGCAAGGACGGCGCGGTCGAGGGCGTGGAGACCGGCAAGGGCTTCATCAAAGCGAAGAAGGTGGCGGTGGTGGTGGCGGGGCATTCCAGTGTGCTGGCCGACATGGCCGGCGTGCGCCTGCCCATCGAAAGCCACCCTTTGCAGGCCCTGGTGTCCGAGCCGGTCAAACCCTGCATCCACACCGTCATCATGTCCAATGCCGTGCACGCCTACATCAGCCAGTCCGACAAGGGCGACCTGGTGATCGGCGCCGGCATCGACCAGTACCTGGGCTATGGCCAGCGCGGCAGCTTCCACAGCATCGAGCACACCTTGCAGGCCATCGTCGAGATGTTCCCGTCGCTCAGCCGCGTGCGCATGAACCGCCAGTGGGGAGGCATCGTCGACGTTTCGCCCGATGCCTGCCCGATCATCAGCAAGACCGACGTCAAAGGCCTGTATTTCAACTGCGGCTGGGGCACGGGCGGTTTCAAGGCGACGCCGGGCTCGGGCTGGGTGTTCGCCCACACCGTGGCCCATGACGAGCCGCACGCCCTGAACAAGGCCTTTTCCATCGACCGTTTCTACAGCGGCCATCTGATCGACGAGCACGGCGCCGCCGCGGTCGCCCACTAAGGAGACATCATGCTGCAGATCAAATGCCCCTGGTGCGGAGATCGCGCCGAGACCGAATTCAGCTATGGCGGCGAAGCCGGCATCGTCCGGCCGACGGCCAGTGAATCGATGGATGACCGGGAGTGGGGCGACTATGTGTTCATGCGCCGCAACACCTTCGGCGTGTTCAAGGAACAGTGGCTGCATGCCCACGGCTGCCGGCGCTGGTTCATGGCGGAGCGCGATACGCGCACCTATGAAATCCAGCGTTACGAAACCTTTGGCCCGCACAAGGAGACAACATGAGCCAGTCCTGCCGTCTGCCCCAGGGGGGGCGCGTGCGCCGTGGCGTTCCGGTGAATTTCACCTTCAACGGCAAGGCGTATGCGGGCTTCGAGGGGGACACCCTGGCCTCGGCCCTGCTGGCCAATGGGGTGCATTTCGTCGCGCGCAGTTTCAAGTATCACCGCCCGCGCGGCATCCTGACCGCCGGCGTCGAGGAGCCGAACGCGCTGGTGCAGCTTGAAAGCGGCCCCTACACGATCCCGAATGCGCGCGCCACCGAAGTCGAGCTTTATGACGGGCTGCGGGCCACCAGCGTGAACGCCAAGCCCGACATCGAGCATGACCGCATGGCCATCATGCAGCGTTTCGCGCGCTTCATCCCGGCTGGTTTCTACTACAAGACCTTCATGTGGCCGCGGAGCTGGTGGGGCAAGTACGAGGAACGCATCCGCGACGCCGCCGGCCTGGGCTCGGTGCCCGAGGCGCTGGACCCGGACCGCTACGAGAAACGCTATGCCCATTGCGACGTGCTGGTCGTCGGGGCGGGGCCGGCCGGTCTGGCCGCCGCCTGCGCGGCCGCGCGCGCCGGGGCGCGCGTCATGCTGACGGACAATGGCGCCGAGGCCGGCGGCAGCCTGCTGGCGGCCGATGAGATCATCGACGGCCGACCGGCGCTCGACTGGGTGGCTGAACGGATGGCCGAGCTGTCCGCGCTGCCGGACGTGCGGATCCTGATGCGCACGACGGCCTTCGGATACCAGGACCACAATCTGGTGACCGCCTGCGAGCGCCTGCACGATCACCTGCCGATCCGGCAGCGCGCCGGCACGCGTGAGCGCATCTGGAAGATCCGCGCGCGTCACGTCGTGCTGGCCACCGGCGCCCACGAGCGCCCGCTGGTGTTCGGCAACAACGACATCCCCGGCATCATGCTGGCCGGCGCCGTGTCCACCTATCTGCATCGCTACGCCGTGCTGCCCGGCCGCCGCGCCGTGGTGTTCACCAACAATGACAGCGCCTATCAATGCGCGATCGGCCTCAAGCGCCAGGGCGTCGATGTCACGGTCGTCGATCCGCGCGTGATGAGCGACGGCTCTTTGCCGCGCGAAGCGGCGCAGTCGGGCATCCGGGTGATCCATCAGGCCGTCGTCGCCGAGGCGCATGGCGGCAAGCACGTCGCCGGCGTGCGGCTGCGCGGCCTGGGGGCGAAGCTGCCTGACGGCGTGGAGTCGCTGCCCTGCGACCTGCTGGCGATGTCCGGCGGTTGGAATCCGGTGGTGCACCTGTACGCGCAATCGCGCGGCAAGCCGCGCTGGTGCGGCGAGCGGGCCTGCTTCGTGCCCGACGCGCCGGCCCAGCCGCAGGGCAGCGCCGGTGCGGCCAACGGGGATTTCAGCCTGCAAGCCGCGCTGGACGGCGGCGTGCGGGCCGGCCTGGCCGCTGTGCAGGGAATCGCATCGGCCCGGACGGTCGAGGCGCCGGCCTGGTCGGCGCGTCCCGTGCAGGCGTCGCCTTTGCTGCCCTTGTGGTCGGTGGGCAAGGACCGCCAGGCCAGCCGCGGCCCCAAGCAGTTCATCGATTACCAGAACGACGTGTCGGTGTCCGACATCCTGCTGGCGGTGCGCGAGGGCTACCATTCCGTCGAGCACGTCAAGCGCTATACGGCAATGGGCTTCGGCACCGATCAGGGCAAGCTGGGCAATATCAACGGCATGGCGGTGCTGGCCGAGGCGCTGAATCAAAGCATCCCGGAAACCGGCACCACCACCTATCGTCCCAACTACACGCCGGTCAGTTTCGGCGCCCTGGCCGGGCGCGAACTGGGCGATCATTTCGATCCGATCCGCAAGACCTGCCTGCATGACTGGAACGTCGAGCAAGGCGCGCTGTTCGAGGACGTGGGCAACTGGAAACGCGCCCATTACTATCCGAAGCCGGGCGAGGACATGCACGCCGCTGTGCGGCGCGAATGCCTGGCCGTGCGCAACGCCGTCGGCATCCTGGACTACAGCACCCTGGGCAAGATCGACGTGCGCGGTCCCGATGCGGCGGAGTTCCTGAACCGCCTGTACGTCAATTCCTGGACCAAGCTGCAGCCCGGCCGCTGCCGCTACGGCTTGCTGCTGGACGAAAACGGCATGGTCATGGACGACGGTGTCAGCATCCGGCTGGCCGACGATCACTTCCTGCTGACCACCACCACCAGCGGCGCCGCGCGCATCATGAGCTGGATGGAGCGCTGGCTGCAGACGGAATGGCCGGACCTGAAGGTCTATCTGACCTCGGTGACCGACCAGTACGCCGTCGCCACCATCGCCGGGCCGCATGCCCGCAAGGTGCTGCGCGCCGTGTGCCGGGACATCGATTTCGACAATGAGGCCTTCCCGTTCATGAGTTTCAAGGAAGGCACCATCGGCGGCGTGTTCGCCCGTGTGCTGCGGGTCAGCTTCTCGGGCGAACTGTCGTACGAAATCTATATGCCCGCCAATAGCGGCCGCGCGGTCGTCGAACAGTTGATGCGGGCCGGTGAACCCTACGGCATCACGCCGTACGGCACCGAGACCATGCACGTGCTGCGCGGTGAAAAGGGTTTCATCATCGTCGGCCAGGATACCGATGGTTCCGTCAGTCCGGTGGACCTGGGCATGGGCGGGATGATCGCCAAGACCAAGGACTGCCTGGGCAAGCGCTCGCTCATGCGCAGCGACACGCGCAGCGCCGGGCGCAAGCAGTTCGTCGGCCTGCTGGCGGAAGACCCGGCCTGCGTCCTGCCCGAGGGCGGCCAGATTCTGCAGGGGCCGACGCAGGCGGCCATCGCGCCGATGTTCGGCCACGTGACTTCCAGCTACATGAGCCCGATTCTGGGGCGCTCGATCGCGCTGGCCTTGCTGAAGGGCGGCCAGGAGCGGATGGGACAGACCGTCACCGTCGCCACGGCCGACGGCCGCTTCATGCCGGCGCGCGTCTGCAGCCCCGTGTTCTATGACCCCGAAGGAACCCGTCAAAATGTCGAGTGAAATCCAACAACAGAGCCCGCTGGTCGGCTTGCAGGCCGGTGAGGGCCGGCCGCTGCAGCATCGTGCCGCCGGACGGGTGCTCTTGAACGAACAGCCGCTGGTCGGCCTGGCCAATCTGCGTCTCGATCCCGGGTCGGACGCGGTGCGGGATGCCTTGCGCGCGGGTCTGGGACTGGAGTTGCCGCTGGCGCCCAATACCGTGTCCCGGGGCCGCGATGCGATGGCCTTGTGGCTGGGGCCCGATGAGTGGCTGCTGCGGGCGCTGCCCGACGGTCCCGTCGACCTGGCCGCACGGGTGGAAAGCGCCTTGGCGGGCCATTGGTTTGCGGTCACGGACCAGACCAGCGGCTATTCGGTGGTGCAGTTGCACGGCCCCGGGACGCGCGATGTGCTGAACGCGGGATGTCCGCTGGACCTGCACCCCGGCGTCTTGAAGCGGGGTCAGTGCGCCCAGTCCCACTTCTTCAAGGCGAGCGTGCTGTTGCGCCCGCTGGACGAACAAGGGGATGGCTGGGAACTGATCGTGCGGCGCAGTTTTGCCGACGCCACCGTGCGCCTGCTGATGGACGCCATGCAGTGATGGGTGAGCCTGGACGTCAGGGAGTCTCCTGCGGACTCCCTGATGCCTGGTGCGGCCATCAATCGCGCCGCAATTCGAAGCGTTCGAATAAATCGGTCAGGGCCTCCCGCACGGCCATGCCCGGCCAGTCGCGCAGCGGGCCTCGGGTGTTCAGGGTGGCGTCCGCGCAGCCCTGCGGTCGAAAGACCTGCACTGCGTAGCGCCGCACTCCCAGGTCGGCCAGCTCGCGGCCCAAGGCCAGCAGGCCGTCCGCATCGATCAGGTCGGGATGGGCGGTGGTGCGGCATTCGAAA
This sequence comes from Castellaniella hirudinis, assembly GCF_042651965.1. NCBI lineage: Bacteria > Pseudomonadati > Pseudomonadota > Betaproteobacteria > Burkholderiales > Alcaligenaceae > Castellaniella > Castellaniella hirudinis. The sequence goes on from NZ_JBHSDY010000010.1 coordinate 204,905, forward strand.
TCGACACCGCTGTCCAGCACCGCCTGCAGGCTGGCGCGGGCCGGGGCGCCGCTGCCGGCGACCTGGGTGACCCGTTCGTACTGGTCGAACCCGGCCTTGATGTCCAGCCCTACCCAGTCGACGTCCGGCAGCACCTGCGCCAGGCGGCGCGGGTGGGTGCCGCCGGTGTGCAGGCCGATGCGATAGCCCAGGGCGCGGACCTGACGGATCGCGCTGCCCAGGCCGGGGTCCATGGCGGGTTCGCCGCCGCTGAACACCACGCCGTCGATCAGCCCGACGCGGCGGCGCAGAAACGCCATGACCTCCTGCCAGTCCAGCGGGCTGTCGGCCGTGCGCGGCTGCAGGTGCGGGTTATGGCAATAGCCGCAGCGCCAGGGGCAGCCCTGCACGAAGACGACGGCGGCCAGCAGGCCGGGGTAGTCCGTGGCCGTGAAGGGCACCAGCCCGCCGACTTTCAGACGGGCGGGCGCGCGTCCCGGCGTGATGCGCGGGACGGCGGCGGCCGTTGGGGCGTGGGACGCGGTGGCGGCGTGCATCGGGCTTTACGCGGCCGGGCGGGCAGGCGCCTGGCCGACGCGCCGTTCGACGAAGTAGCGGCGCTCGTGGAATTCGCCTTTCTTGCCGATGTTGAAGGACGACATGGGACGGTGATAGCCCATGACGCGGGTCCAGATTTCGCAGGGCTGGCGTTCGGCGTCGTTCAGGGTGATGGAGGTGGTTTGCATAGGATGCTCCTGTTCAGGGTGGGTGGAAAAAGCGTTCAGGCCGCCGCTTCGTGCGCGGCCGCCTCGGTGATGGCTGCCCGCTGTTTGCGGGCGATCAGCTCGTCGTCGCACTGCGGGCAGAATTCGTGCTTGCCCGGCAGGTAGCCGTGCCTGGGGCAGATGGAAAACGTCGGGGTGACCGTGATGTAGGGCAGCGAGAAGCGGCCCAGCGTGCGGCGCACCAGCTCGCGGCAGGCGTCGGCCGAGGACAGCGGTTCGGTCATGTACAGGTGCAGCACGGTGCCGCCGGTGTATTTGCGCTGCAGTTCGTCCTGGCGCTCCAGCGCCTCGAAGGGGTCGTCGGTGAAGCCCACCGGCAGTTGGGACGAGTTTGTGTAGTAGGGCATGTCGTCCGTGCCGGCCTGCAGAATGTCGGGCCAGCGGGCGCGGTCTTCCTTGGCGAAGCGGTAGGTCGTGCCTTCGGCCGGGGTGGCTTCCAGGTTGTACAGGTGGCCGGTGGCTTCCTGGAACTCGACCATGCGGGCGCGCACGTGGTCCAGCAGGCGCACGGCGAAATCGTGGCCCCAGGGGTGCGTCAGATCGTGTTCATCCGCCGTGAAGTTGCGGATCATTTCATTGATGCCGTTGACCCCCAGCGTCGAGAAGTGGTTGCGCAGGGTGCCCAGGTAGCGGCGCGTGTACGGGAACAGGCCGTCGTCCATGTGCTGCTGGATGACGCGGCGCTTGGTTTCCAGGCTATCGCGGCCCAGGGCCAGCAGTTCGTCCAGGCGGGCGAACAGGCCGGCTTCGTCGCCGGCGTGCAGATAGCCCAGCCGTGCGCAGTTGATCGTCACCACGCCCAGCGAACCGGTCTGCTCGGCCGAGCCGAACAGGCCGTTGCCGCGCTTGAGCAGTTCGCGCAGATCCAGTTGCAGGCGGCAGCACATGGACCGGATCATGTTCGGCTGCAGTTCCGAATTGATGAAATTCTGGAAGTAGGGCAGACCGTATTTGGCGGTCATTTCGAACAGCAGTTCGGCGTTGGGGCTGTGCCAGTCGAAGTCGGGCGTGATGTTGTAGGTGGGGATGGGAAAGGTAAAGGCGCGACCGCGCGCGTCCCCGGCCATCATGACCTCGATGTAGGCGCGGTTGATCATGTCCATCTCGGCCTGCAGGTCGCCATAGGCGAAGGGCATTTCCTGGCCGCCGATGACCGGAATCTGCGTGCGCAGGTCTTCCGGGCAGACCCAGTCGAAGGTCAGGTTGGTGAATGGCGTCTGCGTGCCCCAGCGCGAGGGCACGTTCAGATTGAAGATCAGTTCCTGGATGCACTGGCGGACGTCCGCGTAGGACAGGGCGTCCTTGCGGACGAAGGGCGCCATATAGGTGTCGAAAGAGCTGAACGCCTGGGCGCCGGCCCACTCGTTTTGCAGCGTGCCCAGGAAATTGACGATCTGGCCCACGGCGCTGCCCATGTGGCGCGGGGGGCCGGATTCGATCTTGCCGGGCACGCCGTTCAGGCCTTCGGTCAGCAGGGTGCGCAGCGACCAGCCGGCGCAGTAGCCCGACAGCATGTCCAGATCGTGGATGTGCAGGTCGCCCTGGCGGTGCGCCTGGCCGATGGTTTCGGGGTAGACGTGGCTGAGCCAGTAATTGGCGATCATCTTGCCCGAGGTGTTCAGGATCAGGCCGCCCAGCGAGTAGCCCTGGTTGGCGTTGGCGTTGACGCGCCAGTCCTGGCGGCGCAGGTATTCGTCGATGGAGCGGATCACGTCCACGTGCGGGACGGGGCGCTCGGCCGGGGCGGCGGCCGAGGTCTGGGGCTGGCTGGAAGTCATCCTGGTGATCTCTATATATTGTGTATTTATGAATCGTAAACACAATATATGGTGGTATCAAGCCGAACGGAGACTTTTTTGGATAGCCTTGATGGAGGTCAAGAACAGGCGCGTGCGCGGCCCTTCGCACGAGGCCTGCGCACGATGCGGCGTTACGACAGATCGATCCAGATGGTTTTGAGTTGCGTGTATTGGTCGTGCGCGTGGATGGAGTTGTCGCGCCCGCCGAAGCCCGACTGCTTGTAGCCGCCGAACGGCGTCGAGATGTCGCCCTCGCCGAAGCTGTTGACGGTGACGGTGCCGGCGCGCAGCATCCGGGCGCCCCGGATCGCCTGCTTGCCGTGGGCCGAGAAGATCGAGGCGGCCAGGCCATAGTCGGTGTCGTTGGCGACCGCGATGGCTTCCTCGAAGCTGTCGACGGTGATCACGCTCAGGATGGGGCCGAAGATTTCCTCGACGGCCAGTGTCGAGTCGCGCCGGGTGTCGACGATGGTGGGTTCGACGAAGCCTTCGGACACGATCTTGCCGCCCATCAGGACTGTTTCCGCCCGGGCCGCTTCCAGGTACGCACTGACTTTCTGGAAGTGCGCCTTGGACACCAGAGCGCCGACGCGCACGGCGGGATCCAGCGGGTCGCCCACGAGCCAGTTCGCAGCCTCGGCCTTGACCCGTTCGAGCAGGCGATCCTTGATGCCGCGCTGCACGATCAGCCGGGATGCGGCCGAGCAGTTTTCGCCCATGTTCCAGAATGCGCCGTTGACGACGTGCGCCGCCACGGTGTCCAGGTCTTCGGCGTCGTCCAGCACGACGCAGGGGTTCTTGCCGCCCAGTTCCAGCACCACTTCCTTGAGGTTGCTGGCGGAGGAATAATTCAGGAAGCGCCGCCCGGTCGCCGTCGAACCGGTGAAGCTGACCATGTCCACGTCGGGATGTTTGCCCAGGGGTTCGCCCACTTCGGCGCCGGAACCGGTGACGATGTTCAGCACCCCGGCCGGCAGCCCGGCCTGGACCGCCAGTTCGGCCACGCGCAGCGCCGTCAGGGTGGTTTCTCCGGCGGGCTTCATGACGACCGAGCAACCGGAGGCCAGGGCGGGGCCGATTTTCCAGGCCATCATCAGCAGCGGAAAGTTCCAGGGCAGCACCAGGCCGACGACGCCGACGGGCTCGCGCACCACCAGGGCGATGTGGCTGTCCGAGGCGGGGGCGACCTGGTCGTAGATCTTGTCGATCAATTCGGCGTGCCATTTGAGCACGTGGATGGTTTCCGGCACGTCCACGGTTTCGCAGTCGAAGATGGTCTTGCCGCTGTCGATGCTTTCCAGCACGGCCAGTTCGCGGGCGTGCGTTTCCATCAGATGCGCCAGGCGCAGCAGGGTTTCCTTGCGTTCGCGGGGGTGGATGCGCGACCAGCGGCCGTCCTCGAAGGCGGTGCGCGCGGCGGCGACGGCCAGGTCGACATCTTCGGCGCTGCAGGCGGCAATCTCCGTCAACGGTGCGCCGGTGGCGGGATTGGTGGTGGCGAAGGTCCGGCCCGAGAGCGCCGGGCGGAACTCGCCGTCGATGAAGGCGTGTTGCGGCAGTTTCAGTCCTGCTGCGATGCGGTGGTATTCGGCCGGAGTGAGAAAGTCGGACATGGGAACTCGCGTGATGGATGGACAGTGGGACGTGGAGAGGTGAGGCGCGTCATGGGCGGGCTTTTTCCTTGCCGCCCAACGCCGCCTTGGACAGCCGGTCCAGCAGCAGCGCCACCGCGACGATGGCCAGGCCGGCGCGCAGCCCCAGGCCCATTTCCATGCGCGTCAGGCCGCGGGTGACTTCCGCGCCCAGGCCGCCCGATCCGACCAGGCCGGCCAGGACCACCATCGCCAGCGACAACAGGATGCATTGGTTCAGGCCGACCAGCAGCGTGGGCATGGCGGCCGGGATTTCGATCTTCAGCAGCACGGTGCGCGGCGGCGCGCCCAGCGCCTGCCCCAATTCCTGCAGGTCGTGCGGGATCTGCTTGAAGGCCAGCGTGGTCAGGCGCAGCATCGGCGGGATGCCGTAGACGATGGTGGCGATGATGGCCGGGACGCTGCCCAGGCTGAACAGGATCACGGCCGGGATCAGATACACCCAGGGCGGCACGGTCTGCATGATGTCCAGGATGGGGCGCAGCATGGCTTCCAGGACCGGGCGGCGGGCCGCCAGCACGCCCAGCGGAAAGGCGATGGCCACGGACAGGACCACGGCGACCGTGACGAGCGTGATCGTCTGGATGGCTTCGGGCCACAGGCCCACCCCCCAGCAGAATCCCTGCGTCAGGGCCGTGATGACGGCGGGGCGCAGGCCCAGCAGCTTCAGGACCAGCGCGGTGCTGACGAGGATCAGCGCCCACGGCGGCAGGATCATCAGGAGCGCGGTCAGGCCGTTCAGCACGAGCTGGATGACGTCGCTGATGAAGGCGAACAAGGGGTGCCAATGGACGTTCAGCCAGTCCACCGCCGGGGTCAGCCAGGCGCCGGGCGAGAAGGTCGGCAGGATCGAACTCATGCTTTTCTCCCTTTGGGGCTGGAGGCGCCGGCGCTTTGACTGAGCCGGTCCAGGATCATGGTCAGGATGACGATGGCCAGTGCCGCGTCGATGGACTTGGCGATGTCGAGCTTGCGGATCGCGTCGTAGATGCTCTGGCCCAGGCCGCCGGAACCGACAATGCCGGCGATGACGACCATGCCGAAGGCCATCATCAGGCTCTGGTTGATGCCGGCCATGATGCTGGGCAGGGCGAACGGCAGCCGGATCTTGGTGAACATCTGCCAGCGCGTCATGCCGGTGGCCATGCCCAGTTCGAGGTATTCGACGGGCGCCATCCGCATGCCGAGCGCCGCCAGGCGGAAGGCCGGGGGAAAGGCCACGATCAGGGTGGCGACCAGCGCGGTGGCCGGGCCGTAGCCCAGCAAGGCAATCCCGGGCAGCAGATAGATGTACGGGGGCAGGGTCTGCAGCAGATCCAGCAGGGGTTCGGCAACGTGGCTCATCCCGCGGACATAGCCGCTCAGGATGCCCATGGGGATCGCCAGCAGTAGCGCCAGCAAGGTGGCGGCGATCACCAGCGCCAGGGTGGCGGTGGTTTCGGGCCACAGATTCATCATCTGGCAGATCACCAGGGCGACGGCGGACAGCACCCCGAAGCGCCGGCCGACGAGCCGCCAGCCCAGCAGGCCGATGACCACGGCCACGATGTAGAACGGCGCCAGGTTCAAGACCCACAGAATGGCGCTGTTGAAGCCCTCCAGGCCGCTTTGAATGGCGGTGAAAACCTGGCTGGAGTTGTCCGTCAGACGGGCCAGCGCGTCCTCCATCCAGGCGTCGAACGCGGAGATCAGATCGGTATCGTTCATGAGATGCGCTCCTGGGGCCGGTCAGCGCGCGGCGGGCCGGTCATTGCCCTGGATGCCGTTGAGCAGATCGCGGGGCGAGACGATGCCGATGGGGCCGCCGTCGCCCATGATGGCCACCGCGTCCAGGTCCTTGCGGGTGGACAGCGTGATCAGTTCGGCGATGTCGGTCCCGGATGCGGCGCGCGGCAGATCCTCGATGGCGATTTCCGGGTACGCGGCGCGGAACTCGGCGACCGGGCGCATGATGGAGCGGGCCTTGACGAGATGCAGCCGCGAGATGCCGGCCACGAATTCCGCCACGTAGTCGTCGGCCGGGTTGCGGACGATTTCCTCGGCGGTGCCGACCTGGATGAGGATGCCGTCCTTCATGATGGCGATACGGTCGCCGATGCGGATGGCTTCTTCCAGGTCGTGCGTGATGAAGGCGGCCGATTTGCCCAACTGCTTGGTCAGCGTGCGGAATTCATCCTGCAACTGCCGCCGGATCAAGGGGTCGAGCGCGCTGAACGGCTCGTCCATCAGGATGATCTCGGGATCGGAGGCAATGGCGCGCGCCAGGCCGACGCGCTGCTGCATGCCGCCGGACAGTTCGTCGGGGTAGTGGTTTTGCCAGTCGGACAAGCCGACTTTTTCCAGGGCTTCCGCCGCTGTCTTGTTGCGCTTTTCCTTGGGCACACCCTGGACTTCCAGGCCGAAGGCGGTGTTTTCCAGCACGGTGCGCTGGGGCAGCAGGGCGACGCTCTGGAACACCATGCCGATGTGGTGCGCGCGCATGTCGCGCAATCCGGCGGCATCCAGGGCGGCCAGGTCCTTGCCTTTGACCAGGACCCGGCCCTTGGTGGGGGTGATGAGCCGGTTCAGCAGGCGGATCAGGGTCGATTTTCCGCTGCCGGACAAGCCCATGATGCAGAAGATCTCGCCGCGCTTGACTTGGAGGCTGACGCCCGATACGCCGACCGTGCAGCCGAATTTTTGCAGGACGTCGCGTTTGGACAGGCCCTGGCGGGTGATGGCTTGCATCGCCGCTGGCGCCTGTTCGCCGAATATTTTCCAGACTTGCTGGCAGTCGACCAGGATTTCTTCGGACTGGATGGTGCTTGTGGTCATGCGGAGCTCCTCCGGTTGCGCAGCGTGTGCGCAGGTGGTTTCTTCGTCTTGACCGGACTCCGGCCTGGCGGTGCGCCGCCGGAGTCCGGGGAGGGATCAGTACTTCTTGATGTTTTCCCAGCGCTTGACGAGGTCGGCGTTCTTGGCGATCCAGGCCTCGCTGGCTTGCTGCACGGTCTGGCCGTCGTTCATGCCGACGTTGATGTCGCCGATGGCGCTCAGGGGCAGGTAGATGCCTGCCAGGATTTCACGCACTTCGGGATTGGCTTCGGCGTAACCCTTCTTGCCGATCCAGTAGTAGGCCTGGGGGCCGGGGAAGACGTTCTTGGGATCCTTCAGGAACTTCATGTCGTACTTGACCATCATCCAGGTCGGCTCCCACAAGGTCACGGCGATCCACTCCTTGCGATCCACGGCGGACTTCAAGGCGGCGGTCATGCCGGCCGTGCTGCCGTCGATCAGCTTGAGCTTCAGGTCATAGGCTTTGACGGCCGAGGCGGCGTCGCGCATCAGCCCGGAGCCGGGCTCGATGCCGACGATCTTGTCGCCGAACTTGTCGGCGTTCTCGTTGAGCTGCTCCATGGAGTCGATCGTCACGTATTTGGGCACGGCGACCGCCTGGTACAGCCCGTAGGACACGGGGGACAGCTTTTCCAGCCGGTTCTTGTTGCGGTTCCAGTAGTCCTGGGCCGCGTAGTCGATCTGCGAGGCCATGAACTGCACGTCGCCTTTGACCAGCGCCGCGTAGGCGATGCCGATTTCGGAGAATTCGGTCACCTTGACCTCGTAGCCGGCCTTTTCCAGGATGTTCTTGGCGACGTAGGTGATGGGGGTCAGATCCTCCCAGGACATGCTGCCCATGGTGATGGTGCCTTTGGCGGCATAGGCGGAAGAAGCCATGGCGCCGGTCATGACGGCGGCGCAGAGCAGTTTGTTGAACAGTTTCATGTGGTGTCTCCTGATCTAGGGTGGTGCTTGGTTTGCTTCGGTGCCCGGGCCGGTCCCGGCCCGGGTGCTTGCGTCGGCGGGGGGTCAACCCTCCCGGCCGGCACGCAATTGGTGCCATCGGATGACGGAATGGATGCCCAGCCAGGCGATCGGCTGCGGCGGCAGGCGGGACGGCGGCGGTTGCTGCCGGAACTGCCGCAAGGCTTCGCTGTCCGTGCCGGCGGCCTGTTCCGCGGCCATCATGCCGGCCAGGGTGCTCTTGACCGTGCCCAGTCCGTTCTCGCAGCAGGCGGAATAAAGCCCGGGCTCGACTTCCCCGAAGGCGGGCGCGTGGTTCGTGCTCAGGCACAGCGCGCCTGCCCAACTGAATTCCATGGGGATGTGTTTCAGTGCGGGGAATCGTTCGTCGAAGGAGCGCCGCTGCCGGGCGGCAATGCCCGCGACCTGCTGTCCGGAGACCCGGATGTCCGGGTTGTAGGTGAAGTGCGTCCGGACCACGATGCGCGACTGTCCGTCCTGGGTGATCTTGCGCAGCGTCGCCCCCATGGGGTCGGCGGGCAGCAGGGCCCAGCGTTCGGCGCCGGCGGCGTCGGCCGGGAAGGCAGCCGTCATGGATGCGTAGGTGTAGACGTGAATCAGGCGGTGCCGGAAATGGCCGAAGCTCTCGATGTGGCCGTTCACGGCCAGGATGACGCGGGGGGCCTGGACGCCGCCCCGGGTCGAGACCGCTTCCCAGACCGGGCCTTTGCGGGTCAGCGACAGCACGGGCGAATGCTCGAACAGGTCGATCTCGCCGGCCAGGCCCTCGGCCAGCCGGCGGATGTAATCAGCCGGCTGGATGAGGACCGCGCCCGGGGTGTGGACGCCCCCCAGGTAGTAGCCGGTGCCGGTGATCTCGCGCATCTGGGCGGCGTCCAGGGTCTCGCTGGGTTCGCCGATCTGTCGCAACGAGTCGGCGAAGGCGCGGTTCAGTTTCAGCCCGCGTTCCGTGGCGGCGGCGTTGATCTTGCCCGAGGGATCGAAGGTCGTGACCGGCATGCCGTATTCCTGCGCCACGCCGGCGGCAAAATCGATGGCCATGCGGTTCTGGCGGATTTCCAGCAGGCTGGACTCCGCGCCGCCGACGGAATAATTGCCGGACGTCAGGTTGTGGGGCACGTCGATCATGAAGCCGGAATTGCGCCCGGAGGCGCCGATGGCGATCTCCTGGGCGTCGAGCACGACGATCCTGTCCTCGGGGCGCAATTGGCGCAACCGCCGCGCGGCCGACAGGCCGCCGAAGCCCGCGCCGATGATCAGCCAGTCGGCGGACTGTCGGCTTTCGAGGGTGCGCACGGGGAATCGACGGGGGGCCAGGGCGGCCCAGCCCGACAGGCCGGTTTCAACCGGTTGGCGGATCGAGGTCTGGCTCATTGCATGGCGTCCCATGAGAGGGATTGGATCGTGTCCGATGCTGCCGGCCTGATCAGGCGTGTGGCCCTCATGTCAGGCTCCGGTGATGGCGGCGATGGTGCGCTTGAGCTCGGCGACGATGGCCTTGAAACGGGCCTTGTCTGCTTCGTCCAGCGCCTGGAGCGGCGCGCGCGCCGGCCCGGCCGCCAGGCCGTTCAGCTCGCAGCCGTATTTGATCGACTGCACGAACTTGCCCGCATCCAGGAAGTTCATGAAGGGCATCATGGCTCCCATGATCTTGCGGCCCTTGTCGAAGTCGTTTTCCAGGGCGCAGGCCTGGTACAAGGCCACGTGTTCGCGCGCCAGGAAGTTGGATCCCGCGCAGACCCAGCTCTGCGCGCCCCAGGCGAAGAATTCCAGCGCTTGGTCGTCCCAGCCGCAGGACATCTCGATCTGCGGGAATTCCCGGGCCAGCAGGTGGATGCGGTTGATGTCGCCCGAGCTTTCCTTGATCGCCTTGATGTTTTTCGACTGGCTGACGACGCGGCTCAGGTAGTCTCGGCCCATGTGCACGCCCATGCGGCCCGGATAGTTGTAGAGCATGATGGGCAGGCCGGCGGCCCGGTCGATGGCCAGCGCGTGGTCGGCGTTTTCCGATTCCAGGGGCAGGGCGTAGGGGGGCGAGCCCACCAGGATCGCATCCGCGCCGATCGACCGGGCCGCCTGGGCGTATTCGATGGATTCCTCGGTGCGCGTGGCGCCCGTGCCGACCACCAGCGGCACGCGGGTGCCGATGACCTGCCTGGCGCAGGCGGCCAGGTCGATCCGTTCCTGCGGGGTCTGCGCATAGTATTCGCCGGTCGATCCGGCGACGACGAGACCGTGCACGCCGGCGTCGATCAGGGATTCGATCAGTTCGGCGAACGCGGTCTTGTCGATGCTGCCGTCGGCTTCGTGGGGGGTGATGACGGGGGTGTAAATGCCTTCGAACATGCGATGACTCCTAGATGGACAGGGTTTCCGCACCTTCGTGCGGCATATCCGGGATGAGCCCGGTGAGCGTGATGAACATTTCCATGTTCCGGCGCGACAGTTCCCAATGCGCGAAGGTGATCCGGACGATGGCTGCTTCGTCGCGGGCCGCGATGGCATCGATGAACTGGTCGTGTTGCGAGAGGGCCAGTTCCTGGCGCCTGGACTGGCGGGCGCCGTGCGACTGGTAGAACGTATGGCCGATGCGGGCGTGGTCGACCAGCAGGCGGCTCAGCCCCGCCTGCAGGTAAATATTCCCGGACATCTCGCCGATGATGGCGTGGAACTGGTTGTTGCACAGCACTGTGGCGGCCACGTCGCCCGCCGCGCAGGCCTGCCGGAATTGGGCCTGGGTATCCCTGAGCCGGGCGAGCTGGCCGGGGGTGAAGTGATGGACCGCCAGGCGGCCGATCGCGGCGTAGACCATCGGCGCCGCCAGGAAGAAGTGCCGCAGCGTCGAGTGGTTCATCGGCGCGACGCGCGCGCCGCGATGCTCGCGGATGTCCACGTATCCCTCGCCGCTCAAGCGGCGGAAGACCTCGCGCACCGGCGTGCGGGACAGGCCGTAGCGTGCGCACAGCCCGGGCTCGTCCAGGTCTTCGTCCGGACCGAGCTGCAAGGTGAGGATCTGGTGCTTGAGATCTTCGTAGAGCCTGGATTTGTGGTGGCTTTTTCCTGGCGCCGCCGAGGATTTCGAACCCCTGAGCGTGGTATTGCCCATGGTTTGTCTCGTATGTATTTATATTGTATTCAATTTGTATTTTATTATAGTGAGAAATGGATTTTTTGGAAATACATTTTTCGAGGGCGCTTTTGAAGGCGCGGCAACGCGGCCGCGAGCGCCCGGTCAGGGGCGGCGGAGGCGGTGTCGAGGCGAAGGGGGGCGGCCCGATCCGGCCGAGGCCGGATGGATCAGGCTCGAAGGGTCAGACCGGAAGAGGGATCAGAGCGACTGCGGCGGTTCCGGTTTCAGCCCCGGCGGCATGATGAACAGTTCCATGTGCTCGCGCGAGAGCTCCATGTGCTCGTAGGACAGCCGCACGACGGCCTCCTCGTCGCGCGCGACGAGCGCGTCGATGAACTGGTCGTGGTGGTCGATGGAGTCCTGGCGTCGCCGGGACGTGTCCTGGTCGTGCGGCTGGTAAAAGGTGCGGCCGATGCGGGCGTGATCGATCAGCAGGCGGTTCAGGCTGGTCTGCAGGTACACGTTGCCGGACATCTCGCCCATGATTTCATGGAAGCGGTTGTTCTTCAAGACCATGGCCTGGATGTCGCCGTCCAGGGATGCCTGGCGAAGCTGCGCCTGGGTATCCCTCAGGTCGGCCAGTTGACTGGCGGTGAAATGCCGCACCGCCAGCCGGCCCACGGCCGCGTAGATCATCGGCGCCACCAGGAAGAAGTGCCGCAGTGTCGAGTGATTCATCGGCGAGACGCGGGGGCTGCGGTTTTCGCGGATGTCCACGTATCCCTCGCCGCTCAGGCGACGGAAGACCTCGCGCACGGGAGTGCGCGAAAGGCCGTAGCGTTCGCACAGCGCCACCTCGTCCAGATCCTCGTCCGGACCCAGTTCCATCGTCAGGATCTGGTGCTTGAGGTCTTCGAACAGTTGCGCCTTGGCGCTCTTTGCGGATTTCGCCTGGGTCATCTCGGGTATCCGGCGGCGAGGGGCGGCGAGGGCCGCCGGCGCGCGTGTCCGGATGAGTTCAATCAATGTCGGGCGTCAATTGTAAGCCGGACTCCCGTCCGGGCACGGCGCGGGCGGGTGTCATGGCTCGCGCATGCGCTGCGCCAGCTCGGCATGCCCGCGCGCGTCCAGCGCGTCGGCGGCCCCCAGGCGGTCGCGGGCCTCTTTGTTCTGGCTGAGTTTGCGCTTGCCGGCCAGCGAGGTGACGGCGATCTCGATGCCCACGATCTTGCTCAGCATGTCGTTGATGAACTCGGGCGTGGAATCCGACATCTTCCAGGGGCGGGGTTCGCCGGCTTCGTGGCGGCGCGTCAGCCGACCGACCATGCCGCGCACGAAGCGTTCTTCGTCGCGCACGGTGAGCAGGCCGTGCGCATGCACGACTTCGTAGTTCCAGGTCGGCACCTGGCGATGGGCCTCGTGCTTGCTGGGATACCAATTCGGTGAAATGTAGCTTTCGGCGCCCCGGAACACGACCAGCACCGGGCTGCCGGAGGCACACCGCTGCCAGAGCGGGTTTGCGCGGGCCACGTGCGCCGTGAGCAGGCCGTGCGCGCCGGCGTCGGGGTCGAATTCGAACGGGATGTGGTTGGCGTCCAGCCCGTCGGCGTCGTGCGTGATCAGCACGCCCAGAGGGTGTTCGCGGATGATGCGGGTGAGTGCTTCGGGCCGGGCTTCGGCGAAATGGTCGGGCAGGTACATGGTCGGATCGGGACTGTCGGGTCTGTCGGAAAAAGGCGTGCTGCGCATGTATGACAGCCATCTTCATCCGCTGCGGCCAAAAGGGCAAGATCCTGACACACATAGGCTGCGTCCGCGCTTGTTCGGCAGGGGGCAAACCCGCTATCGTGTGAGCCATTCGTACAGATTCCATGGAGATCGGAAACATGAGGCCTTGGATCGGAGGGCTGCTGGCGGCCTGGGTCGGCATCGTCCCCGCTTGCGCCCTGGCGGCGGGTGTGGCGACCGTGCAGGCGGGGGATCGGACCCTGACGGTAGCCTTTGACGGCGCGAATGCGCGGGTCGATGTGTCCGGTTTCTCCCAGGGCTATCTGCTGATGCGCGACGACAAGCTGTATTCCGTCATGCTGGCCGGGGGCCGGCCGCTGGTCATGGACGGCAGCGCCGTGGCCCGCTTGCTGGGCGGCGGCACGATCCAGGTCGGGCCGGACATGATCCGCTCCCTGACGCGGATCGAGCCGACCGGCGCGCGCGAGACGATCGCCGGCCGTGCGGGGGCCGTCTATACGGTGTCCTACCAGGACATCCAGGGGCGCGCGCGCACCGGGCAGGGTGTCCTGGGCAAGCAGCCCGAGGTGCGGGAACTGACGCGCGCCCTCGGCCGGATGGCCCTGCTGCTGCAGGCCGCCGCCGGCCAGTCGCCGGACGGCGCGCGGCAAGTGCTGGATGCGCTGGAGGAAAAAGGCCTGGGCCTGCTGGCTTACGACACGCAGTTTCGCGTGCAGCAACTGGGGACCACGCCGCCTGCGCCGGGGCGCCTGGACCTGCCGGCGCCGCCGACCCAGTTGCCGCCGGAACTGGGCCAGTTATTGCAGGGGCTGCGCGCGAAGTAAGGGGCCGCGAGGCCCCGGTTCAGGGCACGATGTGGAAATCGATGACGATTTCGCCCGGGTTGCGCGCCAGGTATTCGAACTGGATGTTTTCGCCGAAGTGATTCTTCAGTTGCTGCAGCAGCGGCAGGGGATCGTGGTCGTTGCAGAAACGCATGGTCTCGCCCGGCTGCAGCGCCGACAGGGCGCCGAAGATGGCGGCGTGGCGGAAGCGTTTGGCGATGCCGCGCGCATCGAGAGGGTAGGTGTTTTCTGCGAACATCGGGATAGCGTCGGAGGCCACGGTGCGTCATTCCTGGAAAGGTGGATCGAGCTTCCGATTATAGGAACGCGCCCCGGAAAAACCGGCGGGAACCCTATGCGCAACAAGGGAACCTCTGAATAAGTCGAGCGGAAAGCGGACGCTGCGGATCGGGATGGAATGCAAGGCGCGAACCGCAGCCATAGCCGTAGCTATGGCGAGGATGAGCAACGCCGCAGACCGCCCGAGTCTGCAGATGTACGCGACGCGAGGACTTGTTCAGAGGTTCCCTAGGTTTCAACCGGATTCCCGGTGGCGTTCTTCCCATGCCTTGACCGCCTGCTGCCAGGCGCGACGCTCTTCGGCGTAGGTGTCGAACACGCAGGGCTCGCAGCCGTTGCCGCAGCATTCGTTGAGGTCGGGTTCGACGGGTTCCTCGGGGCGGGGATCGTCGGCGGGGACGTTCGGGAGGCTCATCACGGGCGTCAGACGCAGGCCAGGTTGGCCTGGTTGCTGAGCCGGACGTCCTCGGGGATGTCGATGATCCGGTTGGACTGGGGCCTGCCGTCGACGAACATCATCAGTTCGCCCGGCTGGAAGGCGGTCCAGGTCTCGTTGTCGGTCAGCGGCTTGGTCGTGATGACCGAGACGCAGTCGCCGCGCGCATTGGTCTGGGAAAAGTCCACCGACATGTCGGTGTCCACCAGATGCGCCACCTGGAAGGGCCAGGCGCGCACGATGTAATACAGATTCGTGGAGCAGTGCGCCAGCATGCAGCGGCCGTTGGAAATCAGGAAATTGAACACCCCGTAGCGGGTGAGTTCGGCCGTCATGCCGGCCACGGCGGTGAACAATTCGGCGTCGTCCGGCTCGCGGGTGCCGAAGCGGGCGCGCAGTCCGTCCATCATGACGCAGAAGGCCCGTTCGCTGTCGGTCTGGCCGATCGGCATGTAGCCGCTGCGCAGATCGGGGGCGAACGTCTTCAGGTCGCCGTTGTGGGCGAACAGCCAGTGCCGGCCCCATAGCTCACGCACGAAGGGGTGGCAGTTTTCCAGTTCCAGCGCGCCTTGAGTGGCCTTGCGGATGTGGGCGATGACGTTGCGCGATTTGATCGGATAGCGCTTGATCAGGTCGGCGACCGGCGATTGACAGCAGGGCGCATTGTCCAGAAAGCAGCGCGATCCGCGATTTTCGTAGAAGGCGATGCCGAAGCCGTCGGCGTGGTGGTCGGTGCCGCCGCCGCGCGCGGCGAATCCCGTGAAGGAAAACGTGATGTCCGTGGGCGTGGCGCAATTCATGCCCAATAACTGACACATGGCTGGCAGATTCCCGTCAAGCACGGGGTGGAGCACCCCGAATGGTTCATGCTTGAATTGTAATCTTGCCGGCAGGGATATAACCGCTGCTTGGTATGAGATTGCGCGATGAGCTTATGCAGTGTCCTTTCTTCGCCACGAAATTGCGCCCCCACGCTGCGCAGCCTTTGGCTGCTTGCTGCCGGGGGCGCCGGGACTCTTCACGCCTCAGGTGCGGCGCAAGCGCAGCATCGCCTGACGGTAGCCGCTGGCCGGGTAGATGGCCGGCATGGGCGGCTGTCCGGCAACGGGTTCCAGGGCGCGCGTGCCTGCCAGCAGGGCCTGGATCATGGCTTCGATCTCCAGCCGCGCCAAAGGCGCGCCGGGACAGACGTGAATGCCGGCTCCGTACAGCAGGTTCAGGGACGGATCCCGGTCCAGGCGGAATTCGTCCGGGTCGCCGAAGACGGTCTCGTCGCGGTTGGCCGAGGCCCAGATCAGCGTGAGCCGTTCGCCGGCCTGGATTTGCGTGCCGCCCAGGCGCACCGGACAGGTGGCGGCGCGGCGGTTGGCGATCAGCGGGGCGTGGATGCGCAGGATCTCGTCGTTGGCGGGCCGGACCTGTTCCGGATGGCGTCGCAGGCGGTCCTGCAGTTCGGGGTGGGTCGCCAGATAGTGGGCGATGATGCCGATGCTGGACGCCATGGTGCCCAGTTCGCCGACGGTCCAGTTGCGCAGAATGCTGACGATTTCGTCTTCAGCCAGCGGGCGGCCGTCCACGGTCTCGCGCAGCAGGCTTGTGGTGATGTCGTCCGGCGCCTGGTCGCCGGCGTCGCGGCGGACTTTCAGCAGGGCGCGGATGGTCTGGTCGAACTCGGTGGCCACGGCCGCGATCGCGTGAGCGTCGCCGGACAGCGTGGCGACGTTCTTTTGATGGATCCACTGCCGCAGCGGCTCGTGCAAGCTGTCGGGCCAGCCCAGGAAGGCGCACTGCATGCGCAGGGCGAAGGGGTGCGCCAGGCCGAACATGATCTCGACGTCCGCGTCGCGCGGCAGGGCGGCGATCAGGTCCGCGCAGAGACGGCGGCAGACCGGCTCGAAGGCCGCCATCCGGTCGGGGCCGAAGTAGGGCTCGATCAGCCGGCGATACGCGGTGTGCTCGGGAGGGTCCATGCTGTTGGGCACGGACACGTGGCGGGACGCCTGGCTGCTGAAGGTCTTGTGGTCCAGCAGAATCCGCGTGACGTCGGCGTGGCGGAACACGGAATGATGCAGGTAGTCGCTGTGCGCCACCGGGCAGCGGCGGCGCATGCGGTCATAGGCGGCAATCGGGTCGGCAAGGACTTCAGGGGCGCGGGGGTCCCAGTCCTGATGTGCGTTCATGGCTGTCCTTCGGGCAAGGCGAAAGCGGCCCGAATCGGGGCCGTCAGGGGGTGTGACAAGGGTAAGCCCGGGACGCGACGGCTGATCGTCCGCCGGCGGATTTATCTGGTAAGACTTTGATTTTTCTCAATCGGAGCCGTGGACCGTATCCCGTGGCGGACGTGTCGCTACAGTCCATGAGAAAGCGATCGTGGCGCGTTGGAGGGCGGGTCTGGCGTTTGCGTCCGCGGCATTTGACAAACGCTTGAAAATCCACCTTCCGCCCTTATCTATCTGGCATCGGGGCGCGACGCCCCCTCCCATTCAAGGGACCCACTCATGCGATTCGACAAACTGACGACGAAGTTCCAGCAGGCGCTCGCCGATGCCCAGAGCCTCGCGGTGCGCCACGACCACCCCTATATTGAAAACGCCCACCTGTTGTCGGCCTTGCTGGCCGATGCGGACAGCGGCGCGGCCAGCCTGCTGGCCCGCGCGGGCGTGGCCGTGCCGCGCCTGCAGGCCGAACTGGACCGCCAGATCAAGGCCATGCCCACGATCCAGGGGGCCGAAGGCAATGTCCAGGCCGGCCGCGAACTGCAGGCCGCCCTGGCGCGCACCGACAAAGAAGCCGGGCAGCGCGGCGACGCCTACATCGCCAGCGAACTCTATCTGCTGGCCCTGGCCGATGACAAGGGCGAGGTCGGCCGCGCCCTGCGCGAATCCGGCCTGCAGCGCAAGGCGCTGGAAACCGCCATCGAGGCGGTGCGCGGCGGGGCGTCCGTGTCGGGCGCCGAAGACGAGGACAACCGCCAGGCGCTGAAAAAATACACCCTGGACCTGACCGCCCGCGCCCGCGAGGGCAAGCTCGACCCGGTGATCGGGCGCGACGACGAGATCCGCCGCACCATCCAGATCCTGCAGCGCCGCACCAAGAACAACCCCGTGCTGATCGGCGAGCCCGGCGTGGGCAAGACCGCGATTGTCGAAGGCCTGGCCCAGCGCATCGTCAACGGCGAAGTCCCCGAGACGCTGAAAGGCAAACGCGTGCTGACGCTGGACCTGGCCGGACTGCTGGCCGGGGCCAAATACCGGGGCGAGTTCGAGGAACGCCTGAAGGCGGTGTTGAAGGAGCTGTCCCAGGATTCGGGCCAGACCATTGTCTTCATCGATGAACTGCACACTATGGTCGGCGCCGGCAAGGCCGAGGGCGCCATGGACGCCGGCAATATGCTGAAACCCGCGCTGTCGCGCGGCGAACTGCATTGCGTGGGCGCGACCACGCTGGATGAATACCGCCAGTACATCGAAAAGGACGCCGCGCTGGAGCGCCGCTTCCAGAAGGTGCTGGTGGACGAGCCCGACGTGGAATCCACCATTGCCATTCTGCGCGGCCTGCAGGAACGCTACGAACTGCACCATGGCGTGCAGATCACCGACCCGGCCATCGTCGCGGCGGCGGAACTGTCGCATCGCTACATCACCGACCGCTTCCTGCCCGACAAGGCCATCGACCTGATCGACGAAGCGGCGGCGCGCATCCGCATGGAAATCGACTCCAAGCCGGAAGTCATGGACCGGCTCGACCGGCGCATCATCCAGTTGAAGATCGAGCGCGAGGCCGTCAAGAAGGACAAGGACGAGGCCTCCGAGCGCCGCCTGAAGGCGATCGAGGACGAACTGGAATCGTTGCAGCGCGAATACAACGACTACGAGGAAGTCTGGAAGGCGGAAAAAGCCGCCGTCCAGGGCTCGCAGGCGGTGAAAGAGGAAATCGACCAGGTCCGCGCCGAAATGGCGGAACTGCAGCGCAAGGGTCAGTACGACAAACTGGCCGAGCTTCAGTACGGACGCCTGCCCGAACTGGAAGCCCGCCTGAAGGCGGCGGAATCCGCGCCCAAGGCCGAGGACGCCGCCAAGCCGCGCCTGTTGCGCACCCAGGTCGGCGCCGAGGAAATCGCCGAGGTCGTGTCGCGCGCCACCGGCATCCCCGTGTCGCGCATGATGCAGGGCGAACGCGCCAAGCTGCTGGGCATGGAAGCCGTGCTGCACGAACGGGTGGTGGGTCAGGACGAGGCCGTGCGCCTGGTGTCCGAGGCCATCCGCCGCTCGCGCGCCGGGCTGTCGGACCCGAACCGCCCCTACGGTTCGTTCCTGTTCCTGGGGCCGACCGGCGTGGGCAAGACCGAGCTGACCAAGGCGCTGGCGCGGTTTCTGTTCGATTCGGACAGCCACCTGGTGCGCATCGACATGAGCGAGTTCATGGAAAAACATTCCGTGGCCCGCCTGATCGGCGCGCCCCCGGGCTACGTGGGCTACGAAGAAGGCGGCTATCTGACGGAAGCCGTGCGCCGCAAACCCTATAGCGTGATCCTGCTCGACGAGGTCGAAAAGGCCCACCCGGACGTGTTCAATGTGCTGCTGCAAGTGCTGGACGACGGCCGCCTGACCGACGGCCAGGGCCGCACCGTGGATTTCCGCAATACGGTGGTCATCATGACGTCCAATATCGGTTCGCAGCACATCCAGAACATGGCCGATCAGCCGTATGAAGTCGTCAAGGAAGTCATCCGCGACGAACTGAAGACGGCGTTCCGGCCGGAATTCCTCAACCGGATCGACGAGATCGTGGTCTTCCACGGCCTGGATGCGACGCACATCGAGCCGATCGCCCGTATCCAGTTGAAGCGCCTGGCCGAGCGCATGGCCCAGCAGGAAATGCGCCTGGAAGTGTCCGAGGCGGCGGTCCAGGAGCTGGCCCGCGCAGGCTACGACCCGGTGTTCGGCGCGCGGCCCTTGAAGCGCGCCATCCAGCAGTATGTGGAAAACCCCGTGGCGCGCCTGATTCTGGAAGGCCGCTTCGGCCCGAATGACGTGGTGCCGGTGGACTGGGACGGCGAACGGTTCGTGTTCGAACGCACGCTGCAATAAAGTCGTACGGGACGGCACGCTGCGGGCGTGGAGCCGGGGTGACCGGCTTCACGCCCGCGCGTTTTGGGGCTGCGCCGCCTGCTGCGTGCCCCGGCCTAAAGCTGGGACTCCAGCGGCAACAGGCCGATGACGCGCGCAACCAGCCGGCGCAGCCATGAGGTGTCCGGTTCCTGGTCGTAGCGGACGGTCTCGCCGTTGCGGCGCGTGCTCCAGCTCAGCCTGCCTTGAGACGTCAGTTGAACCGCATAGCTGTGCTCGGGATCGGTTTCGCTCTGCCAGACGGCATCCATTTTTGCCGCCAGCGCTGCGGAGTCGAAGAGCACCCCCATCTCGGTATTGAGCGAGGTCGAACGCGGGTCGAGATTCATCGAGCCGATGAAGCCCGAGCGTCCGTCGACGGTGAAGGCCTTGGTATGCAGGCTGGCGCGGCTCGATCCGCGCAGCGAGAAGTCGTTTTTCTGAGCCTCGGGCCGCAGCTCCCATAGCTTGATTCCCGCCTCGAGCAGCGGGACGCGATAGCGCGCATAGCCGCCATGCACCGCTGCGACGTCGGTCGCCGCCAGGGAGTTGGTCAGGATGGACACGGACACGCCTCGGGCGGCCAGGGCGGCGAGCTTCGCCGTGCCGAGGTCTCCCGGGATGAAGTAGGGCGAGGTGATCTCGATGCGTTTCTGCGCACCCTCGAAGACCGGCAGCAGTTCGTGCATCAGCCAGTTCTCGCCGCCTTGGCCGAGCGCCTTCTGCGGCGGGTCGGCAATGATGCGCGCGCTGCTCATCCAGTCGGTTTGCTCCGTCCCGGGGTCGAGGAGCGAGAGACGCTCGGCCAGACGCTTCAGGTAGGGACGGGCCCCGGTCTCGGAGAGGGCGGCGCGCAGTCCGGGGGCGATCTTTTCCAGCGCGGCCGCCGGGTTCTGCAGCGGCGAGAGCTTGTCCAGCGGCAGTGCCACGCCGCTGTTCCAGTAGTCGTCGAACACCTGTTCCGTCTGCCTGACGACCGGCCCGATGGCCAGCACGTCCATGTCACGGAAATTGGTGTCTTCGGCGGCGTCGAAGTATTCGTCGCCGATGTTGCGCCCGCCCAGGATGGCGAGACGCCCATCGACGATCCAGGCCTTGTTGTGCATGCGCCGCGTCACGCTGAAGGCCCGCAAGGCCATTTCGATGCCTCGCCGCAGGCCGCCCGCGCGGGCGCGGGTCGGATTGAACAGGCGGATTTCGATCTGCGGATGATGCGCCAGCGCGATCATCGCGTCCCCCGTGTGACTGGTGCCGATGTCATCGATCAGCATCCGCACCCGCACGCCGCGTTCTGCTGCGGCCAGTACCTCGGACAGCAGCAGGCGGCCCGTCAGGTCCTCGTGCCAGATGTAGTACATCAGGTCGAGCGAGCGCCCGGCCTGGCGGGCCGACAGGCCGCGCGCCGCAAAGGCGTCCAGATTCTGGTCCAGCAGGTGCAGGCCGCTTTTACCCGGGTGCGCGGCCGTCACGGCGCCGATTTTCAGGTCGAGCGGCGTATGGCCGCCCTCGGTGGACAGTGCGTAGGCGTCTTCTCCCTGGACGCGGGCTGCAAAGGCGCCATACAGCCAGGTCGCCAGTGTGGAGGCTGCCACAAAGCCCAGGCAGGTCAGGATGATATATCGGATCATGATGATTGCCCGTCAGGTTGCAGGGTGAATCCGGGGCAGATTGATCTCGATCCAGTCGGCCAGGATCCGCACTTTTTCGGCGGCCTCGCGGCCCAGCGGGGTCAGGCTGTATTCGACGTGGGGCGGCACGACCTCCAGCGCGGTGCGCAGCACCAGCCCGTCGCCTTCGAGCCATTGCAAGGTCTGCGCCAGCATGCGTTCGCTGACGCCGCCGATGGCGCGTCGCAGTTCACTGAAGCGATGCATCCGGGTTTCCAGGACGATCAGCACCAGGACGCCCCAGCGGCTGGTGACGTGCTTGAGCACCTCGCGGGAAGGACAATCGGCGGCCAGCAGGTTGCCGGGCCGCAACTGCTGCGACAGGGGCAGGGGGGCGGCGTCGGCGGCAAGCGGTAGGGCGGGTGGGATCATGTCGTGAGCAAGTGGCGTGGGGGCGTGCGGGTTCGGCTGGGCGGAGGGCGCGGATCAATGATGTCACGATTCCAATACTAACATTTATGTGCGTACTTACTAAAAGTTTGTTCATGGGATAGAGTGACGTCACACTCACTTTCAAGGACGAAACATCATGACCATTGCCATCACCGGCGCGACGGGGCAACTTGGCCGTCTGGCCGTCGAAGGGCTGAAGACCCGCGTGGAGCCTGCCCGCCTGCGGGCGTTGGCGCGCACGCCGGCCAAGGCGGCCGATCTGGGCATCCCGGTGCACGAGGCCGACTACGACCGGCCGGAAACCCTGGCGGCGGCGCTGTCGGGCGTGGACACGCTGCTGCTGATTTCTTCCAGCGAAGTCGGTCGCCGCGCCGAACAGCACCGCCACGCCATCGAGGCGGCCCGGTCGGCGGGCGTGCGGCATGTCGTCTACACCAGCCTGCTGCATGCCGATACTTCGGCGCTCAGCCTGGCGGGCGAACACCGGGACACCGAGCGGATGCTGAAGGACTCCGGCCTGAACTGGACGATCCTGCGCAACGGTTGGTACACCGAAAACTACATGGGGGCCGTGGCGGGTGCGCTGGCGGGCGGCGCCTTGGTCGGCAGCGCCGGCCAGGGCCGGATCGCCTCGGCCGCGCGTGCGGATTACGCCGAGGCTGCTGCCGTAGTCCTGACCAGCGCCGGTCACGAAGGGCAGACTTATGAACTGGCCGGCGACACGGCCTACACGCTGGACGAACTGGCCGCCGAGATCTCGCGCCAGACGGGCCGGACGATTCCCTATCGCAACCTGCCCCAGGCCGGCTATGCCGCCATCCTGGCCGATCATGGCCTGCCGCCGGATCTTGCCCGGGCGATCGCCGGCTGGGACGTCGATGCGTCGCAGGGCGCGTTGTTCGATGACGGCCGTCGCCTGTCGGCGCTGATCGGCCGGCCGACGACGCCGCTGTCCGTGTCCGTGGCGGCGGCGCTGCAGGCTTAGCGCCCGGATCCATGCCTGGCGCCGGGTCCGGCCGCCCTCAAGCCCTCGCCGCCGCGGACTCCACATCCGCCGCCGGATGGTTTCTCAGGCAGCGATGGACGTAGAGCAGCAGCGCCAGGCACAGCATGATGCAGGCCAGATTGGTGCCGGTCCAGCCGAGCCCCTGCAGTAGCAGGGCGGGCAGGAAGGCGCCGGCGGTGGCCATCACGGACAGCCCCAGGTCGTTCAGGCCTTGCACCTCGATCGCGTGGGGTTGTTCACCCAGGATCCGGGCGAGCAGGGCGCTGCCGCCTACATAGGTGAAGTTCCATCCCAGGCCCAGCACCACCAGGCTGGCGACCAGCATGAAGTAGTCGTTGGACAGCAGGTTCAGGATGCTGGCGGCGATCAGCAGGAGGATGCCGCCGGCGATCACGGTCCTGAGTCCGAGCCGGCCGATGATCGCGCCGGTGAAGAAGGACGGCGCGAACATCGCCACCACGTGCCACTGGATGGCCGTCCCGACGTCCGAGAAGTGCATGTGCAGGCCGGCCATGTGCAGCGAAGCCTGGATCATCAGCAGATTCATGATGCCGTAGCCCAGCGCGCCCACGGCGATCGCCGCCGCCAGGGCGGGTGTGCGCCGGATGACGTCCCAGGCGGCGCCTGCGTGTCCCGCCACGGCGGCCTGGGGCCGCGCGGCGTCCGGTGACTCCTTGACCGACAGATGCACCAGAAAGGACAGCAGCGCCAGGCCGATGAACGCGGCGTAGCACAGCGCGAAGGGCGCGTAGCCGGCGGCATCCTTCAGACGATCGGCCAGCAGCGGGCCGGTCAGTGCCGCCAGGACGCCGCCCGCCACGACCAGCGAGATCGCCTTGGGCTTGAGCTGGGCGTCCAGGCCGTCGGTCGCCGCGAAGCGGTTGAAGTTAGCGAAGGCGATGTAGGTGCCCAGCAGCGCGTGCGACACGATCAGCAGCGCGAATGAAGCCCGGTCGACGGCGAAATAGCCCGTGACGCCCGACAGCGCCAGAGGTAGGGTCGCCAGCAGGAATGCGGGCTTGCGGCCGATGCGCTTCATCAGCCGGGACGCGGGCACCGTCATCAGCATCACGAACAGGAACTGAAACCCGTAGGGCACGGTCGACAGCCAGAGGCTGGGCGTCAGCGACGCCCCCACGATGGCCGCCATGGCCACCGACATCACGGCGGTGGTCAGATTGATGGATTGCGCCAGGAAATACAGGTAGGTCCTGAAGGGCAGCATGGGGGTCATCGGGTTTCGTCCATTCGCGTTTCGTTGGCACGCATTGTGGCATCCCGGCGTCCGTATGTCGGAAACACCCGTCCGCTTTTTCCGTAAACTGTTCGCGTATTTTTTCAAACAGTTGGACGGGTCGTGATGGGCTTCTACGATGATCTCCGGACGGACCTGCTGGCGGGCCGATGGGAACGGGGCCAGCGGCTGCCTTCCATCCGGGCCATGGCCGCGCAGCGGCGGGTCAGCCTGCACACCGTGGTCAGCGCCTACGGCCGTCTGGTCGGCGACGGCCTGCTGGAGGCGCAGCAGGGCCGGGGCTATTACGTGGCGCTTCAGGGACCTTTGCCCGTGCCGGCGTCGCTTGCCGCGGAGCCGGCGCTGCCGGGTGATCCGCTGTTCAAATTGCTGCAGACGCCGCCCGGCCTGATGGTCAAACTGGGCTGCGGCTGGCTGCCGCCGCTCTGGCGCGACACCGAGCTGCTGGCGCGCGCCATTCGCCGGACGGCACGCTTGGGCCAGAGCGGCCTGATTGAATACGGCGACATCCAGGGTTACGTGCCGCTGCGCCAGCTCTTGTCCGCGCACCTGCGGCAGACCGTGCGGCTGGATGTCGCGCCGGGGCGGATGATCACCACCCTGGGCGCCACGCAGGCGCTGGACCTGGTCGCGCGGCACCTGCTGTCGCCCGGCGATTGCGTGCTGGTGGACGAACCGTGCAATGGCAATCTGGCGCGGCTGATCCGCTTGTGCGGCGGCGTTCCGATCGGGGTGCCGCGCCGCGAGGACGGTCCTGATCTCGTCGTGCTGGACGAGATCCTGTCGCAGCACCGCGTTCGCGCCTTCTTCTGCAACAGCACCTTCCATAATCCGACAGGCGCGGGGCTGTCGCCCCGGTCGGCCTTCGGCGTGTTGAAGCGGGCCGTAGAGCACGATTTCCTGATTGTCGAGGACGATGTGTACGGCGACTTTCATCCCGAGGGCCGCCAGACCTTTGCGGAACTGGACGGCCTGGAGCGCGTCGTCTACATCGGCAGCTTTTCCAAGTCCCTGTCGGCTTCGCTGCGGATCGGCTATCTGGCGTGCCCGCAGGCCTTGGTGGAACCGCTGGTGCGCCTGAAACTGCTGACCAGCGTGGCGGTGCCCGGATTCTGCGAACGCTTCGTGCACACCATCCTGGCCGACGGCACCTATCTGCGGCATGCACGCGCCATCCAGCGGCGGCTGGCCACGCAACAGCAACTGGCGCAAAAGGCCTTGCGCCAACGCGGCTGGCGCTTCGAAGTCGCGCCCGCCGGCGGCATGTTCCTCTGGGTCCGTCATCCGGCCCTGCCCGACCTGACGGACTTCATCGCGCGCCTGGAGGAAAAGCGCATCCTGCTGCTGCCGGGCTCGGCGTTTTCCGTGTCGGCGGATCACCGGGCGGCGACCCGCATCAACGTCGCGTATTTCTCGCCCGGGCTGGCGCGGGCGTTCCAGGTGCAGGAGGGCTCATGACGGGGTTTTGCCTTTTGACATCTGGGAGACAGTCCTGCCGAGCCATTGCAGGGTTTTGTCCAGGGAATCGGACCAGGGGTGGCTGCAGTTCAGGCGGATGTAGTTCGTGTACTGCTGGTGGGCCGAGAAGATCGGTCCGGGCGCGATGCCGATGTCGTGTGATGCCGCAAGCTCGAAGAGTTTGAACGAGTCGACCTCCGACGGCATTTCCACCCAGAGCACGTGACCGCCCTGCGGCCTGGAGATCGAAGTGCCTGCAGGGAAGTACGAGGAGAGCGCGTGCGTCATCTGGTGAACGCGCGCCTGCAGGAATTGGCGCAGGCTGCGCAGATGCCTGTCATACGCATGATGGAGCAGATAGTGGGCGATCGCGGCCTGTGGCGGGATCGACGTCCCCAGCGTGGTGGCGAATTTCCGGTTGGCGATCGCCTCCCGGTGGCGGCCCGCCGCCACCCATCCGATCTTGAAGCCCGGCGCGAGGCACTTGGTGAAAGAGCCGCAATGCAGCACCATGCCTTCCGTGTCGAACGCCTTGGCGGCGCGCGTCTTCTGCTGATCGAACTGCAGCTCCGCGTAGACATCGTTTTCCACCAGCGGTACGCCGTGTCGGCGCAGCACGTCGACGAGTTGGCGTTTTTTCGATTCCGGCATCGAAAATCCCAGGGGGTTCTGGCAGGTCGGCATCAGCAGGCAGGCCGCGACCTGATGGTTCGACAGGGTTTCGTCCAGCAGGTCCAGGTCCAGGCCGCTTTCCGGATCGGTCGGCATTTCCAGCGCCCCCAGGCCCAGTTGCTTAAGCAGTTGCAGGCCTGAGAAGAACATCGGTGAATCGATCAGCACCAGGTCCCCAGGCCGGGTGACCGCCTGCAGGGAAAGGCTGATCGCCTCCATGCCGCCGCAGGTGATGATGATTTCGTCCATGGGCACGGCGTAGCCCAGTTTCAGGTAACGCTGCGCGATCGCCCGGCGCAAGGCGGGCAGGCCCAGTTGCAGGTCGACCAGCGTCCGCGAGTAATCGTTTTGGCGGCTGCTGGCGCGCAGCGCCTGATTCAGGCTCTGGATGGGGAACAGGGACGGATTGACGAACGAGGATCCAAGCGAGGTGATGCGTGCGCCCACCAGGTCTCCCAGGGTGGTGCGCATGCGGTCCGGCGTGTCGGAGCGGACGACGGTGGGACGGGTCAGGCCCGCGCTGGGCAGCCGGGTGGCGCCGGGGGCATGCGCGCGCACGTAGAACCCGGACTGCGGCCGGGCTTCGATCAGATAGTGCGCTTCCAGGACCGAATACGCCTGCACGACCGTGCCTTTGCTGACCTTGAGCTGTTCTGCGGCCTTGCGGACCGACGGCAGGGGATCGCCCGGTCGCAGGACGCCATGGCGGATGGACTCGGTGAAGCTTTCGACGATTGCCATGTAGCGCGTCATTCGGGACTTCCTCTGCACCTGGGATCACAGGGCAACTGTACCAGTCGATTACTTGGGCGACTGTCACTGTATCAATCCGACCCCGGTCCGTAAAGTGGCCTCCAGACCCATCACCCTGGAGACTTCATGGAAACCCATACCGATCCCATCGCCCGGCGCAGCATGTTGTTCGCGCCGGGGCTGCGGCCCGACCGCGCCCGCAAGGCGATGGCCGCCGGCGCCGACGTTGTTTGCATCGACCTGGAAGATGCCGTGGCCGTGGCCCACAAAGACGAGGCCCGCAGTCTCGTGATGCCTTTGTTCGCAGAACCCCACCCCTCGGGATGCGAGCGCGTGCTGCGGATCAACGGCCTGGACACGGTTCACGGCCTGCGGGACATCGAAGCCCTGCTGAGCCTGGAGCACGTGCCCGACGCCGTCATGATGACCAAGGTCCGCTCCGCCGCCGAAGTCCAGTTGCTGGATGAACTGCTGCAGGGCAACGCCGCGCGGTGCAAGTTCTACGTGACGCTCGAAACCAATCACGGCCTGGAGAATGTCTTCCAGATCGCGGGCGCCAGCCCGCGCATGGCCTGCCTGTTGTTCGGTGAGGTCGATCTTTCCGCCGACCTGCGCTGCAAGCGCACCCCGCAAGCGTTGCTCTACGCCCGCTCGCGGGTCGCACATGCCGGCGCGACCTTTGACCTGGACGTGATGGACGTGCCGCATATCCATCTGGAAGACATGGACGGTCTGCATGCCGCTGCGGCGCATGCCGCCGAACTGGGTTTCACGGGCAAATCCTGCATCCATCCGACGCAGATTCCCGTGGTGCATCAGTACTTCACGCCGAGCGAAGAAGAGATTGCCCGCGCCGAGCGGGCGGTGGCGGCGTTCAAGGCGGGGGGCTCCACCGGCCTGGCCGTGCTGGATGGCCTGATGCTGCAAAAACCGGTGCTGCGCGCGTCGCAGCGCATCCTGGCTCTGGCCCGGCAAAGCAAGGGGGCAGTGTCGCAGGGGGCGCAGGCATGAGCAGCGACATCATTCTCTATGAGCTGGCGGCCGCCGACGACACCCGCTTCAGCCCCTTTTGCTGGCGTACCCGTTTCGGCCTGGCCCACAAGGGCCTGTCCTTCCAGTCGGTGCACATTGGTTTTCCCGACATTGGTGAGCTGGGAGGTACGAACCGCACGGTCCCGGCGATCCGCATCGGCGACACCTTTGTCGAGGATAGCTGGAATATCGCCGAATTCCTGGACGAACAGTTTCCGGATCGCCCCACGCTGCTGGGCGGTCCCGTGGGTCAGGGTTTGACCCGTTTTGTGGAGTGCTTCACCGACAAGGTGATCCATCCGACCATCCTGCGGCTCGTTTCGCGCGACGTGTTCGACCGCATGGATCCTTATGACCGGCCTTATTTCCGCCGGACGCGCGAGGAAATGCTGGGCATGACGCTGGAAGAAGCCCAGTCCACGCGGGAACAGACAGTGCAGGCTTTCAGAAAGGCCATCCATCCCATCCGCCTGACGCTGTACAAGCAGCCCTGGCTGGCGGGGCAGGCCCCCGGCCATGCGGACTACATCGTGCTCGCCGCCTTCCAGTGGGGGCGTCTGGCGACCGATTTCGAAATCCTGGCGGCGGACGATCCGATCAGCGGGTGGTTCCAGCGCGGACTGGATCTGCATGAGGGCTATGGCCGCAAGACCCATCCCCGGGATGGCGGTCCGGGGTTCGATGGGATTGGACGCTGGAAGAACGCGGGCTGATGGAGCCTGCGGCCCGGACGCGACCCCGTGCGGACAGCCTCCGGGCCGGTATCAACGCAGTCAAGCATCAGTAGTTATTTGAAATCTAAAACATTTGGAGACAAGCATGACGTTCATGAAGAGAAGGTCTTTCCTGACCGCCACGGCGGCGGCCGCTTCCGCCTCGATCGCGGCGCCGGCATTCGCGCAATCCGAACCGAAACTGAATTGGCGGCTGGTGTCGGCTTACCCGAAGTCGCTTGACGTGATTTTCAACACGGCCACGATGCTGGCCGATCACGTACGGGTGTTGACGAATGGAAAGTTCAACATCCAGGTGTTCGCCGCCGGTGAACTGGTGCCGCCTTTTCAGTCGGCGGATGCCGCTGCGGCCGGCACGGTTGAAATGGCTTATATGCCGCCCCAGTACAACTGGGGCAAGGATCCCACCTGGGCCCTGGGTTCCTCCATCCCGTTCGGGCTGAACACGCGCCAGACCAATGCCTGGCTTTATTACGGCGGCGGCAACGATCTGCTCAACGATTTCTATCAGCAGCATGGCCTGTACGGACTGCCGTGCGGCAACACGAGCGCCCAGATGGGCGGCTGGTTCCGCAAGGAAATCAACGCTGTCGAAGACCTGAAGGGACTGAAGTTGCGGGTCGGCGGCTATGTCGGGAAGGTGCTGGAAAAACTGGGCGCCGTACCGCAGGCCATCCCGGCGGGGGAAATCTATACCTCGCTCGAGCGCGGCACGATCGACGCCGCCGAGTGGATCGGGCCTTACGACGATGAAAAGCTGGGCCTCTACAAAGTGGCGCCTTATTACTATTACCCGGGCTGGTGGGAAGGCCAGTCCCTGATCTATACCTTCGTCAATGCCGGCAAGTGGAAAGAACTGCCGCCCGTCTACCAGCAGGCCGTCCGCGTGGCCTGCGAAGCGGTCAATGGCAATGTGGTCGCGCATTACGACCACGAGAATCCCCAGGCGATCCGCAGGCTGGTGGCCAATGGGGCGAAGCTGCGTCTGTTCAAGAAAGAGGTCCTGGACGCCTGCTGGAATGCTTCCAACGAAGTCGCGGCCGAACTGTCGAGCGGAAATGCCAACTTCAAGAAGATCTACGACAGTCAGGTGAGCTTCCGGCGCGATGCCTATCTCTGGGCGCAGATCGCGGAAGCCGGTCATGACAACTACATGATGAGCCTGCAGCGCGAAGGCAAGCTCTAGGCCCGCCAAGGCGGCGGCTCGCGAGGCGGACCGCCGCCGTTTCACCCTCTCGCACCCTTCCAAATACCGGATGGCTCTCCATCCCGGGAGTGACGCATGCTTCTCACATTTGCATCGATCATCGATCGAACCAATTCAGTGATAGGAAGGTCGGTCATCTGGCTGATTTTCGCTTCGCTGCTCATCAGCGCCGGCAACGCGGTCGTCCGAAAGACGTTCGACATGTCGTCGAACGCCTGGCTGGAAATCCAGTGGTATTTGTACGGCGCGGCCTTTCTCCTGGCGTCTGCCTACGCGCTGCGCAAGAACGAGCACATCCGTGTCGACATCCTGTACGGCAAGCTCTCTCGCCGCAGCCAGCACAAGGTCGATCTGTTCGGCCACGTCTTCTTCCTCATGCCCTTCACGGCGACGATCACGGCCTACCTGATTCCCTATGTCGGCCTGTCCTATGCGTCGGGCGAAGTCTCGAACAGCGCGGGCGGCCTCATCCTGTGGCCCGCCAAGGCGCTGCTGCTGGCCGGTTTCGTGCTGCTGATGTTCCAGGGAATTTCGGAAATCATCAAGAAAGCGGCCATTCTGATGAACGTCCTTGAAGACAGCGGGGCCGCCGAGCCGGAAGCCGCCGGCCCGGGTGCGGATCCGGCCGCCCGTGCCGCCGGGGAGGAAGGAAAATGATCCATCTCATCGCCGAGAACATGGCGCCGATCATGTTTTCCTCCCTGGTCGTTTTTTTGCTCATCGGCTATCCCGTCGCCTTTTCCCTGGCGGCCAACGGCCTGTTCTTCTTCATCATCGGTGTCGAGCTCGCGCCTTATTCCGACGGCGCCATCAATCTGTCGTGGCCTTTGCTGGCCGCGCTGCCCGATCGATTGTGGTCCGTGATGTCCAACGAGACGCTCCTGGCCATTCCTTTTTTCACCTTTATGGGGCTTGTGCTTGAACGATCCGGCATGGCTGAAGACCTGCTCGAAACCATCGGCCAGTTGTTCGGTCCGATCCGTGGCGGGTTGGCGTACGCCGTGATCTTCGTGGGGGCGCTGCTGGCGGCCACCACGGGTGTCGTGGCGGCTTCGGTGATCGCCATGGGATTGGTGTCGCTGCCGATCATGCTGCGTTATGGCTACGACCGCAGGCTGGCGTCCGGCGTGATCGCCGCGTCCGGCACACTGGCGCAGATCATTCCCCCGTCTCTGGTGCTGATCGTCCTGGCTGACCAGTTGGGACGTTCGGTCGGCGACATGTATGCGGGTGCTTTGGTGCCCAGCCTGCTGCTGGTCGGGCTGTATGTCCTCTACATCTTCATCCTGTCGATCCTCAGGCCTGCGTCCATGCCGGCTTTCCCGAAAGAGGCGCGTACGCTGGGGCAGGGCGCGACCTCGTTGGTGGTCGCCTTGCTCGCCATGCTGGGCATCGCCTATGCGGCCCATCGAGTCCTGAGCCCCGTGCTGCATGGCCATGCCGGCATCTGGAGCGTGACGGCGGGCGTCGTTGCGGTGTACCTGGCGACAGTGCTGGACCAGCGCTTGAAGCTGGGCCTGCTGTCGCGTCTGGCGCAGCAGGTCATCATCGTGCTGATTCCACCGCTGGGGCTGGTGTTTCTGGTGCTGGGCACCATCTTCCTGGGCATCGCGACGCCCACCGAAGGCGGGGCCATGGGCGCGGTCGGCGGGCTGGCGATCGCAGCGTTCAAGGGGCGTCTCTCTTTCGGGGTGGTGCGTTCGGCTTTGGAAACCACGACCCGCCTGTCGGCGTTCGTGATGTTCATCCTGATCGGCGCGCGGGTGTTTTCGCTGACCTTCTACGGCGTGGATGGCCACCGCTGGGTGGAGCACCTGCTCAGTTCTCTGCCGGGCGGGACGACGGGTTTTCTGATCGTCGTCAACGTGATGATTTTCTTCCTGGCCTTCTTCCTGGATTTTTTCGAGCTGGCCTTCATCATCATCCCCCTGATCGGCCCGGTGGCCGACAAGATGGGCATCGACCTGATCTGGTTCGGCGTGCTGATCGCCGTCAATATGCAGACCAGCTTCATGCATCCGCCGTTCGGGTTTTCCTTGTTCTTCCTGCGTTCGGTGGCCCCCAGGGCGCCGTACGTGGACAAGATCACCGGCCGCAGAATCGAGCCTGTCACCACGGGGCAGATCTACCGCGGCGCACTGCCTTTCCTCGCCATCCAGATCCTGATGGTCGCCATCCTGGTCTTCTTCCCGCAATTGGTGACGCATTATCGCGGCGACAAGCACGTCGATCCGCAAAAGGCGGAGTTCCACTTGCCCGATGCCGGCGGCGGCGCAGGGGAGGGGGGGCTGAATTTCAACTAGAGAGGCGCCGCATGACGTCAATCGTCGCGTCCACTCCCCGGGGTGCTGTTGGAGCTCACTTCCACCTTTTCGGCGAAGCCGCCAAAATGCGACCTGCGCCCCGGGGAGTGGACGCGACGATGAGCTTCATCCGAATGAGCCCTTCCAGCTAAGAAAAACTACGAACCCAACACCACTCCCCACAATTCCTTCACCGCCCGCCGCTCCAGCGCAAACTCCGTCTGGGGCACCCGCGCCTTGTCCGCCCCCTGCAGCCGCAAGGTATGCTGGCGCCGGCGGAACACCCGGTACGCATCCGCCGCCTCGGCCGCCAGCGCCCCCGGAATCAGCCCGGCCCGCGCCGCCAGCCCCAGCAACGCGATATTCCCCAGGTTCCCCAACAGTTCCGGGTGCGCGCCGGATTGGCTGAGCACCAGAAACTGCGTGATGAACTCGATGTCCACCATCCCGCCCCGGTCGTGCTTCAGATCGAAGTCGCCGCTGCGGTTGGGGTGCCCCTGCGAAATCTTCTCGCGCATCGCCCGCACCTCGCGGCCCAGGGCCTCCGGGTCGCGCGGCAGCAGCAGAATGCGCTCGCGGATGTCTTCGAAACGCGCGCCGATGGCCGTGTCGCCCGCCACGAAGCGCGCCCGGGTCAGCGCCTGGTGCTCCCAGGGCCAGGCCTGCGTCAACTGATAGTGCTCGAACGCGTCGATCGGCAGGGCCAGCAGTCCTGCGTCACCGTCAGGACGCAGGCGCAGGTCGATCTCGTACAGCCGGCCCGACGAGGTCAGGGTGGACAACCAGGATGCCACCCGGCGCCCCAGCTTGGCGTAGCGCTCGCCGGCTTCCTGGTCCGGATCGTCGTACAGAAAGACCAGGTCCAGGTCCGAGGCGTAGCCGATCTCCTTGCCGCCCAGCTTGCCGTAGGCAATGATGGCAAAGCGCGGTTCGCCCGGATCGGCGCGGCGTTCGCGCGGCAGCACCTGGGGCCAGACCCGGTGGATGGCTTCGGCCAGCATCAGATCGGCCAGGGCCGACAGGTGATCGGCCAGCCCTTCGACGCTGATGACGTTTTCCAGATCCTGGGCCAGCAGTTGAAAGGTGATCTGGTGCTGGACGTCGCGCATCAGGTTCATCTGCTGCTCGACGTCGGGCTGCCCGTCGGGCAGCAGGCAGGCGTCCAGATCGCTGCGCAATTGTTCGGCCAGGGCCGGGAAGTCGGGCGCCTGCATCAGGCTGCGCCATTCGATCAGGCTGTCCAGCAGCAGCGGATAGCGGGTCAGGTATTCCGAGGCCCAGGGACTGGCCTGGACGATGCGCGCCACGCGGGCCAGGGTTTCCGGGTATTCGGCCAGCAGCGCCAGATAGGCGCTGCGCTGGGCGATGTGCTCCACCAGATTCAACAGCCGTTGCAGCGCGACCAGCGGATCCTCCGTGCGGGCCGCCGCCTGGGTCAGGCCCGGCAGCAGGGCCTGCAGGCGTTGCAGGCTGGCGCGGGGCAGGCTGCGGATCCGATGGCTGTCGAGCAGGGTGTCGATGCGGGCCTGCATGGCATCGGCCTGGTCGTCCGACAGCGGCGCGGCGGGTGTGTCAGTCGTGTGCGGAGCCTCCGGCTCTTGCGTCTCGCCGCCCATGCCGGCGATGCGGAAGGCATCGCGAAAGCAGTGCGCGACGCAGGCGCGGTGCCGGTCCAGCTCGGACAGGAATGCGGCCGTGTCGGCATGGCCCATCGCCCGGGCCAGGGCGTCCATGCCTTCGTCCGTGCGGGGCAGCAGGTGGGTCTGCTCGTCTTCGCGGTATTGCAGCATGTGCTCGACTCGCCGCAGATAGGTGTAGGCGGCTTCCAGGCCGGCGGCCTCGGTCTCGTCCAGGATGCCGGCGCGGCGCTGCTTGTGCAGGGCGGCCAGCAGATTGCGCTGCTGCAGAGAAGGCTGGCGGCCCGCCCGGATCAACTGGTTCAACTGGATGACGAATTCGATCTCGCGGATGCCGCCTTCACCCAGCTTGATGTTGTGGCGGGTGTCCAGACCCTTGCGCGCCTGGGCGCGGCGCTGCCAGTCCATGCGGATGCGCTCGCGCAGGCCGCGCAGGGCCGACAGCGCATCGAAGTCGAAATACTTGCGGTACACAAAGGGCCGCCGCAGGGACTCGACATCGCGCGCTTGCGCGGCGAAGGCGGCCTCGTCGAAGAGGGGGCAGGGGATCAGCCGCGCCTTGAGCCAGGCATAGCGCTCCCATTCCCGGCCCTGGACCACCAGATAGTTCTCCAGCGCGGCCAGGCTCCAGGCCAGCGGCCCGCTGTCGCCGTCCGGGCGCAGGCGCAGGTCGGTGCGAAACACGTAGCCGTCGGCGTCGGGCTCCGACAGGATCGGCATCATCAGCCGGCAGACCTTGCCGTAGAACTCGTGGTTGCTGATGCGCCGTCGGCCGTCGGTCTCGCCCTCTTCGTCGTAGAGCATGATCAGGTCGATGTCGGACGAGACGTTCAATTCCTTGCCGCCCAGCTTGCCCATGCCCAGAATCAGCATGTCCTGGGGCGCGCCGGTGTCGGCGCGGCGGGGAACGCCGTGGGTCTCCATCAGCGCGTGCATGGCGCAGGCATAGGCCTCGCCCACCGCCAGGTCGGCCAGTTGGGACATGGCCGCCACGACTTCGTGCAGCGGCGCTAGCCCGGCGACGTCGCGCACCGTCAGCGTGGCAAAGACCCGCGCGCGCAATTGCCGCAGGGCGCGCCGCAGTTCCGCCTGGGGAATCGGTCGAGCGGCCTCGGGGCCGAGTAGTTCCGCGTACCAGTCGCTCAGGGTTTTGCGGGAGACGGGCTGAGCGGCATCGACCGCCAGGCGCGGTTCCTGGTCGGGGCGGGCCGTCAAATAGCGTCGCAGGGCGCCGGACCATTGCAGGGCGGGCTTGAATATAATGGTCTCGGACATGGGGACTGCTGGTAAAAAATCCCTAACATACTGCAAAAGGTGGCATGCGCCAATTCATTTCACGCCATGGTTCCACCTGGGGCCGCCGGCTTCTCGTGGTCGCCGTCGGCCTGTACTTCTGCCTCGGGACCGCCTTGCTGGCCCTGCGGTATGCCGTGCTGCCGCAGATCGACGCCTGGCGCCCTCGTATTGCCGCGCAACTGACCCATGTGCTGGGCGCGCCAGTCGAACTGGGCCCCATCCAGGTGCGCTGGCACGGCTGGAATCCCGAATTCGACGTACAAGACGTGCGTCTGCACTCGGCGGACGGCCGTGATCTGCTGACCATCCCCGATGCGCGCGCCCGGCTGGATTGGCGCGCCATCCTGCCGGGCCATCAGGGGTTGCTGGACCTGCGGGTCCGGGGCATGGACCTGACGCTGGACCGCTTGCCGGACGGCCGCCTTTCTCTGCTGGGCCAGATTCTCGATCTCACGGGCGACACGCCCGAGTTCGAGGATGCGCCCGCAGTGCGCTGGCTGCTGGCCCAGCCCCGGATTGCTTTTCACGATACGACGCTGCGCTGGGTGGACCAGGCGCGCGCCGCGCCCGAGTTGCGCCTGGAAGGCGTCGAGGCCGTGCTGGCCCGCGACGGCGACACGCTGGGCGTCTCGTTGAGCGCCTGGGTGCCGGACGCCGCCGACGCCCGGCTGGATCTGCGCGCGCGGCTGGCCCATTCCGGGCAGTTGGCGCGGGGGCGCCTGCCCGGGGACTGGCAGGCCTGGCTGCGGGTGGGTCCGGTCCGGTCCAAGGTCTGGCGCGCCTGGGTGGACGTGCCCGAGGCGCTGCTGCAAGGAGGCGCGCAGACCCAGGCCTGGGTGCGGACGCGGGACGGTCAGCCTCGCCTGACGGTGCTGCTGGAGACCGAGGCCGCCCGTTGGGCGCAGGATGACGGCCTGGCGCTGGAGGTGCCCCGGGCCGCTGTCTGGGCCGAAGGCGCGCTGGACCAATGGCAAGCCCTGGAACACGGCGGTCCGATGCCTGAGGGTCTGGCCTTCCAGGTCCGGATCCAGGGCGCGCGCGGCACGGTGCCCGACGTGTTCGCCCAGCCCCTGTCTCTGGGCTTTGTAGAAGCCCGGGGCCGGCTGCGGCATGCCGCAGCCTGGGCCCTGACACTGGATGATCTGGACTGGCACAACCCCGACATCGCCTTGCGGGGCGCGGGGACCTGGCAATCCGGGGGGGCGGCCGGTCAGGCCGATTTCCAGGGCACGATCGCCCGCGCCCGTCTGGACGCGATCCATCGCTACCTGCCGCTCGAAGTCAATCCGGACGCCCGGGACTGGTTGGCGGGCGGCCTGCAGGCGGGCGATATCGTGGATGCCCGCTGGCGGCTGCAGGGCGACCTGGCCGAGTTCCCCTACGGCGCGCAGCCGCAGGCGGGTGATTTCCGCATCCAGGGGGGCTTTCGCGGCGCGCGCATCGAGTTCGTGCCGGGGGCCGGGCCGAAGGATGCCTGGCCCTTGCTGGAGGATGTCACGGGCACGGCCGACATGCATCGCACCGACCTGCGGCTGACCGCCCCCACGGCGCGGATGCGCCCCGCATCCGGTCAGGAGATCGCCTTGTCGGGGCTGAGGGCCCGGATTCCGGACCTGGAAAACAACTCCACCCTGCACGTTTCGGGCCAGACCGCGGCGCCCGGCCAGGCGTATATGGCCTTGATCCAGCATTCGCCGCTGGCTGATCTGCTGGACGGCATTTTCGACGAAGCGCGCGCCGGTGGCGCCTGGTCGGTCCCTTTGTCCCTGACCATCCCCCTGCTGCACAGCGAGGACACCCAGGTCCAGGGGCGCGTGGATCTGCAGCAGGGCAGCCTGCAGTTTCTGCCGCATGCGCCGGCCTTTCAGGCCATTGACGGGCAACTGCATTTCAGTGAGCAGGGCGTGCGCATTGCCCAGCCCCTCAACGCCCGACTGCTCGGGGGGAACGTGAAGGTCGGCGGCAGCCTGGGCGGGGCCCAGGATACCGGCCTGGATTTTCAGGGCCGGATCGGCGCCCGGGCGCTGGCCGATTTCGTGGGTGTGCCGGGGATGCAGCGGATCACGGGCGCGCTGGACTATCGGGCCTCTTTGCGGATGCAGGGGCGCAGCACGACCTTCGTCCTGGATTCGGATACCCGGGGCTTGGTGCTGGATTTTCCCGCGCCGCTGGCCAAACCTGCCGAACAGCCGCGGTCCCTGCACGTGCAGTGGACGGACGCTGATCCCACGTCGGACCGGCTGGACGCGCAGTATGGCAGCGACCTGCGCCTGGCCCTGCGGCATGACCGCAAGACGCGCAGCGGACCGTATTTTCAGAGCGCCGGCGTCGGGGCAGGCCGTGCCGCCGCGGCCGACGCGGACGGCCTGCAGGTCGAGGTCGCCTATCCGCTGTTCGATCTGGATTTGTGGAACCGCATCGTCGACGAGTTTTCCATCCCCCGGCGCGGCACCGGCGCGCGCAAGCCGGCCACGCGGCCGCTGTGGCCGGATCTGAGTCTGCTGAGCGTCCAGGCCGACCAGTTGCGGATGACGGGCACGCGCCTGGATCAGGCGGTGTTGCGGGTGTCGCGTACGCCTGAGGAGCAGTGGTCGATGAACCTGCGTTCGGAGCAGACCACCGGCACACTGAAATGGCAGGAGCGCGATGGGCGGGTGATGGGCCGCATGTCGGCGCGCTTTGCCCGCCTGAGCCTGGGCGATGATCCGCGCGACGGCCACTCGCTGCTGCCCGAGGCCGCGCCCAACGAGGATGATTCGTTCGACGATGACCTGGAAATCCCGGGCATCGTGTTGCAGGCCGATGAATTGCGCTTGTACGGGCATCCGGTGGGCGCCTTGTCCCTGGAGGGGGTGCGCGATGGCGCCCGCCACATATGGGAACTGAATAATCTGCGCCTGGGGGACGAGGACGCCCGCTTGCGCGGGTCAGGCACCTGGCGCCTGCGCGGGCCGGACCGCGGGCTGGATCTGACCGCCTCGGTCCAGGCGGGCGATCTGGGCGCCTGGATGGAGCGGGCCGGCTGGAAGGATGTGCTGTCGGGCGGCGAGGGCACGCTGAAAGGCCGATTCCACTGGCGCAACCTGCCCTGGACGCGTGAAAAGGCGGATCTGAGCGGCTCGCTGCAGATCGAGCTGGACAAGGGGCGCTTCCAGAAGCTGGGTTCGCACACGGCCAAACTGCTGGAATTCCTGTCGCTGCAGTCCATCACCCGCCTGACGAAGCTGGATCGCGGCCTGGCCGGCCTGCCCAAGGACGGTTTCCCTTTTGACCAGTTGCGCGGCGCGCTGGACATGGATCGGGGCAAAGTGACGGTCCGTGACTACAAGGTGATCGGGCCGGTGGGCACCATTCTGCTCGAAGGCAGTTCCGACATCGTCAACGAGACGCTGGACCTGCAGGCCGTCATCGTGCCCAATCTGGACGTCAGCGGCGCGGCGCTGGCGGCCGGCATTGCCATCAATCCGCTGATCGGCCTGGGCGCCTTCGTCACCCAGTGGGTGCTGAAAGCGCCGCTGGCCCGCAGCATGACGGTGCGCTACCACATCACGGGCTCGTGGGACGACCCCAAGATTCAGGATGTGCCGGTCAGCGCGGGACATGAGACGCCGCCTGATACGGCGGCAGTCAAATGATGTGATCGCCATCCGCATCGCCTGACGTGAAAAAAGCTCCCGAGGGAGCTTTTTTCACGGGTGGGGAAGTGCCATCCGATGGGTCATCAGCACACCCCCTGGGCCAGCATGGCGTCGGCCACTTTGACGAAGCCGGCGATGTTGGCGCCGTTCAGGTAGTTGACGGCCTTGTCCTGGCTGCCGTAACGCACGCAGTTTTCATGGATGTCGCGCATGATGGCATGCAGCTTGGCGTCGACTTCTTCGCGAGTCCAGTGCAGGCGCTGGGCGTTCTGGCTCATTTCCAGGCCGGACACGGCCACGCCGCCGGCGTTGCTGGCCTTGCCGGGGGCGTACAGCACGCCGGCCGAGATGAAGGCCCCGATGGCTTCGATGCTGGAGGGCATGTTGGCGCCTTCGGCCACGCAGCGCACGCCGTTGGCGATCAGGGTGCGGGCGTCTTCGATTTCCAGTTCGTTTTGCGTGGCGCAGGGCAGAGCCACGTCCACGGGCACGTGCCAGGGGCGCTTGCCGACTTCATAGGTCAGGCCGAACTGCTTGGCGTATTCCTCGACGCGACCGCGCTTTTCGTTCTTCAGCTCGATCAGGGCCGCCAGCTTTTGGGGCGTGAAGCCCGCCGGGTCCACCACGCAGCCGTGGGAGTCGGACACCGTGATGACCTTGGCGCCCAGTTGCATGCACTTTTCGATGGTGTATTGCGCCACATTGCCCGAGCCGGAGACCGAGACCGTGTAGCCTTCGAGCGACTGGCCGGCGTGCTTGAGCATTTCTTCCGCGAAATAGACCGTGCCGTAGCCCGTGGCTTCGGGGCGGATCAGGCTGCCGCCAAAGGCCAGGCCCTTGCCGGTGAACACGCAGGCGCTCTGGTTGGACAACTTCTTCATCATGCCGGCCATGAAACCGACTTCGCGGGCGCCCACGCCGATGTCGCCGGCCGGCACGTCCGTGTCAGGCCCCAGGTGGCGGTGCAGTTCGATCATCAGGGCTTGGCAGAAACGCATGACTTCAGCGTCGGACTTGCCCTTGGGGTCGAAGTCGGAACCGCCCTTGCCGCCGCCCATGGGCAGCGTGGTCAGTGCGTTCTTGAAGGTCTGCTCGAAGGCCAGGAATTTCAGGATGGAGAGGTTCACCGAGGGGTGGAACCGCATGCCGCCTTTGTAGGGGCCGATGGCCGAGCTGTGCTGGATGCGAAAGCCGCGATTGACCTGGGTCTGGCCGGCGTCGTCCATCCAGCTGATGCGGAACTGCAGGGCGCGTTCCGGTTCGACGAGGCGTTCGAGCAGCGCCTGGCTGGCGTAGCGCGGGTTCTGCTGGATGAAGGGCCACAAGCTGTGCATGACTTCTTTCACAGCTTGCATGAATTCGGGTTGGTGCGGGTCCCGGGCCTGAATCCGGGTGAGGAACTGATCGACGGAAGATAGGGTCATCAAAGGTGCTCGCTTAGGCTTATTTCTTCATCATGTCAAAAAATTCGGCGTTGTTCTTGGTGGCCCGGATTTTGTCCAGGATGAATTCCATTGCATCGACGTCATCCATGTCGTGGATGAACTTTCGCAGGACCCAGATCTTCTGTAGAAGTTCGGGCTTGATCAGGAGCTCTTCGCGACGCGTGCCGGATTTGTTCAGGTTGATGGCCGGGTAGATGCGTTTCTCGGCCAATCGGCGCTCCAAGTGCACTTCGGAGTTGCCGGTGCCCTTGAATTCTTCGTAGATCACCTCGTCCATGCGGCTGCCGGTTTCGATCAGGGCCGTGCCGATGATCGTCAGGGAACCGCCTTCTTCCAGGTTGCGCGCGGCGCCGAAGAAGCGCTTGGGGCGCTGCAGGGCGTTGGCGTCCACGCCGCCGGTCAGGACCTTGCCCGAGGCCGGCACCACGGTGTTGTAGGCGCGCGCCAGGCGGGTGATGGAGTCCAGCAGGATGACCACGTCTTTTTTCAGTTCGACCAGGCGCTTGGCCTTTTCGATGACCATTTCGGCGACCTGGACGTGGCGCGTGGCCGGCTCGTCGAAGGTGGAGGCCACGACTTCGCCGCGCACGGTGCGCTGCATTTCGGTGACTTCTTCGGGGCGTTCGTCCACCAGCAGCACGATCATCACCGCGTCGGGATAGTTGGTGGTGATGGCATGCGCGATGTGCTGCATGATCACGGTCTTGCCGGACTTCGGGCTGGCGACCACCAGCGCGCGCTGGCCCTTGCCGATCGGCGCGAAGATGTCCAGGATGCGCCCGGTGACGTTTTCCTTGCTCTTGATGTCGCGTTCCAGCACCAGCGGGTCGTCGGGGTGCAGCGGCGTCAGGTTCTCGAACATGATCCGGTGCTTGATGGCTTCCGGCGCGACGTCGTTGACCTTGTCGACCTTGACCAGCGCGAAGTAGCGTTCGCCGTCCTTCGGGACGCGGACCTCGCCCTCGATGGAGTCGCCCGTGTGCAGGTTGAAGCGCCGGATCTGCGAGGGCGAGATGTAGATGTCGTCGGTGCTGGCCAGATAGGACGTGTCCGGCGAGCGCAGGAAGCCGAAGCCGTCGGGCAGCACTTCCAGGACCCCGTCACCGAAGATCTGTTCTCCCTGCTTGGCCCGCCGTTTCATGATCGCAAACATCAGTTCCTGTTTGCGCAGCCGATTGGCGTTTTCGATCTCGAGACCGGCGGCCATTTCGAGCAGTTGCGAAACGTGCAGCGCTTTGAGTTCGTTCAGGTGCATGGGGAAGAGAGGGAAAGGGAAGGAAAGTGAGGATCGCTGGATGGTCGGCGAACCCGGGATCGGGCTCGCGCGCGGAATCGAATCAACGAAGCGGGCGGATGGAAAAGATCAGAGAGCTTCGTCGAGGAAAGCCTGAAGCTGGGTACGGGACAGGGCGCCGACCTTGGTGGCGGCGACCTGGCCGTTTTTGAACAGCATCAGGGTGGGGATGCCGCGAATACCGTATTTGGCTGCGCTATCGGGGTTTTCGTCGACGTTCAGCTTGGCGATGGTGACGCGGCCCTGAAACTGGGAGGCGGCCTCATCGAGCAAGGGGGCGACCATTTTACAGGGGCCGCACCATTCGGCCCAGTAGTCAACCAGAACAGGCAGATCGGATTGGAGCACGTCGCCCTGAAAGGACGCGTCGCTGACGTGCTTGATGATGTCACTCATGTCGTGTGCGAGGATAAGAGAAGACGGCGGACCGGAAAGAAATCACCCCGAGGAAGGGCGCGTCGGTCCAATGAGGATAAGCATACCATTAATTCTCCGTAAAATAGGCCTCTTTTGAATCACACAGATGGACGGAAAACATTGAGCAACGCACGCTACGATGAATCGTCGATTCGCGTCCTCAAGGGACTGGAGCCTGTACGCCAGCGCCCCGGGATGTATACGCGCACCGATAATCCGCTGCACATCATCCAGGAAGTCATCGACAACGCGGCCGACGAGGCCCTGGCCGGACAGGCCCGCAACATCGGGGTGACGCTGCACGCCGACGGCAGCCTGACGGTCGAGGACGACGGCCGCGGCATCCCGGTGGGCGAGCACCCCGAGGAGCACGCGCCCGTGGTCGAGCTGGTCTTCACCCGCCTGCACGCGGGGGGCAAGTTCAGCAAGGCCGATGGCGGCGCCTATGCCTTTTCGGGCGGCCTGCACGGGGTGGGGGTGTCGGTCACCAATGCCCTGTCCACGCGGCTGGAGGTCACCGTCTGGCGCGACGGCGGCGAATGGCGCATCGTCTTTGCCGACGGCAACGTGATCGAACCGCTGGCCCAGGTGGGCAGCGTCGGCAAGCGGCGTTCCGGCACCCGGGTGCGGGCCTGGCCGGATGCGCGCTATTTCGATCATGCCCAGGTGCCTTTGGGTGAACTGGAACACGCGCTGCGCAGCAAGGCGGTGCTGCTGCCGGGCACGCGGGTGACGCTGGCGCTGGAAAAGAGCGGCCAGCGGCGCGAATGGCATTACGAGTCCGGCCTGCGCGGCTATCTGGACGAGGCCCTGGGCGGTGCGCCGACGCTGGCGCCGCTGTTCGAGGGCGCCCAGTACGCGGACCCGGATGATGAGCAGTTCTCGCCGGGCGAGGGCGCCCAGTGGGTCGTGGCCTGGACGGAAGAAGGCCCCGTGGTGCGTGAATCCTACGTCAATCTGATTTCCACGACGGCCGGCGGCACCCACGAATCGGGCCTGCGCGAGGGCCTGTTCAACGCCGTCAAATCGTTTGCGGAATTGCACAATCTGCTGCCCAAGGGCATCCGGCTGCTGCCCGAAGACGTGTACGCGCGCGCCAGCTTCATTTTGTCGGCCAAGATCCTGGATCCGCAGTTCCAGGGCCAGATCAAGGAACGTCTGAACAGCCGCGACGCGGTGCGCCTGGTGGGCGGATTCCTGCGCAATGCGCTGGAACTGTGGCTGCATGCCAACGTGGAGTTCGGCAAAAAGATCGCCGAGCTGGCCATCGGCCAGGCGCAGGCCCGTTCGCGCGCCGCGCGCAAGGTCGAAAAGCGCAAGGGTTCGGGCGTGGCGGTGCTGCCGGGCAAACTCACCGATTGCGAATCGACGGACGTGAACCGCACCGAGGTCTTTCTGGTCGAGGGCGATTCGGCGGGCGGTTCGGCCAAGATGGGCCGCGACAAGGAATTCCAGGCCATCCTGCCGCTGCGCGGCAAGATCCTGAACGCCTGGGAGGTCGAGCGCGACCGGCTGTTTGCCAACCAGGAAATCCATGACATCTCCGTGGCCATCGGCGTCGATCCGCATGGTCCCGGCCAGGAACCCGACCTGTCGGGCCTGCGCTACGGCCGCATCTGCATCCTGTCGGATGCGGACGTGGACGGCGCGCACATCCAGGTGCTGCTGCTGACCCTGTTCCTGCGCCACTTCCCGCGCCTGATCGAGACCGGCCACGTCTACATCGCCCGTCCGCCGCTGTTCCGCGTGGACGTGCCGGCGGCCGGCAAGCGTCCGGCGCGCAAGCTCTACTGCCTGGATCAGGCGGAACTGGATTCGGTGCTGGACAAGCTGCGCGGCGAAGGCCTGCGCGAGGGCGGCTGGCGCATCAGCCGCTTCAAGGGCCTGGGCGAGATGAATGCCGAACAACTCTGGGACACGACGCTGAACCCGGACACCCGCCGTCTGGCGCAGGTGCGCCACGGCGACGAGGGCCTGACGGCCTCGGCGCGCATGTTCGACATGCTGATGGCGCGCGGCGAAGCCGCCCAGCGGCGCGGCTGGTTGGAAGAAAAGGGCAATCTGGCCGACGTGGATGTGTAAAGGACTGGAATGGATTTGAATCAGACTGAATTGCCGGACGGCGGGGATGACGACGGCCTGGTGCTGGCGCGCTACGCCGAGCAGGCCTATCTGGACTACGCCGTGTCGGTGGTGCGCGGTCGCGCGCTGCCGGAGGTGTCCGACGGCCAGAA
This sequence comes from Castellaniella hirudinis, assembly GCF_042651965.1. NCBI lineage: Bacteria > Pseudomonadati > Pseudomonadota > Betaproteobacteria > Burkholderiales > Alcaligenaceae > Castellaniella > Castellaniella hirudinis. The sequence continues at coordinate 248,849 of NZ_JBHSDY010000010.1, forward strand.
ACCGGTGCAGCGCCGCATTTTGTACGCCATGGACGCCATGGGCCTGGGGCCGCAGGCCCGGCCGGTGAAATCCGCCCGCGTGGTCGGTGACGTGCTGGGCAAATACCACCCGCACGGCGACCAGGCGGCCTACGACGCCATGGTGCGGATGGCGCAGGATTTCGCGCTGCGCTATCCCTTGATCGACGGGCAGGGCAACTTCGGTTCGCGCGACGGCGACAATGCCGCCGCCATGCGCTACACCGAGGCCCGCCTGACGCCGTTCTCCCGCTTGCTGCTGGACGAACTGGACGAAGGCACGGTCGATTTCACGCCCAACTATGACGGCAGCCAGGAAGAGCCCGTGTGCCTGCCGGCGCGCCTGCCCATCATGCTGCTGAACGGCGCTTCGGGCATCGCGGTGGGCATGGCCACGGAAATCCCCTCGCATAATCTGCGCGAGGTCGCGCGTGCCTGCGTGGCCCTGCTGCGCAAGCCGGCCTTGTCCGACGAGGACTTGTTCGCCCTGGTGCCGGGACCGGATTTCCCCGGCGGCGGCCAGATCATCACGCCGGCCGAGGACATCGCCCAGATCTACGCCGGCGGCCGGGGCAGCCTGAAAGCCCGCGCGCGCTGGCATTTCGAGGACATGGCGCGCGGCCAGTGGCAACTGGTGGTCACCGAACTGCCGCCCGGCGCCTCGGCGCAGAAAATCCTGGAAACCATCGAGGACCTGACCAATCCCAAGCCGCGCGCCGGCAAGAAATCCCTGTCGGCCGAACAGCAGCAGACCAAGGCGCTGGTGCTGAACATGCTGGACTCGGTGCGTGACGAATCCGGCAAGCAGGATCCCGTGCGGCTGGTGTTCGAGCCCAAGACCAGCCGCATCGACCGCGACGAGTTCGTCAACATGCTGCTGGTCCGGACCGGGCTGGAAGGCAATGTGTCGATCAATCTGGTGTGCATCGACACCGACGGGCGGCCCGGCCAGCGCAGCCTGCGCCAGGTCCTGGCGTCCTGGCTGGATTTCCGCGCGCAGACGGTCACGCGGCGCACCCGCCATCGCCTGGACAAGGTGCTGGACCGCATCCACATCCTGGAAGGCCGCAGCATCGTCTACCTGAACGTGGACGAGGTCATCCGCACCATCCGCGAGGCGGACGAGCCCCGCGCGGCGCTGATGGAACGCTTCCGCCTCAGCGAGCGCCAGGCCGACGACATCCTGGAAATGCGCCTGCGCCAACTGGCCCGGCTGGAGGGCATCCGCATCGAACAGGAGCTGGAGAAAAAGCGCGAAGAGCAAGTGGCGCTGCAAGAACTGCTGGACGATCCTGCGGCGTTCAAGCGCCTGATGATCCGCGAGATCGAGGCCGACGCCAAGCAGTACGGCGACGACCGCCGCACCCTGATCGAAACCGCCGAGCGCGCCGTCCTGGAAACCCAGGTGGTGGACGAGCCGGTCACGGTGGTGGTGTCCCAGAAGGGCTGGCTGCGCGCCCGCCAGGGCCATGGCCACGATGCGACGCAGTTCGGTTTCAAGACCGGCGATGCCCTGTATGACGCTATCGAATGCCGCAGCACGCAAGAGCTCATGGCCCTGTCCAATACCGGCCGGTCCTACAGCATCGCGGTGTCCAGCCTGCCGTCGGCGCGCGGCGACGGGCAGCCGGTGACCTCGATGATCAGTCTGGAGGCGGGCAGCCGCATCGTCCACATGCTGGCGGGCGCGACCGATCGGCGCATCCTGCTGGGCGTGGCCTCCGGCTTCGGCTTCCTGGCGCGGATCGGCGATCTGTCCACCCGGCAGAACGCGGGCAAGCAGTTCATCACCCTGGACAAGGGCGACACGCTGCTCAAGCCGCTGCTCCTGCGCGCGGACGACACGGCCGTGGCGTTCCTCAGCCGCAAGGGCAAGTTCCTGGTGGTGGCGCTCGATGAACTGAAGACCCTGGCCAGCGGCGGGCGCGGCACCATCCTGATGGGGCTGGACGAAGGCGACCGCATCGAACAATGGGCCGGCGTGGGGGCGGCGGGCGTGGTGCTGCGCGGCGTCTACCGGGCGCGTGATACCGAACTGGTGCTGACGCCCGAGGAACTGGCTCAGTACACCGGCCGGCGGGCGCGCAAGGGCCGCCTGCTGGACGTCAAGATCAAGCAGCCCAGTCTGTGGCCGGGCGCGGAGGAGTCCTGAGATCCGCCCCGTGCCCGGACTAGAATAGGGTTCCTGCACTATGTTGATGGAAGTCACGTCATGAGTTTCAAGGTCACGGTGCTGCCGGCGGGTCGGGAATTCCCGGCCGAGCCGGGGCAGACGGTCCTGGAGGCCGCCCTGGCGGCCGGCATCGTCCTGCCTTATAGCTGCCGCAACGGCACCTGTTCCACCTGCGAGGGCCGGGTGGTTTCGGGCGACTACGACGCCGGGCCGGCGCCGGCGCGCATTCTGGATGCCGACCGACTGGCCCAGGGGCATACCCTGTTGTGCCAGGCGCGGCCGTCCTCGGATCTGGTGATCGAGGCCCGCGAAGTCCGCATGGCCGATGACATCGTGGTGCGCAAGATGCCCGTGCGGGTGCTGTCGCTGGAGCCTTTGGCATCCGACGTGATGGAAATCACCCTGCAATTGCCCTCGGCGGAGGCCTTCCGTTTCCAGCCCGGGCAGTATCTGGAGTTCATCCTCAAGGACGGCAGCCGGCGCAGCTATTCCATGGCCTGCAGCCAGGCCGACGATCATCAGGTGCGCCTGCACGTGCGCCACATGCCGGGCGGGCTGTTCACCAGCCGGGTCTTCGGCGCAGGCGCCGAGCCGATCAAACCGCGCGAGATCCTGCGCATCGAGGGGCCGCTGGGCTCGTTCTTTCTGGACCCCGACGATACGCGGCCGATCATCTTCCTGGCCAGCGGTACGGGTTTCGCCCCCATCCAGGCCATGATCGAAGGCATGCTGGCCCGGGGCGATACACGTCCGGCGACGCTGTACTGGGGCGGGCGCCGCCCCGCCGACCTGTATCGACAGGATCTGGCGCTGGGGTGGCAGGACAGCCTGCCGGGCTTCCGCTTCGTGCCGGTCCTGTCCGAGGCCGAACCCGCCGATGGCTGGACGGGACGCGCCGGCTGGGTCCACCAGGCCGTCATGGACGACCTGCCCGACCTGTCCGGCCACCAGGTCTATGCGTGCGGCGCCCCCGTCATGGTCGAGGCCGCTCGCCGCGATTTTGTGGGGCGGTGCGGGCTGTCGCCGGATGCCTTCCATGCCGATGCGTTCACTTCGGCGGCGGACCGGATCGGGGCGGAGGCGTAAATTTTTTCCAGGCCGCGTACTCCCGCGGCATGCACACAGCACACGGCCGGTAACCGGCGGCGATGGCCGCGGCCTCATCGGCAAAGAACACGCGGTGTTTCACATAGCCGCCGCGCGCAATCGCCTGCAGTGCGGCGCGGCAATCGAGCCGGCCGTACCGCTTGCCGCCGCGATGGCCGCCAAGCGTGCCCGGCACGGGGCTGATGCAAGGCCTGCCATCCGGCCCGATCAGCCTGAATGTGCCCGATGAAGTCTTACCCGATGCCGTCATGAGCGGCCCCCGGTCCATTTCGCGGCGCGTCATGAAACGACAATTCCAGGCCGATGCGTTCGCCCTGTCGCACGCGGCTGACGGCATGCTTGAGGTTGACCCGGTAATAGCCCCTGGCGCCCTTGAAAGGCCGTTCCGCCGTGGCGATCACCGCCAAATCGCCCAGCTTGAGCGGCAACACCACGGGGCGCGACTGCATGCGCGGGCGCTGCTCCGTCATCACGAACTCGCCTCCCTGAAAATCAACGCCCGGCTCGGACAGTACGGCGACGATCTGCGTGGGAAACACCTGCTCGCCGTCATTGCGCTGGTGCAGCGCCAGGTGATCGTCCTCGATCAAGCGGTTCAGATGAGACTGCGCCCGCGTCTGGCCTGCCTCGCGGTTGCATTGCAGAAATGCCTCGAATGCTGCCGGATAGCGGTGACCGACGCCCAGGGTTTCGTTCCAGCGATTGGCGATGACGACCAGGCGACGGTAGAGCGCGGCGCGCCACCGTGCCAGCGGCGCGGGTAAGCCGGCATCGAAGTAGAACAACTCACCGCGCCCGAGGCCGCTGGAGGCCAAGGTCGCTCGGTGGAGGCCGATGGCCGAGACTTGCCGCGCCAGGTCCCGCGCTTCATCGCGGCCCAACAGGCCGGGCAGCACGGCGTAGCCTTCGACATCCATCTGCCGGCCGATGTCCGCCCAGTCCAGGTGGTCAAGCCGTGTCTCGAATGCGCTCATGCAGCGCCTCTCCCTCAAGCCAGGGCTTCGCGGCGCAGCAGTTCGCGCTTGCGATCCACACCCCAGCGGTAGCCGGCCAGATCGCCGTCGCGCCGCACGACGCGGTGGCAGGGAATGGCCACGGCAATGTGGTTCGTGGCGCATGCCTGGGCCACGGCGCGCACGGCCTTGGGCGAACCGATGCGTTCAGCGATTTCCGAATAGCTCACGGTGGCGCCCGGCGGGATCTCGCGCAGCGCACGCCAGACGCGTTCCTGGAAGGCCGTGCCCTGCACGTCCAGCGGCAGGTGCAGGCCCACCGAAGGCGCTTCGATGAAACCGACTACCTGGGCAATCAACTGCTCGAACGCGTCGTCGCACCCGATGAGCTCGGCCTTGGGGAATTGGTCCTGCAGATCGCGCACCAGCTTGTCAGGATCGTCGCCCAGCAGGATGGCGCAGATGCCGCGCTGGCTCTGGGCCGCCAGGATGGCGCCGAGCGAGCATTGGCCTACCGCGAAGCGAATGACCGCCCCGGCGCCGCCCGCCCGATAGTCCCGCGCGCGCATGCCCAGCAACTGGTCGGAGGCTTCGTAGAACCGGCTGTTGGAATTGAAGCCGCTGTCGTAGATGGCATGGGTAATGGACGCATCCGGACTGCCCAGTTCCGCGCGCAGCCTGCGGGCGCGCCAAGCTGCGCCGTAGGCCCTGGGCGTCAGGCCGGTTTCGGCCTTGAACAGACGGTGGAAGTGGAACGGGCTCATGCCCACCCCGGCAGCCAACTCGTCCAGCGACGGCGGTGTCTCGGCGGCCTCGATCAAGCGGCAGGCGCGCGCCACCAGGGCGGCACGCTCGGTGGCTGTGCGAGTCCGGCTGGCGGCGGCAGTGGTCGTCTTCATGGCGGAAATCCTATCCTCATCAATCATAGAGCCAGAATAGGCAAGACCTCGATCGCAAGCACTCCGATTCTTGCGGTCGATACGCTTGAATCCTCGCCATCACCCCGCCTTGCGGAACGTGAAATTGATGCGCCGGCTGCCCAACAGCGCATGCGGTTCATCCTTGAGCGGCATCACGCCGTGGTAACGCATGCGATCCACGCCGCCCCACACCACTACATCGCCGTGCAGCAGCGGCACCTTGACCGTGGGGTCGGTGCGTTTGTGACCGCCGAACAGAAACACGGCGCGCATGCCCAGTGAGACCGAGACGATGGGCGCGTCGTAATCCCGCTCGTTCTTGTCCTGGTGCAGCGACATCCGGCTGCCCGGCAGATAGCGATTGACCAGACAGGCATCGGGCTCGAAGGCGTCGAAACCCGCCGCCGTGGCCGCTTCGCGCGCCAAACGCGCAAACACCGCCGGCATGCCTGGCCAGGGTTGGCCGGTGTCGGGATCGGTCGAGGTGTAGCGATAGCCGCTGCGGTCGGTCGTCCAGCCCAACGCGCCGCAATTCGTCAGCGCCACCGACATGGTGAAGCCGCCGGGCGTCACCATGTGCCGGAAGGGTGACTGGGCCTCGATGGCGGCAAGCGCGGGCATCACTTCGCGCACATAGGGCAATGCGAAGCCTCGCAACACCATCGCCGCAGCGCCCAGGCGCTGGTCCGGCGCTGCGGCCTCGAAAAGTGCCAGCGTTTCCATGCTCACCTCGCGTCGTGAAAAATCAGGCCGACCGTATGGCGATGGCCGCTGAGAATGCGACTGACGCCGTGCCGCATGGCGACCTTGCGGCGTCCGCGCCGCCCCATCGCAGGCCGCTGATTGACGGTGAATACCACCGCATCGCCTTGACGCAGCGCCACGACGTCCGCGCGCTGCCCCCTGGCCGACGATTCCGTCATGACGAACTCCCCGCCGGTGAAATCCCGGCCGGGCTTTGACAGCAAGATGGCGACTTGCAAGGGAAAGACGAGTTCGCCGTACAGGTCCTGGTGCAAACAGTTGTAGTCATCCTTGCCATACTGAAGGATGAGCGGTGTGGGGCGAGTTTGACCCGCTTGGCGGCACCGCTGCAAAAAGGAATCCAACGCGTCAGGATACTGTATGTCGATCCCCAGTTGCCGGTTCCAGCGATTGGCAATGGGCGCAAGCCGGGGATACAGCGCGTGGCGCAGCCGGTCGAGCAGCGGCGGCAGCGGGTACGCGAAATACTTGTATTCACCTCGCCCGAAACCGTGGCGGGCCATGACGATCCGCGAGCGGTAGCCTTTTTCTTGGGCGTAGAGCGCCGCGAGGGCGCCGCACTGCGCGTCGGTCAGGAGAGCGGGCAGCACGGCATTTCCATGCGCATCGAGCGAACGCCCGATGCGCTCCCAGTCGCAGGCCTGCGACGGCACGGCAGGATCATGGTTCGCCGCAGGTTTCACAGGAGCGCCCCCACGGTGCCGGCCGCCTCGTCGGCCAGCAGCGCGCGCTTGCGATCCACGCCCCAGCGGTAGCCGGAGATCGAGCCATCGCTGCGCACCACGCGGTGGCAGGGAATGGCAATGGCCAACACATTGGCCGCGCACGCTCCTGCCACGGCACGGACGGCTTCCGGCACACCAAGGTCACGCGCCACCTCGCTATAGCTGCGGGTCTTGCCGACCGGGATGCCGCACAGCGCTTGCCAGACCTTTTGCTCGAACGCCGTGCCGCCGATGTCGAGATCGACTACGCCCTCGGCTGTGTCCTTGTCGATGAAGGCGACGACCTGATGGAGTTCGTGCTCCAGCGCCGCCTGGTCCGCCAGCAACTCGATACCCGGAAACGCGGCGGCGAGTTGCCTGCCCAACGCCTGCGCCTCTTCCCCCAGGAAGATCGCGCAAATACCGCTTTGGCTGCGGCCGACAATCACCTTGCCCAGCACCGTCCGGCCGACGGCAAACCGGACGGGGCCCTCGACTTGGCTGCCCGGGGCGCGAAAGGTGTACTTGAACATGGAAACGGAACGGGTCTTCATGATGACGGCTCTCTGAAATGAATGAGTGAGATCAGTCTAGAAGGCCGCGCGCTGCCAGAAACTCCGCTTTTTGCGGTCGAGCTTTTCTTCTGATCACGACGTGCTGACACCGGCGCCGCCCGATCACCAGGCGATGTGCGGATTTTCGGACTGCGCGCCTCCAAAAACCTTTGGCTTGAAAAGGCGCATTTCGCAACATGCTGGTGTACTCTTGCACAGTACGCCGGATCGGGTTTTGGAAAGTGTCGGCGGGTGATGAAGTTACTTTTAAATGAAAGTTGCCGTTTTCGGCGCGGGCATCATCGGGGTGTCCAGCGCTTGGTGGCTGGCGCGGGCCGGCCACGAAGTCGAAGTCATCGAGCGCCGTCCGGGCGCGGCGCTGGAAACCAGCCGGGCCAATGGCGGCCAGATTTCCGTCTGCTACGCCGAGCCCTGGGCCAGCGCGCATACGCTGCGCAAGGTCATGCGCTGGATCGGGCGGGCCGACGCGCCCTTGCGTGTGTCGCCGCGCCTGGAGCCCCGGCAATGGCTATGGTGCGCGCGCTTCCTGAATGAATGCCGCACGCCGCGGTTCGCGGCGAATCTGCGCGCCATGGTGACCCTGGCGAAGTACAGCCGCGCCACGCTGCGCGAGCTGCGCACGGATCTGGGTATCGAGTACGACCATCTGGAACGCGGCATCCTGGCTTTTTACCGTGATCCGCGCGAGTTCGAGCACGCCCAGGCCAGTGCCGCGCAGATGCGCGAACTGGGGGTGGACCGGCGTATCGTGGACGCGGCCGAGGTGCTGCGCATCGAACCTGCGCTGGCGGCGGCCCGGGACCCGATCGTCGGCGGCGACTTCACGGCGGATGACGAGTCCGGCGACGTGCACCTGTTCACGCGCGCCCTGGCCGAGCGGGCGCGGGACGCGGGCGTGAGTTTCCGCTACAGCACCCGGGTGAACCGGCTGGTGCCTGTGGACGGCCGGATTTCGGTGGCCGAACTGATCGAGCCCGACGGCACCTTCCGGCCGCTGCAGGCCGACGCCTACGTGCTGGCCCTGGGCAGCTTCACCCCCGCATTGGCGGCGCCGCTGGGCCTGTCTTGTCCGGTCTGGCCGGCCAAAGGCTACTCCGCAACCTTCCGTCTGCTGGATCCGGACGCGGCGCCCGTGGTCAGCCTGGTCGACCAGGAATCCAAGATCGTGTTTTCGCGCCTGGGCGACCGCCTGCGCATGGCCGGGACGGCCGAGATCGGCGGCTATTCCCGCGCGCTGGATACCGGCCGTTGCAATCAGTTGGTCGAGCAGGCCCGCGCCCTGTTCCCAAGCGCCCTCGATTTTGCTAACGTTCTGTTCTGGTCCGGCCTACGGCCCACGACGCCTTCCAACGTCCCCCTCATCGGCCGTACACGGATACGCAATCTTTACCTGAACACGGGTCATGGCAGCCTCGGTTGGACCATGGGGGCGGGTTCGGGCAGAGTGCTGGCTGATCTGGTGTCCAGCCGGACGCCGGATATCGACTTTCCTTTTTTGGATTGACTCATCATGAATTTTCCTTTCGGCTCCGGCATGTTGCGCCCGGGGATGCGCGCTGTCTGGATGCTGGCGGCCGCCGTGGCGGCCACGCCCGCGTGGGCAGCGACCGAAGTGCCGGTCTGGCACACCCTCAAAGGCCACAATGCCGAAGCTTTTCAGGACCTGATCAAGGCCTATAACCGCAGCCAATCCGACATCAAGGTCGTGGCGCGCGCCTTCGATACGCCCGAGGCGCTCGATCAGGCATTGAGTGCCGCTGCCAAGTCCAAGGAGCTGCCCGCTCTGGCGCAGATCGGCGACAGCCACACCCTGGAAGACATCTCCCAGCGCAGCTACGTGCAGCCGTTCCACGTGCTGCAGAAGGCCTCCGGGCTGAAGAACACGCGCTGGTTCGTTTCGTCGGACAACGCGTTCGTTCACGATGCCAAGGGCCAGTTGATGGCCTTCCCGTACATGCTGGAAATCCCCGTCATGTACTACAACCAGGACGCCTTCAAAAAGGCCGGCCTGGTGCCCCCCCAGCCGCAACGCACCTGGATGGATCTGCAGGGCCAGCTCGTGACCATGGCCAACAACGGCTCGCGCAAGTGCCCGCTGACCTCCGACCTGCCGGTGTCGATCAATCTGGAAAACCTGGCGGCGGTCAATAACCAGCTCTACGCCAGCGCCGACAACGGCCTGAAGGCCAAGGGCCTGCCCAGCTTCTCTTTCGATTCCACCTATGTGCGTCACCTGGCCCTGATGGTCACCTGGGTGCGTTCCGAGATCATGGTGCGCCCGGACGTCGGCATGCATTCCGCCGAACGTTTCGCCAAGGGCGAATGCGCCGTGATGATGTCCAGTTCCGGCCACATCGGTGAATTCAGCGACCAGCGCAAGCTGAACTATGCGGTGTCCGGTCTGCCGTACTACCCCGAAGTCACGCGCAAGCCCGGCAATCCCTTCGTCAGCGGCGCCGGCCTGTGGGTCATGAAGACTTCCAAGCCCGTCACCGACGCCACGGCCGCCTTCCTGGGCTGGCTGTCGCAGCCCGAGCAGGCCGCGCGCTGGTATCAGCAGACCGGCTTCCTGCCGTTGACCCAGGCCGCCTTCGATGCCACCCCTGCCAGTTATTACGCCAAATTGGGCCAATGGCGCGATCTGGTGGCGGTCTACAGCGGCAAGGCCGCCTTGACGGCCCAGGGTTTCCGCATCAATAACTATCCGGCCATCCGCACGCGCTTCCAGCAGATCCTGGATTCCGCGCTCAGCGGCCAGCAGCCTGCGGTCACCGCCCTGAATACGGCTTCGGCCGAGGCCAACAAGCTGGTGCGCCAGCGCTGATTCCTGCCTCCGCCTGACCCCATCCGCCCCCGGGCGCCCGCCGATTTCACGGTGCGGCCCCCGGGGGCGGACCTTTTCATCCATTCGTATATCCCAGTCTGGCGGCCCGCGCCGGGCCGCGCCACCATGGGCACCGTGATTCACGACCAGGGTGTCGCGGGGGAGAAACATGATCAGGATATTGGGTGCGGGGCTGTTGCTGGCGGGATTGGGGGGGTGTGCGGCCCCGGCGGACGGCGCCTGGTGGCGCGACCTGGCGGGGCTGTCGCCGGCGCCCGGCGGCTACCGCTTCGATTGGCGCATCGCGGGTGATCCGGCGCTGGCGCCTTTGCAGGTGTTCGACGATGGACGCGAGACCTGGCTGCAGTATCCCGCCGATCAGCCGGCGCCCGCCGTGTTCGAACGCACCGCGCGGGGCGACCGGCTGCTGCGGCCCCGGCGGGATCGGGACTACCTGATCCTGCGCGGCGTGCCCGAACGCATCGTGCTGCGCGGCGGTTTGTCGCAGGCCGAGGCCTGGCGCGAGACCGGAACGCCGGCAACGCCGCAGGCATCGACCTTGCCGATGGCGCACCTGCCGATGCCCGTGCCGCATCCCCGGCCGCTGCCGCCGCCGCCTCCGCCTGAGCCGCCCGTTCCGGCGGCGCCGCTTGCGCCTTCCCCAGGAGGCGTTTCCGGCCAGTCCGCCGCCGCCGTGCCCGTTGCCCGGACTGCGACTGCGGCGGTCACTCAGGCTCCGGCCAGGGGGCACACCGTGTCCTTCGAGGTCACGCCGGCCGACGGCAACGTCCGCCGGGCCTTGGGGCGCTGGGCGCAGGCGGCGGGTTGGACCTTCGAGCCGGAACACTGGGACGTCGATGCCGACATTCCTCTGGCGGGCTCTGCCGTTTTTGGAGATTCTTTCCGCACGGCCGTGCGCGGTCTGCTGTCCGCCACCGAACTCGGGGATCGGCCGGTCCAACCTTGCTTCTATGCCAATCGAGTGCTGCGCGTCGTGCCCTTGGCGCAGCGTTGCGACCGGACCCGGATCCCCGGGATGGCGTCATGAGGTCCCGCTGCCGGGTGGGGCTGGCGATCCTGTCTCTGTGCCTGGGGCTGTCCGGCTGCGCCTTTTCCGAACGCCTGCGCCGGGCGGCGGACGAGTTCCGGCAGGCGGACGGCACTGCGGCCCGGGAGCATGGGCGCTTCTCCCGGGCCGCGACCGATGCCGCCGCGCGCCGCGCTGCCCAGGACATCGCCCAGCCCTGGATCGCCGGCAAGGCGCAACCGCTGGCCCGTGAGCTGACGCTGCCTGCGCCCTTGCGCGCCCGTGTGCGCACGACGCTGCTGTTCGCCGACGGCACCGATGACCTGCGCCGGATCGCGCGGCGCATTGCCGCCGTCACCGGCATCCCGGTCCATGTGCGTCCCGACGCACTGCTGCCGTCCGCGCTCTTTCTGCCGCGCCTGGCGAACGGCGCGGGGCAGGGCATGTTGAGCGCCGAGCCGCCCGAGCCTTTCGATCTGGCGGCCGGCCCGGCGCCGCTGCCGCTCATTCTGGATCGTCTGTGCGCGCACCTGGGGGTGCGCTGGCGCTACGAACGGGACCGCATCGAATTCTTCCGTACCGACACGCGGGTCTTCGATGTCCAGGCCTTGACGCTGGACTCACGTGTCCAGGCTTCGCTGGGACAGGGGCGGGACGCGGCCGACGGCGGTTTCGTCAGCACCTCCGGCACCCGCTTGAGCGGCGGCGACCAGGACGTGATGAAGACCGTCCGCGCCCGGATCGAGCCATTCCTGTCCCGGGCCGGGGTGCTTTCGGCCGAATCCGGCGCCGGGACGTCCGTCGTGGTCACCGATACGCCTGACGTCCTGGACCGCATTGCCCAGTATCTGGAGCGGGAAAACCGCGCCTTGACGCGGCGCGTGCGCCTGGTGTTCGAAGAGTTGACCGTGGCTTTCAGCGAACAGGCCCAGGCCGGCATCGACTGGAATCTGATCTTTTCCGGCGCGCGCCTGGCCGCCGGACTGGCGGTGCCGGCGCTGTCCGGCGCCACGGGCGGACAACTGGGGGTGAATATTGTCCAGGGATCTTTCTCCGGCAGCGAAGCCGTCATTCGCGCCCTGGGCGAGTCCGTCCAGCTGGTGCGGCGCAGCAGCGTGCCCATCCTGGGATTGAACCGGCGGCCGGTCTCGCACGCGGTCCGCACGACGTTCTCGTACATCGACCGGATCGAAACCACGCCTGTCTCCGGCGCCACGGGTCTGGCCGTGCCGGCCGTGTCCGTCAACCAGAAGGCCGAGACCGTCGGGTCCTTGCTGACCCTGGTGCCGGACGCTCAGGAAGACGGGCGGATCCTGCTCTCGCTGGCCTATGACAATACCGTCGCCCAGCCGCTCAAGACGGTCACTTTCGGGGACAAGGACCATCCCCTGCAATTGCAGCAGTTGACCATCGAGGGCAACGGCACGGTGCAGCAACTGGCCCTGCAACCGGGGCAGCCGTTGGTGGTGTCGGGGTTTGAGCGGCAAACGGCCGAATCCGCCGAGCGCCGCTTGAATCCCGGCGTGCCTGCGGTGTTCGGCGGCGGCAATCAGCTCAACACCCAGCGGTTGACCACGGTGCTGATCATCACCGCTCAGGTCGAGGAGGGGCTCTGACATGGCGCGCGCCGCTCGTCTCGTCTGGGTGGATCAGGTGCCGCTCGCCTTCGGGCTGGATTGGGTGCCGCTGCTGGGCGAACCGGAGGCCGCCCGGGCGCAGGCGCACCGCCGGGGGGCAACCCACCGGGTGGTGTCGGGCGATCCGCCCGCCGCGTTGGGCCTGGCGCGCGGCCTGCCCGCCGGCCTGGTCTGCTGGTCGGCGGCGGACCTGCTGGCGCGCCGCCATCCGCGCGGGACCGTGGCCTGCATGCTGCCGCTCGACACCGGACTGTGGCATGTCCTGGCCGCGCACGAAGGCGTCGCGCTGGCGCGCGCAGATCGCGCCTATCCCGACGAGACGCTGGCCTGCGAGGCGATCGAGGCTTTGCGCCGGGCGCACCCGAAACTGGAACTGCTCGCTGCTCAGGCGGGGCCGGACGCAGCGGGCTTGCTGCAGACGCTGGCGCGTCAGGCGGGGGGCTGCCGTCCTTTGGAACCGACGCGGTGGCGCGGTTTTCGGCTGGCGCTGCTGATGCTGGCGGTGGGCCTGGGCGCGGCCGGCTGGCTGCGCTGGGGCGGTGGTGCGGCGGCATCCGTCGCGCCCGATTCCGATGCGCGTGCCGGTTGGCATGCGGCGCTGGAGCGCGCGCTGGCCCGGCATCCGCTGCATGGCGAGGCGGGTACGCGCGCCTTGCTGGACGCCTTGTACCGCCAGCCGGCGCGGATCGGGGGCTGGTCCCTGCACGACTTGCGTTGTCAGCCCCGGCCTGACGGCATGCTCTGGCAGTGCGTCGGCGAATACCGCCGCCTGGGATTCGAGGCCGACAACCGTGCTTTGCTGCGGGCTGCCCCCGCCGGCTGGCGGCTGGATTTCCCGTCCCTGGACGTCGCCCGCGCGGCCTGGACCTTGACCGTGCCCGGGCTAAGACCGGAACCGCGCAGCCTGCCGCGCGCGGCGCTGCTGGCCCGCGACTGGGCGAGCGCATTGCAGGCGGTGCTGCCGGCTTTCTCCGCGTTGCGGCTGGAAGCCTCCCGCCCGCTGGCCGTGCCTGCGCCGCGCGACGCCCAGGGCCGGGAGCTGCCGCCGCCCGAGGACTTGCCCGCCTTGGCCGTGCGCATCCTGCGGGTCGAAGGGCCGCTGCGCTCGGGCGCGCTGCTGGCGCCGTTGGCGCGGGCCGTCTCCTGGCACAAGGCCGCGCTGACCCTGGCGCCGGGCGCCCGGCCGGGTGCGCGCGCCAGCCGCCTGATCCTGCATCTCGAAGGAACCGTCTATGAAAACCGATCATGAGCGCCTGCGCGGGCTGCAGGCCGGCCGGGCTGTGCTTGCGGGGGGCGTGCCTGCGCCGGGAGGCTGCCGCGTTTTCCCGGGGATCGTGTGGTTGTGCCTGGTGTTGGGGGCGGGTATGCCGATGGCCTCTTGGGCGGACGAGGCGCCCGGCAAGATGCCGGCCGGCGCGTCGTCCGGGGCCGGTGTGTCGCACGCGGCCGAAGAAGATGCGCCGGAAGATCCTCAGGCCCGCTGGGAAACCCTGTCGGTGCGCGAACTGATGCAGCAGGATCTGCGCGAAGCCTTGCGCGCCTCGACGGCCGGCGCCGGTGCCGGGACCGTCGGCCGCGCGGATGCCGGTTCGGGCGTACAGCCCGTGCTGGCGCCCCGCCTGGTGGCTTTGTACGGCGTCGGTCAGGCCTTGATGGCCGAGGTCCAGGTGGGCCGCCGGGCCTATCTGTACGTGCGCGGCCAGGCCTGGCCCGCCGGGCATGTCGGGGACCGGGGCGTCTATCAACTGCGCGGCATGAACGGCGCCTGTGTCCAGCTTGAGCGCGGCGAGGACCGTCATTCTCTATGCCTGCGGATGTTGCTGGGCGAGGTGCGGCCATGAAGCCCTGGACTTCCGCCCTGTCGCTGGCCGAGCCCCCGCCGCCCTTCGATCCGGCCCGGGCGGGTGTGATCGACCATCCCGGGCAGTTGTCGGCGCTGCGGCCGGAAGTGCGGCGCGTGCTGGCGCGGGATCTGGGTGTCCAGGCGCTGGCGGACAGGATCTGTCCGGTGGAGCGCGCCGATGGCAGCGTCACCTTGCTGGCCCGCGCCGAATATGTCGGCAGCGATCAGGCCGACGCGCTGGAGCGGCGTCTGCGGGCCGCCGGCCGCGTCCTGTCCGAGCCGGCCCGCTATGTCCTGCCGGCGGCGCTGCTGCTGGCCCTGTCGCGCGAGGGCGGCGCGGCGGCGTTGGCCCAGGCGGGAGACCGCACGCCGACCGCCCTGGCCGGGGTGTTTCAGGATCTGGTCGAATGGGGCGTGCGCCAGGGGGCGACGGACCTGCACCTGAACGTGCTGCGCGACGCGGCGGAATCCGAAGTCCGCTATACCGTGGCCGGCCGCTACGTGGCGCCGGAACGCTTCCGTCACATGCCGACCGGATTGCTGCGGGACGTGCTGGCGGTGGCCTGGATGGACATCCAGGGCGGCAATGGGGCCGTCTTCGATCCGCTGCTGGAGCAGCAGGGCAGCCTGCTGCGCCGCGTGGACGGCCGGGCCTATACCCTGCGCTGGGCCTCGCTGGCCGCTGACCGGGGCCCCAGCGTCTGCCTGCGTTTTCTGTCGCGCGATGCCGGGTCCGGTCCCGCGACGCTGGGCGGGCTGGGCTATCGGGCCGACCAGGTGGCTTGTTTCGAGCGGGTGCTGAAGTCCGAGGGCGGCGCGCTGGTGTTCGCGGGCACCGTGGGCTCGGGCAAGTCGACGGCGCTGGCGACCTTGATCCGGGGCCTGCCGGCGCACCGCAAGATCATCACCCTGGAAGAGCCGGTGGAATACCGGATCGACCGGGCCGTGCAGAACACCATCGGCCGCGACCTGGACCAGCAGGCGCATGGCCGGTACGCCGCCAAGCTGCGCACCCTGAAGCGTTCGGCCATGACCGACGTGCTGCTGGGGGAAATCCGCGACGCCGAAAGCGGTTTGGCCTTCATGGATCTGGCGGGCTCCGGCGTCAATGTCTACACCACCGTGCATGCGCCTTCGGCGCGCGCCATCGTCGATCGCCTGGCCTCCGATTTCATCGCCGTGCCGCGCGATTTCCTGACCACGCCCGGCCTCTTGAAGCTGCTCGTCTATCAGGCGCTGCTGCCGCGGTTGTGTCCGCACTGCGCGCTGCCGGCGGCGCCTGCCGAACTCGTGCGCCAGCAGCCGGGCGGCGGGATCGGCCACTGGCGGCGCTGGCTCGGCTGGATCGGGCAGGCCTGGGAGATCGATCCTGCGGTGTTGCGCCTGCGCAATCCGGACGGTTGCGCGCAGTGCCGCCGCGCCGCGCTGCCGGAACTGTTCGGCTACGACGGGCGGACCGTGGCCGCCGAATGCCTGGAACCGGGCCTGCCCGGTGCCGACGGCGGTGACGGTTATGTGCCGGATCCGCGTGCCAGCGCCATGGCGCATGCCATGGAAAAAGCCGCTGCCGGGCAAGTGGATCCACGGGACGTCGAAGTCCGTTTCATGGCCTTTGAGACCCTGCTGCTGCGCCAGGGGCGGCTGCCGGCCGGCGGCTCTACGCCGCGTGGCGCTGTGTCGCATGACGTTCCGCCGCGTGGCGCGGGAGCGCATCGATGAGGCGGATCGGGGCGCTGCCGGCGCGTCTGCGTCTGCGCCTGGATGCCTGGCGCTTCGCCGGCGGGCGCGCGGATTACTTCGATTATCTCCAGGCGGTGCTGCTGGGGGCGCAAGGCCGGTTGACCGTGCGCGAACTGTTCGACCGGGACGCCGCGCGCCATGGCCCGGGCACGGTGCGCGGGCGCTTGTCCAGGGCCTGGGCGCGGGCCTGCGAGGCCGGCGGCGGCGATCTGCGGGCCACCTGGACGGGCTGTTTCCCGGCCGATGAACTGGCCCTGGTGCGGGCGGCCCAGGCCTATGGCAATGCCCGCTTGCTGGCGTGCTTCCAGGCCCTGTCCGAGCATCTGGCGCTGTTGATCCAGGCCCGCCGCGTGCTCTGGGCCACGCTGGGCTCGGCGGGTGCGGCCCTGCTGGTGGCCAGCCTGTTGCTGCTGGCTTTGCCTCACTGGACGGTGCCGGCTTTGCGGCAGGCTTTCCAGGGTCTGCCGGCCGCCTATCTGGGTGACTGGTCACGGGCGCTGTTCGCCGGTGCGGACTGGCTGCGCGTTTGGGGGGCCGGGCTGCCGGCCGGACTGCTCGCGCTGCTGGCGGCGGGCGGCTACGCCTTGCCGCGCTGGTATGGGCCGTGGCGTCGCCGCCTGGATCGCTACGGCCCCTGGCGCTTGTACCGCCAGGTCCAGTCCCTGCGCCTGCTGGCCCTGATTTCGATTCTGCTGCAGCCGGGGACGGGCGGTTCGACCCAGTTGCGGCCGGTGATCCTGCTGTTCCTGGAAGACGCCGGTCCCTGGCTGGGCGATCACCTGGAGCGCATCGCCGATCGTATCGATCAGGGTCTGGCCGGCGCGGCGGCCTTCGACACGGGACTGCTGGACCGCGAACTGTATTGGTATCTGGAGGACATGGCCGCCGCGCGCGGTCTGCAGGCCGGTGTGCAGGCGGCCCACCGGCGGATGGCCGGCCGCTGGCTGGACCGCGTCCGGCTCCAGGCCCTGGCCTTGCGCTGGATGGCGCTGCTGCTGGGGGTGGCGGTCGTGCTGGGGATCGGTCTGTGGCATTACGCCGCGCTCGACGAACTGCGGCGCGGCTGGATGATGTTTCATGCCGGCTCATGAGGGCCGGTTCATTCGTGCGCCGGACGTCCGGCAAAGGAGGCTTCATGCAAGTATTGGCTCAATCGCGCGCCGCGCGCCGCCGGGCGGGACAGGCGGGGTTCTCTCTGGTCGAGGTGTCGATCGTCACCGCCATCGTGCTGCTGATCGCGGTCATCGGCATCCCCGCGATCGGCGGTTACGTGATGGAAAACAAAGTGCCCAAGGTCGGCCAGGAACTGGCCCGCTTCGTCATGCACGTGCGTGTCAACGCCGGGACTTCCGGCGACACGCCCTATGAAGACATCGGCACGGCCAATCTGGCGGCCATGGTGGCGGACTCCACCGTGCTGACCCTGGCGACCGACGGCACGGTGCTGCACGGCCTGGGGGGCGGCGGCACGGTCGAGGTCGAACCGGCGGATGCGGGCGCGGCCTTCCTGCTGCGGCTCAAGCAGGTGAACCACGTGGCCTGTCCCTCGATCGCCTCGGTGCTGCAGCGTGTGGCCGACCGCATCACGGTCGAAGCCAATGGCGGCGCCGCCCGCACGGTCAAGGACGCCTCTACGACCTATCACGCGCTGTCGGCGGAATCGGCCTGCGCCAAGGGGGACGTCAATCAGTTCGTATTCCATGTCAGTTGATGCCGCCCTCAGAGTCGGGGACTGCGCTCGCCTGCACGCTCAGCGGGGCTCCCTGCTGCTGGAGTTCATGGTCGTCGCGGTCCTGAGCCTGGTCCTGGCAATCTGGGCCGGTCAGGAGTGGGCGCAGCGCGCCCGGGCGCTGCAGGCCCGGTCCCTGGCTGCCTGGATGGGCATCGCCCGCGATGCAGCCGAGGGGTTCCTGTCGCGCCATGCGGCTCAGTTGGCAGGCGCCGAGACGGCCGATGCCCTGGCGGATCAGGGCATCGCCGACTGGACGGCGCCGCGCTGGGACGAACTGCGGTCGGCGGGTCTGCTGAGCGCGGGCTGGCAGACGACGGGGCCGTTGCACCGGACCCTGGGACTGCGGGTGATGCGCGAGGGCGAATGCCCGGGAGGCTCCTGCCGGGTGTGGGCGCTGCTGCATGCGCGTCCTGCGTTGCGGACGCCCGCCGGCGGGGTGGATGAGGTGCTGGTGGCCGAATGGCTGCAGGCTGCCGAGGGGCGCGGGCTGGTGGTCTGGCCGCGCCGGCCCGGGGTTCTGGGAGGCGCCGGCTGGCACGTGCCCGTGCCGGAGACGGGCGCCGCCGACTGGGCGCCGGGCGTCGTGGCGCTGGCGGCCCGGACTGTCTCGACGCGCAGCGGTGAAGCCGGCGCCGGGGGCGGCGAGGACTATCTGCGGGTGCGGGACGCCCGCGATCCGGATTTTCAGGGCGATGCCACGGTTCAGGGCGTGGTGAGCAGCGGGACCTACCTGGCTGCGCGCGACGGCTTGCTCCTGGGACAGGGCTGGATCGTCGGCGGGCCGTGCGCGCAGGAGGGGATGCTGGGCCGCCTCAAGGAAGGGGCGGGTGTGCTGGCCTGCCGGCAGGGACTCTGGGAACTGTTGGCGCGGCCTCCCGGGGGCGGTTACATGCTCAACAGCCGCCGGGGTTGCTTGAATGCCGCGGGCGGCTCCTCGGCCAATCCGGTGACCGGCACGTGCTCGTGTCCGGCGGGCTACGCCATGGCGCAGGTGGCCGAATCCGGCTCCCTCGTGGCGCCCGAGGGTTGGACCGTGGGGTATGTATGCGTGGCGCGGCGATGACCCCGGCGGATCAGGGTTCCGGCGTGTCGAGGCGATCGGCGCGGGCCGGAGGCCGGCATCGGGCGCGCGGTAGAATGGCTTCCCGGTTTGCGCCCGCACCGGCGCCCGAACCGCTTCCAGGAAGACCCATGACGAGCGACGCCTACGACCCCGAGGGGTCGATCCAGGCCACCTATATGCGGGGAGGCACCAGCAAGGGCGTGTTCTTCACGCCCGACGATCTGCCTCCGGCGGCGCGCGTGCCCGGCGCCGCGCGCGACCGGCTGCTGCTGCGCGTGGTCGGCAGTCCCGATCCCTACGGCCAGCAGATCGACGGCATGGGCGGCGGCACGTCCAGCACCAGCAAGGTGGTGCTGGTGTCGCGCAGCATGCGCGACGATTGCGACGTCGATTACCTGTACGGCGCGGTGTCCATCGGCACGCCGGTGATCGACTGGAGCGGCAATTGCGGCAATCTGACCGCCGCGGTCGGCCCCTTCGCGCTGGCGCGCGGTCTGGCGGACGCATCGGCGGACGGCGTGGTCGCGGTCCGCATCTGGCAGGCCAATATCGGCAAGCGGATCATCGCCCACGTGCCTGTGTCGCATGGCCGGGTCGTAGAGGCCGGTTCATTCAGGCTCGACGGGGTCACGTTTCCCGGCGCGGAGATCCGGCTCGAATTTCTCGATCCCGGCGCGGGCGACGCGCTGCTGCCGACCGGGCGCGCCGTGGACGAACTGGAGGTGCCGGGCGTCGGCCGGATCGAGGCCACGATGATCGATGCGGGCATTCCTTCGATCTTCGTCACGGCCGCCAGCCTGGGGCTGCGCGGCGACGAGACCCAGGCCGAGGTCAACACCGACGCCGCGCTCTTGGCCCGGCTGGAAGCCGTCCGCGCGCAGGGGGCCGTGGTCATGGGACTGGCCGCGGATGTCCAGGCGGCGACGCGCGACCGGCCCCACACCCCCAAACTGGCTTTTCTGGCGCCGCCTGCGGATTTCACGGCGGCCGATGGCCGGCGGGTCGCCGCCGGCGAGATCGACGTGTTGGCCCGCATCCTGTCGATGGGCAAGCTGCATCACGCCATGACCGGGACCGGGGCGGTCGCCATCGCGTCGGCCGCCGCGATTCCCGGCACGCTGGTGGCGCGGCTGCGGCGGTCCGGCGCGGACGGCCGCGTGCGCATCGGGCATGCCTCGGGCGTCCTGGCGGTCGGCGCCGAGGCGGAACGCGCCGACGGTCGCTGGCGGATCACCCAGGTGGCCGTCAGCCGCAGCGCGCGCCGCCTGATGACGGGCATGGTGCACCCGGCGCCGGACGCGGGTTAGGGCGCACTGGTCCTGAAAGCCCTTGGGCGGGCTGCATGCCGTCTCCGGAATGATACGCGGACCGTGAGGCCTACCACCGGCCGCCCGCGCCGCCTCCGCTGCTGGAGCCGCCGCCAAAACTGCTCCCCGAGCTTCCCCCGCCGCTGCCGCCGCCCGACCCGCCTGAACCGGAGCCGGAGTCGCGCTCCAACTTGGGCAGCGTCACCATGCCCAGCGAGTTCGCGTAGTTGCAGAAGGCGCAGGCCTGCACGCGTTCTCCCGTCCCGGATCTGGAGTAGGTGGCGGGTTTGCGGACCTTGACGGCCGGCTCTTTCAGCGTGTGTCCCTGGCAGGACGGGCACGTCGTATAGTCCTCGGCATGTGTGCCGGGAAACGCCTTGAGCCGGATGTCGCCGGTGTCGGTGTTTTGCCAGATCTCGTAGGATTGTGCGTCGAGTTTTTCTTCCCGTTGTTGCAACGCGCTCAGGTAGGTTTTCAGGCTGCCGCGCTTGAGCGTATCGCGGTCCAGTCGGGTCCAGGGGCCGGCCCCGTCAGGCGGGGTCTCCCGCAGTTGGGCGTGCCGGCGGTGTTTCTTCAGGTCGTGAACGGCCTTGTACGCCAGCGGCGACAGCAGCAGGGCCGGCAGACACAGACGGGTCAAGGCGACCAGCCTGTCCAGGCTTGTTTTCTTGTCTTTGGTGTCTTTCTGGACGAATTCGGCGCATCGGTAGTAGTGAAAGGACAGCAGCAGCATGCCGAACAGGGCGGCGAAATAGGGCAGGTTCCCGAACTGGTAGACGCGACTGCCGATTTCCAGGAAAAGGACCGGGAACAGGCTGATGAACAGGACGAACAGAAAGGCGAGCAGGGCGAACCAGAACGACCATGCGGTATCGCGTGCGGTTTTGAGACCGGCTCGTTTCAGGACGCGGGTGCGCGCGAAACTGATCCAGCCGTAGGCGAGGGCGTACAGGGCCAGTACGGCCGCAGTCCGTTCCAGGGCTGCCGCGTGCAGGTTCCAGAACGTGGGCCGGTAGGCCTGCAGTCCGTCCAGCTCCAGCGAGTGATCGGGCGAGAGAAACACGCTTTCCACCGCCTTGGCAGCAGCCAGCACGGCGCCGTTCGTATCGCCGATCTGCAGGTACGGCACCAGATAGTCTTCGCCGATCCGCTTGAGCAGGATATCGGGAAAAATGCCTTCCAGGCCGCTGCCGGTGGTGAAACGGTATTCCCTGCGGTCCATGGCCAGGAACAGCAGCAACCCGTTATTGCTGCCCTGTTTGCCGATGCCCCAATGGTTGAACAGATTCAGCGCAAAATGAAAATCATCGTCGCCTTGATAGTCGTCGACGATGACGATGGCGAATTCGCTGCCGTTGGCCGCCTCGATCTTCGCCCCGAGGGCGTCGAGCTGCGCCAGGGTGTTGCCGCTTAAATGGCGGTCCGGGTCGCTGACGTAATGCGCGTGTCCCTGGCTTTTCGGGTTGGGCACCGCGTCGAACGCATACTGCGCCTGGACGCCCAGGCCTCCGAGAAGGCCGATCAGCGCGGTCAGCAGGACGAGGATTTTTTTGTGCATCGTGTGCATCGTGTCAAAAGGGCAAGAGGCGCCGAAGCGCATACCCGCGCATTCTACGTTCATCTTGGGGTGGCCCGGCGATGAAAAAAGCGACCCGGCTCTCGAAGGAGCCGGGTCGCCTTGATCCTGCAAACGCGGGCGGTCTTCGTCGAACCGTCCCGCGCAAAGGGGCTTACTTGCCGTTCCAGGCGGCGATCACGGCGCGTTCCTCGTCCGTCATCTGGGTCATGTTGGCCAGCGGCATGTACTTGCTGGCGACGACCTGCTTGATCTGCTCGGCGTGCTGCAGGGTCTGCTCCGTGGTGTCCAGCATGATGCCGGCCGGGGCGGAGGGGAACTGCGTGGGCTTGGCCGAGTGGCACTGGATGCAGCGGGCCGCCATGATGTCGTGGACCTGATCCGCCGTGACGGCGGCCTGGGCCGGAGCCGCCGCACCGCCAGTGGTCTGCGCGGCAGGGGCGACGGCCGGCGCGGGCGCCGGGGCGGCGATCCAGCCGATGATCGCCAGCATCACGATGCCGGCCAGCGGATAGCGCAGATCGTTCTTGCCGGTGTGGCGCAGCACGAAGTACTGGCGGATCACCGCGCCGGCGAAGATGAACAGGCTCATGATGACCCAGGCGTATTCGTTCGTGTAGGTGAACGAATAGTGGTTGCTGAGCATCAGGAAGATCACCGGCAGGGTGAAGTAGGTGTTGTGCACCGAGCGCTGCTTGCCCCAGGCGCCGTCCAGCGGGTTGGGCTTTTCACCGGCTTTCAGGGCCTTGACCATGCGGCGCTGGCCGGGAATGATCCAGAAGAACACGCTGGCCGACATGCAGGTCGCCATCAGCGCGCCGGTGATCAGGAACGCGGCGCGGCCCGGGAAGATCTGCGTGGTCAGCCAGGACACGAACACCATCATCACGCCCACGGCCACGCTCAGCAGTCCGTCGCGATTGACGGTGGGGCTGATGATGCGGCACAGGCGCGAATAGACGTTGTAGCCGATCACCAGGAAGGCCACGGCCAGGATGCCGGCTTCGGTGCCGTTCATGTTGCGCGCCCATTCCCAGGGGCTGGCCGGGTTGACCAGATAGATGTCGGCGCGCAGCAGGTACAGCAGCATGAACAGGCCGAAGCCCGACAGCCAGGTGGTGTAGGCCTTCCAGAACGACCAGTGCAGGTCATCGGGCAGTTCGGCCGGATTGGTCAGGTATTTCTGGTTGTGGTAGAAACCGCCGCCGTGGACGGCCCACATCTCACCGTACACGCCCAGCTTCTTGCTGTGTTCGCCCTTGGGCGCGTGCAGGCTCAGGTCGAGCATGACGAAATAGATCGATTCGCCGATCCAGGCAATGGCGGCGATGACGTGCAGCCAGCGCAGCAACAGATTGCCGTACTCAAGGAAAAAGCCTTCCATGAGAGTCTCCTCTTGATTTCTTCGAGATAGGGGGTGCCGGGGTAAGCGTGACGCTTAGCTGCCGCGATAGGTGGACCAGGTCCACGGCGTCACGACCAGGGGAACGTGATAGTTCTCATCCGGGTTGGCCACGCCAAAGCGCAGCACGACCTGATCGACGAACCGGGGTTCGGGCAGGGGCACCCCCTTGCGGGCGAAATAATCGCCGGCATGGAAGACCAGCTCGTAGACGCCCTGGGTCAGCGCGGGACCGCTGAGCAGGGGGGCGTCACAGCGGCCGTCCTGGTTGGTGGCCGTCTGCGTGAGCAGGGTGCGGGAATCGCCGTTGAGGCGATAGAGTTCAAGGGCGACGCCCTGGGCTGGCACACCGTGAACAGTGTCCAGGACATGGGTGGAGAGTTTTCCCATGGGGATTTACGCCGGTCAGTATCCTGCCAATAGGCCCCCGGTATGGCCGGACCCGGCGAATGGTTCGCCGGTTCGCGAAGTGCCGGAGCGGGCCGGCAGGTTTCGGGGCAGGACGGTTCAAATATTGTGAACAATTTGTGTTGACGATTCTGGCTTGATACACAATAATTGTCAACAATTTTCGTCGTCAATCAACCCTGTCGTTTTCCCTTATGGCCATGCTCCGATTGAAGCCCGACCGCGCCGCCCAGGATCTGAAAGCGCCGCGCGCCTCGACCCTGCGCGATCCCAAGCCTGCCGGCGAGCCGTCGGACGTGGATCGCGTCTATGGGGAAATCTTCGACGCCGCCATGGACCGTCGATTGCTGCCGGGGGCCAAGCTGACCGAATCGACGCTGTGCGCCGCCTTTGACTGCTCGCGCGGCACGGTGCGGGCGGCGTTGGCGCGGCTGGCGTACGACAAGCTGGTGGCGATCGAACCCAATCGCGGCGCCTACGTCTGGCAGGCCGAACCCAAGGAAGTGCACGACGTATTCGCCATGCGCCGCGCGCTGGAATGCATCGTGATCGACATGCTGGTGGCGCTCGACGACGTGGCCGACCGGCTGGAGCCCTTGCGCGGGATGGTCGAGCGAGAACAGCGCGCCTTCGAGCAGGGCGACCGCATCAGTTGGCTGCGCCTGTCCAACGCCTTTCACGTTGAACTGGCCCGCGTGCTGGACAACCAGGTGCTGACGGACATGCTGGCCGGGCTGTGCGCCCGTACGACGCTGATCATCGCCCTGGGGGACAGCACCGAGGGCAGCGCCTGCTCGTATCTGGAGCATCGGGACATCCTGGACCGCATCGCGCAGCGCGACGCTGCGGGCGCGCGGGCGGCCATGGACCATCACCTCAAGGATTGCGAACAGCGGATGGACGTCGAGCCCGGCGTCGATCCCTGGTCCGCATTCCAGCGCCACACACTGACCCCCTCGATCTGACCTCATTCACTGGAGACTCTCATGGCAGACACGCATTACCCCCGCGATCTGATCGGCTACGGCCGCACCCCCCCGCACGCCAACTGGCCGGGGCGGGCCCGCGTGGCGGTGCAGTTCGTCCTCAACTACGAGGAAGGCGGGGAAAACTGCGTCCTGCACGGCGATCCGGGCTCTGAGCAGTTCCTGTCCGAGATCATTGGCGCGGCGGCCTATCCCGAGCGCCACCTGTCGATGGAGTCCATCTACGAATACGGTTCGCGCGCCGGCGTCTGGCGCCTGCTGCGTGAATTCGAGCGCCGCAGCCTGCCGCTGACGGTGTTCGGCGTGGGCATGGCGCTGGAGCGCAACCCCGACGTCGCGCGCGCCTTCGTCGAGCTGGGCCATGAAGTCGCCTGCCACGGCTATCGCTGGATCCACTACCAGAACGTGCCCGAGGACATCGAGCGCGAGCACTTCCAGCGCTGCGTGGAAATCGTCACGAAGCTGCTGGGCCGCCACCCCGACGGCTGGTATACCGGGCGTGACAGCCCCAACACCCAGCGCATCGTCGCCGAGGAAGGCAAGTTCCTGTACAACGCCGACTACTACGGCGACGACCTGCCGTTCTGGACCGATGTGGACCTGGGCAACGGCAAGACTCATCCCCAGCTCATGGTGCCCTATACCCTGGACACGAACGACATGCGCTTCGCCTCGCCTCAGGGGTTCAACACCGCCGATCATTTCTTCACCTATCTGCGTGATGCGTTCGACGTGCTCTACGCCGAAGGCGAGACTGCGCCGAAGATGCTGTCGGTCGGTCTGCACTGCCGCCTGATCGGCCGCCCGGGCCGTTTCGCCGGTCTGCAGCGCTTCCTGGACCACATCCAGAAGCACGACCGCGTCTGGGTCGCCACCCGCGCCGACATCGCCCGTCATTGGGTGCAGGAACATCCCTACAAGCCCGCTTGATTCCCACTTTTTGGAGCTTATCCTCATGGCCTCCCCCAATCTGCCCGTCGGCACCGTCATCGACGCCCCCGCGGTTGATCTGCCCGTTTTCGCCACCCGCCACCCGAACCTCGCCAGCGAGAGCCTGGGCGCCCGGGTGCTGTCCTGCTCGGACGAATTCTTCGCCTCGGCGCAGCGCATGCTGCAGGATGCCGAACCGGTCTTCATCGTCGGCAAGTTCGACGATCACGGCAAGTGGATGGACGGCTGGGAAACCCGTCGCCGCCGCAACGGCGGTCACGACCACGCCATCGTCAAGCTGGGCCTGCCGGGCACGATCAAGGGCCTGGACATCAACACCAGCCACTTCACCGGCAATTTCCCGCCCGCCGCATCCGTCCAGGCGGCGTCCTGCGAAGGCGAACCCGACGCCAGGACTGAATGGGTCGAACTCGTCCCCGCCAAGTCGCTGCAGGGCAATTCCCACCACTTCGTCGAGATCGGCGACAGCCGCGTCTGGACTCACCTGCGCGTGAACATCTTCCCCGACGGCGGTGTGGCCCGCCTGCGTGTCTACGGCCAGCCGGCCTGCAACTGGGATCAGCGCGACCCGGACGCCCTGTACGAAGTGTCGGCCCTGGCCAGCGGCGGGCGCATCGTCGCCTACAGCGACGCCCACTTCGGCACGCCCACCACCGTCATCCAGGCGGGCCGTGGCGTCAACATGGGCGACGGCTGGGAAACCCGCCGCCGCCGTGAGCCGGGCAACGACTGGCTGATCCTGGAAATGGGCCATCCGGTCATCGTGGAAAAGATCGAGATCGACACGGCGCACTTCAAGGGCAACTATCCCGATCGCGTCTCGGTGCAGGGCGCGCTGGTGGCCGAATCCACCGACCAGTCGCTGGTGACCCAGGCCATGTTCTGGCCCGAACTGCTGGGCGAACAGAAGACCGAGATGGACAAGCAGCACTTCTACGAAGGCGACGTGATCCGGAAGGTCGGCCCGGTCTCGCACGTGCGGGTGAACATGTTCCCCGACGGCGGCATCAGCCGCGTGCGCATCTGGGGCCGTCTGGCGCGTTGATAGAGGAACCCATGGCATCGACGATCCCTTGTTCCACGCTGCACGCCTGGGTGGACGCCCATTTCGACGAGCAGGTCGCGCTGTTGCAACGCCTGGTGGCCGTGCCCACCGACACGCCGCCGGGCGACAACGCCCCGCATGCCGAAACCGTGGCCGCCATTCTCGAAGGCTGGGGCTGGGAAGTCGAGCGCCATGCCGTGCCCGATGAAGAAATGCAGGCCTACGGCATGCGCAGCATCACCAACCTGATCGTGCGCCGCCGCTACAGCGCGGACGGCCCGGTGCTGGCGCTCAACGCCCACGGCGACGTGGTGCCTCCGGGCGAAGGCTGGACCCATGATCCCTACGGCGGCGAGGTCGCGGACGGGCGTCTCTACGGCCGGGCTTCGGCCGTGTCCAAGAGCGATTTCACCACCTACCTGCACGCCGTGCGCGCCCTGGAGGCCGGCGGCGCGCCCTTGAAGGGCGCGGTGGAACTGCACTTCACCTATGACGAAGAATTCGGCGGACTCAAGGGGCCGGGCTGGCTGCTGGAGCGCGGCCTGAGCAAGCCGGACTACGCGATCTGCGCCAGTTTCAGCTACGCCGTGGTCACGGCGCATAACGGCTGCCTGCAGTTCGAGATCACCGTCAATGGCAAGGCCACGCACGGTTCCGCGCCCAAGACCGGGCATGACGCTCTGCGGGCCGCCAGCCGCATCCTGGACGAGATCTACCGCCAGGCCGACGCGCTCGACGGCATCCATTCCCGGATCGACGGCATCACCCATCCCACCATGATCGTGGGCCGCATCGACGGCGGCACCAATACCAATGTGGTGCCGGGCAAGGTCGTGCTGAAGATGGACCGCCGCCTGATCCCCGAGGAAGACCCCGCAACGGTCGAGGCCGAAGTGCGCGCCTTCATCGCCGCCGCCGTGGCCGGCCTGCCGGGCATCACCGTCGAGGTGAGCCGCATCCTGCTGGCCCGCGCCTTGCGGCCGCTGCCGGGCCATGAAAAGCTGGTCGCCAGCCTGCAGGCGCATGCGCGCGCGGTGTTCGGCGAAGACATCCCGGCCGTGGGCACGCCCTTGTATGCGGATGCGCGGCTGTATGCCGAACACGGCGTGCCGACCGTCATGTACGGGGCCGGGCCGCGCACGGTCATGGAATCGCGCGCCAAGCAGTCCGACGAACACGTGGCGCTGGAGGATCTGCGCGGCGCCACCCGGGTGATGGCCTGCGTGCTGGCGGATTTTTTGGCGCCGGGCCGTCCCTAGACAAAAACGGCCCCCTTGGGGGATGAGCCCGGACAGGGAGCAGTCCCAATGGACTGTTCCCTGCCTGGCGAATCCAAGCGGCTTGCAAGCCGCGCGGTGGATGCAAGCCCGCAGGGCGCAGCGTGGGGGTATTTTTCCGGCGCCGGCCGCCTGAGTGCGGGAATCCCGGTAGGATACGAGCATGAACGAAACCGACCATGATTCCGACGCCGCACTGGAAAAACGTCTGGTCGATCTGGAGGTCAAGGCCGCGTACGCCGACGACCTGCTGGATCGCTTGAACCATACGATCTTCCGCCAGCAACAGCAGATCGAGTCCCTGGCGCGCGAACTGCTGGCCTTGCGCCAGCAGTTCGCGGCCAGCGGCACGCCCGGCCCCGGCGGCGGCACTGACGAACGACCGCCGCACTACTGACCGCGGCTTGCGACGATTGCAGGACTGCGCCGACCCTCGGGCCGGCGCATCGCATCCGCTCGGGACGTGCGGGCGATCAGGCTTTTTTGGCGATCAGGCCGTAGATGAACAGCACGATCAGAGCCCCTACGATGGAGCCGATCCAGCCTGCGCCCTGGCCGGCCTGGTAGATGCCCAGCGCGGCCCCCAGGTAACCGGCCACGACCGAACCGACGATCCCCAGGAGTGTGGTCAGGATGAGGCCCAGCTTCTGCTCGCCGGGCATGAGCGCCCGTGCGATCAGGCCGACGATGAAACCGACGATGATCATGCCGATAATACCCATGTGCTGCTCCTTTTAGGGTTCAAGGGTTTGGGCACATCATAGGGCCGGGTCAGCGGCTCGTCCAGTATTAATACCTAGGGCCATCCATCATGCCTCATGCTACATTCCGTGGCGAATAATACAGTCTTGGATTGTTAAAAATTGAATTGTTTTTGAAGCATTTGAGCCGCCGAGGGGAGAGACCGACGATGCGTAGATGGATGGCTGCTGTGTTTGTCCTCATGCTGGGCGGGTGTGCTCAGTATCAGTGGGTGAAGCCGGGGGCCACCCAACAGGAGCAGGATCGAGACAACTATGCGTGCCTGGGTGAGGCGACGAAGCTCTACCCCCCAAAGCAAGTTTCGAGGATCGCCAGAACCGCCTACACCACGCCTAAAAAGACCAGCTGCGAAACGGTCGGCAAGAAGCTCGAATGCATCACGACGGGGGGAGACTATGTGCCGGAACAGATTGAGTACGTCGATGGGAATGCAGGCGGCCGTAATCACATGGTCAAGCAGTGCATGGGCATGAAGGGCTGGAGCTGGGAGCTCGTTGAGCCGAAGAAATTCTATGAACCGAAGCAGCCGCCTGAAACGAAGCCGTCGTCTGAATCGAAGAAGCCGCGTTGAACAGCGTTGCGGCATTGAGCCGCGTTGATGAGATGCTGGAATCGCTGTTACCGTAGATGCTTTTGTCGCTGACCGTGCCGGGCGCCTGACGCCCTTCGGGTCAGCCTTCAGGAGCATGCAGCATGAGTCAGTCGTCCGAATACCAGCCCCCCAGGGTGTGGACCTGGGATCAGCCCAGCGGCGGCAAGTTCGCCAACATCAATCGTCCCGTCTCGGGGCCGACGCATGAGCGCGAACTGCCGGTCGGGCGGCACCCTTTGCAGCTTTATTCCCAGGGCACGCCCAATGGCGTCAAGGTCACCATCATGCTCGAAGAACTGCTGGCGCAGGGGCATGCGGGGGCGGAATACGATGCCTGGCTGATCCGCATCGGCCAGGGCGACCAGTTCGGCAGCGGCTTTGTCGGCGTCAATCCCAATTCCAAGATCCCCGCGATGGTGGACCGCAGCGGGCCGACGCCCATTCCGATCTTCGAGTCCGGGGCGATCCTGATGCACCTGGCGGAAAAGTTCGGCGCTTTTCTGCCGACCGAGCCGGCGGCCCGGGCGATGTGCCTGTCCTGGCTGTTCTGGCAGGTCGGCAGCGGCCCTTTCCTGGGCGGCGGCTTCGGCCATTTCTACGCCTATGCGCCGGTGAAGATCGAATACGCCATCAACCGCTTCACCATGGAGGCCAAGCGCCAGCTGGACGTGCTCGACAAGCGCCTGGCCGAGCATGAGTTCGTGGCGGGGGACCGCTACACCATCGCCGACATGGCCATCTGGCCCTGGTATGGCGGGGTGCTGTTGAACCATGTCTATGATGCGGCGGAATTCCTGTCAGCCGGGGATTATCGCCACGTGCTGCGCTGGGCCGAAGCCATCGGCGAACGCCCGGCCGTGCAGCGCGGACGGATGGTGAACCGCACCTCCGGGGATCCGTCCCGGCAGCTCTGGGAGCGTCACGACGCGGCGGATTTCGAGACCCGGACCCAGGACAAGATTCAGGGCTGATCGCCCACGTCGCGCCTTGCAAGGCGCTCCGATTCGTCAGGCACCGATCAGTCCGCAGGGACTGATCGGTGTCCGGACTCATCCAGCCGCAAGGACACCCCCAGGATCGCCAGCCCGCCCAGCGCCAGGCCGGTGCCGACCCAGCCGGGCGAGGTCCAGCCGTAGCCGTGCGCGATGGCCAGGCCGCCCAGCAGCGGCCCCAGGGCATTGGCGAAATTGAAGGCGGAATGGTTCAAGGCCGCGGCCAGCCCCTGGGCATGCCGCGCCACGTCCATCAGCCGGGTCTGCAAAATGGTGCCCAGCGCGCCGCCAAACCCGATGAAGAACACATTGGCCGACAGCGTCCAGACGTTTCCGGCCGCCAGGGGGAACAGCGCGGTCATGGCCGCGCTCCACAGCAGCAGGCCCGCCGCCGTCGGCATCGGGGCCCGGTCGGCCAGCCAGGGCACCAGGATGTTGCCCACGGTCAGGCCGACGCCGAAGACCGCCAGCACCAGGGGGAGCGTGTCGGGCGATACCCCGGTCACCTCCAGCAGCACGTCCGCCAGATACGTGTAGACGGCGAACAGGCCGCCAAAGCCGATGGCGCCGACCGCCAGGGTCAGCCAGACCTGCGGCTGGCGCAGCGCGCCCAGTTCGCGCCAGGGGCTGGCCCCCGGTTCCGGCGGGCTGCGGGGCGCCAGCCAGGCCACCAGCCCCATGGTCAGCAGACCGGACAGGCTCACCAGTGCGAAACCCCAGCGCCAGCTCAGTGCGTGCCCCAGCCAGTTGGCAAAAGGCACGCCCAGAATGGTGGCCACCGTCAGCCCCAGGAACATGCGGCCCACCGCCTGATTGCGCTTGGCGTACGGCACCAGCGACACGGCCATCAGCGCGCCGATGCCGAAGTACGCACCATGGGGCAGACCGCTCAGGAATCGCAGCACCAGCAGCCATTCGTAGCTGGAGGCGAAGGCGCACAGGCCGTTGAACAGGGTGAACATCCCCATCAGCGCCACCAGCAGGGTGCGTCGCGCCACGCGGGCCGCCAGCACGGTCAGCAGCGGGGCGCCCACCACCACGCCCAGGGCGTAGGCGCTGATGACGTGGCCTGCCGTGGGCGCGTCGATCCCCAAGTCCTGCGCGAAGTAGGGCAGCAGGCTCATGGTGGCGAATTCCGTGGTGCCGATGGCGAATGCGCCGATCGCCAGGGCGAAGATCACCAGGCCGGCGGACGCCTGCGGTCTGGCACGGGAAGTGGATGGTTGAGACATGAAGGGTCCGGCGGAGGGGAAACCCTGCATTGTACTAAGGGGAAACCCTGATTTCGAGTGATCCGGGCCCGCTGTCCCCAAAGCGGCCTCGATGCGGGCCGGAGGACGGAGTGGGTCAGAGCAGCATGCCGCCCGATGCCTCGATCCGCTGGCCGTTGATCCAGGCGCTGCCGGGCGCCAGCAGCGCCGCGACGGCGCCGCCGATGTCGTCCGCCTCGCCGACGCGGCCCAGGGCCGTGCTGCCGGCGATGGCGGCGTGGACTTGCGGATCGTCGCGCACCACGCCGCCGCCGAAATCGGTGGCGATGGCGCCGGGCGCCAGGACGTTGACGCGGATGCCGCGCGGCCCCAGTTCCTTGGCGAGGTAGCGCGTCAGCACCTCGATCCCGCCCTTCATCATGGCGTAGGCCGCCTTGCCCGGGAGCGAGAACCGGGTCAGGCCGCTGGAGACGTTGAGGATGCGGGCGTCGTCCGCCAGCAGCGGCGCCAGCGCCTGGGTCAGGAAGAACACGCCTTTCAGGTGCACGTTCATCATCTGGTCGAACTGCGCTTCGGTGGTCTCCATGAAGGCGGCGTCGAGACCGGTTCCGGCATTGTTCACCAGCGCGTCCAGGCGGTCCCGGCCGAAGGTGTCGCGCAGCAGCGCCGGCAGCGCGGCGGCCAGGGCGGGGAAGGCCGCCGTCCGGGCCGTATCCAGCGGCAGGGCGTGCGCGGCGCGTCCCAGCGCCTGGATCTCCGCGACGGTTTCCCGGGCCAGGTCCTCGCGGGACCGGTAGGTCAGGATGATGTCCCATCCCGTCCGCGCCAGGTGCAGGGCGGAGGCGCGCCCCAGGCCCCGGCTGCCGCCGGTGATGAAGGCGAGGGGGGGCGCCGCGGGCGCGGCGGAAGAGGGGGCGGACGTGGTCATGGCGGATCTCCTGTGGATGGGGTCGGTCGGGGCGGCCGGATCCGGCCGCCCCGGGGCCGTCCCGTGACGCGACGGGCTTGCGGGCCGGATGGAGACACTATATTGTTTGAGTCAGAGCGGATAAATAGTCTTGATTCAACAATACATGTCGAATATTTCGATCAATCAGGATCCAGCGGATCCCGCGCCCGCCTACACGCCTTCGGCCGAAGACCTGCGGATCTTCGTCCGGGTCGCCGCCCTGGGCAGCTTCACCCAGGCGGCGGAACAGCTCAGGCTGCCGCGCGCGACAGTGTCCACGGCCGTCCTGCGCCTGGAAAAACGCCTGGGCGCGCGGCTGCTTCAGCGGACCACCCGGCGGGTCGGCCTGACCGGGGACGGGCGGGCCTTCCTGGACCGGTGCGCGCCCGTGCTGGACGGCCTGGACGAACTCGGCGGTTTCTTCCGGCGCCCGGACGGGCCCCTGGACGGTTGCTTGCGGGTCGGCATGCCCCTGGGCATGGCGGCAGGGCCGCTGATGGCCAGGCTGCCGGAATTCCTGGCGCGCCATCCGGCCTTGCGGGTGGAGGTCTCCAGCTCCGATCGGCGCGCCGACATGATCGTCGAAGGGCTCGACTGCGTCATCCGGGTCGGCGCGGTGGTCGATGAATCGCTCGCCTGCCGCCCGCTGGGCGCGTTGATCCTGGGCAATTTCGCCAGCCGCGGCTATCTGCGCGCCCACGGCCGGCCTCTCGGCCCCGGCGATCTGGCGCGCCATTGGTTGGTGGACTACCGGCCCAACCCCTCGGACGGTCCGGCGGCGTTCGAATACCAGGATGCCGCCGGCCGCGTCGTCCGGGTGCCGATGCGATCCCGGGTCACCGTGGACAACAGCGCGGCTTATGACGCCGCCTGCCGGGCGGGCCTCGGCCTGGTCCAGGTGCCGCTGGCCAGCGCCGCCCGCGCGCCGGGACTGGCCGGCGTCCTGCCGGATTGTCCGCCGCCGCCGATGCCGGTTAATCTGTTGTTTCCCCACCACCGCCATCCGCCCCGGCGCATGCGCGTCTTCGCGGACTGGGCGGCGGAGGTGTTGAACGCCTGAGTATTTTTGTTTCCGGACGGACATTCCATGCAATTCACCACCATCGGCGCGGCCATCGTCGACATCGTCGTGTCCCGCGTCCGGCCCATGCGCGCCGCCAAGCAGGATGTGGAGCACATCGGCCTGTACGCGGGCGGCGGGGCGGTGAACGCCGCGTTGAACGTGGCCGCGCGCGGCGCCCGCGTCACGGTCCATGCTTGCGTGGGACGCGACCTGGAAGGCGATCTGCTGCGGGACATCCTGCGGCGCCACGGCATCCAGGCCGCCATC
Source organism: Castellaniella hirudinis (assembly GCF_042651965.1). Classification (NCBI taxonomy): domain Bacteria; kingdom Pseudomonadati; phylum Pseudomonadota; class Betaproteobacteria; order Burkholderiales; family Alcaligenaceae; genus Castellaniella; species Castellaniella hirudinis. The sequence goes on from NZ_JBHSDY010000010.1 coordinate 282,718, forward strand.
CCCGACCATGCGCTGCCCACGGGCAAGGCCGTGGTGATGGTGGACGAGGCCGGCGCGGCGCGCGCCTATGCGCAGCGCGGCGCCAGCACCTGGGTCGGCGAGCAGGGCTTTCCCGGCCTGGAGACGGCGGACGTCGTCTACGTGACGGGCCTGTCGCTGGAGTCCCAGGCCTGGCTGGAACAGGCCCTGGCGCGCATGGCCGCGTCGCGCCGCCGGCTGGCGGTGACGCCCGGCGCGCGCCAGCTGGCCGATCCCCAGGCGCTGCGCGGCCTCTGGGAACGGGCCGATCTGCTGTGCGTCAACGCCCGCGAAGCCGCCCGGCTGTGCGGGGACATGTCCCTGGACACCGACGCCCCCGCGCCGGACGAGGCCCGGGATCTGGCGCGCCGGCTGCTGCGCCGGCCCGGCCAGTCCGTCCTGGTGACGCTGGGGCAGGGCGGTGCCCTGTTCCACGACGGCGAACAGGGCCATTTCCATCCCGCGCGGGTCGTCGCGCCGCTGTCCACCATCGGCGCGGGCGATGCCTTCGCCTCGGCCTTCGTCCATGCCTGGGCCGGCGGCACCGCGCCGATGGAGGCGCTGGCCGCCGCGACCGACAGCGCCGCCCGGGTGATCCAGGTGATTCCCGCCAATCTGGCCGGCCCGTTGCGGACCTGAGGGCGGCGGCCGCGGCCCGCCTGCCGGCCGCCTACATAACCCCAGGTTCTATCGGTATCTCCAGCCGTACGATCGAATCTGGGAGAATGAATGATCGTTTTTTATGCCGGGCCGCCCCAAGGCAGAAATGCCCCCTTTGAGGGCGGCAGGCAGGCACAGCCTGCGCGGCGTGGGGGCTTTTTTCCTTATTCCTCAGAGGCATCATCATGAAACGCCTGTCCGCCCGCTTGGGGGCGCTTTTTCTCGCTTTCGGGGCCTCGTCGGCCGCCTGGGCGGCCCAGCCGCTGCTGACGCCGTCCGAACTGGACGCCGCCCGGCAGCAGCCGTCCGTGCGTGTCATCGACATCCGTCCGCCGGACGCCTACGCCGCCGGCCACATCCCCGGCGCCGTGTCGGCGCCCTATGCGCAATGGCGCGGCCCGGCGAACAATCCCGGTCAATTGCCGCCGCTGGACACGCTGACGCAACTGGTGCGCGGCCTGGGCATCGACCGGGACACGCACGCGGTGGTGGTTTCGTCGGGGGCCGACGGCACCGACTTCGGCGCCTCGGCGCGGGTGTACTGGACCTTGAAATACCTGGGCCTGGGGAACCTGTCCGTCTTGAACGGCGGCCTGAAGGCCTGGGCCGACGCCGGCCTGCCGCAGGACCGGACGGCGCCCACGGTTGCCGCGACGGCCTTCGAGCCCAAGCTGGACGCCTCCATTATCGCCACCACCGAACAGGTGGCCGCGCAGGTCGGCAACCCGCAGGCTCGACTGGTGGACGCACGGCCGCTGGATTTCTACCTGGGCAAGGTCAAGGCGCCGACGGCGCAGGTGCCCGGCACCATCCAGGGCGCGGTCAACGTGGAGAACGGCCGCTGGTTCAAGCCCGGCACATCGATCTTCGTCTCGCCGGACGAGGCCCGCAAGATCGCCGCCGAACTCCTGCCCGAGGCGAAGTCCGAAACGATCTCGTTCTGCAATACCGGCCACTGGGCGGCGACCGACTGGTTCGCGCTGTCGGAGGTCGTGGGCCAGAAGAACGTGCGGCTGTATCCCGAATCCCTGGCCGAATGGTCCCAGGATCCGGACCGGCCGATGGAGCATGTGCCCGGCCGGGGCAGCCAGATCCTGGACAAGCTGAAGGGTGTGTTCGGTTGATCGCGGCGGATTCATGAAACGGCTTCCTCTCGCGGTCCTGATCCTTGTCTTCTGCGGCTTTCTGGCCTGGTCGGTGGCCTTGCGCCAGGCGCTGCTGTTCCTGGTCGGCATCGGCCTGGGCGCGGTGCTGGCGGGCGCGCGTTTCGGCTTCACCACCGGCTGGCGGCGCCTGATCGAGCAGCGCGACCCGTCCGGCGTGCTGGCGCAACTGGTGCTGCTGGCGATCGCGGCGGCGGCGTCCATGCCGCTGCTGGCCGCCTATCCGACCGACCTGGGCGCGGCTCTGGGGCCGCCCAGCGTCAGCCTGATCGTGGGCGCCTTCGTCTTCGGCGCCTGCATGCAGGTCGCCGACGGCTGCGGCTCGGGCACGCTGTACAAGGCGGGCCTGGGCATTCCCCTGAACATGGCGATCCTGCCGCTGTTCGCCATCGGCAGCTTCCTGGGCTCGGCCACGCTGGACCGCTGGCTGGCCCTGGGGGCCTTGCCGCCGTATGGCCTGGTGACGCATTTCGGCGCGCCCGTCGCGCTGCTGCTGACGCTGGCGGGCCTGGCCCTGGTCGGCGTCGGCGTGGTGCGCTGGGCCGGCCGCGCGGCGCCGCTGTGGAACCGCAAGCTGCTGTGGGGCGCCGTGCTGCTGGCGGCGCTGGCGGTGCTGAACCTGGTGATCGCCGGCCAGCCCTGGGGCATCGTCTACGGCTTCGGCCTGTGGGCGGCCAAGCTGGCCGCGGCGGCGCACCTGTTCGACCCGTCGGCCAACGCCTTCTGGAGCGAGCCGGTCAATGCGGCGACGCTGGCGCAGTCGGTGTTCCTGGACGTGACCTCGATCACCAACATCGGCATCCTGGCGGGCGCTCTGTGGATCGCGGCGGGCAAGCCGTCCGCCGCCGCCAAGCCCATGAACGGCACGCAATGGGCCGTGGGCCTGGCCGCCGGCCTGCTGCTGGGCTATAGCTCGCGGCTGGCCTTCGGCTGCAACATCGGCGCCATGGTCAGCGGGATCTCCACCGGCAGCCTGCACGGCTGGATCTGGGTGCCCATGGCCTTCCTGGGCTCCCTGCTCGGCGTGCGCGTGCGCCGCCGCTACGCTTTCTGAAGGAGGGGGCCGGCATGCATTTCCGATTCCTGGCCGCCGCCTTCTGGATCGTGCTCGTGGGCTTCTTCGCCTGGGACTGGACGCACAGCGCGCCGGTCAACGTGCGCGCCGAGCCGCCGCTGATCGCGGCAGGTTCGGGCGTGGCCCCCAGCGGCGGGCACTGCGCCTCGACGTTCTGATCCGGGCGGGCCTTTGCGCCCGGCCCGGTCGGCCCGGCCCTAGGCGGCCCGAGGCGCCCGGCATTCCTCGAAGGCCGCGAGGGCGCCGGCGGCGTACATGAGGGAAGGCCCGCCGCCCATGTAGACCGCCACGCCCAGCGTTTCCTGGACTTCCGCTTCCGTCGCGCCCAGTTGCGCCAGCGCCTGGGTGTGGAAACCGATGCAGCCGTCGCAGCGCGTGGCCACGCCGATGGCCAGCGCGATCAGTTCCTTGGTCTTCGGGTCCAGCGCGCCGGCCGCCATCGCGGCCTTGCTCAGGTCGCCGAAGCCCTGCATCAGGTGCGGCATGCCCGCGCGCAGGGGTTTGAGGTTCTGGCTGATCGTCTGGGTCAGTTCCCGATAGGGGCCGGTGTGCATGAGATGTGCTCCTTGAGGTGCGCCGAAGCGGCGAAAACATGAGAAACGGCCGCCCGGCGCGGAGCATCCGCACCGCCCGGCGGGGCCTGGTCTTGCTTGTTAGTTTAGCAAATGCTAAATTAGAAGAAACTGATTTAAAACAAGGAATCGCCTTGTCGAACATGCTAAAAGAATCGCAGAACCTGGATTTCATGCAGGCGGGCGCGGCCCGTGCGGCGGCGCTGCTGCGCGCCGTGGGCAACGAGCACCGGCTGCTGGTCCTGTGCCTGTTGATCGAATGGGGGGAATTGCCCGTGGGGGCCCTGCTGGAACGCCTGCCGCTCAGCCAGTCGGCGCTGTCCCAGCACCTGGCCCGCATGCGCGACGAAGGCCTGGTGGCCTATCGGCGCGAGTCGCAGACCTTGTACTACCGCATCGCCAATCCCGACGTGGAGCGGCTGATCGCGACCTTGAAGCAGATCTTTTGTCCTTGACGCGGATTTTTTGCCGGAGACGCCATGAGTATTTCAACCCTGACACCCGAAGCCGCGCGGGATCGCCTGACGCGCGGCGCCGTGCTGGTCGACGTCCGCCCGCCGGACGAGTTCGCCCGCGAGCGCATCGCGCAGGCCCGCTGCGCCCCGCTGGACCGTCTGGCCCGGGGCGACCGGACCGGCTTGCCGTCCGGCGCGGCCGTGATCTTCTACTGCCGTTCGGGCAACCGCACCCGCATGGGAACGGCGATGCTCGAAACCTGCGCGGCGGGCGAGGCCTACATCCTGGAAGGCGGCCTGGATGCCTGGAAGCGGGCCGGGCTGCCCGTCCAGGCCGACCCCGGCCGGCCCCTGGAACTGTCCCGCCAGGTGCAGATCGCGGCCGGCGGCCTGGTGCTGGCGGGGACGGCCGCGGGCGCGTGGCTGTCGCCGTGGTTCCTGCTGCTGTCCGGGTTCGTGGGCGCCGGTCTGATGTTCGCCGGCCTGTCCGGATTCTGCGGCCTGGCCCGCGTCCTCATGCGCATGCCCTGGAACCGCCGGTTCCGGGATGCCGTTCCCGCTGCGTCCCTGCAGCCTCAGCCTACGAAGGAGTCTTCATGAAACTCAATATCGGCACGATCGACCGCATCCTGCGCCTGATCCTCGGTCTCGTCCTCATCGTGCTGGCCGCCAACGGCACCATCGGCTGGTGGGGCTGGCTGGGCCTGGTGGCGGTGGCCACGGCCCTGTTCCGCTTCTGCCCCCTGTACGCCGTGCTGGGCATCAACACCTGCCCGCTGAAATCCCGGGGCTGATTTCTTTCGCCGCACGATGCGGCCGATACCCGGAGCCCGTGATCCCGCGGGGTCCGGGAGCGGGGCCGTCCCTTACCCCTCGGGCAGGGGGACGGCCGCCTCCAGCAGCCGCTTCAGGGTGCGCGGGCTGACTCCGTAATGGGCCGCGACCTGCGTGGGCGGATGGCCCGCCTCGATCATGGCCCGGGCCTGGAGGCATTGCGGCGGGCTCAGGGAAGGGGGGCGTCCCAGGCGAATCCCGCGGGCCCGGGCGGCAGCCATGCCGGCGCGGGTGCGCTCACCGATCAGCGCGCGTTCGAACTCGGCCAGGGCGGCCATCATGTGGAACACCAGTTTGCCGCCGGGAGAGTCGATGTCGATCTGTTCGCACAGGGAACAGAAGCGCACACCGCGATGGCCGAGCTGCTCGAGCAGGGAAATCAGGCCGCCGAGCGAGCGTCCCAGCCGGTCCAGGCGCCAGACGATCAGCTTGTCGCCCTTGCTCAGGGATTGCAGCAGGCGTCCCAGGCCCTCGCGCCGCATCGTGGCGCCGGAGACGCCGTGATCCTGGTAGATGGTCTTGCAGCCGGCCTCGCGCAATGCCTGCAACTGCAGGCCCAGGTGTTGTTCGTCGGTCGAGACCCGGGCGTAGCCCACGAGCCTCCCTTCGGGGGCGGATGAAGCGGTTTTCATGTCGACAACCTGTTGCCCGGCGGGATAGGGCGCCCCGATGAAACTGGGCGGGGATGATCTCCCGCCCGATGATTTGCATCCACGGATAAAAATTTAATGTTTCTAATTAAACGATTCGGACAATTGCTTATTTATATTTACAGCGTTTGTGCATTGGAAGAGCAGTGGATATGAGGGCTGCGGTTTGACAATAAAGGTTCCATTGTGTCCAGAGGGATCCGTCCATATATCACCAAGATACTTTATGATAATGAAAATAAAGGGATAATAAGATAAGATGTTGAATTGTCAGGATTTTTGTTCAAATATCAAATATATTCAATTCGGTCAATATCTAATCAGATTATAGATGCAATTGATTTTTTCAAAGAATACAAAAAAGGAACCTTTCCGGCCTTCCTGGAAAGGGGGCGTCCGGTCCGCGACGGGGCCGTTCCGATGCGCCGGGAGGCGCCGGATCGCGGGCCGAGATCCGGGTCGCCCATCTGCTCGAGATCGCCGCCCTGCAGGGCGTGTCCAGCCATGTGGGCATCCTGCGCCGGCTGGGCGCGCGTCTGGCCCGCCGCGGCATACCCGGTGATGCGATCAACCTGAACGGGCAGGCGCTCGAACTCGATCTGGATCGGGCCTGGCCCTTTGGCGGCGCCGCCACGCCCCGGCGGATGGATCAGCTCTGGCGCGGCCTGCGCGCGGACCTGGACCGTGATCCCATCGAATGCGGCGCCTTGCGGTTTTATCCCTCGGTCCATATGGATTTGTGGGGGCTGGGGCCGGAGCTGGATCTGCGGGACGAGACGCCGGCCGCCGGCGCCTATGCCGGGCTTGCGCACCAGCGTCTGGGGGCCGATCTGAGACTGGCCGCGCAGTGGCTGGACGACCTGCGGGGCGGACGCCTGGCGCTGGCTTTCCAGCCCGTGCGCCGCGTCGTCCCGGCCGGGGCCGGGGGGGCGGACGGCCATCCCCCGGCGCGCCGTCCGGAATCCCGCCTGGACTATTTTCTGGCCCTGCCGCGACGCCTGGCCGACCCGGATGCGCCGGCCGCCGAGGCATGCCGGGCGCTGGAACGGCTGGGGCTGGTCCGGCGCCTGGACTGGAGCGTGCTCTGGACGCTGGTCAGCCTTCTGGAGATCGATCCGGCCCGCCGGGTGGGATGCGCGATCTCGACCGCGACCTTCCGGCCCGACGCCTATTGGCGTGAATTGTCGAGTTATCTGGGCGGACGCCCGTCGCTGGCGCTGCGCCTGTCCATCGAACTGTCCGGGCCCTGCGCGCATTCGCATGCGGGACCGGTCGATGCATTGACGCGTGAATTGGAAGCTCTCGGCGTGTCCGTCCTGGTCCACGGGGCGCAGGGCGCCGGAGAGCGCGGCCCGGAGGCTGCGGAATTGCACCAGGCCTGGTGCGGGCCGGCGCCTTGCCTTGTCTACGATCGGGCGGCCGAGTACGGCGGCTTCTGACCGCCGGGGCCGGCGGGCCGGGATCCGGCCACCGGCCCGTCAGCCGCCTACAGCTTCAGCCGCTGCGCCCGCACCCGTTCCAGCGTCTCGCCGAACTGCACCATGCGGGCCTTTTCCTGTTCGACCACCGCCGCCGGGGCGCGCTCGACGAAACTGGCGTTCGACAGCTTGCCCCGGGCCTTGGCGATTTCCTTTTCCAGGCGGTCGATTTCCTTGTCCAGACGGGCGCGCTCGGCGTCCACGTCGATCTCCACGTGCAGCATCAACTGGGTGGTGCCGACCACCTGGACGGGCGCGCCCAGGTCCGGCAGGCTGTCCACGGCCTGGACGCTTTCCAGGCGCGCCAGGGCGACCAGGTAGGGGGCCAGCTCGTCCAGGCCGGCCTCGGCGCCCTGGACGAGCAGCGGCACGCGCTGGCCCGGCGCCAGGTTCATTTCCCCGCGCAGGGCGCGGATCGCGTCGGTCAGCGATTTCAGCGCGGTCATGCGCTCGGCCGCTGCTGCGTCGCGCAGGTCGTCGCGGGCGACCGGCCAGGGCTGGACGCTGATGCTGGCGGGCGTGGCCTCGGTGCGCACGCCGGCTGCCGCCGAGACCTTCTGCCACAGTTCTTCGGTGATGAAGGGCATGATCGGGTGGATCAGACGCAGCAGGGTTTCCAGCACGTGGATCAGGGTGCGGCGCGCAGCAGCCTGCTGCGCGGCGTCGCCCGTCTGCAGGCGGACCTTGGCCAGCTCCACGTACCAGTCGCAGTACTCATCCCAGATGAAATGGTACAGACGGTCGGCCACCTGGTCGAAGCGGTACTGGCCGAAACCGGCGTCCACCTCGTCGATCAGGCGCTGCAGGCCGTCGATGATCCAGCGGTCGGCAAAGGACAGGTCGCCCGGCTGGGGCGTGCCCAGGTCGTGGCCTTCGACGTTCATCAGCACGAAGCGCGTGGCGTTCCAGAGCTTGTTGCAGAAATTGCGGTAACCCTCGCAGCGCTTCAGGTCGAAATTGATGTTGCGCCCCAGCGTGGCGTAGGCCGCCATGGTGAAACGCAGCGCATCGGCGCCGTAGGCCGGGATGCCGTCGGGATAGTCCTTGCGGGTGCGCTTGCGGATCGCGTCGGCCTGCTTCGGGTTCATCAGGCCGGCCGTGCGCTTGGCGATCAGCGGATCCAGGGCGATGCCGTCGATCAGGTCCACCGGATCGATGGTATTGCCCTTGGACTTGGACATTTTCTTGCCTTCCATGTCGCAGACCAGGCCATGGACGTAGACCGTGCGGAAGGGCACTTCGCCGGTATGGTGCATGCTCATCATGATCATGCGCGCCACCCAGAAGAAAATGATGTCGAAGCCCGTGACCAGGACGCCGGAGGGCAGGTAGCGCGCCAGGTCGGGGGTTTTGTCGGGCCAGCCCAGATCGGTGAAGGGCACCAGGGCCGACGAGAACCAGGTGTCCAGCACGTCCGGGTCGCGCGTCAGCGGGCCGTCGACGCCGGCCTCGCGCGCCTGGCGCTCGGCGTCCTCGGCCGAACGGGCGACGAAGATGCGGCCGTCGGGCGCGTGCCAGGCGGGGATCTGGTGGCCCCACCACAGTTGGCGCGAAATGCACCAGTCCTGGATCTTTTCCAGCCACTGGTTGTAGGTGGTGGTCCAGTTTTCCGGGACGAATTTCACGCGGCCGTCGGCCACCACGTCCAGGGCCACCTGGGTGATGCTCTTGCCGGGATGCAGGCTGTCTGCGGGCGCGGGCTGGCTCATGGCCACGAACCACTGGTCCGTCAGCATCGGCTCGATCACGCTGTTGGTGCGGTCGCCGCGCGGCACCATCAGCTTGTGGGCGCGCACTTGCTGCAGCAGGCCTTGCGCTTCCAGGTCGGCGACGACGCGCTTGCGGGCCTCGAAGCGGTCCAGGCCGCGATAGGCCTCGGGGGAGGCGTCGCTGATCCTGGCGTCCAGGGTCAGCACGCTGATCATGTCCAGGCCGTGGCGCTGGCCGACGGCATAGTCGTTGAAGTCGTGCGCCGGAGTGACCTTGACCACGCCCGTACCGAATTCACGGTCCACGTAGTCGTCGGCGATGATGGGAATCTCGCGTCCGACCAGGGGCAGGGTCACCTTCCGGCCGATCAGATGGGCGTAGCGTTCGTCCTCGGGGTGCACCATCACGGCGACGTCGCCCAGCATGGTTTCCGGGCGGGTGGTGGCGACGACCAGATGGGTCAGCCCGCCGGCGGGCGTGACCAGGGGGTAGCGGATTTCCCACATGTGGCCGTCTTCTTCGGTGCTGACGACCTCCAGGTCGGACACCGCCGTGCCCAGCACCGGATCCCAGTTCACCAGGCGCTTGCCGCGATAGATCAGGCCCTGCTCGTACAGGCGCACGAAGACCTCGACCACGCCGCGCGACAGGCGCTCGTCCATGGTGAAGTATTCGCGCGACCAGTCGCAGGACGAGCCCAGGCGGCGGAACTGGCCGGTGATGGTGCTGCCGGATTGTTCTTTCCAGGCCCAGACGCGCTCCAGGAATGCGTCGCGGCCCAGGTCGTGGCGCGACACGCCCTGGGCGTCCAACTGGCGTTCCACCACGATCTGGGTGGCGATGCCGGCGTGGTCCGTGCCGGGGATGAAGACCGTGTCATCGCCGCGCATGCGGTGATGGCGGATCAGGCCGTCCATGATCGTCTGGTTGAAGGCGTGCCCCATGTGCAGGGTGCCGGTGACGTTGGGCGGCGGGAACTGAATGGCAAAGGATTCCGGCGTCCGACCCGCGACCGGCTCGGTGTGCCGGCCGCCCGCGAACAGGCCGCGGCGATTCCACTCGTCATACCAGCGGGACTCGATGTCCTGGGGTTCGAAGCTCTTGGGCAGGGAAGGGGAGGCGGAATCGCTCATGGGTTCTTCTGAATCTGAATCGAGGGGGATCTAGGGGACTAGAGGGGGCTGACGGCGAAAAACGATCATTTTAGGCGCATGGGAAGAAAACCGCCCATGGTAAAATGCGCGGTTGACCACAAGACCCAATCGCCGACCCGGTTTTCGGGGCGGCCGCGGCGGTGTCATTCTACATTTTCACCGGGAAACCCCGTTTTCCATTCGCTTACCGGAAACTTCCATGGCTATTGAACGTACCCTCTCCATCATCAAGCCCGACGCCGTCGCCAAGAACGCCATCGGCCAGATCGTCGCCCGTTTCGAACAGGCCGGCCTGACCGTCGTCGCCGCCCAACTGCGCCAGCTCTCGCGCGGCGACGCCGAGCGCTTCTACGCCGTGCACAAAGAACGCCCCTTCTTCAAGGACCTGGTCGACTTCATGATCTCGGGCCCGGTGTTCGTCCAGGTGCTGGAAGGCGAATCCGCCATCACCAAGAACCGCGACCTGATGGGCGCGACCGATCCCAAGAAGGCCGCGCCGGGCACGATCCGCGCCGACTTCGCCGAGAGCATCGACGCCAACGCGGTGCACGGCTCCGACGCCCCGGAAACGGCGGCCGTCGAAATCGCCTTCTTCTTCCCCGAAAGCAACATCCACAGCCGCTGATCGCGGCGCGGACCCCGGCCGCACAGCCGGGGTCCGGCTGAAATACCCGCACATGTCCGACGAAACCATAAACGTCCTGGGTCTGGACCCGGCCTCCCTCGAATCGCTCGTGGCGCAGTGGGGCGGCAAGCCCTTCCGCGCGCGCCAGTTGTCGCAGTGGGTGCATCAGCGCGGCGTCGACCGGTTCCAGGACATGAGCGACCTGGCCAAGGACTTCCGCGCGCGCCTGGAATCCCGGTGCGTCGTGCAGGCGCCTCCCCTGAACCTGGAAAAGCGCTCTACCGACGGCACCCGCAAGTGGCTGTTCGACATGGGGCTGGGCAACGCCATCGAGACCGTCTTCATTCCCGAAGACGATCGCGGCACGCTGTGCATTTCCAGCCAGGCCGGCTGCACCGTGGCCTGTCCGTTCTGCTCCACGGGCTACCAGGGCTTCAGCCGCAATCTGAATACCGCCGAAATCATCGGCCAGCTCTGGTATGCCAACCGCGCCCTGCGCGACGATCCCTCGGCGGCACGGCTGGGCGGCCCGGGTGAATCCCATCGGGCCGTCAGCAACGTGGTCATGATGGGCATGGGCGAACCTCTGCTGAACTACGACCAGGTGCTGGGCGCCTTGCGCCTGATGCTGGACGACCATGCCTACGGTCTGTCGCGCCGCCGCGTGACCGTGTCCACGTCCGGCGTGGTGCCCATGATGGACCGCCTGGCGCGCGACTGCCCGGTGGCGCTGGCGGTGTCGCTGCATGCGCCCAACGACGAATTGCGCGACCGGCTGGTGCCGCTGAACCGCAAGCATCCGCTGGACGAATTGCTCGACGCCTGCAACCGCTATCTGGAACATGCGCCGCGCGACTTCATCACCTTCGAATATATTATGCTCGACGGCGTGAACGACGCCGACGAGCATGCGCGCCAACTGATCGACATTGCCAAGCGGGTGCGCTGCAAGTTCAACCTGATTCCCTTCAATCCCTTTCCGCAGTCCGGCCTGCGGCGTTCCCCGGCGGCGCGCATCCGTCTGTTCTCCCATCTGCTGACGGATGCAGGGCTGGTGGTGACGGTGCGCAAGACGCGCGGCGACGACATCGACGCCGCCTGCGGTCAACTGGCGGGGGAAGTGCGCGACCGGACACGCATTACCGAACGGCTGCCCGACCGGGCCAAGATCGTCATACGCAAAAAGGAGCATGGATGAGCGAAACCTCCCCTGAGGGCCTGCGACGCCCGGAGGCGGCCCAGAGCCCGGAGGCGCTGTCGCTGGGCGATGCGCTGAAGGCCATGCGCGAGACGCGCGGCCTGTCGCTGTCCGAAGTCTCTGCGCGGATCAAGTATTCCGCCGTGCAGCTGGGCTACCTGGAAGCCTGCGACTGGTCGCGGCTGCCGGACGGCGTGCCCCTGCGCGGCCTGGTGCGCAACTATGCGCGCTTCCTGGGCACCGACGTGGACGCCGCCCTGAAGCTCCTGGACGACGCGGTCGGTCCGACCCGGCCCAGGCCCGCCGTCACGCCTCTGGGCGCGCGCCGCGCTTTGCAGCAGGCCGACATGAGCCCCAAGGGCGAACCGGCCCACCGCACCTGGGCCTGGCTGCTGCTGATTCTGGTGCTGTTCTGCGTGGTCGGCGTGTACGCGATCAACCGGGGCTGGGTGCCTGAACAATGGCTGGTGTTCGATTGGTTGAAGGCTTTACGGTCATGACGCTCGATTCTGTGCTTTCCGATCCGGCCGCCGCGCCCCGGCGCCCGACCCGCGGCGTCGCCGTGCGCTGGGGCGGCCACGTGGTCCGGGTGGGCGGCGACGCCCCGGTCGTGGTGCAGTCCATGACCAATACCGACACGGCCGACCCCCAGGCCACCGCGCTGCAGGTGCGCGAACTGTGGCAGGCGGGTTCCGAACTGGTGCGCGTCACCGTCAACACCCCTGAGGCCGCCGCCCAGGTCGCGGCCCTGCGCGACGCCCTGGACCGCATGAACGTGCCGGTCCCGCTGGTGGGGGATTTCCACTACAACGGCCACAAGCTGCTGACCCAGTTTCCGGACTGCGCCCAGGCGCTGTCCAAATACCGCATCAATCCCGGCAATATGGGCGGCGGCAAGCGCCGCGACGACAACTTCGCGCAGATGATCGAGGTCGCCTGCCGCCACGACAAGCCGATCCGCATCGGCGTGAACTGGGGCAGCCTGGATCACGAACTCCTGGCGCGGATGATGGACGAAAACGCCGCCCGGTCCGCACCCTGGTCGGCCAATGCCGTGATGCGCGAGGCCCTGGTGGTCTCGGCCGTCACCAACGCCGAACGCGCCCAGGCACTGGGGCTGCGCGGCGACGCCATCGTGCTGTCCTGCAAGGTCAGCCATGTCCAGGACCTGATCGCCGTCTACCGCGAACTGTCGCGCCGCTGCGATTATCCGCTGCACCTGGGCCTGACCGAGGCCGGCATGGGCTCCAAGGGCATCGTCGCCTCCACGGCGGCCCTGGCGGTGCTGCTCCAGCAAGGCATCGGCGACACGATCCGCATTTCGCTCACGCCTGAACCCGGCGGCGACCGCAGCCGCGAAGTCGTCGTCGCCCAGGAAATCCTGCAGACCATGGGCCTGCGGGCCTTCACCCCGATGGTGGTGGCCTGCCCGGGCTGCGGGCGCACCAGCAGCACGGTGTTCCAGGAACTGGCTGCCAGCATCCAGGCCTTTCTGCGCGCCCAGATGCCGGTCTGGAAGACCCGATATCCGGGCGTGGAAAACATGCACGTGGCCGTCATGGGCTGCGTCGTCAACGGTCCCGGCGAAAGCCGCCATGCCGATATCGGCATCAGCCTGCCCGGTACGGGTGAAATCCCGTCCGCGCCGGTGTACGTGGACGGCGAGCGCACCGTGACGCTCAAGGGCGACGCCATCGCCGAAGAATTCCAGGCCATCGTCGAAAACTACGTGGCCCGGCGCTACGGACAGCAGCAGGGCGCCGAGCCCGCGCGCCGTCCGGGCGTCGTGGCGCGCGATATTCACTGAAATCCATGTCCGAGTTCAAGAAAGTCGCCGGTCTGACCGGCATGAAGGATGTCTTGCCGCCGGAAACGGCGCGCTGGGAACAGCTCGAAGCCCTGGTGCGCGACTGGCTGGCCGGTTACGGCTACCAGAACCTGCGCACCCCGGTGCTGGAGCAGACCCGCCTGTTCGCGCGCGGCATCGGCGAGGTCACCGACATCGTCGAAAAGGAAATGTATTCCTTCGTCGATCCCCTGAACGACGAACGCCTGACAATGCGGCCCGAATTCACCGCCGGCATCGTGCGTTCCGTGATCGAGCACAATTTTCTCTATGACCGGCCGCGCCGCGTCTACGCCATGGGGCCGGTGTTCCGGCACGAGCGCCCGCAGCGCGGCCGCTACCGCCAGTTCCACCAGATCGACGTCGAGGCCCTGGGCTTTGCCGGGCCGGACGTGGACGCCGAACTGATCCTGATGCTGGCGCGCCTGTGGCGTCTGCTGGGCCTGAAGGACATCCGCCTGGAACTCAATTCCCTGGGTCAGGCGGCCGAGCGCGCCGCCCACCGCGCGGCCCTGATCGCGCACCTGGAAAAGCACATCGACGTGCTCGACGAGGAAGCCCGCCGTCGCATGCACAGCAATCCGCTGCGCGTGCTGGACACCAAGAATCCCGCCATGCAGGACATGGCCAACAGCGCGCCGCGCCTGTTCGATTTCCTGGGCGAGGCATCATTGGCCCACTATCGCGGCCTGTGCGACCGGCTGGACGACGCCGGGATCGCCTACACGCTGAACCCGCGCCTGGTGCGCGGACTGGATTATTACAATCTGACCGTTTTCGAATGGGTGACGGATCGCCTGGGCGCGCAGGGGACGGTCTGCGGCGGCGGCCGTTACGATGGCCTGATCGAACTGCTGGGCGGCAAGTCCGCGCCGGCAGTGGGTTTTGCCATCGGCATGGAACGCCTGCTCGACCTCTGGCAGCAGGACGCGCCCGACCAGGACCCGGCCGAATGCCAGGTCTATCTGGTCCATCAGGGCGACGAGGCCCAGCGGCGGGCGGCGCAGCTTGCCGAGTCGCTGCGCGACGCCGGGCTGCGGGCACTTGTCCACGCCGGTTCGACTGGGTTTAAATCACAGTTTCGCCGGGCCGACGCCAGCGGCGCCGTGGCCGCCGTCATCATCGGCGGCGACGAGCTGGCCTCGGGCCGGGCGACCGTGAAATGGCTGCGCGCCGGTGATGCCGGCGACGGGCAGCAGGAATCGGTCGCTTTCGACCAATTGGCCGAGCAACTCCAACAAAGGATCTGAACACAGGCATGGCATACGATCTCGAAGAACAGGAAAAACTCGACGCGCTGAAGGCCTGGTGGGAACGCTACGGCACGCTTTCCATGGCCCTGGTCTTCGCTGTGCTGGCCGCCTTCGCCGGCTGGCGCGGCTGGCAGTGGTATCAGTCGCACCAGGCCAGTCAGGCCATGGGCTACTACGAGGCTCTCGAAGCCGCCGCCTCCCAGCCGGGCGACGATGCGGTGGCCCGCATCAAGGCCGCCAGTACGGCCCTGCGCGACGATTACGCCGGTTCGGGCTACACCGCGCGCGGTGTGCTGGTGGCGGCCCAGGCGCTGCAGGAACGCAAGGACCTGGACGGCGCCCGCGAGCAGCTCGAATGGCTGACGCGCGACAAGACCGCCCCGGCGCTCAGCGCGGTGGCCCGCCTGCGCCTGGCCGGCGTGCTGCTGGCCCAGCAGCAGTATGAACCCGCCCTGGCCCAGCTCCAGGGCACGCCGCCTGCCGGTTTCGCCGGCCTGTACGCCGACCGTCGCGGTGACATCCTGGCCGCTCAGGGTCAGCCCAAGCAGGCCGTCGAGGCCTGGAAAGAAGCCTTGAAATCCCTGGGCGCAGACCCCGCCGCCCAGATCGTCCAACTGAAAATCGACGCCCTGAACGGAGCCTGATTCCCATGTCCATGCGACCTTCCTCCCGCCTGTTTCGCGCAGCGCTCGTCGGCCTGGTCGCCGTCGGGCTGTCCGGTTGCGGCATGTTTTCCCAGACCGACGCCCGCTTCGATCCGGCGCCGCTGACCGACTATGCGCCCTCGCTGGCGGTGTCGGCGCGCTGGTCGACTTCGATCGGCAGCGGCGGCGGCTACGGTTTCTCTCCCGAACTGGTGGGCGACACCCTGTACGCGGCGACGCCCTCCGGGACCGTGGCGGCGCTGAATGCCTCCTCCGGCGCGCTGCACTGGCGCGCCGATGCCGGGGCCTTGTCCGCCGGGGTCGGCAGCGACGGGCGGGTGGTCGCCGTGGTCACCCAGACCGGCATGGTCGTGGCCTACGACGCCCAGGGCAAGGAACTCTGGCGCAGCCAGGCCGCCAGCGCCGTCAACGTGCCGCCCGCCGTGGGCAACGGCATCGTGGCGGTGCGTACCACCGATTACCGCATCCAGGCCTTTGACGCGGCCACCGGCAAGCTGCGCTGGAACGTGCAGCGTCCCGGCCCCGCCCTGGCGCTGCGCACCAGCATCCGCATGCTGTCGGTGCCCAATCTGCTGATCGCCGGCATGCCCAACGGCCGTCTGATGGTGATCGACGCGGCGTCCGGCGCCGTGCGCTGGGAGGGCTCGGTCTCCGCTTCGCGCGGGGCTTCGGACCTGGAGCGCATTACCGATGTGGTCGGCGCGCCGGTCATCGTCGGCCCCGCGCTGTGCGGCGTCAGCTACCAGGGCCGCACGACCTGCTTCGACGTGTCCCAGGGCGGCCGCGCCGTCTGGTCTGCGGACGTGTCTTCTTCGACCGGCATGAACACCGACGGTCAGCGCCTTTACATGGCCGACGGGCGCGACACGGTCCACGCCCTGGACCTGCACGACGGCCACGAACTCTGGAAACAGGCGGCGCTGTTGAACCGCCGCCTGAGCGCTCCCGCTCCGGCAGGCGCTGCCGTGGCCGTGGGCGACTTCGAGGGCTATGTGCATTTCCTGTCGCGTGACAATGGCGCCCTGATGGCCCGCCTGCAAGTGGGCGGCGGGCCGGTCGTTTCGGCTCTGGTGCCCACCCCGCGCGGGGTGGTCGTGCAGACGGGCGACGGCAAGCTGATTCTGGTGGGCGTCGGTGGCTGATACGCGTTTCAAGCCGGTCGTGGCCCTGGTCGGGCGCACGAACGTCGGCAAATCGACCCTGTTCAACCGCCTGACGCGTTCACGCGCGGCGCTGGTGGCGAACATTTCCGGGCTGACCCGCGACCGTCATTACGGCGAGGGGCGGGTGGGCGAACATCCCTATATCGTGGTCGATACGGGCGGCTTCGAGCCGGTCGCCACGCGCGGCATCCTGGTCGAAATGGCGCGCCAGACCGCTCAGGCCATCGCCGAATCCGATGTGGTGATTTTCCTGGTGGACGGGCGCGAAGGCATCAACGCCCACGACCATGAAATCGCCCGCCTGCTGCGCAAATCCGGCCAGCGCGTGCTGCTGGCCGTGAACAAGACCGAAGGCATGCGCAATCACGCCGACCTGGCCCAGTTCCACGAACTGGGGCTGGGCGAGCCGCATCCGATTTCGGCCGCGCACGGCGATGGCGTGGCCACCCTGGCCGAAGAGGCGCTGGCCGCCTTGCTGGCTGATCGGGCCGCGCAAGCGTCCGAGTCCTCCGTGGACCCGGACGCGGCGGACGCAGGCGAGGGCGGGGCGCACGACCACCGCATCAAGCTGGCCATCGCCGGGCGGCCGAACGTCGGCAAATCCACGCTCATCAATACCCTGGTGGGCGAGGACCGCGTCATCGCCTACGATCTGCCGGGCACCACGCGCGACGCCATCGAAATCGAATTCGAGCGCGGCGACCGCCGCTATACGCTGATCGATACCGCCGGCCTGCGCCGCCGGGGCAAGGTCTTCGAGACCGTGGAAAAGTTCTCGGTCATCAAGACGCTGCAGGCCATCGAGGCCGCCAACGTCGTGCTGCTGCTGATCGACGCCCAGGAAGGCATTTCCGACCAGGACGCCCATATCGCCGGTTTCATCACCGAAACGGGCCGAGCCCTGGTGGTGGGCCTGAACAAGTGGGACGCGGTCAATCAAGAGCAGCGCGAATGGGTGCAGCGCGAATACGATCGCAAGCTGCGCTTCCTGTCCTTTGCCCGGGTGCTGAACCTGTCGGCCCTGAAGGGGCAGGGGGTCGGCCCGGTGCTCAAGGCCGTGGATGCCGCGCACGCCGCCGCCTTTGCCAAACTGTCCACGCCGAAACTGACCCGCACGCTGATGGCGGCGGTGGAACAGCAACAGCCGCCGCGCAAGGGCATTTTCCGGCCCAAGATGCGCTACGCCCACCAAGGCGGGCAGAATCCGCCGCGCATCATCATCCACGGCAATGCCCTGGATGCGGTGCCCGATTCCTACCGCCGCTATCTGGAAGGCCAGTTCCGCGACGCCTTCAAACTGGCCGGCACGCCGTTGTCCGTGGAATTCAAGTCCTCGCATAACCCCTACCTGAAGGACGAGTCGTGAGCACGCTCTGGAGCGATCACATCGCCGGCCTGGTGCCGTATGTGCCGGGCGAGCAGGCCCGCATCCCGAACCTGCTGAAGCTGAACACCAACGAACACCCGTACGGACCCTCGCCCCGGGCGATCGAGGCCATGCGCGCCGCCCTGACGGACGACATGCGCCTGTATCCCGATTACCAGGCGCTGGACCTGCGCCGCACGATCGGGGACCGTTTCGGCCTGGCGCCGGATCAGGTGTTCCTGGGCAATGGTTCCGACGAAATCCTGGCGCACGTCTTCAATGCGCTGTTCCTGCGCGGCGGCCGGCCCCTGTGGCTGCCCGACGTGACCTACAGCTTTTACAAGACCTACTGCCGCCTGTACGCCGTGCCGCACCGCTTGATCCCGCTGGACGAGGATTTCGCCCTGCGCGTGGCGGACTACACCGGTCCGGCCGACCCGGAGCCCGCCGGAATCATCTTCGCCAATCCGAATGCGCCCACCGGCCGGACCCTGACGCTGGACGAGATCGCCGCCATCGCGCAGGCGCATCCCGACAGCGCCGTGGTGGTGGACGAAGCCTATGTGGACTTCGGCGCCGAGTCGGCCGCCGCGCTGATCGGCCGCTTCCCTAACGTCCTGGCCATCCACACCCTGTCCAAGTCCCGCTCCCTGGCGGGTCTGCGGGTAGGCTATGCCCTGGGGCACGCCGATCTGATCGCGGGGCTGACGCGCGTCAAGGACAGCTTCAACTCCTATCCCCTGGACCGCGTGGCCCTGGCCGGCGCCCAGGCGGCGATCGAGGACGAAGCCTGGTTCGACCGGACCCGGCGGGCCGTGATCGACGCCCGCGAACAACTGGCGCTCGATCTGCAGGATCTGGGGTTCCAGGTGCTGCCGTCCCGGGCCAATTTCGTGTTCGCCCGCCATCCGGGCCGCGACGCCCGCGACATTGCCGCCGGCTTGCGCGAGACGGGCATCCTGGTGCGGCATTTCAATGCGCCGCGCATCGACCAGCACCTGCGGATTACCGTGGGCACGCCGGAACAATGTGCGCGTTTGTGCGACGCGCTGCGTGCGCTGCTGTCGGCCTGAGCCGACGGCCATGCCGCTGCGATGCAACAATATTGAAACGCATTAAAATAGACCCTCCACCATAACTTCAATAACCGGAGCCTCGTCCATGAGCAACAAAGGGCAAATTCTCCAAGACCCATTCCTGAACGCCTTGCGCAAGGACCACGTGCCTGTTTCGATCTACCTGGTCAACGGGATCAAGCTGCAAGGCCAGGTCGAGTCATTCGACCAATACGTCGTGTTGCTGCGCAACACGGTCACCCAGATGGTGTACAAGCACGCCATCTCCACCGTCGTGCCGGCCCGTCCCGTTTCCTTCCAGGTGGACGACTCTGCCGAATAAGCCGACGCTGACTGCTTTTTCGCCCGCCGCGCGCTCCGCTCCGGCGGGCATTCGTTTTGTGATGGGCTGCGCATACACATGAAGTCCCTTGTCATCAGCGTCGACCTGGGCGACCTGGACTACGCCGCCCATGCCGAAGAGTTCCTCATGCTGGCCAGTGGGGCAGGGGCCGACATCGTCGAAGTCCTGACCGCCAAGCGCAGCCGGCCGGATGCTGCGGGTTTCATCGGCTCGGGCAAGATCGAAGAAGCCGCTGCTCTGGTCAAGGCCACCGGCGCCGAGGTTGTGCTGTTCGATCAGGCGCTCACCCCCGCCCAGCAGCGCAATCTGGAACGCCACTTCGAGGTGCGCGTCGTTGACCGGGTGGCGCTGATCCTGGACATTTTTGCCCTGCGTGCCAAAAGCCACGAAGGCAAGCTCCAGGTCGAACTGGCCCAGTTGCAGCACCTGTCCACCCGGCTGACCCGGATGTGGACCCACCTGGAACGTCAGCGCGGCGGTATCGGCGTGCGCGGTCCCGGTGAATCGCAGCTGGAAACCGACCGGCGCCTGATCGGCGTGCGCGTGCGCGCCCTGAAGGAACGCCTGGATCGCGTCCAGCGCCAGCGCCTGACCCAGCGCCGCGCCCGGGTGCGCGGCAAGACCTTGTCGGTCTCCCTGGTCGGCTATACCAACGCGGGCAAGTCCACGCTGTTCAACGCGCTGACCCGCGCCGACGCCTACGCCGCCGACCAGTTGTTCGCCACGCTGGACACCACGACACGCCGCGTCTGGATCGAAGGCGCCGGTCAGATCGTCGTGTCCGACACCGTGGGTTTCATCCGCTCTCTGCCGCCGATGCTGATTGCGGCATTCCGGGCGACGCTGGAGGAAACCATTCATGCCGATCTGCTGCTGCACGTGATCGATGCGGCCAGCCCGCAGCGCGACGAGCAGGCGGCGGCGGTCAATCAGGTGCTGCGCGATATCGAGGCCCACGAAATTCCGCAGATTCTGGTCTACAACAAAATCGACACGGCGGGATATGAACCCCGGGTCGAGCGAAATGAACATGGTACGATTGCGCGAGTCTTCGTCAGTGCGCTGCAACGCAGCGGGCTGGACGGTTTGCGGCAGTCGATCGTTGAATTTGGTGGGGAGCCTACGGGAAACAATGCGTTTGATGAAACTGTTCAACCTGAATGATCCAGGCTGGGGACGGGGCAACCAGAACCAGAATAACGACGACCCGCGCGGCAAACCCGATCAATCCTCCGGCCCGCCCGATCTGGACGAAGTCTGGCGCGACTTCAGCAAGCGCCTGGGCGGCCTGTTCGGCCGCCGGGGCGGCGGACGCGGTCCCCGGCAACCGTCGGGCGGCCTGCCGTCGCTGCCCGGCCCGTCGCCCCGCTTCGTGCTGCTGCTGGTCGTGGTCGCGGCGCTGTTGTGGCTGGGCAGCGGCTTCATGATCGTCCAGGAAGGCCAGGTGGCCGTGGTCACCCGCTTCGGGCAGTACGTGAAGACGCTCAATCCGGGTCTGCAATGGCGCCTGCCGTATCCCATCGAAGCCGCCCAGCCGGTCAACATCGCCCAGTTGCGGACCTTCGAAGTCGGCTTCCGCGGTTCGTCGCGCAACAAGGTGCTGCCTGAATCGCTGATGCTGACCACCGACGAGAACATCGTCGACGTGCAGTTCGTGGTGCAGTACCGGCTGCTGCCCGACGGCGCGCCGGCCTATCTGTTCAACACCAGCCAGCCTGACGAATCCGTGCGTCAGGCGGCCGAGACCGCCATGCGCGAGATCGTCGGCCGCAAGCCCATGGACTTCGTCCTGTATTCGGGCCGTACCGAGGTCGCCTCCGAGGTGCAGGCTTTGGCGCAGTCCATCCTGGACCGCTACAAGACCGGCATCCAGATTTCCACCGTGGCCATCCAGAACGTGCAGCCGCCCGAACAGGTCCAGGCCGCGTTCGACGACGCCGTCAAGGCCGGCCAGGACCGCGAGCGCCAGGTCAACGAAGGCAATGCCTACGCCAGCAAGGTCGTCCCCGAATCCGAAGGCCAGGCGGCACGCATGATCCAGGACTCCGAGGGCTACAGCGCCCAGGTCATCGGCAAGGCGCAGGGCGACACCTCGCGCTTTGACAGCATCGCTGCCGAATACACCAAGGCGCCCGGCGTCACGCGTGAACGCCTGTATCTGGAAACCATGCAGGACATTCTCAGCGACAGCGCCAAGGTCATGATCGACGCTTCGGTCGGCAACAACATGCTCTACCTGCCGCTGGACAAGATCATGGGCCAGGCCGCGCATTCGGCGGGCGGCGCTGCGTCATCCAGTCCGCGCGACACCGGCTCGTCCGGCGGATCGACGCCGGCCGCGGCCGGCGCCGCGCAGGCGGCCCAGGGACAGTCCGGGTCCGGCCGCGCCGCGCCGCGCGGCGTGCCGTCCGGCCTGGACAGCCTGATGACCAGCCCGTACTCGAACTAGGACTAGGAGCCCAAGATGCAACGCTTTTTCCCCGCCCTGGTCGGTCTGATCGTGCTCATCGCGGTGCTGTCCTCGTGCATGTTCATCGTGCGCGAACGTGATTCCGCGCTTCTGTTCGCCCTGGGCGAAGTCCGTGAAACCATCACCAAACCGGGCTTGTACTTCAAGTTCCCGCCGCCTTTCGAAAACGTCGTCTATCTGGACAAGCGCCTGCAGACCATCGAAACGCGCGATCCGGAACGCATCCAGACCGCCGAAAAGAAGAACCTGCTGATCGACTCCTTCGTCAAGTGGCGCATCGCCGATCCGCGCCAGTATTACGTCACCTTTGGCGCCAACAGCAACGCGGCGGTCGAGCGCCTCCAGGCGCAGATCCGCGACGCCCTGAACGCCGCCGTCAACGTGCGCACCGTGAAGCAGGTGGTGGCCACCGACCGTGACACCATCATGAAGGAAATCCAGAGCGCCGTGGCGCGCCGCGCCCAGCCGCTGGGCGTGGACGTGGTCGACGTGCGCCTGCGGCGCATCGACTTCGCGCCGGAAATTTCCGAATCCGTCTACCGGCGCATGGAAGCCGAGCGCAAGCAGGAAGCCAACCGCCTGCGCGCCAGCGGCGCCGCCGACAGCGAACGCATCCGCGCCGAGGCCGACCGCAAGCGCCAGGAAATCCTGGCCAAGGCCTATGCCGAATCCCAGGCCAAGCGCGGCGAGGGCGACGCCACGGCGGCCGCCATCTATGCCAAGTCCTACGGCCAGGATCCCGAGTTCTACAGCTTCTACAAGAGCCTCGACGCGTACCGTTCGGCCTTCGCCGACCAGAACGGCACCCTGGTCCTGAGCCCGGATTCGGACTTCTTCCGATTCTGGGATCGCGCCCGGGGCGACAAGCCCGCCGCCCGCTGAGCGAGGATCGACAGATCATGATGTCAAGCTGGCTGCTGCCGGAAAACCTGTCGGACGTGCTGCCCGCCGAGGCGCGCCGCATCGAGGAATTACGCCGCGAACTGCTGGACCTGTATCGGACCTACGGCTTCGAGCTCGTCGCGCCGCCGCTGGTGGAATACCTCGATTCCCTGATGCCGGCCAACGACGAGGCCCTGCGTCTGCGCACTTGCAAGCTGGTGGACCAGCTTTCGGGCCTGACCATGGGCGTGCGGGCCGACATCACCATCCAGGTTTCGCGCATCGACGCCCATCTGCTCAATCGTGAAGGCGTCACCCGGCTGTGCTATTGCGGGCCGGTGGTGCATGCGCGGGCGGCCGGCCTGATGTCGGACCGGGAACTGCTGCAGATCGGCGCGGAAATCTTCGGCCATGCGGGCGTGCAGGCGGATATCGAATCGATCCGCCTGGCGCTGGAGTCCGTGCGCCGGGCCGGTGTGCGCCAGCCGCGCCTGGATTTGAATCATCCCGGGGTGGGGCGGGCGCTGGTGGATGCCGATCCGGCCCTGGCCGAGGTCGCCGACGCGGTTTTCGAGCTGCTCAGCGCCAAGGATGCGCCCGGCCTGCAGGTGCTGTGCGCCGAGGTCGGCGCGCGCGCCGACACCCTGGACGCGCTGCGTGCGCTGACCGCCTTGTACGGTGATCAGTCGGTGCTGGACCGGGCCCGCGAATGCCTGCCCGATCTGCCGGCTGTGCTGGCTGCGCTGGACGATCTGCGCACCTTGTGTTCGGCATTGCCGGACGCGCCGATCGCGCTGGATCTGGCCGACATGGGCGGGGGCTACGGCTACCACTCCGGCGTGATGTTCGCCATCTACGCGGCGGGCTGGCACGACGCGCTGGTGCGCGGCGGCCGCTACGACGGCATCGGCCGCAAATTCGGCCGCGCGCGGCCGGCCACCGGTTTCAGCCTGGATCTGCGCAAACTGTCCGCCGGCCTGCCCGACGCGCAGCCCATCCAGGCCATCCGCGCGCCCTGGTCGGACGATCCCGGCCTGGCGGCGGCCGTCCGCGACCTGCGGGCCCAGGGCCGTGTCGTGATCCAGGCGCTGCCGGGTGAACCCCAGTGTCCGGATGAATTTTTCGTGGATCAGGAATTGACCGCCACCGGCGATGGCTGGGCGTTGCGCCCCCTGGACAGCGCCGCCTGAGGGCGGGGTTCGTCGAATCCCGTCACCAATGGTATAAACTAACCCGTTTCCCATGGCGGCATTCCGCCGCCTTTCGAAAGACTTATGAGCAAGAACATCGTCGTGATCGGCACCCAGTGGGGTGACGAAGGCAAGGGCAAGATCGTCGACTGGCTGGCTGAATCGGCCCAGGGCGTCGTGCGCTTTCAGGGCGGCCACAATGCCGGCCATACTCTGTGGATCAACGGCCGCAAGACCATCCTGCGCCTGATCCCGTCGGGCATCATGCACCCGCACGTCACCTGCTACATCGGCAACGGCGTGGTGCTCTCGCCCGAGGCCCTGCTGGCTGAAATCGGCGAACTCGAAGCCGCCGGCCTGGACGTGCGCTCGCGCCTGCAGATTTCCGCCGCCTGCCCGCTGATCCTGCCCTACCACGTGGCGCTGGACCAGGCCCGCGAAGCCCGCAAGGGCGAAGGCAAGATCGGCACCACGGGTCGCGGCATCGGTCCGGCGTACGAGGACAAGGTCGCGCGCCGCGCCCTGCGCGTCCAGGATCTGTACGACCCGGCCGTGTTCGACGAAAAACTCGCCGAAGTCCTCGATTACCACAACTTCGTGCTGACCCAGTACCTGGGCGCCAAGCCGGTGGACGCCGCCCAGGTGCACGACATCGTCATGAATCTGGCGCCGCAGCTCGAACCCATGGTGGCCGACGTCTCCAGCAATCTGCACATTGCGCGCCGCGCCGGGCACAGCCTGCTGTTTGAAGGCGCCCAGGGCACGCTGCTGGACATCGACCACGGCACCTATCCCTTCGTCACCAGCAGCAACTGCGTGGCGGGCGCCGCGGCCGCCGGCTCGGGCGTCGGCCCCCAGGCGCTGGACTACGTGCTGGGCATCGCCAAGGCCTACACCACACGCGTCGGTTCGGGCCCGTTCCCGACCGAACTGCTGGACGACACCGGCCTGCGCCTGGCCACGGTGGGCAAGGAATTCGGCTCGGTCACCGGGCGTCCGCGCCGCTGCGGCTGGTTCGACGGCGCGGCCATGAAGCGCTCGGTCATGATCAACGGCCTGACCGGCCTGTGCATCACCAAGCTGGACGTGCTCGACGGCGTCGAGCAGCTCAAGATCGGCGTGGGCTACCGCTACAAGGGCAAGTTCCTGGACGTGCTGCCCTACGGCGCCCATGCGGCCGCCGAGGCCGAGCCGGTGCTGGAAGAAATGGCCGGCTGGTCGGAATCCACGGTGGGCATCACCGAATACGACAAGCTGCCGGTCAACGCGCGCCGCTACCTGGAGCGCATCGCCGAAGTCTGCGACGTGCCGATCGACATGGTCTCGACCGGCCCCGACCGGCTGGAAACCATTGTCCTGCGCAACCCCTTCCAGGGTTGATGCGTCAAGAGAAAACCAAACCGCAAGCCCGCTTGCGGTTTTTTCATTTGCCTCACTACACGAACGGGAAACACCGATGAGCATGCCACCGAGCACTGAACGCGACCTCTGGGTCAGCTGGGAACAGTATCACGGCCTGATCGAACGCCTGGGCCTGCTGGTCCATGAATCGGGCTGGGCCTTCGACAAGATCCTCTGTCTGGCGCGCGGCGGCGTGCGGGTGGGCGACGTGCTGTCGCGCATCTTCGATCTGCCGCTGGGCATTCTGGCGACCAGCAGCTACCGCGAAGCGGCGGGTACGGTCCAGGGCCAGCTCGACATCGCCCAGTTCATCACCATCACGCGCGGCACGCTGGACGGCCGGGTGCTGCTGGTGGACGATATGGTCGATACCGGCCTGACCTTCACCCGTGTGCGCGACCACCTGATCCAGCAGTTCCCGGGCATCACCGAACTGCGCACGGCGGTCCTCTGGCAGAAGGGCCACGCCAAGGTGCAGCCCGACTATTTCGTCGAACATCTGCCCACCAACCCCTGGATCCATCAGCCCTTCGAAGACTACGACAGCCTGCGTCCGCACCAGCTCGAAGCCTGGATCCGCAAGGGCGTGCGCACCGCGTATCCGGATTCGAAGTAATCCCTTAAAGCATGGCTATGACGGAGGATTCATGATAGAATCTTTCGTCTAACCAGAAATTTTCCTTTAACTTCACCATGCGCGCATCGGATAGCCTGCTTATCCGCCGCCATGACCCTACAGGCTTTCAAGGATTTACATGCCGATTGTCCGCCTCAAAGAAAACGAGCCCTTCGAGGCCGCCCTGCGGCGCTTCAAGCGCACCATCGAAAAGACCGGTCTCCTGACCGAGCTGCGTTCGCGCGAGTTTTACGAAAAGCCCACGGCCGAGCGCAAGCGCAAGCTCGCTGCTGCCGTCAAGCGCCACTACAAGCGCATCCGCAGCCAACAACTGCCGCCGCGACTCTATTGATTGATTCCTGAATCCTTCATTCAGGAACTGCTTGCGCGCGTCGATATCGTCGACGTCGTCGGCCGGTACGTCAAGCTGCGCAAAGGGGGCGCAAACCTATTGGGTTTGTGCCCTTTTCACAATGAAAAGTCGCCGTCGTTCACCGTCAGCCCGACCAAGCAGTTCTATCATTGCTTCGGCTGCGGCGCGCACGGCACCGCGCTGCGCTTCCTGACCGAACACACCGGGGCTCCGTTCCCCGAGGCCGTACGCAGCCTTGCGGCCAGCGTCGGCATGCCGGTGCCCGAAGAAACCCGCAGCCCCCGCCAGCGCGCCGCCGACCGCGAGCGCCGCGAAGAAGGCTCGCGCCAGCACCGCATCCTGGACCAGGCCCAGGCGCACTATCGTGCCGCCCTGAAGCAGGCGCCGGAAGCCATCGAATACCTGAAGCGCCGGGGCCTGAGCGGCGAGATCGCCGCCCGTTACGGCCTGGGCTGGGCCGGCCGCGACCGGCGTGGGCTGGCGACGGTGTTTTCGCACTACGAGGATCCTGCGCTGCTGGAATCCGGCCTGGTGATCGAGTCCGAGGACGGGCGGCGCCACGACCGCTTTCGCGGCCGGGTCATGTTCCCGATCCACAACCAGCGCGGCCAGTTGATCGGCTTTGGCGGCCGCTTGATCGAAGCGGGCGAGCCCAAATACCTGAATTCCCCCGAGACCAGCCTGTTTTCCAAGGGCCACGAGCTCTACGGCCTGCACGAGGCGCGCGCCGGCATCCGCGCCGAGAACTGCGTGCTGGTGGTCGAAGGGTATATGGACGTGGTGGCTCTGGCCCAGTACGGCTTGAACAACGCCGTGGCGACGCTGGGCACGTCCACTACGCCGGAACACCTGCGCAAGCTGCGCCGCGCCAGCGATCGCATCATCTTCAGCTTCGACGGTGACAGCGCCGGGCGCAAGGCCGCCTGGCGCGCCCTGCAAGCTTGCCTGCCCTGGGTGGCCGAAGACATTTCCATGCGCTTTCTGTTCCTGCCGGAAAGCCACGACCCGGATTCTTATGTGCGGGCCTACGGCGTGCAGGCCTTGCGCGCCTATCTGGACGAGGCCGCGCCGCTGTCGCGCTTCATGCTCGACGAACTCGGTTCGCGCCACGATCTGGACGAGGCCGAGGGCCGCGCCGCCTGCGTGCACGAGGCCCGGCCGCTATTTGCGCAGATGCCCGAGGGCGGGTTCCGGCTGCAGCTGGAGCGCGAATTCGCCCGCCAGGTCCGCCTGACGCCGGAGGAACTGGCGCAGTTGCTGGCCGCTGCAGGCCCGGGATTTGGGGGGGGCGGACCGTCTGCCGGTGCGGTGCGGCCGGCCGGGCAGAGCGGTGCGGCGGGACCCGGCACGCAGGGCGCCGCGCGGTTTCCCCGCCCGGAGAGCGGCCATGCGCCGGAGGCGGAGGGCATGCCGTGGCCGGGCCATGAGGACCCGGGCGCAGGCATGGATCTGGAAATGGCGCCGCCTTGGGCGGATGCCGCATCATCGCAGGCGCCGCGAGGCGCAGGCCGGGCGTCGCGCCGGGGCGGCGGCGGGTCGCGGCAGGTCACGCCCATGGCGCGCCGGCTGTTGCGGCTGCTGCTGGCGCATCCCGCCCTGGTGGCGGGGCTGGGGGACCAGCAGCTTGAATTATTGGCCCACCATCCCCATCTGGGCTTGGTCAGGCAGCTTGTCGGCCTGGCCAGCACCTGCGGCGCCGCGCACGCGGGGGCGCTGTTGCAGGCGGCCGATCCGGAATCGGATCTGGCGCGGGCGATCCAGGATCTGTCCACCGAGCTGATGGCTCAGGACCTGCCCGACCCGCAGGCCGAATGGGACGATGCCTTGCGCGCCATCGAGCGCCAGTCGGTGCAGGAACAGTGCGATCGGCTGATCGCTTCCGGGCTGACGACGGACGACGACCGCCGCCGCTACCAGGAGCTCAGCCGCCGCCTGGCCCGATTGAAGATGTCCTAAGCTGATGAATGCAGTAAACTATATGGTTTTCAATAAGTTGTCTCGCAATACGCTGTCGCGATCAATGCGTTGAGGCTTTAAGCAATACGCTGTCCAGCAATCAGACTTCAAGTCTACGGAACGGAACCCACACATGACCCAAGGAACTGGCAAGGCCCCTGCGGCTGCCAAAAAAACGACTGCCAAGAAAACCAAGGCGGCGGGCGTCGCGCCCGAGGCCGAGGTGAAGTCGGCCAGGGTGGCTGCGGAGCCGGAAGCCGCCGTGGCGAAAAAGGCTGTCC
The DNA here is from genome assembly GCF_042651965.1 of Castellaniella hirudinis. Lineage (NCBI taxonomy): Bacteria > Pseudomonadati > Pseudomonadota > Betaproteobacteria > Burkholderiales > Alcaligenaceae > Castellaniella > Castellaniella hirudinis. The sequence goes on from NZ_JBHSDY010000010.1 coordinate 311,191, forward strand.
GCAAGTCGACGGTCACCAAGACAGCGGCCGCAAAGACCGCTGCTGAAAAACCCGTGGCCGCCAAGAAGGCCGCCAAGGCCGTGCCTTCGGGGCGCAAGCCCGGCCGTCCGGCCAAGAACGCCGGCGGTGACGGCGGCGACTACGTGGACGACGATGTCGAGGACGGCGAAGTCATCCCCGACCTCAAGCCGCTGCCCAAGCGCGGCGGCAAGCGCGCCAAGGGTGAAAAGGACAGCCCCTCGCGCAGCCAGATGACGCCCGAAGAACAGGAAGCCCGGCGCAACCGCCTGAAGATCCTGATCAAGCTGGGCAAGGATCGCGGCTACCTGACCTACGGCGAAATCAACGACCACCTGCCCGATGACCTGGTGGACGCCGAGGCCATCGACGGCATCATCAGCACGTTCAGCGACATGGGGATCTCGGTCTATGACCAGGCTCCGGACGCCGAAACCCTGCTGATGAGCGACAACGTGCCTTCGGCCGCCAGCGACGACGACGTCGAGGACGAGGCCGAGGCCGCCCTGACCACCGTGGATTCGGATTTCGGCCGCACCACGGATCCGGTGCGCATGTACATGCGCGAAATGGGCACGGTCGAACTGCTGACCCGCGAAGGCGAAATCGAAATCGCCAAGCGCATCGAAGACGGCCTGAAGCACATGGTCATGGCCATTGCGGCCTGCCCGACCACGGTCAACGAAATCCTGGAACACGTGCGCCGCGTGCGTGAAGGTTCCGCCCAGATCGATGAGGTCGTGGACGGCCTGATCGACGAGGAAGGCGAGGACTACGCCGGTTCAGGCGTGGCCTCGGATGAGGACGACGGTCCGGCCGGCGGCATGAGCAGCAAGCAGCTCGAATACCTGCGCGCCAAGGCCCTCAAGATCTTCGACGAGGTCGAGACCTGGTTCGACAAGATGCGCGTGGCCTTTGAATCCGAAGGCTACCGCTCCACCGCCTACATCCAGGCGCGCGAAGCCATCCACGGCCAGTTGATGGGCGTGCGCTTCACCGCCAAGATGGTCGAGCGCCTGGCCGACGCCCTGCGCGTCCAGGTTGCGGAAGTCCGCGCCCAGGAGCGCGCCGCCATGTCGATCTGCGTGACCCGCGCCGGCATGCCGCGCACCCACTTCATCAAGGCCTTCCCGGGCAACGAGACCAATCTCGAGTGGGTGAACGAGGAAATCGCCGCCGGCCACGACTATGCCGAGACCCTGGCGCGCCACGCCCCGGCGATCCAGGAAGTCCAGCAGAAGCTGATCGAACTGCAGCGCAACGTGGTGCTGCCCCTGAAGGACCTGAAGGACGTCAACAAGCGCATGGCCACCGGCGAAGCCAAGGCCCGCAAGGCCAAGCGCGAAATGACCGAGGCCAACCTGCGCCTGGTGATTTCCATCGCCAAGAAATACACCAACCGCGGCCTGCAGTTCCTGGACCTGATCCAGGAGGGCAATATCGGCTTGATGAAGGCCGTGGACAAGTTCGAATACCGGCGCGGCTATAAGTTCTCGACCTACGCCACCTGGTGGATCCGTCAGGCCATCACCCGTTCGATCGCCGATCAGGCGCGCACCATCCGCATCCCGGTGCACATGATCGAAACGATCAACAAGATGAACCGGATCAACCGCCAGATCCTGCAGGAAACCGGCGCCGAGCCCGATCCCGCGACCCTGGCGCAGAAGATGGACATGCCGGAAGACAAGGTCCGCAAGATACTGAAGATCGCCAAGGAACCGATCTCGATGGAAACCCCCATCGGGGACGATGACGATTCCCACCTGGGCGATTTCATCGAGGACACCGGCACGCTCTCGCCGTCGGAGTCGGCCCTGCATGGCTCCATGCAGGATGTCGTCAAGGAAGTCCTGGATTCGCTCACCCCGCGCGAAGCCAAGGTCCTGCGCATGCGCTTCGGCATCGAGATGAGCACCGATCAGACCCTGGAAGAAGTCGGCAAGCAGTTCGACGTGACCCGCGAACGCATCCGCCAGATCGAAGCCAAGGCCTTGCGCAAGCTGCGTCATCCCAGCCGCGCGGACAAGCTGAAGTCCTTCCTCGAAGGGCAGTGATTCCAGCCGTCGGATGACCCTGGGACGGGCCGCCATCAGGCGGCCCGTCTTCATTGCAGCTTGCGATACAGCGTGCTGCGATGGATGCCCAGGCGGCGCGCCGCGCGGCTGACATTGCCCTGGCAGGCGTGCAGGGCCTGTTCGATGGCCTGGCGTTCCAGGGCGCGCAGGTCGGCAGTGTCTGCTGAGCGATGATCTGGCTGAAACGAGGGCGCTGCGTCGGGGATATCGTCGGGCGGTGCAGGGTCCGGAGAGAGATCGCCGGCCGTGACGGATTCAGGCCCCGGATACTGGCAGCGCAGCCGCCGCAACACGCTGAACAGTTCACGGTAGTTGCCCGGCCAGTCATGGCGGGCCAGCGCGGCCAGGGCGTCCCCGGCCAGCGTTCCGCCCAGCGCCCGATAGGCCTCGTCCATGAAGGCCGCCAGATCGGGCCGCTTGCGCAACGGCGGCAGGTGCAGCGGCATGTCTTGCAGCCGGTAGTACAGGTCGGCGCGGAACCGGCCCTGGGCCACCAGCGCCTTCAGGTCCTGGTGGCTGGCGCTGACCAGGCCGAACTCCAGCGGGACGCGCTTGTCCGACCCCAGGGGCTGGACCTCGCGTTCCTGCAGCACCCGCAGCAAGCGGGTCTGCAGCGCCAGCGGCATGTCGCCGATCTCGTCCAGGAACAGCACGCCGCCTTGCGCCTGCCGCAGCAGGCCGCGTGCGCCTTCGCGCCGCGCGCCGGTGAAGGCGCCCGGCTCGTAGCCGAAGAGTTCGGATTCGACCAGGTGCTCGGGCAGGGCGGCGCAATTGATGGCGACGAAGGGGCCGGTGCGCCAGGCGCTGCGCGCATGGATGTGGCGCGACAGGACTTCCTTGCCGGTGCCGGTTTCACCGCACAGCAGCACGGCCAGGCCCGCATCCAGGGCGCGTACGGCCTGATCCAGCAGGGGGCTGCTGACGGCGTCGGGTTCGGGCAGCGGACGGGCCGCCGGGCGTGCGTCCGCCCGGGCGGCCCTGGGGGCCTGCGGGACGGCGAGGGGACGCGCGGGGGCAGGCGGCGGCGCGATCAGGCGGCCGGTCAGCGGCCGGCCGTCATGGCGGTGCAGCGCGGTGTCCCGGGCGTGCAGCGGGCCGTCGATCCATTGCGCGCAGGGCGTGCCGATGAGCCGTCCCCAATCCGCGTCCAGCGCCCGCAGCGCGGCCTCGTTGGCGCCGGCGATGCGGGCGTCGTCATCCAGGAGCAGGAGTGCGCGGCCGTCGTCCTCCGGCCCCTGGCCGAGGCGGAAGTCCAGGCGGCGCAGCGGGCTGGCGCCCAGTATCTGGTCGGCGATGCCGCGCGCCATGCGCTGCACCAGCGCCAACACATAGTCGTGCATATCATCGGCGGGACCGGACAGGTCGAGGATGCCGAGGATGTCCCCCGTGGCCGAGAAAATGGGGGCGGCATGGCAACTGAGGATGCTGTTGCAGGCCAGAAAATGTTCCGCGCCGTGGATGCGCACGGCGCGGCCGTCATGCAGGGCGGTGCCGATGGCATTGGTGCCGCGCGCGGGTTCGGCCCAACTGACGCCGGGCTGCAGCGCCACGCGGCGCGCCTTGTCCTGGAAGCTGTGGCTGCCGCGTTCGTGCAGGATCAGACCGCTGGCGTCGGCCAGCAGCACGACGCTGTGCGCCGAATCCGCCAGCGCGCCCAGGGCGCTGAGGCTGGGCTCGGCCAGGCGCATCAGGTGCTGATGCGCCTCGCGGCGCAGATCCAGATCGGCGCGGGGCAGGGGATTGGGATCGGCCAGCAGGGCGGGGTCCAGCTCGGCGCAGCGCGCCCAGGATTGGTGGACGCGCGTCGCCGCCTGGGGGCGGGCGCCCGGCGCCAGATGGATCGTGGGCGGTGTCTGCATGGAGTCCTCCGTCCGAGGGTGTCGCAAACCTGTCGCGGTTCGCGGCAAAGACTGTCGCCGAATGCGGCGTGAAGTGTCGCAAAATGCGACAAGCCCATGTTTTAAAAGCCGTTTCGTGCCAGTATGCCACCGCCGTCCGGCCTTTGAAAGCCTCGCTTTCCCCCTGCATCCGCCCCCAGTTGGCATGCTCCTTGCTTGGATGAAAGAGAGCCCGCCGCGTGCCGCGGCGTCGCGCCCGGGTCCCGCCCGATCGGGGTCCGGCTCATCGACCAGGAGATAGACATGGACATGACCGACCTGAAGCACTTTGGCATCGATATCGGCTTTCCCTACAAAAAACACTACGAAAACTACATCGGCGGGCGCTGGGTGGCGCCGGTCTCGGGGCAGTATTTCGACAATCTGTCGCCGATCACCGGACAGGTGTTTTGTGAAGTCCCGCGTTCGGATGCGGCCGACGTCGATGCCGCGCTGGACGCCGCCCATGCGGCGCGCCAGGCCTGGGGGGAGACCTCGGCGGCGGAACGCGCCGGCGTGCTGCTGCGCATCGCCGACCGCATGGAGCAGAACCTGCGCCTGCTGGCGGTGGCCGAGACCATCGACAACGGCAAACCGCTGCGCGAGACCATGGCGGCCGACCTGCCGCTGGCCATCGACCACCTGCGCTATTTCGCCGGCTGCATTCGCGCCCAGGAAGGCGGGATCTCCGAAATCGACAAGACCACGGTGGCCTACCATTTCCACGAGCCCATGGGCGTGGTGGGGCAGATCATCCCCTGGAATTTTCCGCTGCTGATGGCCGCCTGGAAGCTCGGTCCGGCCCTGGCGGCGGGCAACTGCGTGGTGCTCAAGCCCGCCGAGCAGACCCCGGCCTCGATCCTGGTGCTGATGGAACTGGTCGGCGACTTGCTGCCTCCGGGCGTGCTGAACATCGTCAACGGCTTTGGCAAGGAAGCCGGTGTGGCGCTGTCTACCAGCAAGCGCATCGCCAAGATCGCCTTTACCGGTTCCACGCCGACCGGCAAGCAGATCCTGCATGCGGCCGCCGACAACCTGATCCCCAGCACGGTCGAACTGGGCGGCAAGAGCCCCAATATCTTCTTCGCCAACGTCATGGACCAGGACGATGCCTACTTCGACAAGGCGCTGGAAGGCCTGAGCATGTTCGCCCTGAACCAGGGCGAGGTCTGCACCTGCCCCTCACGCATTTTGATCCAGGAATCGATCTACGAACGCTTCATCGAACGCGCCATCAAGCGGGTCGAATCCATGAAGACCGGCCATCCCCTGGATGCCAGCACCATGGTGGGCGCGCAGGTGTCCAAGGCGCAGATGGACAAGATCCTGGGCTACATCGACATTGGCCGCGACGAAGGCGCCCGCTGCCTGACGGGCGGGGCGCGCAATGCCCCCGGCGCAGGCCTGGACGAAGGCTTTTACGTCAAGCCCACGCTGCTGTTCGGCGAAAATGACATGCGCGTCTTCCAGGAGGAAATCTTCGGCCCGGTGGCTTCGGTCATGACCTTCAAGGACGAAGACGAGGCCATCGCCATCGCCAACGACACCTACTACGGCCTGGGCGCCGGGGTGTGGACGCGCGACGGCGCGCAAGCCTACCGCGCCGGACGCCGGATCCAGGCCGGCCGGGTCTGGACCAACTGCTATCACCTGTACCCGGCGCACGCCGCCTTCGGCGGCTACAAGCAGTCCGGCATCGGCCGCGAAAACCACAAGATGGCGCTGAACGCCTACCAGCAGACCAAGTGCCTGCTGGTCAGCTACAGCCCGGATGCGCTGGGGTTCTTCTGACGTTCGAGCAGATCGGGACGCCATGCAAAACGCCGGCCCGGGGCCGGCGTTTTGCCGCCTGCGCCCGCCTGGGCGGGCAGGCGGATCAGGCGGCCTGGGCCTGGCCTTCGGACCCGGCGGGGACGATCGGCTGGGCGTGGGCGTCGGTGGTCAGCGGCGCCGCGCCCGAGGACAGGGCTGCGTCCAGGCGGCGCTTGTCCAGTTCGCCTTCCCAGCGGGCCACCACCACGGTGGCGGTGGCGTTGCCCACCAGATTGGTCAGGGCGCGGCATTCGGACATGAAGCGATCCACGCCCAGGATCAGGGCCATGCCGGCCACCGGCACCGAGGGGATGACCGACAGCGTGGCCGCCAGCGTGATGAAGCCGGCGCCGGTGACGCCGGCCGCGCCCTTGGAACTGAGCATGGCCACCAGCAACAGCAGGATCTGGTCGCCCAGGCTCAGGGGAATGTCGCAGGCCTGGGCGATGAACAGCGCCGCCATGGTCATGTAGATGTTGGTGCCGTCCAGATTGAAGGAATAGCCCGTGGGAATCACCAGGCCCACGACCGATTTTGAGCAGCCGGCGCCTTCCATCTTCTGCATCAGGGTGGGCAGGGCGGCTTCCGAGGAACTGGTCCCCAGCACCAGCAGCAGTTCCTCGCGGATGTAGCGCACCAGTTTCAGGATCGAGAACCCGTTGTAGCGGGCCACCGCGCCCAGGACGACCAGGACGAACAGCACGGCCGTGACGTAGAACGTACCCACCAGCATCGCCAGGTTCAGCACCGAGCCGATGCCGTACTTGCCGATGGTGAAGGCCATGGCGCCGAAGGCTCCGACCGGGGCGGCCTTCATCAGGATCTCCACGATCTTGAAGACCGGGCCGGCCAGGGCGGTGATCAGGTCCAGCACGGGCTTGGCGCGCTCGCCGATGATGGCCAGGGCGATGCCGAACAGCACGGCGATGAACAGGACCTGGAGGATGTCGCCGCTGACGAAGGGGCTGAACATCGTGGCCGGGATGATGTTCATCAGGAAGCCGCTGATGGTGGAGTCGTGCGCTTTGGCCACGTAGGTGGCCACCGCGCCCTGGTCCAGGGACGCCGGATCGATGTGCATGCCGGCGCCGGGCTGTACGAGGTGGCTGACGATCATGCCGATGACCAGGGCCAGCGTCGAGAAGGTCAGGAAGTACAGCATGGCCTTGCCCGTGACGCGACCGACCTTCTTCAAGTCGCTCATGGCGGCGATGCCGCTGGCGACGGTCAGGAAGATCACCGGGGCGATGATCATCTTGACGAGCTTGATGAAGCCGTCGCCCAGCGGCTTCATGGACTCGCCCAGTTGGGGGGCGTAGTGTCCGAGCAGGATGCCGACGGCGATCGCGAACAGCACCTGGACGTAGAGGATCCGGTAGAACGGGAGTTTGCGCGCGGGAGCGGCGGGGGACGGGATGTCGAGCATGACTGTGTCTCCAGACAAGGCCGGGCGGGACGCGTCTGTTTCGTCGGCGCCGGCATTTTTTTCAAAGGAAGGCGGCGCCTGTGTCCAGGCCCGTCTGAAGAAAGCAAAGCAAACCTCGTGCCAGTTTTCGCCGGTTTTCAGATGATTTCTTATCTGCTTGATTGGAAAAGTGTTTTCTTGTTCTTGGGGCGTGCTCAGGCACGGCTTGAGTGTCCGGCTTGGCGGATTTCCGCACATTCATGAGGTAGAATGTCTGGAAATCCGCCACGTTGAATATGCCGTTCCAGAGTCCATCCGCCGATCCGCGCGTCTTGACGCGCCGCTGCTCTGCCTGGGCGGTGCGCTGGCTGTTGTCGATCGCGGGCATGGCCCTGCTGGCGGGCGCGCTCTGGGGCGCCGGCGCCTGGGCGCGGGACCGCGCCCTGCGGGATCTGGAGGCGCAGGCTCGCGTGTCGGCGCAACTGAGCCTGACCGCGCTGGGCCACAAGCTCGACAAGTTCCGCGCCATTCCGCTCGTGCTGGCGCAGGACACGGCGCTGGAAGCCGTGCTGGAATCCCCCTCGCCGGGCGCGCTGGAGGACCTGAACCGCCGGCTGGAGACGCTGGGCCGGGAACTGGGCCCTTCCGTCCTCTACGTGCTGGACGCGTCCGGCTGGACGGTCTCGTCGAGCAACTGGCGCGAGCCGGACTCCTTTGTGGGACACGATTACCGTTTCCGGCCGTATTTCAGGGACGCCATGGACGCCCGGAACGCAGCCCATTTCGCGCTCGGGGTGGTGAGCCACGAGGCGGGCCTGTACCTGTCGCGGCGGATCGACGGAACGCGGGGCCCGCTGGGCGTGGTCGTGCTCAAGATCGGCTTCCGGGACCTGGAATCCGCCTGGGCCCGCAGCGGCATGCCGCAATTCGTCACCGACGACCGCCAGGTGGTGCTGCTGGGCTATCCGCAGGACTGGCATTACCGGGTGGCGCGGCCGATGTCGCCGGCCGAGGCCGTCCAGGTCCGGGCCAGTCTGCAGTTCGGCGCGGCGCCCCTGGACCCGCTGCCTCTGGACCCGATGCCGGTGAGCGGGGTTGCCTCCCCGGCGCCCCTGCTGCGCCTGACCCGCGCGGCGGCCGGCCTGGAAAAGGGCGCGCGCGTCCTGCACATCGAGCAGCCGGTGGCGCGCATGAGCGGCTGGCACCTGCATCTGCTCAAGCCCGTGTCGGTCGATCTGGCCCAGGCCGCGCTGACCGCCCAGGCGCTGACCCTGCTGGCGCTGGCCGCTCTGGGCATGGCCGGGTGGTGGGCCGCGCAGCGCCGGCGCCGGGCCCGGGCGCTGCTGGCCGCTCGGGATGCGCTCGAGGCCGAAGTCCGTGTGCGCACCGGCGAGCTGCGGCACGCCAACGAACGGCTGTGCGCCGAGATGGACGAACACCGCCGGACCGAGGCGCGCCTGCACGAGATGCAGGACGAATTGGTCCAGGCCAACAAGCTGTCGTTGCTGGGGCAGGTGGCCGCAGGGGTGGCGCACGAAATCAATCAGCCGGTCGGGGCGATCCGGACCTATGCCGACAATGCCGGCGAATTCCTGCGGCGCGGCCAGGCCGACCGTGCGCGCGAGAACCTGTCGACGATCGCCCGCCTGACCGAGCGGATCGGCGGCATCACGCAGGAATTGCGGGCTTTTTCGCGCAAGCGGGCGGCGAGCGTCGGCGCCGTCGAACTCGACGCGGCCCTGGATGGGGCGCTGATGCTGGCCGGGCCGCGCCTGGACCGGCAGGGCGTGCGCCTGGAGGACGGGCGCGCCGGGCGGCCGTCGCCCCGGGTGCGGGCGGATGCCATGCGCCTGGAGCAGGTCTTCGTCAACCTGCTGCACAACGCGCTGGAGGCGCTCGCGGACACCGCGCGGCCCCGCATCCGCCTGAGCGTCGAACGCGACGGTGAGCGGGTCCGGGTGCGGATCGAGGACAACGGGCCGGGTGTCGATCCGGCGGCGCGCGAGCGCCTGTTCACGCCCTTTTTCACCACCCGGGCGCAGGGTGTGGGACTGGGCCTGGTGATCTCGCGCGACATCCTGGCCGAGTTCGGCGGGACGCTCGAGGCCCTGGACGTCCCGGCGGGCGCGGCGTTCGAGGTGGTGCTGGAACCGATGGAGGAGACGGAATGAGTCCGATGGAAGTGCTGTTCGTGGACGACGACGAGGACGTGCGGGACGCCAACGCGCAGGCGCTCGATCTCCAGGGCGTGTCCGTGCGGGCCTGCGCGAGCGCGCAAGAGGCGCTGGACATCCTGACGGACACCTTCTCGGGCGTGCTGGTCACGGACGTGCGCATGGCCGAGATGGACGGCCTGACGCTGTTCCGCCACGTGCGGCGCCTGGACCCCGAGATCCCCGTGATCCTCATCACCGGCCACGGGGACATCGAGATGGCGGTGGGCGCCATGCGCGAGGGCGCCTACGATTTCCTGTCCAAGCCCTATGCGCCCGAGCGGCTGCTGGCCGCCATCCGCCATGGCACCGCGCAGCGGCGGCTGGTCCTGGAAAACCGCCGGTTGCGGGCGCAGGCCGCGGGTCCCGGGGATGCCGCCGAATCGCTGCTGATCGGCAGTGCGCCCGCCATCGTGCGGATCCGCGAACTGCTGCGGCACGTGGCCGACGCGGATGTGGACGTGCTGGTGCGCGGCGAGACGGGCAGCGGCAAGGAAGTCGTGGCCCAGGTCCTGCACCGGCTCAGCCGCCGGCGCGATGCGCCCTTCGTCGCCATCAATTGCGGCGCGCTGCCCGAGACGGTCATCGAGAGCGAATTGTTCGGCCACGAGGCGGGCGCTTTCACCGGCGCACAGAAGCGCCGCGTGGGCCGCATCGAGCACGCCGACGGCGGCACCCTGTTCCTCGACGAGATCGAAAGCATGTCGCCGGCGATGCAGGTGCGGCTGCTGCGAGTGCTGGAAACGCGGCAAGTCGCGCCGCTGGGCACCAACGAGCTGCGGGCCGTGGACCTGCGGGTGATCGCGGCCACCAAGGCTGACCTGGGCGATCCGGCCATGCGCGCGCGGTTTCGCGAGGACCTGTATTACCGGCTCAATGTCGTGACGGTGAATATTCCGCCGTTGCGCGAGCGCCGCGAGGACGTCCCGGTGCTGTTCGCCCATTTCGCGGGCCTGGCCGCCCGCCGCTTCGGCTGCCCGGTGCCACCGGCGGATCCCGCGCTGTGGCGCCATCTGATGGGCCACGACTGGCCCGGCAATGTGCGCGAACTGGCGCATTTCGCGGATCGCTGCGTGCTGGGCGTGCAGCAGGCGCCGGCCGGGGATCCGCCCGCGCGGGCGGCGGACGCCGGCAGCCTGCCTGAGCGTGTGGATCGCTACGAGGCCGACCTGATCCGCGAAGCCCTGGCCGCGCATGGGGGCGATATCCGGGGCACGCTTGAAACCCTGGGGCTGCCGCGCAAGACGTTCTACGACAAGCTGCGCCGCTACGGCATCGACCGGCAGGTCTATGCGCGCGGCGATGCCGGGGCCGAGACGCCCGTGGAGGATGCCGGGATCTGATCCCGGCCCGCCGCGCGCCGCCCCTGGTCCCAGGCCCGCTGGCGAAAGGCGCGCGGCGACTCTCCTGCCGTCTTGCGGAAGAAACGCGTGAAATGCGCGGGTTCGGAGAATCCCAGGGCGTCCGAGATTTCACCGATGGTCATGGAGGTATAGACCAGGCTGCGTCCGGCTTCCAGCGCCAGCCGCTCGTGGATCAGTTGCAGCGGGGATTTGCCCGCGTGGGCGCGGGTGATCACGTTCAGGTGGGCGGCCGTCATGCCCATCCGGTCCGCGTACCAGGCCACGTCGTGGTGCGCGGCGTAGCTGGCTTCCAGCAGTTCTCCGAAGCGGCCGTGGTGCTCCAGGCCCCGGGCGCGGGGCGGGCCATCCGGTGCCGTGGCGGCGCGGCGGCTGCGCAGCCGCGCGTAGATCAGCGTCAGCCAGGCCTCGATGCGTGCGTCGCGAAAATCGTCGCGGGACAGATACTGGGCGTTCAGGTGCGCGAAGGCATCGCGCAGGCCCGTGCCCGCACCGCGCCCGAGCGTATGGATGAGGGGCTGGGCGGGCAGGACGGCGCGCGGTCCCAGCAACTGGACCAGGCGCGCCAGCAGGGGATAGGCGATCGTCACGACGTGTCCGGCGCAGTCCTCGTCGAACTCGAATCCGTGCACGAAGGCCTGTGGCACCTCGACGATCGCCGGGCCCGCGACGGCGTGCCGCGCCTCGTCCAGGCAGACGACGGCCCGTCCCCGATGCAGGTAGAGGATCTGGTAGAGGCCCGAATGGCGGTGGGGTCGGATATGCCAATTGTGCAATCGGCTGCGCGAGGCGATGGTCTCGCAGTGCACCCGCTCCGCCCGGGACCATTCTTCCTGGCCGCCATAGAGCTTGAAGATCGGCGCATGATCGAAATATGTCATATGGGCAAGTTTAATCCTCAAAAATCCATTCAAAAAGCGCACCGGGCGGCGCATGATTCAGACCATGCCCGGGTCCCGGGAAAGACCGGCATCGGATGCAGGCCATCGCTTCGGCGTCCGTCCGGCCGCCATGACCAAGAACAGAGGAGATCTCCCATGAACATCAAGACGCGCGTCGCCATCATCGGCGCCGGTCCCTCGGGGCTGCTGCTGGGCCAATTGCTGCATCGCTGCGGCATCGACAATGTGATCCTGGAGCGCCACACGCCCGACTACGTGCTGGGCCGCATCCGCGCCGGCGTGCTGGAGTATGGCTTCGTCGACCTGATGCGCGAGGCCGGCGTGTCCGAACGCATGGACCGCGAGGGCCTGGTGCACGACGGCTTCACCCTGGCTTTCCAGGGGCGGCGCCAGCATATCGACATGAAGACGCTGACCGGCAAGTCGGTGCTGGTCTACGGACAGACCGAAGTCACGCGTGACCTGATGGATGCGCGCCAGGCCAGCGGCGCGCCCATCTACTATGAAGCCGAGGATGTGCAACTGCACGATTTCCTGGACGGCAAGCCGCGCGTCACCTTCACCCACCAGGGGCAGAAAAAGACGCTGGACTGTGATTACATCGCCGGTTGCGACGGCTTTCACGGGGTGTCGCGCAAGTCGGCGCCCAAGGACAAGCTCAAGGAATTCGAGCGCGTGTATCCCTTTGGCTGGCTGGGCCTGATGGCCGACACGCCGCCGGTGGAAGATGAACTGATCTACGTCCACAACCCGCGCGGCTTCGCGCTGTGCAGCATGCGTTCGCACACGCGCAGCCGCTACTACGTCCAGTGCAGCCTGGCCGAGCACGTCGAGGACTGGTCCGACGACCGTTTCTGGACGGAACTGGCGGCCCGCTTGCCCGAAGACGTCGCCGGCAAGCTGGTCACCGGTCCTTCCATCGAAAAGAGCATCGCGCCGCTGCGCAGTTTCGTGGCCGAGCCGATGAAGTTCGGCAATCTGTTCCTGGTGGGCGATGCCGCGCACATCGTGCCGCCTACCGGCGCCAAGGGCCTGAACCTGGCCTCCAGCGACGTGTACACGCTGTACCACGCGCTGCGCGGCGCCTGCCTGGAAGGCCGCCCCGAGCTGCTGGACCGTTATTCGGAAATCGCCCTGCGCCGCGTCTGGAAGGCCGAGCGTTTTTCCTGGTGGATGAGCATGCTGCTGCACACCTTCGACGACGACGCCTTCAGCCAGCGCATCCAGCGGGCCGAGCAGGACTACTACACCAGCACCCATGCCGGCCTGACCACGATTGCCGAAAACTACGTCGGCCTGCCCTACGAGCCGGTGGTCTGATCCGCCGGGGCGTGTTCGCCGGGCGCCAGCGCCCGGCGGCGGAAGTCCTTGGGCGACACGCCCGCCAGGCGTTTGAAGAAGCGCGTGAAATAGCCGGGGTCGGCGAATCCCAGCGAATCGGCGATGGCGCCGATGGTGCGCGTCGTGTAGATCAGTTCGCGGCGGGCTTCCAGCAGCAGCCGCTCGTGGACCAGTTCCAGCGCCGACTTGCCCGCCAGGGCCTGGGCGATGGCGTTCAGATGGGCGGGCGTCACACCGATGCGCTGCGCGTACCAGGCCACCTGGTGCTGGCGGGTGTGATGTGCCTCGATCATCCGGGCGTAGCGCGCCAGATGCTGGCTGCCGGGATCGGTCTCGGGGGCGGATGTGCCGGCCGGATAACCCTGGCGGTGGATCCAGACCAGGATGCCCGCCAGCAGCGACTCCAGCAGCGGACCGCGTTGCGGGCTGTGCAGGCTGCGGTATTCGCGGTCCAGTGCGTGGAAGCTCAGGGCCGCATGCCGGCCGGGCTCGTCCGCGTCCAGCGTCAGCACGACGGGGTCGGTGGCGGCGCTCAGGGCCAGCCCGAAGCGTGCGCACAAGCCGTGCAGCAGCGCATAGGTCAGCGTCAGGATGTAGCCGCCCGAACCCGGGCGGAAGATGAATTCGTGGACCACCCGCTGCGGCACCAGCACCAGTTGCCCGGGTTCCAGCGCGCGCGCCTGACCGTCCAGCAGCACCGTGACCCCGCCCGACTCCAGGAACAGGACCTGGAACAGGTCCGTGTGCTTGTGGGCCGTCACATGCCAATTGTGCAATTTTTCCTGTGCTGCGATGGTTTCGCAGTAGAGCGGGTCCGAGGCCGTCCAGACATTGCCGTAGCCATACAGTTTATAGATGGGGATGGCGGTATGGTCGCGGGCCGGCGGCGCCGGGGTCAGAGGCTCCATGACGTGCTCTTTGGGGTGGGGGACGATATCTGCGAAATGTACATTTTTAAAGAATAAAAGTCCATTCTCCGGCAGGGCGCCCGGGCCCATCATGAGTCTGTCCGTGCACGCCGCGACTTCGGCGCGGCGGCTTCGATCTCAAGGAGACTTCTCATGACAACAGCCACCCGCAAGTGCCGGCGGTCCATCCCCGGCACCGCGATCTTCGACGGCGACCTGGCCCGCATCGGCTACGCCCTGAATCGCATGTGTTTCAGCTTCAATGCCGCCGAATGCCGCGAGGCCTTTCAGCGCGACGAAGAAGCCTACATGACGCGCTACCGCCTGACGGACGCGCAGAAAGACGCCGTGCGCAGCCGCCAGGTCCTGCAGATGATCGCCGCCGGGGGACACCCCTATTACCTGGCCAAGCTGGCCGGGATCTTCGGCCTGGACATGCAGGACATCGGCGCCCAGCAGACCGGCGTCACCAAAGAGGCCTTCCAGGCCAAACTCGTTGCGGCAGGAGCTTGAACATGGCACACATCATCGGCAGCATCAGCACGTCCCACGTGCCGGCCATCGGCGGCGCGCTGGCCCGTCAGAAGCAGCAGGACCCGTACTGGAAGCCCTTCTTCGACGCCTACGGCAAGGCGCGCGAATGGCTGGGACGCGAGCGCCCGGACGTGGTGGTCATCCTGCACAACGACCATGGCCTGAATTTCTTCCTCGACAAGATGCCGACCTTTGCGGTGGGTGCGGCGGACGTCTACAAAAACGCCGACGAAGGCTGGGGCATTCCGCCGCTGGCCGAGGCGCGCGGCTGCGTGGACCTGTCCTGGCAGATCGTCGAGACCTTGATCGAGGACGAGTTCGACATCACCACCTGCCAGGAGGCGCTGGTCGACCATTCCGTGTCGCTGCCCTTGGCGCTGCTCTGGCCGGAAGGCAAGGACGCGGGGGCATGGCCGGTGGAAATCGTGCCGGTCTGCATCAACACCGTGCTGGCGCCGTACCCTTCAGCCTCGCGCTGCTACCGGCTGGGACAGTCGCTGCGCCGCGCCATCGAATCCTGGGACGATGACCGGCGCGTGCTCATCATCGCCAGCGGCGGCCTGTCGCACCAACTGGACGGCGAACGAGCCGGCTTCATCAACAAGCCCTTCGACCTGCAATTCATGGACAGCCTGGTGGCCGATCCGACCTGGATCACCCAGTATTCCAACGAAGAACTGGTCGAACTGACCGGCACCCAAGGCATCGAACTGCTGATGTGGGTGGCGGCGCGCGGCGTGCTGGACGAGACGCCGGTCAAACAGCACCACGCGCACTACCACGTGCCGATCTCCAATACGGCGACGGGTCTGCTGGTCTTAGAGCCCGCTTAAGCCGCCAACTCCCGCCGCGCCAGCCAGCCCGTGATCGCGGACAGGCAGGCCGCGGGCGCCTCGAACGGCGCCATGTGGCCGGCGCCTTGGACGGCCTCCAGGGCTGCGTCGGGCACCCGGGCCGTCATGTCCGCATGACGGTCGAGCGGGCTCCAGCGGTCCTCGGTGCCGCTCATGAACAGGACAGGGCAGGCGATCCGGCCCAGCAGGTCCGTCGCGTCGGGCCGGCCGATCAGGGCCTGGATCTGGCCGGCGAAGGAATCCGGCGTCGAGCGCAGCACCATGGCGCGCATCCGGGCCATCAGCGCGTCGTCGTCCCGGGTCAGGTCCGCGATCATGCCGTCCAGCCAGTCCTCGAGGATGGCTTCCACGCCGCCGGCCCGCGCCGCGTTCACCAGGGCCTGGCGTTTTTCGGTTTCGCCTTCGCCCAATCCCCGGTAGCCCGTGTTCATCAGCACCAGGGCCTGGCAGCGTTCCGGCGCCTGACGCGCCATCTCCAGTGCGACGCGCCCGCCCATCGAATGTCCCACGACGATCAGCGGCCCGGTCGTGCGCGCCAGCACGCTGCGTGCCGCATCGGGCAGGGAGTCGATGCTGCTCAGGTTCGCGCACAGGACGTGGCCCAGGCGCGACAGCGGGCCGATGAAATCGGCCCAGGTATCCGCGTCGCACAGCAGGCCGTGCAGCAGGACGAAGGTGGGGCGTTCGTGATTCATGGAGTCTCCTGAAACGGGGGCGGCGGGGCAGGGCAGGCGCCGGGCTGTACGGGCCGGTTCGCGCGTCGGGCGCGGTCTGAACGATAATCGAAACCTTCAAGGGATGCACTGAACCGGATCGGACGCCGAGCACGGGTCGGGTGCGTTTCCCGGGGCGCAGGGGCGGCGCCCGTCCGTGTCCTTTTCCGGCCGCATGCCCGGCGGTTTCCGGCGAGATGTCCGCATGTCCGATCCGATCCTGCGAGAATCCCTTTATACCCAGCCCGGCCACTTGCTGCGCCGCGCGCAGCAGATTTCCGCCTCGATCTTCCACGACGAGATCGGCAGTCAGGTCACGCCCATGCAGTATGCCGTGCTGTGCGTGCTGCTGGACAATCCGGGGGTCGATCAGGTGTCCGTGGCAGGTCTGGCGGCCATCGACACGTCCACGGCGGCCAGCGTGGCGACGCGGCTGGAGGAAAAAGGCCTGCTGTCCCGGCGCGTGGATCCGGCGAACCGCCGCCAGCGGATCCTGACGCTGACCGACCAGGGGCGGGACCTGTTGCAGGCGCTCAACGACGCCATCGGCCGACTGCACCAGCGCATCTTCGAAAAATTCTCGCCCCAGGAAGAAGCCCGGTTCATGGAATTGCTGCAGAAACTGGTGGACGTGAACAATCACCAGAGCCGGGCGCCGCTGACGACTGCGAAAAACCCCATTTCAAATAAGGTCTAAGGGTAAATACCACTAGGCCGGCGCCGTCCGAAAAAATAGGATATGCCTGAATGTTCAGTGTACTGAATGTCAATCTGGACGTATGAATTCATGAATGATGGACCGGGCCGCGCGATTGCCGGGCGGCCGGCCGGGAGGTTGACGATGTTTCCCAAGAATGCCTGGTACGTGGCCTGTACGCCCGACGAAATCGCGGACAAGCCCCTGGGCCGCACGATCTGCGGCCAGCCCGTCGCGCTCTACCGGGGCGCCGAGGGCCGCGTTGCGGCGGTGGAGGACTTCTGTCCTCACCGGGGCGCAGCCTTGTCGCTGGGTTCGGTCGTGGACGGCAATCTGATGTGCGGCTATCACGGCCTGGTCATGGGCTGCGACGGCAAGGCCGTCTCCATGCCCAAGCAGCGGGTAGGCGGGTTCCCCTGTATCCGCAGCTACCCGGTGGTGGAGCGGCACGGCTTCATCTGGATCTGGCCGGGTGATTTTGGGCAAGCCGACGAGGCGGCCATTCCCGATCTGTTCTGGGCCGATCATCCGGAATGGGCCTATGGCGGCGGGCTGTACCATATCGGCTGCGATTACCGGCTGATGATCGACAACCTGATGGATCTGACCCACGAAGCCTACGTGCACACCGACAGCATCGGCCAGGGCGAGATCGACGAGGCGCCGGTCAAGACCCGGGTCGAAGGTGATCAGGTCGTCACCAGCCGCGTCATGCACGGCATCATTGCGCCGCCATTCTGGCAGGCGGCCATGCGGGCTCACGGCCTGGATGATCAGGCGCCGGTCGACCGCTGGCAGATGTCGCGCTTCCACGCACCGGGCCACGTGCTGATCGACGTGGGCGTGGCGCTGGCGGGCAAGGGCGGCTACGACGCCGATCCCCACGACAAGGTCTCGGCGATCGTGGTGGACTTCATGACGCCCGAAACCGAATCCTCGCACTGGTATTTCTGGGGCATGGCGCGTCACTTCCAGCCTGACGATGCCGCGCTGACCGACGCGATCCGCGAAGGGCAGGGCAGGATTTTCAGCCAGGACCTGGCCGTGCTGGAGGCGCAGCAGCGCAACCAAAGCCTTTTCCCCGACCGCCGGCTGCTGGCCCTGGATATCGACGCCGGCGGCGTGCGGGCGCGCCGTGTGCTGGACGGCCTGCTCCAGGCCGAGGCCCCGGCCGCGTCATAATATTGAGTGACAGTCCGGCCTGTTCACCGGACGATAGGAAAGAGCACAACATGATCACCGAACTCCTGTCCGTGCAGGTCGCCGGCAAACACCAGGCGGCCCAGGACGTCGTGAGCCTCGAACTGGTGGACCCTGACGGCGGCCCGCTGCCTGAATTCACGCCCGGTGCGCACATCGACGTCCATCTGCCGGGCGGCTTCATCCGCCAATATTCCCTGCTCAACGATTGCGTGCAGCGGTCCCATTTCCTGATCGGCGTGCTGCGCGAGCCGCAGTCGCGGGGGGGCTCGACGGCCGTGCACGACCAGGTGCATGTAGGCGATGTGCTGCGCATCAGCGCGCCGCGCAACCGCTTTCCGCTGGTCGCCGCCGAACGCAGCCTGCTGTTCGCCGGCGGGATCGGGATCACGCCGCTGCTGTGCATGGCGCGCCGCCTGCAGGCGACGGGCGCCGCCTTCGATCTGCACTATAGCTGCCGGTCCCGCACCCGCGCCGCCTTTCTGGACGAGATCCAGGGGCCGGATCTGGCCGCGCATGCCCAGGTGCATTTCGATGACGAACCTGAAACGGCGCTGGACGCGCGGGCCGTTCTGGCGGCGGCCGGTCCGCAGGCCCATGTCTACGTCTGCGGACCGTCGGGCTACATCGATTACATCCTGGACCAGGGGCGCGCGGCCGGCGTGGACGAAGCACGCCTGCACTTCGAGCGTTTCGCCCTGGGCGAGGACGAACACCCCTCGGCCCCGGTCGAAGGGGACGTGGCCTTCCAGGTCAAGCTGGCCAGCACGGGCGAAGTCTTCGACATCCCCGCCGACGAGACCGTCACCTCGGCCCTGGACCGGCAGGGCGTGTTCATTCCGGTGTCCTGCGAAGAAGGCATTTGCGGCACTTGCCTGACCGGTGTCAGCGAAGGCGTCCCCGATCACCGCGACAGCTATCTCACCGACGACGAACACGCGGCCAACGACCAATTCACCCCGTGTTGCTCGCGCGCGCGGACCTCCATGCTGGTGCTGGACCTGTAGACGGGCCGGCGCCTTCATCCCGCTTTCCCGCATTTCACGACGACAAGACAAGGAGACACTCGTGAAGCATACGATCGGTAAACTGCTGGCCACTTGCATTTTCGCGGCCGGAGGGCTGGGCGCGGCCCAGGCCCAGGATCTGAAAATCGGCATGATTCTGCCGCTGTCGGGGCCGTTCGCCTCGACCGGGCAGCAGATGGTGAACGGCGCCAGGCTCTACCTGCAAGAGCATGGCGACACGGTGGCGGGTCGCAAGATCGTGCTGATCGAAAAAGACGACACCGGCGTGTCTCCGTCGATCAGCAAGCGCCAGGCGCAGACCCTGCTGATCCAGGACAAGGCCGAGGTGCTGGCCGGCTTCGGCCTGACCCCGGGCGCGTTTTCCGTCGCGCCGCTGGCGACCGAGGCCAAGGTGCCGATGGTGGTGCTGAACGCCGCCACGTCCTCGATCACCGAGAAGTCGCCCTACATCGTGCGCACGTCCATGACCCTGCCGCAAGTGGCCGCTCCGATGGCAAGCTGGGCGGCGGCCAACGGGATTCACAAGGTCTACGTCGCCGTGGCCGACTACGGTCCGGGCCACGATGCGGCGGCCCAGTTCAAGAAGACCTTCACCCAGGCCGGCGGCGAGGTGGTGGGCGAAGTCCACACGCCGCTCACCAGCCCCGATTTCGCGCCGTTCCTGCAGAAGATCAAGGACGCCAGGCCGGACGCGATTTTCCTGTTCGTGCCCAACGGCGAACAAGGCGTCGCCTTTGCCAAGAGCTACAAGGAACGCGCCCTGGCCGATGCCGGCATCCGGCTGCTGGCCACCGGCGACGTGGTTACCGAAGACGTGCTCGCGGCCATGGGCGACAACGCCCTGGGCATGATCACTTCGTTCCATTATTCCCAGGCGCACGATTCGCCGGAAAACGCGGCCTTCGTCAAAGCCTATACCCAGGCCTATCCCGGCATGCGGCCGAATATGGTGGCCGTGGCGGCTTACGACGGCATGCGCTTGATCCGCGAAGCCCTGGAAAAGACCAAGGGCGACGCCGGCGGCGATGCTTTCATCGAGGCGGTCAAGGGCCTGAAATGGACCAGCCCGCGCGGCCCGGTGGAAATCGATCCGCAGACCCGCGACATCATCCAGAACGTCTACATCCGCAAGGTCGAGAAGGTGGATGGCGTGCTGCAGAACGTGGAGTTCGCCACGATCCAGGCCGTCAAGGACCCGGGCAAGCAATAACCGGGTGCGAGCCGTGCGTGGCGTCCATCGCAATCCGGCATAGCTGCTAGTGACGGGCCCGGTCTTACCGGGCCGTCCGGAACCGGGGATAATCGGAAGCTATGACGATGATGACGACGCGCACACTCGCCGGGTTTCCGGTCTTTCCCATCGGCCTGGGCTGCATGAGCCTCAGCCACGGCTACGGTCCGGCAGCGAGCCCGGCCGCTGCCGAGGCGCTGCTGCTGGGGGCGCTGGACCGGGGGGTGACGCTGTTCGACACGGCGGCGCTCTACGGCTTCGGCCACAACGAAGAACTGCTGGGCCGAATCCTGGCCCCGCATCGCAGCCGCTTCATGCTGGCCAGCAAATGCGGGATCTTCCACGTGAACGGCCAGCGCCGCATCGACGGCCGACCCGAAACCCTGCGCCGGACCTGCGAGGATGCCCTGCGCCGCCTGCGCACCGACGTGATCGATCTGTATTACCTGCATCGCTGGGACAAAGCCGTGCCCATCGAAGACAGCGTGGGCGCGCTGGCGGACCTGGTTCAGGCCGGCAAGATCCGCGCCATCGGCCTGTCCGAGGTCTCGGCGGACACCTTGCGGCGGGCGCATGCCGTGCATCCGATCGCCGCCGTCCAAAGCGAATATTCTCTGTGGTCGCGCGAGGTCGAGATCGCCGTCCTGGACGCCTGCCGCGAACTGGGCGCGGCCCTGGTGGCCTTCAGTCCGCTGGCGCGCGCCTTCCTGGCCGACGGCCTGCCCGACGTGGCGGTCCTGGGCGACGACGATCTGCGGCGGCGCATGCCGCGTTTCCTGCCCGAAGCCTACGCCCACAACCTGACGCTGCTGGAACCGTTGCGGCGCATGGCGCAGGACCATCACTGCACGCCCGGCCAACTGGCGCTGGCCTGGCTGCTGCATCAGGGCGAACACGTCATTCCCATTCCCGGCACGACCCGGTTGGCGCACCTGGAGGAAAACCTCGGGGCGGCCGGCGTGCGGCTGGATGCCGGGGCGTGCGCTGAACTGGCGCGGCTGTTCGGCCGTGACCGGGTCGCGGGCGAACGCTACACCCCCGCCACCCAGGCGGACGTCGATACGGAACAGTTTCCGGCGTCCTGAGGACGCCTCACGGCCGGGCGCTTGCGCCGGGCCGCGCGCGCGATTCATGCGATGGGTGTGTGAATCGGCATCATTGAACGTTGAATGGAGCTTCGAAAGCGATGCAAGGCACTCGACTGGGTTTGATCGGCTACGGTGAAGTCGGCGGCATTTTCTGCGCCGGCCTGAAGACGCAGGTGGACAGCGTCCATGCCTGGGATCTGAAACTGGCCGACGCCGCCTCGGCCGCACCGCTGCGCGAACGCGCGGCGCGTGACGGCGTGACGCTGTGCGATTCGTCGGCGGCGCTGTGCGCGGCCGGCAATCTGGTGATTTCCGCCGTGACCGCCTCGAACACCGTGTCGGTGGCCCGCGAAGCGGCCGCGCACCTGCAGCCGGGCGCCGTGTTCCTGGACCTGAATTCGGCGTCGCCCGGGGCCAAGCGCGAGGCTGCCGGCCTGATCGAGGCCGCAGGCGGGCGCTACGTCGAGGCCGGTGTGATGACCTCGGTCCCGCCCTATGGCATCCGGGTGCCGATGCTGCTGGGCGGCCCGCACGCCGAGGCCCTGGCCGGGCAGTTGCGCGCCTATGGCATGGACGCCGCCGCCGTGTCCGCCGAACTGGGCGTGGCCTCGGCCATCAAGATGTGCCGCAGCGTGATGATCAAGGGCCTGGAGGCCCTGGTGATCGAAAGCTACACGACCGCACGCGCCTACGGCGTCGAGGACTACGTGCTGCCCACGCTGCAGGAAACGTTCCCGTCCATCGACTGGACGGAGCAGGGCCGTTATTTCTACAGCCGCGTCGTCCAGCACGGCCGCCGCCGCGCCGAAGAAATGCGCGAAGTCGCCAACACCGTACGCGAGGCCGGTTTCGAACCCTGGATGGCCGCCGCAACGGCCGAAAAGCAGGACTGGGTCGCCGGGCTGGCCGCCCAAGGCCTGTTCGCCGACGTCGAGGCGGCGGGCGGCTGGAAGGCGTATGCGGATCGCTTGATCGCGCAGGCGCGGGGCTGAACGACTGACTGGTCGAGGATGCCGGCCAGCGCGTTCTCAACCTTTGAGCGCACGTCTGGAAGGTCGAGGTGTATCGTCTTCCAGACGATTTCAAAGTCCACTTTGAAGTAGCCATGCGCGACGGCGTTGCGCATCTGGCGTATGCCACACATCAACCCTGGAACACATCTTCCAGCGTTGTGGCATCTAGGATATTCAGCAACCAGGTTTCCAGTTCGTCAAGCTCCGCAGACTGGACACGTGCTGTGGTTTCGGCATCCACCGGGCCGAAACGGTGCTGGAGCTGCTGCAGCAGCATCTTGGCTTGGCCCTTCTCCATCCCTATACGCTCCGCGATTAGGATATGGCCCATTTTTTTCTCCTGTTTGATGTGTTTCAGTGCCGCCATATAAACCGGCGCCTGATCCTTGGGCAGACGCAGCATCCATTCGATCAAGCGCAGCAACAAGCGGATTTGCTCACGACTGTAGTGGTATTTGTACAGCAGTCGTGCCAGCGATATGGTTGGCGCCACCCTCTCTGCCCCGTGATACCGCAGCGCTTGCAACTGCGCCATGATGACGACCGCAAACGGGTTCGTGCGCGCCAGCGCTTCCAATTCATCCCAGCGCTCCAGCCACTGAGATAAGTGTACGACGGGAAAGGAAAAACTCACACCCTGGCCGAGAAAATCCTGTCGGTATTCCAAGTGGGCCGGCCCGGACCGGCTGGCGACCAGGATGCACAGGCTGTAGAGGGCCGGCAGGGCCTGCCCGGCCTGAGCATGGAGGATTTCGTGCCGATCCTCGATACGCGTCCGGTAGCGGTACATGCGATGTGCGGTCCAGCCGATCATCTGAGGGCCGGCTGCGCCCCCCTGAACTTCGACGTGCACCAGAATCCAGGCATCTGTGCCGTCGATATGACGGACTTTGACCAATTTGTCGGTATACAGACGGCCGTCGCCGGGCGGCCCCTCTGGAACCTCGATGGATTGCATCTCTTTATCCAGGAATTCCGGCGGCACTGACCCGTCAATGACGGCGTGCAGATCAGGGGCCAGCAACGCCATCGCGGGCTTGAAATACAGCTCAAGGGCGTCCTTCCACGGACTGTCATAGTCGATCTTGGCAGGCTTCGCTGGGGAGGATGGCCGATCAGCATCCAACGCGCAAGCATCAGCACCCGGGGGTGGCGGGGGGGCGGACACAGCACGGGATCGTTTGCGGGCAGACATGGCGGGCTTCCTGCTTCGGGAGGCCCTATTTTGTTCATGCCTTCACGACCCCGCCAGACTGGAAAATCCGAACGGATAAAAACATCACGGCGATCATGGAGTGACTCCAGCATCGTGATGCCGATGCTGCATCAGATTCTGATCGGGTTGAATGCGAGCCCGGATCAAGCCGCCCGCGTCATCGCCGGCGGATACACCTGCCGCACCGTCGTCCGGATCAGTTCCAGCATTGCTTTTTGCGTCAGGGTCGTGATCCGGCCCGTCGCGGTCGCCAGGTACAGGCGGCTGTGCAGTTCGGGCTGGGTGATGGGGCGGGTGTGATAGCGGTCCGGCTGCGCCGAGGTCAGGACGGCGTGTTCGGTCAGGATGGCGTAGCCCGTGCCCTCGGCCACCAGGTCCAGGATCGCCTGGACGCTGTCGATTTCCAGGCGGATGTTCGGCCGGGCGCCGATCAGCGCCATTTCCGATTCCAGCAGCATGCGCACGGTGTGCGGGCGGTTCGGAATGATCAGCGGGATATTGACCAGCGCATGCAGCGGCAGCGGCTGGTCCGAGGGATGCGGCCCTCGGGGGCCGACCAGATACAGCCGTTCGCTGGTCAGCGGCGACAGGTCCAGGTCGGCCGAGGGCGAGGGGTTGTACATCAGGGCGATGTCCAGGCGGCCGGCCAGCAGCCATTCCTGCATCACCAGGGACAGGCCCTCGCTGATCGACAGGCTGGCGTTCGGCAGCCGTTTGCGGAATTGCCGCGTCAGCTCCACCGTCATCATCTTCGAGGCGCTGGGTGCAATGCCCAGCGCCACGCGGCCGGCCAGCGCGCCCTGGACCCGGCCCATGTCCTCTTTGGCGCGGTCCACCTGGTGCAGGATGCCGCGGCAGTGTTCCAGCAGCAGCTTGCCGGCCTCGGTGGTGGTGACGCCGCGCCCGTTGCGGTTCAGCAGGTTCTGGCGCAGTTCGACCTCCAGCATGCGGACTTGGCGGCTGAGGGCGGGCTGGGCGATGTTCAGCGCGTGCGAGGCCTGGGTGAAGCTGCCCAGTTCGGCGACGCGCATGAAATATTCCAATTGCTTGAGATCCATGGTTTCAGGGCTAGGGGTTTACCCCTAATTGCGGCATTTCATCGTATGGATCATATCATTTCGGCATAGCTGATAGTGGACCTATGTCCTTATGTATCGCTCGACCCGCGTCCATAATGAGCCCATCAAGGAACCCTCGAGTGACATGATGCAGAAACCCCTTCCAGCCTTGTTCATGCGCGGCGGCACGTCGCGCGGGCCGTTCTTCCTGGAGTCCGACCTGCCGTCCGACACGGCGGCGCGCGACCGGGTGCTGCTGGCCGTCATGGGCTCGCCCGACCGGCGCCAGATCGACGGCCTGGGCGGCGCTCATCCGCTCACCAGCAAGGTCGGCATCGTGCGCCCGGGCACCACGCCGGGCGTGGACCTGGAGTTCCTGTTTGCGCAGTTGCAGCCTGATCGCGACACGGTCGACACGACGGCCAATTGCGGCAATATGCTGGCCGCCGTCGTGCCCTTCGCGCTGGAGCGCGGCCTGATCCAGGCCCAGGGCGACACGACGACCGCTCGCGTGCTGACCCGCAACACCGGCATGCAGTGCGACATCACCGTGCTCACCCCGATGACGCCGGAAGGCCGCCAGGTGGCCTACGAGGGCGATGCGCGCATCGACGGCGTGCCCGGCACGTCGGCGCCGATCACCATCAACTTCCTGGACACGGCCGGCTCGGTCTGTGACGGGCTGCTGCCGACCGGCCGGGTGCGCGACACCGTGCGTGTCGAGCCGCCGTCCGGCGCGGACTTCGCGGCCTTCGACATCGAAGTCACCTGCATCGACAACGGCATGCCGCTGGTGCTGTTCCGCGCCGGCGACGTGGGCTGCACCGGCCACGAGACCCCGGCCGAACTGAACGCCGACCAGGCGCTCAAGGCCCGCATCGAGGCCCTGCGGCTGCGCACGGGCGAATTGATGGGCCTGGGGGACGTGTCCGCGCGCAACTATCCCAAGATGACCCTGGTGTCCGCCCCCCGGCAAGGCGGGGCGATCGATACCCGCAGCTTCATCCCCCACGTCTGCCACGAGGCCATCGGCGTGCTGGCCGCGGTGACGGTGGGCACGGCCTGCGTCCTGGAAGGCTCGGTGCCGCACGATCTGGCGCGCCTGCCCGCAGGCGCGCGCAAGGCTGTGTCGATCGAGCACCCCAGCGGCGAATTCACGGTCGAACTGGAACTCGATCCCCAGGACGCCCAGAAGGTTGCGCGCGCGGCCTTGCTGCGCACCGCGCGGCTGATCATGCGCGGCGAGGCGATGGTGCCGGCCTCGGCCTGGCCCCAGGCGAACTGATCCCCAGAACACGGCGAAACACGGAAAAGGAAGCGTACGAAATGAGCAGAAAACCCCTGATCATCGATTGCCACGGCCACTACACGACGGCGCCGCAGGCGCTGGCCGATTGGCGTGACCGGCAGGTCGCCGGCATCAAGGATCCGGCGCAACGGCCCAGCCCCTCGGATCTGCGCATCAGCGACGACGAACTGCGCGAAAGCATCGAGACCAATCAGTTGCGCCTGATGCGCGAGCGCGGCTCCGACCTGACGATCTTCTCGCCGCGCGCCAGCTTCATGGCGCACCACATCGGCGACTTCCAGGTGTCCAGCACCTGGGCAGCGATCTGCAATGAACTCTGCCACCGGGTTGCGACGCTGTTTCCCGAGCATTTCGCCACCGCCGCCATGCTGCCGCAGTCGCCCGGCGTCGATCCGGCCACCTGCATCCCGGAACTGGAAAAGTGCGTCAAGGAATACGGCGCGGTCGGCATCAACCTGAACCCGGACCCGTCCGGCGGCCACTGGACCGCGCCGCCGCTGTCGGATCGCTCCTGGTATCCCATCTATGAAAAGATGGTCGAATACGACATCCCGGCGATGGTCCACGTGTCCACCAGCTGCAACGCGTGCTTCCACACCACCGGCTCGCACTACCTGAACGCCGACACCACGGCCTTCATGCAGTGCCTGACCTCGGACCTGTTCAAGGACTTTCCGACCCTACGCTTCGTGATCCCGCACGGCGGCGGCGCCGCACCGTATCACTGGGGCCGCTTCCGCGGTCTGGCCCAGGCGCTGGGCAAGCCTTTGCTGGACGAGCACCTGCTGAACAATGTGTTCTTCGACACCTGCGTCTATCACCAGCCGGGCATCGATCTGCTGACCCGCGTGATCCCGGTGAAGAACGTGCTGTTCGCTTCGGAAATGATCGGCGCGGTGCGCGGCATCGACCCCGAGACCGGCCACTATTTCGACGACACGAAGCGCTACGTCGAAGCGGCCACGACCCTCAGCGACGCAGACCGCTTCCAGATCTACGAAGGCAATGCGCGCCGCGTGTATCCGCGCCTGGATGCCGCCCTGAAGGCCAAGGGCCTGTAATCAAAAGGAATATCGACATGAGCACTCCCCTGAATCAACTCGGCGTCGTTCACCGCACGATCCAGCGCGCCGATCCGGCCGCCGTCGAGCACCTGTCGCATTTCGGTGTGGCGACCATCCACGAAGCCATGGGCCGCGTGGGCCTGATGAAGCCCTATATGCGCCCCGTCTGGCGCGGCGCGAAGATGTGCGGCACGGCCGTCACGGTGCTGCTGCAGCCGGGCGACAACTGGATGCTGCACGTGGCCGCCGAACAGATCCAGCCCGGCGACGTGGTGGTGGCCGCCTGCACCGCCGACAACACCGACGGTTTCTTTGGCGACCTGCTGGCCACCTCGTTCAAGGCGCGCGGTGCGCGCGGCCTGATCATCGATGGCGGCGTGCGCGACGTCGATACCCTGGAGTCGATGGACTTCCCGGTGTTCAGCCGCGCCATCAGTTCCAAGGGCACCATCAAGGCCACCCTGGGTTCGGTCAACATCCCCGTGGTGTGCGCCGGCGCGGCGGTGAACCCCGGCGACGTGGTGATCGCGGACACCGACGGCGTGGTGGTGGTGCCCGCCGCCGTCGCCGCCCAGGTGGCCGCCAATGCCCAGGCCCGCGAGGACAACGAGGGCGCCAAGCGCGAGATCTTCGCCTCGGGCGTGCTGGGCCTGGACTACTACAAGATGCGCGAAGGCCTGGAAAAGGCCGGCCTGAAGTACATCGACTGAGGACGCACGATGACGAGCACCGAAACCTTCACCAAGACCCCGGGCTGGCTGGATTTCTACGACGGCCCCAGCCGTCCGCGCTTCCGCCTGCCGGCCGGGGCGGTGGACGCCCATTGCCACGTCTTCGGTCCCGGCGCGGTGTTTCCCTATGCGCCGGAGCGCAAGTACACGCCGTGCGACGCGCCCAAGGAAGCCCTGTTCGCGTTGCGCGACCACCTGGGTTTCGATAAGAACGTGATCGTGCAGGCGACCTGCCACGGCACGGACAACCGCGCGCTGGTCGATGCGCTGCGCGCGTCCGGCGGCCGGGCGCGCGGCGTGGCGACGGTGTCGCGCGACGTGACGGACGCCGAGCTGCAGGCCATGCACGAGGCCGGTGTGCGCGGCACGCGCTTCAATTTCGTCAAGCGCCTGGCGGATTTCACGCCGCGCGAAGTCCTGTCCGACATCGCTGCGCGCATCGCCCCGCTGGGCTGGCACGTGGTGATTTATTTCGAGGCGCAGGACCTGCCCGAACTGTATGATTTCTTCACCACGCTGCCGACCACGGTAGTGGTCGATCACATGGGCCGCCCCGACGTGACCCAGCCCGTGGACGGCCCGGAATTCGGCCTGTTCGTGAAGATGATGCAGGACCATCCGAACATCTGGAGCAAGGTCAGTTGCCCGGAACGCCTCAGCCAGTCCGGCCCGCCGGCCCTGAACGGCGAACAGCACGCCTATCGTGACGTCGCGCCCTTTGCGCGCCGCCTGGTGGAGACCTTCCCCGACCGCGTGCTGTGGGGCACCGACTGGCCGCACCCGAACCTCAAGAACCACATGCCCGACGACGGTCTGCTGGTGGACTATATTCCGCAGATCGCGCCGACGGCAGAACTGCAGCGCAAGCTGCTGGTGGACAATCCGAACCGCTTGTACTGGAGTTGAGCCATGTCTCTGAACAAGCCCTATACCGACGTGCCCGGCACGACCATTTTCGACGCGGATCAGTCCCGCAAAGGCTATCACCTGAATCAGTTCTGCATGTCGCTGATGAAGGCTGAGAACCGCGACCGGTTCCGCGCCGACGAACGCGCCTACCTGGACGAATGGCCGATGACCGAGGACCAGAAGCAGGCCGTGCTGGCGCGCGACCTGAACCGCTGTCTGTCCTTGGGCGGCAACATCTATTTTCTGGCCAAGCTCGGCGCCACCGACGGACGATCCTTCCAGTTCATGGCCGCCAGCATGACCGGCATGAGCCAGGAAGAATACGCCGCGATGATGCTGGCCGGCGGCCGTGGCATCGAAGGCAACCGCCATACCGGAGAAAAGCAGTGACCCAACAGACGCATGCCCGCATCAGCGCGAGTGTCTACACCTCGCACGTGCCCGCGATCGGCGCCGCCATCGACCTGGGCAAGACCGGCAACGAATACTGGTCGCCCCTGTTCAAGGGTTACGAGCCGTCCAAGCAGTGGATGAAGGACAATCGTCCCGACGTCGTCTTCCTGGTCTACAACGACCACGCCACGGCCTTCAGCCTGGAGATGATCCCGACCTTCGCCATCGGCTGCGCGGCGGAATTCAAGCCGGCCGACGAAGGCTGGGGCGCGCGTCCGGTGCCGACCGTGATCGGCCACCCGGAACTGGCCGCGCACATCGCCCAATCGGTGATCCAGCAGGATTTCGACCTGACCATCGTCAACAAGATGGACGTGGACCACGGCCTGACGGTGCCCCTGTCGCTGATGTGCGGCCAGCCCGAAGCCTGGCCGTGCCCGATCATCCCCTTTGCCGTCAACGTGGTGCAGTATCCCGTGCCGTCCGGCCGCCGCTGCTTTGAACTGGGCCGCGCCATCCGCCGCGCCATCGAAAGCTACGACGAACCGCTGAACGTGCACATCTGGGGCACGGGCGGCATGAGCCACCAACTGCAGGGGCCGCGCGCCGGTCTCATCAACCGCGAATTCGACAACGCCTTCCTGGACCGGCTGATCGCCGATCCGGCCGGCCAGGCGGACGTGCCGCACATCGACTATGTGCGCGAGGCGGGTTCCGAGGGCATCGAGCTGGTCATGTGGCTGATCGCCCGGGGCGCCATGGCGGACGTGGCGGGCGGCCCGGCGCCGCGCGTCGCGCACCGCTTCTACCACGTCCCGGCTTCGAACACGGCCGTGGGCCACCTGATCCTGGAGGAACAACAATCGTGACCGACCGTACCCTGAAAGTCGCGCTGGCCGGCGCCGGCGCCTTTGGCATCAAGCACCTGGACGGCATCGCCCGCATCGACGGCGTGGACGTCGTCGCGCTGGTCAGCCGCGACCAGGAAAAGACCCGCGCCGTGGCGCAAAAATACGGCATCGAACAGGCCGCCACCGATCTGGACGAAGTCCTGGCGCGTCCCGAGATCGACGCTGTGATCCTGTGCACGCCGACGCAGATGCATGCGGCCCAGGCCATGGCCTGCCTGCGCGCGGGCAAGCACGTCCAGGTCGAGATCCCCATGGCGGATTCCCTGGCCGACGCCGAGGCCCTGGTGGCCCTGGCGCGCGAGACCGGCAAGACCGCCATGTGCGGCCACACGCGGCGCTTCAACCCCAGTCACCAGTACGTCCACCAGCGCGTCGAACGCGGCGAATTCCAGATCCAGCAGATGGACGTGCAGACGTATTTCTTCCGCCGCACCAACATGAATGCGCTGGGCGAGCCGCGGAGCTGGACCGATCACCTGCTGTGGCACCACGCGGCGCACACGGTGGACCTGTTCGCCTATCAGTGCGGCAGCCCCGTCGTGCGGGCCCACGCGGTGCAAGGCCCGATCCATCCGGAACTGGGCATCGCCATGGACATGTCGATCCAGTTGCAGGCGGCCAACGGCGCCATCTGCACGCTGTCGCTCAGCTTCAACAACGACGGTCCGCTGGGGACGTTCTTCCGCTACATCGGCGACACGGCGACCTACATCGCCCGCTACGACGATCTGTTCACCGGCCGCGAAGAGGCCATCGACGTCAGCCGGGTGGACGTGTCCATGAACGGCATCGAACTGCAGGACCGGGAGTTTTTCGCCGCCATCCGCGAAGGACGGGAGCCGAACGCCAGTGTGGCCCAGGTGCTGCCGTGCTACCGGGTGCTGCATGACCTCGAGCAGCAACTGTCCGGCCAGTCGGCCCGGGCGTGATTCATCCTTTCATTCTGACATTCTGACTGATATACCAACAGGAGCGAGACCATGAAACTCAGCAAAACCCTTGGGGTGACCGCCTTGGCCTTCGGCTTGGCAACGGCCTTCGGCGCAGCCCAGGCCGCAGACTTGAAGATCGGCGTCGTGATGCCGATGTCCGGGCCGTTCGCCGCCCACGGCAAGCAGATCAAGCACGGCATCGACCTGTTCCTGGCGGAACACGGCGACACGGTCGCCGGCCGCAAGGTCCAGATCATCATCAAGGACGACACCGGTATTGCGCCGGCGGTGGCCAAGCGCCAGGCGCAAGAGCTGCTGATCAAGGACAAGGTCGACATCCTGGCCGGCTTCACCCTGACGCCCAACGCCTTCTCCG
Organism: Castellaniella hirudinis; assembly: GCF_042651965.1. Taxonomy (NCBI): domain Bacteria; kingdom Pseudomonadati; phylum Pseudomonadota; class Betaproteobacteria; order Burkholderiales; family Alcaligenaceae; genus Castellaniella; species Castellaniella hirudinis. Next base: position 342,363 of record NZ_JBHSDY010000010.1, read on the forward strand.
TCGCGCCCCTGGCGACCGAAGCCAAGGTGCCGATGGTGGTGCTGAACGCGGCCACGTCTTCGATCACCGAAAAGTCCCCCAACATCGTCCGTGTGTCCATGACCCTGCCGCAGGTCACCGCGCCGATGGCGCAGTGGGCCTACAAGAACGGCACTCACGAGGTCTACACCCTGGTGTCCGACTACGGTCCCGGGCATGACGCCGAACAGCAGTTCCAGAAGTCCTTCACCGGCCTGGGGGGCAAGATCGTGGGCGAGGTCCGCACCCCCGTCAACACGCCGGACTACGCGCCGTTCCTGCAGCGCGTGAAGGACGCCAAGCCGGGCGCCGTGTTCCTGTTCGTGCCCAACGGCGAACAGGGCGTGGCGCTGGCCAAGGGCTACAAGGAGCGCGGCCTGGATCAGGCCGGGATCAAGGAACTGGCCACGGGCGACGTGACCGACGAGGACGTGCTCGACGCCATGGGCGACGCGGCGATCGGCATGATCACGTCCTTCCACTATTCGGCCGCGCACGATTCGCCGGAAAACAAGGCGTTCGTGGCTGCCTACCACAAGGCCTTCCCCAAGGATCGTCCCAACTTCGTGGCGGTCGCCGGCTATGACGGCATGCACCTGATCTACCAGGCCCTGGAAAAGACCAAGGGCGATGCCGGCGCCGACGCCTTCATGGGGGCCGTCAAGGGCATGAAGTGGACCAGCCCGCGCGGCCCGGTGGAAATCGACCCGGAAACGCGCGACATCATCCAGAACGTCTACATCCGCAAGGTCGAGAAGGTGGACGGCGTGCTGCAGAACGTCGAGTTCGACAAGATCGAGGCCGTCAAGGACCCCGGCAAGCAGAAGTGATCGCCGGCCCGGGCGCCCGTCCGTGAGGACGGGGCCGGGCGCCCGGGCGGTCCGGAACCGGATCCATCCCAGTCCTGGAATCAATCATGACTATTCTCTTTGACGGCATCGCCGCAGGCATGCTGCTGTTTCTGATCAGTGTCGGCCTGTCGGTGACACTGGGCCTGATGAACTTCGTCAACCTGGCCCATGGCGCGTTCGCCATGCTGGGCGGCTACGCGTGCGTGGTGCTGCTCAACGGCTACGGTGTCCCGTTCCTGGCGACGCTGCCGGCGGCCATCATCGTGCCCGCCCTGGCCGGCATCGTGCTGGAGCGCACCTTGTATCGTCGCTTGTACGCGGCGTCCGACCTGGACCAGGTGCTGTTCTCCATCGGCCTGGTGTTCATGTCCGTGGCAGCCGCCCATTATTTCTTTGGTGCGCAGCAACAGCCGCTGCACCTGCCTGAATTCCTGTCCGGTCAGATCCATCTGCCCGGCGTGGACATCGGCGTCTATCGCCTGTTCCTGATCGTCGCCGGCCTGGCGGTGGCCCTGTTGCTGCAATGGTCGGTGATCCGCACGTCCTTCGGCGCACGCCTGCGGGCGGCCGTGGACAACCAGCGCGTCGCGCGCGGCATGGGCATCGACGTCAACCGCGTCTTCAGCCTGACCTTCGCCCTGGGTTCCGCCCTGGCGGGCCTGGGCGGGGCGCTGGGGGTCGAGATGCTGGGGCTGGACCCCGAGTTCCCCGTGAAGTACCTGGTGTACTTCCTCATCGTGGTGTCCGTGGGGGGCAGCGGCAACATTCTCGGTTCGCTGTACGCCGCCATCCTGCTGGGGGTGGCCGACGTGGCCGGCAAATACTATGTGCCGCAGATCGGCGCCTTCATCATCTACGCCGTCATGGTGGCGACGCTGATCTTCCGCCCCCATGGCCTGTTCGGCCGTCCTCATAAATAGGCCCCGCCATGACGACCTCCAATTCGATCGGGACGCCGTCCCATCCGCAGGCCGGCCCGACCGCGCTCGACCGCTATCGTCGCTCGGCCCGCTGGCAGCCGCTGGAATACCTGTTCTGGTGCCTGCCGATCCTGGCGTACTTCGCCTTTCCGGGCAATTACCTGCTGCTCAGCCAGATCGCCATCACCAGCCTGTTCGCGCTGTCGCTGGACCTGATCTTCGGCTACGCAGGGGTGATCTCCCTGGGCCATGCCGCCTTCTTCGGCGTGGGCGCCTACACCGTGGGCCTGCTGGGTTCGAACGGCTACGGGGACCCGCTGCTGGGCCTGCTGCTGGCGGCCGTGGTCGCCGCCGTGCTGGGCTTTCTCAGCAGCTTCCTGCTGCTGCGCGGCAGCGACCTGTCGCGCCTGATGGTGACGCTGGGCGTGGCCCTGATGCTCTATGAACTGGCCAACAAATTCACCAGCATCACCGGCGGGGTGGACGGCATGCCGGGGGTCGAGGTCAAGCCGATCCTGGGCATGTTCGATTTCGACATGTTCGGCCGTGTCGGCTACATCTATTCGGTCATCGTGCTGTTCGTGATGTTCTGGTTTGCCCGCCGCCTGGTGCATTCGCCCTTCGGCCAGAGCCTGCGCGGCATCCGCATGAACACGCTGCGCATGCCGGCGCTGGGCGTGCCCGTGAACCGCCGCCTGATCACGGTCTACACCATCGGCGCGGGCTATGCCGGCGTGGCGGGCGCCTTGCTGGCGCAGACGAACTCCTTCGTCTCGCTGGACGTGCTCAGCTTCCAGCGTTCGGCCGACCTGCTGCTGATCCTGATTCTGGGCGGGGCGGGGCATCTGTACGGCGGCCTGCTGGGCGCCATCGTCTTCGTGATCGCCAATTACCTGCTGTCCGACATGAATCCCCAATACTGGCAGTTCTGGCTGGGCCTGATCCTGGTGCTGGTGGTGCTGTTCGCCCGGGGCGGCATCCTGGGGACGGCCCAGCAATGGATCGCATCTTCCCGCCAACGCGCCGCTGCGCGCGCCCGCACGGAGTCCCCTTCATGAGTCCCGTCCTGCAGACCCACGGCCTGGTGCGCCGTTTCGGCGGCTTCGTCGCCACCGACCACGTCGATCTGTCGATCGCGCCCGGCGCGCGCCATGCCCTGATCGGCCCCAACGGGGCCGGCAAGACCACGCTGATCAATCTCCTGACCGGCTATCTGGAACCCAGCGAAGGCCGTGTCGAGCTGATGGGCCGCGACGTGACGCGCATGCCGCAGCATGATCGCGCCCGCCAGGGGCTGGTGCGTACGTTCCAGATCAACCAGTTGTTCATGGACATGACGGTGCTCGAATCCGTCGCGCTGGCCGTCAGCGAACGCAACGGGCTGGGCACGCACTGGTGGAAACCGCTGTCCGCCCACGGCGAAATCATCGACGAGGCGGCCGGGATCCTGGATCGCCTGAAGCTGCTGGCCGACGCGCACGAGACCACGCGCAATCTGGCCTATGGCCGCCAGCGCCTGATCGAGATCGCCCTGGCGCTGGCGCTGCAGCCCAAGGTCCTGCTGCTGGACGAACCGGCGGCCGGCGTGCCGACCGGCGAAAGCCAGGAGCTGTTCGAGACCATCGCCCAGTTGCCGCGCGACGTCACCATTCTGCTGATCGAGCACGACATGAATCTGGTTTTCCGTTTTGCCGAACGCATCTCCGTCCTGGTGTCGGGCGCGCTGCTGATCGAGGACACCCCCGAGGTGATCGCGCACCACCCGCGCGTCAAGGAAGTCTACCTGGGAGAAGCCCATGTCTGAACTCTTGCGCCTGGAAAACGTCTGGGCGGGCTACGGCGACGCCGTCGTCCTGGAAGACTTGTCCCTGTCCCTGGCGGCCGGCGAGAGCCTGGCGCTGCTGGGGCGCAACGGCATGGGCAAGACGACGCTGCTGGCGACCCTGATGGGCGTCACCCGGATGCGGCGCGGCCGCATCGTCTTTCAGGGCGAGGACATCGCCCACGTGCCCAGCCACCGCCGCGCCCAGGCCGGCCTGGGCTGGGTGCCGCAGGAACGCGACATCTTCCGTTCCCTGACCGTCGAAGAAAACCTGACCGTAGTCGCCCGGCCGGGCGAGTGGACCCTGGAGCGGGTCTACGCCCTGTTCCCCCGGCTGGAGGAGCGCCGTTCGAACCTGGGCAGCCAGTTGTCGGGCGGTGAGCAGCAGATGCTGGCCATGGGGCGGGCGCTGATGCTCAACCCCAAGGTCCTGCTGCTGGACGAACCGCTGGAAGGCCTGGCGCCGCTGATCGCCCAGGAACTGCTGCACATCATCGACCGCATGGTCTCCGAAGGCCGCATGGCCGTCATCCTGGTGGAGCAGCACGCCCGCCAGATCCTGCCGATCACGCGCCAGGCCCTGGTGCTGGAACGCGGCCGGGTCGTCTATTCGGGCAGCAGCGCCGAACTGCTGCGCGACGGCGATGCGCTGGACCGCTGGCTGGGCGCCGGCGCAACGGACGGCGGCGGCAAGAGCGGGGCGGGCGCCGAGGCCGCCGCACCCTCCGGGGCGCCGGCCGAGCGCATCCCCGCCATCGAGGCCATCCAGGAAGAGCACCGGGCGCTGGCGGCCATCCTCAACGGTCTGTCGAGCATCGTGCAGGACATCGAGGACGGCAAGCTGGAACCGGACTACACCTTGCTGGCCAGCATGATCGAGTACATCGCCGAGATGCCCGACAAGCTGCACCATCCGAAGGAAGACCAGATCTTCGCCCTGTTGCGGACCAAGACGCAGGAACAGGACGAACACCTGGATCAGCTCGAGGCCCAGCACCGGGACACGAATCACGCCACCAGCCTGCTCGACCGCGCCCTGGTCAGCTACATGCAGGGCGGGGCGGCGAATTTCCCCGGCTTCAGGGACGCCGTGCGGACGTATATCGCCGACGAGTGGGTGCACCTGAACACCGAGGAGCGCCACATCCTGCCGGCGGCGCGCCGCCTCTTCAGCGCGGACGAATGGGAGAAGATCAACGCCGACTTCGTGCGCAACGGCGACCCCTGGTCCGGGCCGGGCAACCGCTACGCCGATCTGTTCCGGCGCATCACCAGCCTGGCGCCGGCTCCCATCGGCGTGGGCGGGGGCGCGTCGCACTGAGCGGCAGGGGCGGAATCAGGTTTCCTGGTAAAGCTCCAGCGCCAGGCCGCGCAGCCAGCGGTTGGCCGGGTCCTTGTCGTAGCGGTGGCTCCAGTGGATGCCCACGTCGAATTCGCGCCGCGGCAGATCGGCCTCGATGATGGCGTAGCGACCGCGGGGCTCGAAAGACAGGGCGATGTTGCGCGGGATGATGACGGCCAGATCCGTGGCCTCGATCAGGGCCGGCAGCGCCATGAAGTGCTCGGTGGTCACCTGGACGCGGCCGGCCGCGTCCAGGGCCTCCAGCGCCGTGCGCGTATACGCGTGCGTGCGCACGGTGATGAAATCCAGCGTGTGCACGGCGTCCAGCGTGCGCAGCCGCGCGCCATGCCGCTGGGCGAACGGATGCCCCTTGCGCATCAGGATGATGTAGCGGTCCTGGAACAGGATCGCCGAACGCATGGATTTCAGGCCGGGCAGAAACCCGAAGGCCAGGTCCACCCGGCCCTGGTCCATGGCGGATCCCAGGTCGTCCAGAGGCACCCGCATGGTTTCGATGCGGGTATGCGGCGCGCGCAGCCGCGCCGTGGTGATCAGGCGGGGCAGGAACTGGTCCTCGCCGATGTCCGTCATGTGCAGCCGGAAGACCCGTTCCGCCTGGGCGGGGTTGAACCCGGCCGAGTCCTGCACGGCGCTTTCCAGCGCGTGCAAGGCCTCGTGGATGGCCGGCGCCATGCGCTGGGCGCGGGCGGTGGGCACCACGCCGCCGGCGGCGCGCACGAACAGCGGATCCCCCACCAGATTGCGCAGGCGGGTCAGGCCCTGGCTGACGGCGGGCTGGGTCAGGTCCAGTGCGGTCGCCGCGCGGCTGACGTTGCGGGCCGTGTAGATCGCGTCGAACACGCGCAGCAGGTTCAGGTCCAGTTTCATATTATCAATTTGGCGAATAAAAAATATTAAACATATTTTATTGATTTATATTTTGCCGGATTCCATCATGTCTCGAAAGACACGATGTGAAGCAAAAACCGCGAGTCGGCGGCGCGCTTCCCGATCAAGACAGGCTTCGACAGGGGCCCGGAGACAGACATGATGAAAGACGTGGTGCGTGAGCAGGCGCAGGAACAGACTCAGGCGGGCCTGGTGACGGTACGCCGGGCCGTGACGGATCTGCTGCGCCAGTTCGGCATGACGACGATGTTCGGCAATCCGGGCTCGACCGAGCTGGGGCTGTTCCTGGATTTCCCCGAGGACTTCCACTACGTCCTGGGCCTGCAGGAGTCCGTCGCGGTCGGCATGGCCGACGGCTACGCCCAGGCGACCCGCAACGCCGCCTTCGTCAATCTGCACTCGGCGGTCGGCGTGGGACACGCCATGGGGGCGATCTTCACGGCCCACAAGAACCGGACGCCGCTGGTGATCACGGCGGGGCAGCAGTCGCGCGCCATCCTGCCGTTCGATCCTTTCCTGTTTTCCAGCCAGGCCACGGAACTGCCCAAGCCCTACGTCAAATGGAGCATCGAGCCGGCGCGCGCCGAAGACGTGCCGCTGGCGATCGCCCGGGCGTATTACATGGCCATGCAGCCGCCGTGCGGTCCGGTGCTGGTGTCGGTGCCCGCCGATGACTGGGGGCGCTTGTGCGAACCCGTCCAGGCGCGCCGGGTCAGCCGCTCGATCCGTCCCGACGCGGCGATGCTGGACCGCATCGGCCGGCGGCTGGACGCGGCGCAGCGCCCGGCCCTGGTGCTGGGGGCGGCCGTGGACCGGGACGAGGCCTGGGACGAGGTCGTGGCGCTGGCCGAACGCCATCGCGCGGCGGTCTGGACGGCGCCCATGTCGGGACGCAACGGCTTCCCCGAAGACCACCCTTTGTTCGCCGGTTTCCTGCCCGCCGCGCGCGAGCGCATCGTCGGCCTGCTGTCGGGCCATGACTTCATCCTGGCTTTGGGCGCGGCGGCCTTCGCCTATCACATCGAGGGCGAAGGCCCCCACATTCCGCCCGGCAGCGAACTGGCCCAGATCGTCGATGATCCCAATACGCTGGCCTGGGCGCCGGCCGGGACGGCGGCGCTGGGCAGCGTGCGCGCGGCCGTCCGAGATCTGCTGCAGCGGCCCGAGCCTCCCCGGCGCGACGATCCGCCGCGCCGCGCGCCTGCGCCCCGGGCCGAACCGACGCCGCTGATGTCCGTCGCCTATGTGTTGCAGACGCTGGCCGAGACGCGTGCGCCGGACTCGATCATCGTCGAGGAGGCGCCCAGCGCCCGCCCGGTGATGCAGCGCTATCTGCCGATCCTGCAGTCCGAGACCTTCTACACCATGTGCAGCGGCGGCCTGGGCTTCGGCCTGCCGGCCGCCGTCGGCGTGGCGCTGGGCAAGCCGGAGCGCAAGATCATCGGCCTGATCGGCGACGGCTCCAGCCTGTATTCGATCCAGGGGCTGTGGAGCGCCGCGCAGTTGAAGCTGCCGATCACCTTCCTGATCCTGAAGAATCGCAGTTATGCCGCCCTGCGCGAATTCGCGCCGGTCTACGGTTTCACACCCGCCGACCCGCTGCATGGCGTCGATCTGCCCGACATCGATTTCGTCTCCGTGGCCCGGGGCATGGGGTGCGGCGCCGCGCGGGTCTCCGACCCGGGCGCGCTGGCAGGCGCGCTGCGCGAGGCCCTGGACGTCTCTGCGCCGTTCCTGCTTGAAATCGACGTGGCCTGAATCGGTGCGGCTCCGCGCCGCGCCTCCCTTTCCATCTCCATCGAGGAGGACATCATGAGCACGATTTCCCTGTTGATCGGCGGCGAGCACCGCCAGGCTGCGGACGGCAAGACCTTCCAGCGCCGCAATCCGCTCGACGGCCAGGTCGCCACCACGGCGCCGGCCGCCACGCCTGAGGACGCCCGCGCCGCCGTGCAGGCGGCCGCCGATGCCTTTGGCGCGTGGTCGCAGACCGGCCCCGGCGAACGGCGCGCGCTGCTGAACCGCGCCGCCGACGCCCTGGAGGCCCGCGCCGACGATTTCGTCGCGGCCATGGCGGCCGAGACGGGCGCCTCCGCCCTGTGGGCCGGGTTCAATGTGCATCTGGCGGGCGGCATGCTGCGCGAAGCGGCCGCGCTGACCACGCAGATCGGCGGCGAGGTGATCCCGTCCGACGTGCCGGGGAATCTGGCCATGGGACTGCGCGCGCCGGCCGGCGTGGTGGTCGGCATGGCGCCGTGGAACGCGCCCGTCATCCTGGGCGTGCGCGCCGTCGCCACGCCGCTGGCCTGCGGCAATACCGTGGTGTTGAAGGGCTCGGAACTGTGCCCGGCCACGCACGGCCTGATCATCGAGGCCTTGCAAGCCGCCGGCCTGCCGGCCGGGGTGGTCAATTTCGTGACCAATGCGCCCGAGGACGCCGCGGCCGTCGTCGAGGCGCTGGTGGCGCATCCGGCGACCCGGCGCGTGAACTTCACCGGCTCGACCCGGGTCGGACGGATCATCGCGGAACTGTGCGCCCGGCATCTCAAGCCGGCGGTGCTGGAACTGGGCGGCAAGGCGCCGCTGGTGGTGCTGGACGATGCCGACCTGGATTGCGCGGTCAACGCGGCGGCCTTCGGCGCCTTCGCCAATTCGGGCCAGATCTGCATGTCCACCGAACGCATCATCGTCGATGAGCGCATTGCCGACGCCTTCGTCCAGCGCCTGGCGGACAAGGCCAGCGCGCTGCCGGTGGGCGATCCGCGCCAGGGGCCGGTGGTTCTGGGGTCGCTGGTGGACATGTCGGCCGTGCGGCGTTGCAACGACATGATCGACGACGCGCTCGCCAAGGGCGCGAAGCTGCTGTGCGGCGGCAAATCCGACGACACGCTGATGGCCGCGGCCCTGCTGGACCATGTGACGCCGGACATGCGCATCTACGCCGAAGAAACCTTCGGTCCGGTCAAGGCCATCGTGCGCGTGGCGGGCGAGGATGCGGCCGTGGCCTGCGCCAACGACAGCGCCTATGGCCTGTCCTCGGCCGTGATCGGCGCGGACGTCGCCCGCGCGCTGCGCGTCGCCGGCCGTCTCCAGGCCGGGATCTGCCACATCAACAGCGCCACGGTCGATGACGAGCCGCAGATGCCGTTCGGCGGCGTCAAGGACAGCGGGTACGGCCGTTTCGGCGGCAAGGCCGGCATCGAGGCCTTCACCGAGATCCGCTGGGTCACGGTCCAGACCTCGCCCCGCGCCTATCCTTTCTGAGGCCTGCACCATGACGAATGAGGTCATCGAAGTCCTGCGCGCAGCCGTCGGCGCGCACCACTGCCTGACGGGAGGGGCGATCGAGGATCGCTTCCTGCACGACTGGATGGTCAAGACGCCCCAGGGCCGGCCGCTGGCCGTGGTGCGGCCCGCAGACACCGCCCAGGTGTCCGCCGTGCTGTGCGCCTGCCATGCCGCGCGCGTGCCGGTCGTGCCCCAGGGCGGACGCACCGGCCTGGCGGGCGGCGCGGTGCCGGTGCAGGATTGCGTCGTGCTGTGCCTGGAACGGCTGGAGGCCATCGAGGAAATCGATCCGGCGGCGGCCACCATGACCGTCGGCGCCGGCACGCCGCTGGAAACCATCCAGCACGCGGCGCAGGGCGCCGGCTTTCTGTTTCCCCTGGACCTGGGCGCCCGCGGCTCGTGCCGCATCGGCGGCAATCTGTCGACCAACGCCGGCGGCAACCGGGTGCTGCGCTATGGCATGGCGCGGGATCTGGTGCTGGGCCTGGAGGCCGTGCTGATGGATGGCACCGTGCTGACCGGGATGAACAAGATGCTGAAGAACAATACCGGCTACGACCTCAAGCAGTTGTTCATCGGCAGCGAGGGGACGCTGGGCGTGATCACGCGGGTCGTGCTGCGCCTGTTTCCCCAGCCGCGCAGCCGCTGCACCGCGCTGTGCGCGCTGGAGGACTACGACGCCGTCGTGCGGCTGCTGAATCATGCCCGTTCCGGCCTGGGGCCCAATCTGTCGGCCTTCGAGCTGATGTGGCCCGATTTCTACCAGTTGGTGACCTCGTCGCTGCCTGCCTTGCCCACGCCGATGCCGCACGGCCATGGCGCGTACGTGCTGCTGGAATCGATGGGCACCGACCAGCAGGCCGACCAGGCCCGTTTCGAGGCGGTGCTGGGCGAAGCCCTGATGTCCGACATCGTCCAGAACGCCGTCATCGCCCAGTCCGAGGCGCACATGGCCTCCTTGTGGTCGATCCGCGATGCATCCGGCGAACTGCAGCGGATTTTCTGGCCGCACGCGGGCTACGACGTCAGCATTCCGACGGGTGAGCTGGGCGCCTTCATCCAGGCCTGCACGCACGCCGTGAAAAAGCGCTGGCCCGGGGCGCAGACCGTGTTCTTCGGCCACGTGGGCGACTCCAACATCCATATCGGCGTCAAAGTCGACCAGGACCCGTTCCCCGAGCCCGCCATCGACCAGATCGTCTATGGCCTGGTGCGCGACTGGGGTGGATCCGTGTCGGCCGAGCATGGCATCGGCGTGCTCAAGCGGCCCTATCTGGGCTTCAGCCGCAGCAAGGCCGAGCTGGCCGCGATGCGGGCGCTGAAGGCGGCCCTGGATCCGCTGGGCCTGCTCAACCCGGGCAAGGTGCTGCCGGAACCAGAAACCTGATGCGTTTCCGACCGGCGCATTGAGGCGGGATCGATCACACAACAAGACAGATCAGGAGACAACATGCAGACGCACACAGCATCCGAGGCGGCGCCGCCCGGCCCCCACGCACATCGGTTCGGACCCTTCGGCCGGGCCCTGCATGCCGCGTCCAAGGCGCTGGCTGCGCTGGGCGGGCTGGCCTTTGTCGTGCTGGTCGCCATGTCATTGATTTCCATCGTCGGGCGCAAGCTCGTCGCCATGCCGGTGCCGGGCGACATGGAGGTGTTGATGATGGTGTCGGCGGCGGCCTCGGCGGCGTTCTTCGCCTATTGCCACCTGGAAGGCGGGGACGTCAAGGTGGACTTCTTCACCGCGCATGCCCGGCCGGGCATCGTCCATGGACTGGATGCGCTCGGTTCCCTGCTGGTGGGGCTGTTCGGCGCGCTGATCGCCTGGCGCACCGGCGTGGGCGCGGCCGCCTTGCACGAGGCGGGTGAAACGTCGGCCATCCTGGGCTGGCCGGTGTGGCTCGCCCAGGCGGCCATGGTGCCCGGCTTCGTCCTGATGGCGGCGGCCGGTTTCTATATGTGCGGTCTGCACCTGCGGGCCGCCCTGGGTCGGGAGCATCAGCCATGAGCGGCATGACGGTTGGTTTCATCATGTTTGCGGCGCTGCTCGCCCTGATGGTGGTCCGCATCCCCATCGGCATTTCGATGTTCATCGCCGGCGCCGGGGGCTACGTCTATCTGACGGGCAGCGAAGTGCCGCTGATGGCGTCCCTGAAGAACCTGGCGTATGCCCGCCTGTCCAACTACGACCTGGTGGTGATCCCCCTGTTCCTGCTGATGGGGCAGTTCGCGACGCACGGCGGGCTGAGCCGCAGCCTGTTCCGTTTCGTCAGCGCCTTCATCGGCCACCGCAAGGGCGGGGTGGCGATGGCCGCCGTGGGCGCCTGCGCCGGCTTCGGCGCCATCTGCGGATCGTCGCTGGCGACCGCCGCCACCATGGGGCAGGTGGTGCTGCCGGAATTGCGCCGCTACGGCTACGCCGGCAGCCTGGCCACCGGCACCCTGGCCGCGGGCGGGACGCTGGGCATCATGATCCCGCCGTCCGTGCCGCTCATCATCTACGCCATCCTGACCCAGGAATCCATCGGCAAGCTGTTCATGGCGGCGGTCATCCCCGGCCTGCTGGCCATGATCGGCTACATGATCGTCATCCAGATCATCGTGCGCCGCCGTCCGGAGATGGGGCCCGCCGGTGCGCGGATCGCGTGGCCGGAGCGCATCCGGGCGCTGATCCAGGTCGGGCCTGTGCTGGCGGTGTTCGTCATCGTCATCGTCGGCATCTACGCGGGCTGGGCCACGCCCACCGAGGCCGCCGCCATCGGCGCGGCCGCCTGCGGCGTGATCGCCGTGGCCTCGGGCGGCCTGCGCTGGAAGGGGCTGCTGGAAAGCGCCCTGGGCACGGCCCAGGCGACGGCGATGATCTATCTGGTGCTGCTGGGCGCCGACATGTTGAACGTGTCCCTGGCCCTGTCGCAACTGCCGGCCGAGCTGGCGTCCTGGGTGCAGGGCAGCGGCCTGTCGCCGTTCCTGGTGATCGTCGCCATCCTGCTGGTCTACATCTTCCTGGGCTGCGTCATGGATTCCCTGGCCATGATCCTGCTGACCATCCCCATCTTCTATCCGATGGTGATGGGGCTGGATTTCTACGGCATGAGCCACGATGACAAGTCGATCTGGTTCGGCATCCTGGCGCTGATGGTGGTGGAAATCGGTCTGGTCCACCCGCCGGTCGGCATGAACGTCTACATCATCAACCGCCTGGCGAAGGACGTTCCCCTGACGGAAACCTTCAAGGGCGTGCTGCCTTTCCTGGCGTCGGATTTCATCCGGATCGCGGCGCTGGTGCTGTTCCCCAGTCTGGCGCTGGTCCTGGTCCGGACATTCGGGGCGTTGTAAAGAGGTTTTGTTGTCGCAGTGTGATGCACCACCTACAACCATCAGTCAAAAAAGGCGATCCACGCCTATTCACGATCCATGAGGAGACAAGCATGACGCAGCATTCCAAGACATTGTTTCGCGCGGGCAAAGTCCTGGCCGCACTGGCCCTGGGACTGACGGCCGCCGCGGCGGCCCGGGCGGACGACAAAGTCATCCTGAAGGTCGCCCACTTCCTGCCCGCGACCTCCAGCGCCCAGATCAATCTGATCCAGCCCTGGTGCGACAAGATCGCGCAGGAATCGAACCAGCGCATGACCTGCCAGATCTATCCGGCCATGCAGTTGGGCGGCACGCCGGCCCAGTTGTTCGACCAGGCCAAGGACGGCGTGGCCGACATCATCTGGACCGTGCCGACCTATGCCGCGGGCCGCTTCGTCAAGAGCGAGGTCTTCGAGCTGCCCTGGATCGCGGTCAAGGCCGAAGCCGGCAGCCAGGCGCTGTGGGAATACGTCAACAAGTTCGCCCTGGACGAATTCAAGGGCGTGCACCCGATCTTCATGCACCTGCACGACGGCGCGCTCTTCCATTTTTCCAACAAGCAGCCCAAGACGCTGGAAGACCTGAAGGGGCTGAAGATCCGCGCCGCAACCCGCTCCAACGCCCGCACCATCGAGGCTCTGGGGGCCGTGCCGGTGCAGATGCCGCTGCCTGCCGTGCCCGAGGCCCTGAGCAAGGGCGTGGTGGACGGCGTGACCGTGCCCTGGGAAAGCGCCCCGGCCATCAAGCTGGCGGAAATCGCCAACTACCACTTCGACGTGCCCGAGGGCGCCCCCCGGCTGTCGAACACGATCTTCCTGTTCGGCATGAACCAGGCGCGCTACGACAGCCTGCCGGCCGACCTGAAGAAAGTCATCGACGACAACAGCGGCTTGAAGGCCTCGGCCTGGGCCGGCCGGGTCGGCTTCGACGAGGTCATCCCCAAGTTCAAGGCGCAGGCCAAGGCGGCCGGGAATCAGTTCTACGACATGCCGGACGCGGAGTACCAGCGCTTCGTCGAGGCCACGCGCGGCGTCAGCCAGGAGTGGATCAAGTCGGTCGACGCCAAGGGCGGCAAGGGCGCCGAGTTGCTGGCCGTGGCCCGCAATATGGTCAAGAGCCATGCGGCCGGGCATTGATCGGGGATGACATTGCGCCTGAACAGCGCCGACTGGCGCGCGGCGGCCCGCGCGGCCTTGCCCCGTTTCGTCTTCGATTACCTGGACGGGGCCGCCGACGACGCGCTGTGCCTGCGGCGCAACCGCGACGATCTGGACCGCGTCATCCTGACGCCGCGCGTGTTGCGCGACGTGTCGCGGCTTGAGACGGGTGTCGAGGTCTTCGGCCGCCGCTGGGCGCAGCCGTTCGGCATTGCGCCCATGGGGCTCAACGGCCTGTCGTGGCCCGGGGGCGACACTGTGCTGGCGCAGGCCGCGGCGGCCCACGGGCTGCCGTTCGCCCTGTCCACGGCCTCCAACGCCCGGCTCGAAGACCTGCGGGCGCAGGCCCCGTCGGGCATTCATTGGATGCAGTTGTACGTCATGCATCGCGGCCTGGCCGAGGGCATCGTCGAACGCGCGGCCCGGGCGGGCTACGAAGCCCTGGTGCTGACGGTCGACGTGCCGGTCGGCGGCAATCGTGAGCTGGACATCCGCCACGGGTTCCGGGTGCCGTTCAAGCCCGGCGCCCGATTCCTGTGCGACGTGATGCGCCATCCGCGCTGGGCGGTGCGCATGGCGCGGGCCGGCCGGTTCGATTTCGGCAACCTGCGGGCCGAGGACGCCCCCGGCGCCGATTCCGCCGGCCTGCAGGCGGCCCTGCTGACCCGGGCCATGGATCGCAGCCTGACCTGGGACAGTTTGTCCTGGCTGCGGCAACTCTGGAAGGGGCCTTTGCTGCTCAAGGGCGTGCTGCATCCGGACGATGCGCGCCGCGCGCTGGATCACGGGGCGGACGGCCTGATCGTGTCCAATCACGGCGGGCGTCAGAGCGACGCGTCGCCGTCTGCGATCGCAGCCTTGCCGGGCGTCGTCCAGGCCGTGGGCGGGCGCGTGCCGGTCTTGATGGACAGCGGCATCCGGCGCGGCAATGACGTGATTCGCGCCCTGGCCCTGGGCGCGCGGGCCGTGCTGCTGGGGCGGCCGCTGTTATATGGCCTGGCCGGCGCCGGCGCGGCCGGCGTGGAGTCTGTTCTGAGCCAGTTCGAGGCCGAGCTGCAACGCGGCATGGCCTTGCTGGGGCTCGAAAATCTTGACGACGTGCCCGGCTCGGGGCTCGTCAACGGCCCGGATCTTTCCTGATGCGGACCTTCGTGCATTTCACCACCCAAAGGAGACATACGATGAAAACACGCACATCCGCGCTGCGCCTGCTGGCGGGCGCCGTGGCCGGTCTGGCGCTGTCGGCGGCGGCGCATGGAGAGCAGGTCGTCCTGAAGGTCGCCCATTTCCTGCCCGCCACCTCCAACGCCCAGATCAACATGATCCAGCCCTGGTGCGACAAGATCGCGCAGGAATCGAACCAGCGCATGGTCTGCCAGATTTATCCGGCCATGCAATTGGGCGGCACGCCGGCCCAGTTGTTCGACCAGGCCAAGGACGGCGTGGCCGACATCGTCTGGACGCTGCAGACGTATTCGGCGGGCCGCTTCACCAAGAGCGCCGTGTACGAGCTGCCCTGGCTGGTCCCGAACGCCGAGGCCGGCAGCAAGGCCCTGTGGGCCTTCACGCAGAAATACGCCCTGGACGAATACAAGGGGGTGCATCCGATCTTCATGCACATGCACGGCGGCACCCTGATCCACTTCGTCAACAAGCAGCCCAAGACCCTGGCGGACATGAAGGGCCTGAAGATCCGTTCGGCCAATCGCGTCAATTCCCAGATGCTGGAGGCCATCGGCGCCGTGCCGGTGCAGATGCCGCTGCCCGCCGTGCCCGATTCACTGGCCAAGGGCGTGGTGGACGGCGCCGCCGTGCCCTGGGAGGGGGTGCCGGCCATCAAGCTCGACGAAATCTCGCGCTATCACCTGGACGTGCCCCAGGGCAAGCCGCGCATGGGCAATTCGATCTTTCTGTTCGGCATGAACCAGGCGCGCTACGACGGTCTGCCGGCCGACCTGAAGAAGATCATCGACGACAACAGCGGCCTCGAGGTGTCCGCCTGGGCCGGGCGCACGGTCTTCGACGAGCGGGAAGCCGAGTTCATGAAGACGTCCAAGGAGAACGGCAGCGTGTTCTATGACATGGACGATGCCGAATACCAGCGCTGGGTGGAGGCGACCCAGGGCGTGCGCGACTTGTGGATCCAGGCGGTCGACAAGAAGGGCGGCCATGGCGCCGATCTGTACACGGCGGCGCGCAACCTGGTCAAGGAATACGCGGCGCAGCATTGAAGACGGGACGAGGCTTGCGCCCACCTCGCGGCCTGCATGCCGCTCGGATTCGACAGACATGCTGTCCACCTCGCGGCCTGTATGCCGCTCGGATTCGATCGGCATGGGATCGTCCGCAGGGGACGATCCCATGTCCGATCTCATCCCCGCCGCTGCAGCATCAGGTGGCAGACGCCGCCCAGCACCAGGCCCCAGAACGCGCTGCCGATGCCCAGCAGGCTCATGCCCGAGGCCGTCACCAGAAAAGTCACCAGGGCGGCGTCGCGGTGCTCGGGCGCCTGCAGCGAGTCGTGGATGCTGCTGCTGAGCGTGCCCAGCAGGGCCAGCCCGGCGATGGCGGCCACCAGTTCGTGCGGAAAGGCGGCGAACAGCGCCACGACCGTGGCGCCGAAAATCCCCGTGAGCAGATAGAAGATCCCCGCCCAGACCGAGGCCTTGTAGCGTTGCGTGGCGTCCGGATCGGCGTCCGGGCTCATGCAGATGGCGGCCGTGATGGCGGCCAGATTGAAGGCGTAGCCGCCGAAGGGCGCGAGCAGGATGCCCGTCACCCCGGTCCAGGAGATCAGCGGTGAGGCGGGCACCCGCGCGTAGCCGTTGGCGCGCAGCACGGCCAGGCCCGGCACGTTCTGCGAGGTCATGGTGACGATGAACAGCGGCAGGGCCACGCCCACAAAGGTCGAGAGCGAGAATTCGGGCGCCATCCAGATCGGCCTGGCGGGCGTCCAGTCGAGTCCGGACAGGGACAGGCCGCCTTGCAGCGCGGCGCAGACGATCCCGGCGGCCAGGGCCAGGGGGACGGCGTAGCGGGGCAGGGCGCGCCGGGCCAGCAGGAAGGCGATCAGCATCACGCCCACCAGCAGCGGGCGGCCCTGCATGGAGACGAACAGATCCATGCCGAATCGCAGCAGAATCCCGGCCAGCATCGCCGAGGCCAGGTGCCGGGGCACCCAGTCCATGATTTTCTGGAACCAGCCGGTGATGCCGCAGAGGGTGATCAGGGCCGAGCAGGCCAGAAAGGCGCCGATGGATTGCGCCAGCCCGATGTCGCCCAGGCTGGTCGCCAGCAGGGCTGCGCCGGGGGTGGACCAGGCCGTCAGCACGGGGGCCCGCCAGGCCAGCGCCAGGCCGATGCAGGTGACGCCCATGCCGATGCCCAGGGCCCACATCCACGAGGCCAGTTGGTCGCCGTGCGCGCCGGCGGCGCCGGCCGCCTGGAACACGATGGCGACGGAACTGGTGTAGCCGACCAGCACGGCGATGAAACCGGCCGAGATGTGGGAGATCCGCAGCCAGCCCGCGAGGCCTCCGGCTGTCGTCTGTGCGGTCATGCTGCTTCCTTAACGCGACTTGGGAGGCCTATTTTAGGGACCTTTTTGCCGCCGAGATGAGCCCGGTCGCGGGGCAGCCCCTGCGGGCTGCCTTGCGCCTGGCGAATCCGAGCGGCATGCAGGCCGCGAGGTGGACGCCTTTTACGGCGCAGCCTGAGTGATGCTGTGCGCCCAGGTGAAGGCCTGCTGGATCAGCGGATCGAGCTGTTCGGCGGTGACGCCCAGCTCGCGCAGCAGGGGAGCGGGATCTTCTTCCATGTCGCGGTCCGAGGGGAAGATCAGGGTGGCCAGGCGCAGGTCCAGGCCCAGGGCGCCTTCGTGCCGCAGCAGGGCCTCGCGCACCGGGACGTCCACCTGGACCTGCGACAGCAGATCCTGCATGGTGCCGTGGAACAACTGGTCCATGATGGACAGGATGCCGGTGGTGAAGGCGGCTTCGGCGCGCACGGTCTGCTCGGGGTGCATCAGGGTGGACAGGGCTTCCATCAGGTGCGCGCGCGCGCTGGCCTGCAGCAGGATCGGCGACAGGTAGCCGGCGGGGCGGCCGGCCTCGGAATACATCAGGACCTGGATCCAGCGCTGCAACTGCCGGCGGCCCAGCAGCATGATGGCCTGGTTCAGGGATTCGACTTCCTGGCTCAGGCCGAAGGCCGGGGTGTTGACCATGTCCAGCAGCGTCTTGACCAGTTCGGGGTCCTGCTGCAGGCAGGCCTGGATTTCCGGGGCCTCGCCTTCGCCCATGATGAGCGTGACCAGCTTCAGCAGCGTCTTCTGACGCGCCGTCAGCGACGTCGTGGATGCCAGGTCCAGGGGCCAGTGGCCCTGGAACAGCGTGAAGCCCAGCAACATGAAGTTGTCGTGCGTGGCTTTGTCGGGGGTGTCCACCGCCATCAACTGGCGGCCGGCCTGTTTGTGCTGGAAGCTCTGGCGGAAGATCTCGGCCTTGGTGCTCAGCTTGGGGTCGAAGCGCGCGACCTTGCAAAAGGGCAGCAGCGGCTCGCGCTCGGGCTGGGCCGCGAGGTCGCCGCGAATGGAGAATTTTGTGCCGCCGTGGGCCAGGCTTTGCAGCGACTGGATCAGTTCCGGCGTGACTTCGAGCGATTCCGGAAGTTCAAGATAAGTGCGGTGGCGCGGCAGCATGTGCGCGAAAGCGTTGTGCAGCAGGCCTGGGGTCGCGTCGATCCAGTGAGGGGCGTAGGCGAAGAAAGTGGTGACGCCGTGCGTGCGTGCCGTTTCGATCAGCGCGGCCCCGGTGTCCGTGTCCGGTTCTTGCGGCTCCGCCCACAGGACGCGCATCCGGTAGCCGACCAGGCCCCGGTTCTGATCCAGGATCGGTTCGCGCCGTATCAGGCGAGACGGCGGGGGGGCGGGTGCGTCGGCCTGCGGTTCCGGGGTGGTAGATTCGGCCATCAGCGTGGTCTCCATGGTTCTCCTCTGGCGGATATGCCCCTATGCCCGCTTTTGGCGGATGGGGTTTTGTCAAATTTTTACATTGTACTGTCACATAATGTCGCGTTGGGACTGAATATGTATCGTTCGGCAGGTATGCGGGCGTACGACCCGGGAAACCGGCTGCGCCAGGCGTCGGACGACCCCATCGGCAGAGGGCCTTACAATCAAGAGACCTTCAACCGTTTGACCGGAGAACTCCATGCCTGGATTGCTGCCTGATGTCGACCCCGATGGGCTGCTGGAATATTCGGTGGTCTACACCGACCGAGCCCTGAACCACATGTCCCAGTCCTTTCAGGGCGTGATGCGGGATATTTCCCGCACCCTGAAGTCGGTGTACGGGGCGCATTCGGCCATCGTCATCCCGGGCAGCGGCACGTTCGGCATGGAGGCCGTCGCGCGGCAGTTCGCCACCGGCAAGCGCTGCCTGGTGATCCGCAACGGCTGGTTCAGTTATCGCTGGAGCCAGATTTTCGAGACCGGCCGCATTCCGGCCGAAGAACGCGTGCTCAAGGCCCGTCCGACCGAAGCCGGCGACCAGCCTTTCTTTGAGCCGCCCCCCGTCGCCGAAGTCGTCGCGGCGATCCGTGAGTTCAAACCCGACCTGGTGTTTGCCGCGCACGTGGAGACGGCCTCGGGCATCATGCTGCCGGACGATTACATCCGCCAGGTGGCCGACGCGGTGCATGCCGAGGGCGGTTTGTTCGTGCTGGACTGCATCGCCTCCGGCACGATGTGGGTGAACATGCAGGACGTGCATGTGGACGTGCTGATCTCGGCGCCGCAAAAAGGCTGGACTTCGTCGGCCTGCTGCGGCCTGGTGATGCTGGGCGAAGCCGCCCGCCGGCACATCGAGACCACGCAGAGCAGCAGCTTCGCCTGCGACCTGCGCAAGTGGCTGGGCATCATGGAAGCCTACGAAAAGGGCGGTCATGCCTATTACACGACGCTGCCCACCGATTCCCTGATCGTGCTGCGCAACGTCATGGCCGAAACCGATGCCTATGGCTATGACCGGGTCAAGGCCGAGCAGCGTGAACTGGGCGAGGCCGTGCGCGCGCTGCTGCGCGAACGCGGTTTCAAGAGCGTCGCCGCGCCCGGTTTCGAGGCGCCCGGCGTCGTGGTCAGCTACACCACCGACGACGGCATCCACACGACGCGCAAGTTCGCCGAAGTCGGGCTGCAGGCCGCTGCCGGCGTGCCCCTGGCGTGCGACGAACCGGCGGGCTTCAAGACTTTCCGCCTCGGACTGTTCGGCCTGGACAAGCTGCACAACGTCGAGCGCAGCGTGACCACGCTGGCCCGGGCATTGGACAAGATGCAGGCTTGAGTTGCGGCAGGGGGGCGCCGAGGCGCCCCCCTGCCTTGATCGCGCGGCGTCGCTGTTTCAGGCGGCGGCCGATGCGTTCAGGCCCATCTGCCAGAAGTCGATTTCCAGACGGGTGGCGTCGCGGAAGGTCGCGGCCAGCCCGTCCAGGCGTTCGGCGGTCTGGCCGGCCAGCCGCGCGTCCAGCCAGTCGCGTTCGGCGCGCGCCGCCGCCTGGAATTCTTCGCTGAGGTACATGGCGATCCAGGCTTCGTAGGGGTTGGCCGGACCCCGTACGGTGAACGGCTGGGCCTCGATCCAGCGGGCGATGTCCGCGTAGCCGACCAGGCAGGGCGCCAGCGCCACGTGCAGGTCCAGCAGATCACCCCGGTGGCCGGCGTCCAGCACGTAGCGGGTATAGGCCATGGTTTCGCGCGCCTCGGGCAGCGCGTCCAGTTCGGCTTCGGCGATGCCCCATTGGGCGCAGTAGTCCACGTGCAGGCCCATTTCCAGATCCACGATGGCTTTCAGGCTGTCCAGGCCCTGGCGCAGTTCGGCGATCGAGCGGCTCTTGTAGACCGCCAGCCCCCAGGCGCGGGCGAAATGCACCAGGAACAGGTAATCCTGGCGCAGGTAATGGCGGAAGGCCTCGGCCGGCAGGGTGCCGGCGGCCAGCCCGCGCACGAAGGCGTGCCGGCAATAGGCCTCCCATTCGGGGGCGCAGCGGCCCAGCAGCGTGGCGAAAGAGGTCGGGGCGGGGGACGCGGTCATGCGGGGTCTCCTGAAGTGAGGGGATGCGCAGATCGTGCGCCGTGGCGGCGATCCGCATCTCCCGGGGGATTGCGGCCTCGAGTGTAGCCCGCGTCCGGCTACGGTACGATAGCGTGGACGGCGGGGGCTGCGTCCCCGCACGTGGAAAAGACTTCATGCGATCCAGTATCACCCTCAAGCTGTTCCTGGCCATTCTGGCGACCTGCATTGTCGTGGCGCTCGCCATGGGCATGGCCGTGCGCTACAGCTTCGACAGCGGTTTCGACGACTACATCCGGGAACGCGAGAGCCAGCGCCTGGACAGCCTGGCGCAGGCGCTGGCCGCCGAATACATCGAGGCCGGCGGCTGGAGCTTCCTGGCCGAGAGCGGCGACCGCTGGGGGCGCAGCCTGCGCCTGTCGCGCTATGCCCGGCCCAGTGATGGCGGCCATGATCACAATGGCAGGCCGCCGGGACCGCCGCCCCGCGTCGTCCTGCAGGATGACGACGGCGGCTGGCTGGCGGGGCCGCACATGCGCCCCGGGGCTGACTGGACCCGTCATCCCGTGACCGTCGCGGGCCGCTCCGTCGGCTGGCTGCTCAGCCCGCCGCCCATGCCCATGGTGCTCAACGACGAGGTCGACCGCCGCTTCCAGTCCCGGCAGTTGCGGGCGACCTGGGTGATCGTCGGCCTGTCCGTGCTGCTGGCGGCCCTGGTCAGCCTGTTGCTGGCGCGCCTGCTGCTGGTGCCGGTGCGGCGCATTGCCCAGGCCACCCGCAAGCTGGCCGACGGCGATTTCGACATCCGGGTGCGGGTCGGGGCGCCCGACGAACTCGGACGCCTGGCGCGCGACTTCAACCGCCTGGCGCACAGCCTGGCGCGCAATGCCCGCCTGCGCCGGGAACTGATGGCGGACATGTCCCACGAATTGCGGACCCCCTTGGCCGTGCTGCGCGGCGAGATCGAGGCGCTGCAAGACGGTCTGCGCGCGCCGGACGAGGCCGCGCTGGCCTCGCTGGCGCACGAGATCGAGCGCTTGAACCGGCTGGTGGACGATTTGCGCGAGTTGTCGCTGGCCGATGCCGGCGCCCTGGATTACCGCATGCGCCCCCTGGATCTGTCGGCGCTGGCTGCGCGGGTGCTCGATGCGACGCGGGATCGGTATGCCCGGGCCGGCCTGGCACTGGACCAGGAGATCGCGCCCGGATTGCGTCTGTCCGGCGACGAGCGCCGCCTGGAGCAACTGCTGGCCAACCTGCTGGAAAACAGTCTGCGCTACACCGACAGTCCGGGGCGCGTGCGCCTGAGGGCCGGCGTGCGCGATAGCCGCATCGTGCTGGAAATCGCCGACACCGCGCCTTCGGTGACGGCCGAGCAGTTGCCTCGCCTGTTCGACCGCTTGTACCGGGTGGAGTCCTCGCGCAGCCGCCGGCACGGCGGTTCGGGGCTGGGCCTGGCGATCTGCCGCTCCATCGTCCAGGCGCATGGCGGCGAGATCTCGGCGGCGCCGTCCGATCTGGGCGGGCTGGCCATCCGCGTCGAATGGCCGCTGACGGACGGCGGGATTGCGGATGCGGCAGGCGATGCGCCCGCGACGAATCAGGAGTGAACATGCGGATTCTGGTGGTCGAAGACGAACCCAAGCTGGCGGACCTGCTGCAGACGTATCTGCAGGCGGCCGGCTACGAAGCGCGCTGCACGGGCGACGGCCTGGCCGTCATGCCGCTGATCGAGGACTGGCCGCCCGATCTGGTGCTGCTGGACTTGATGCTGCCCGGCCGTGACGGTCTGGAACTCTGCCGCGACATCCGCGCGCGAACGGCCATCCCGGTCATCATGGTGACCGCGCGGACCGAGGAGATCGACCGCTTGCTGGGCCTGGAACTGGGCGCCGACGACTACATCTGCAAGCCCTACAGTCCGCGCGAGGTCGTGGCTCGCGTCAAGGCCGTCCTGCGTCGCAGCGCGGCGGACCCGGCGCCTGCCCAGGCGCGCGAGGTGGGCGGTCTGGACATCGACGAGGGCGCCTGGAGCGCCCGCCTGGACGGGGTGGCGCTGGACCTGACACCGGTGGAGTTCCGCCTGCTGGTCCTGCTGGCCGGCCAGCCGGGCCGCATCTTTTCCCGCGATCAGGTGCTGGATGGCCTGTACGACGATCGCCGCGTGGTGACCGACCGGGCCGTGGACAGCCACGTCAAGAACCTGCGCCGCAAGCTGGCCGCGGTGCGGCCGGACGAAGAACTGATCCGCTCCGTCTACGGGGTGGGGTATCGGCTGGAGCTGGGCGGCGCCTGACGCGGCGGCCGGGCCTGCTGCGCGCGGCGGGCCTGGTGGGCATCGGGCGGCATGCCTGGCATCCGCTCACGCTTCTCCATGAAGTCTCCACGATTTGCCCATTTTTGCGCCGCAGTCGGCCCGTAATCTGTCTCCATCGCGGTTCCATCCAGGGACCGCAGGAAACAAGGAAGACCGACATGAACCTCACCCAAGTCACCCGCGCCCGTTCCCTCTCCGCCCTGGCCATGGTCGCCGCGCTGGCTGCCGCGCCGCTGGCCGCTTCGGCCGCCTCTGGCGCCGGCATGCCGGCCGACGGCGGTCCCCGCTTCCACCAGAAGGGCGGACACGACTTTGGCCGCCACGGCGGCGATTCCGCGCGTCGCGGCATGGACCATGGCATGCGCGCCCTGGATCTCAGCCAGGACCAGAAGGATCAGATCTTCAAGATCCGCCACGACCAGGAACAGGCCTTCTACGACGGCAAAAAGGCTTTGCGCGCCGCGCACCAGTCTTTGCGCGACATCGGCCGCGCCGACACCTTCGACGAGGCCAAGGCCAAGCAGGCCGCCGACGCTCTGGGCCAGGCCCAGTCGCAACTGGCCCTGCTGCGCGCCCAGACCCAGTCGCAGATCCGCGCCGTGCTGACGCCTGAACAGCGCCAGAAACTGGCCGACATGCGCACCCCGAAGCGGGCCGAAAAGTCCGCGAAATCCTGATCCGTGGCGAACAGGGGCCTCGGCCGGGGCCCCGCTTCACATTTCGCAAACAGTGTTTCCACCGGTCGGCGATGACGCCGGGCCTCGATGGTCCGGCGTTCCATTGCACGCGCTCAGCCGGTTCGATGCGCTGTCTGCGGCCGGGCTTGCATCGCTTCCCTCAGGCACTCGATGAACACCCGGACCTTTGCGGATTGCGCGGTGCGGCTGGCTGAAACGGCCCAGACATCCGCCGGTTGGTGCCAGTCTGGCAGCACGCGTTGGAGGTCCCCTTGCGCCAGGCTTTCCGCCAGGAACCAGTCGGTCGCCAGCATGATGCCCAGTCCGCGGCGCGCCCAGTCCAGCACGACCTCGTTGTCGTTGGACTCCGTTTCGGATCGGATGTCCACGCTTTCCCAGCCCTTGGGACCTTTGAGCCGCCAGACGCCCAGCGGTTCGTTGCGATCCTTGAAAAGCAGGCAGCGGTGGCTGCGGACTTCGCTCAGGCCGGCCGGCATGCCATACCGCGCGACATAGGAAGGCGCGGCGCACAGAATGCGTGAGCTTTCCATGATGCGATGCCGGATCAGGTGGGGCTCGTGCGGCTCTCCAGTGCGCACATCCAGGTGCAGGCCTTCGGCCATCAGATCCACGTGGCGGTCCACGATGTCCAGGGAAATTTCCAGGCCCGGGTACTGCGTCTTGAGCCGCGCCAGCACCGGCGCGACGTAGGCGCGGCCGAGCCGGGTGCTGGTGCTGACGCGTAACGGTCCCTGGGGCTCGTTTTTGGCTGCATTCAGCTCGTCCTCCATCTCCGTGGCGGTGTCCAGGATGCGCTGCGCCCATTCGTAAACCCGTTTGCCGTCGTCGGTCAGATGCACCAGGCGTGTGGTGCGGTGCAGCAGCCTGACGCCCAGCGCGTGTTCCAGCGAGGCCATGCGCTTGCTGACCGTGGTTTGCGGACAGCCCGCCGCACGCGCGGCGGCGCTGAAGCCTCCATGCCTGGCCACCAGTTGAAAGGTGCGCAAATCGGTCAGTCGGATGTCATTGAGCATGTTTAGTGTTTATTTTGAGCAAAAAATGGCTTAAATATTCATTCTAGTGTCGGGTAGACTGCTTGCCAAACGACTTGGAGACATCGGTCATGCATCTTCCCGCCTCACCCACACGGCACAGAATCAGCGGCAAGACCCGGCTGATTGCGCTGCTCGGCTCTCCCGTCTCGCATAGCAAATCGCCGGGAATGCAAAACGGCTGCTTTGAGGCGCTGGGCCTGGATTTCGCCTACCTGGCCTTTGACGTGCCGCTGGAAAAAGCGGCGTCGGCCGTCGAGGCCCTGCGGGTGCTGAACGTGCGTGGCGCCAATGTCACCATGCCGCTGAAACGGGCCGTCTGCCCCTTTCTGGATAGGCTCTCTCCAGCCGCCGAAATGGCGGGGGCGGTCAATACCATCGTCAACGACAACGGCGTGCTCACCGGCCATATCACCGATGGGATCGGCTATACCTTGTCGCTCGAGGATGCCGGTATCGACATCGCCGGCAAGGTGATGACGATTGCCGGTATCGGGGGCGCGTCGACCGCCGTCGCCATCCAGGCCGCCATGCAGGGGGTGGCGGACATCACCCTGTTCAACCAGCGTGACGCGTTCTTCGACGCCGGCCATGACCTCGTGGAGATGCTGCAGGGCCGGCTGGGCTGCAAAGCGCGGCTGTACGATCTGGCCGATGTCGCGCAGTTGCGGGCGTCCATGGCGCGCAGCCACATCTTCGTCAACGGCACGCCCGTGGGCATGGAGGCGACGCTGGGGCAGTCCGTGGTGCCGGACGCCGCTTATTTCCACCCCGGGCTGATCGTCAGCGACCTCATCTACGTCCCTGAGCACACGGCCTTGCTGAAGATGGCCCAGGCGGCCGGTTGCAAGACCGTCAGCGGTTTGGGCATGCAACTGTTTCAGGGCGTGGAGGCCTTTCGTCTGTGGACGGGCCGGGACATGCCGGTTGATCTGGCGCGCAGTCTGCTGCGCGCCTGAAGCCCTTTGAGGAGAGATTCCGATGACGCAGCAAGGATTCCTGGCCATCTGGTGCGAAATGAGCGCGGATGATCTCGTCGATTACCGCAACTGGCTGACTCAGGAGCATATTTCAGACCGCATCTACTCGCCGGGTTTCCTGGGGGTGCGGCTGTTCGCTTCGGTGGATAACGCGTGTGCGCACTTCATCCTGTACGCCACTGAAAGTCCGGCCGTCATGCAGGCGCCGCCTTATCTGCAGATCCTCAATACGCCTTCGCCCTGGACGCAGCGCCTGATGGTGAAGTTCGGCCCTTTCGACCGTGCGGCCGGCGAGCGCGTCGTCAAGATCGGCCGCGGCTTCGGCTCGCATGTGCTGGTCAGCCGCGTCCGCTCGGGCGGTGCGCCCATCGACCCGGCTCAGGCGCGCGATGCGCTGCGCGCGTTCATCCGACTGCCCGAGACGGTGGGCGTGCGCCTGCTCAGGACCGACCGCGGCACAACAGGCATCCAGAGCGCCGAAAAGCAGATGCGCAGCGGCAAGGAAGGCGATTTCGACTACCTGCTGGTCGTGGAGGCGCTGTGCGAAGCCGGCGCGGCCTCGGCGCGCGATTCGCTGGCCGGGATTCTGCAGGCGGCCATACCCGATGTGCAGTCTCACGACAGCCTGGTCTGCAAGACCCTATATGGCGAACTGCCCTACGAGGGCGAAACGCCCTGACGGCACGCCAGGGCCGCCGCAACGCCCCGCCTCAGTCCGCGAACAGCGTCCCCACCGATTGGAAATGGCGCCGGTAATAGGGGTTGTCCAGCCGGTCGATGCGGACCTGGCCGCCGGTGGACGGGGCGTTGATGAAGCGGCCGTCGCCCAGGTAGATGCCCATGTGCGAATTCGGCCGGCCCAATGTGTTGAAGAACACCAGGTCGCCGGCCTGCAGGTCGCGGCGCGGCACGGGGCGGCTCATGCGGGCGATCTGCTCGGTGTTGTGGGGCAGGGCGGCGCCGGTGGCGGTGTCGAACACGTACATCACCAGGCCGCTGCAGTCGAAGCCGCGCTGGGCATGCGCGCCGCCGTAGCGGTAGCGGGTGTCCAGCAGGCTCAGGGCCGTCATGACGACCTCGGTGCGCTGTGCCGGGTCGATGTCGGGATAGGCGGCCGACGGTCCGCGAGGGCTCGGGCCGGCGCAGGCCGCCAGCCACAGGCACAGCAGGCCGATCGCCAGGATGCGCAGGGCCGGCCAGTCCGGGCATGCGTCCGGGCGGGATGCAGGGGACGGGGCGGCGGCGCGCATGTTCAGCCGCCTTGTCTGCCTTCCGGCCAGTAGTAGCTGTCGGGCAGATTACGCGCGCCGAAGATCGCCTGTCCGACGCGTACGGTGGTGGCGCCTTCTTCGATGGCCCATTCGAAATCTCCGGACATGCCCATGGACAGTTCAGCGAAATCCGCGCCTTGGGGGGCGTCCTGGCGCAACTGCGCGCGCAGGTCGCGCAGCAACTGGAAGCAGGGGCGGACGTGGGTCTCGTCCGACGAGAACAGGGCCAGCGTCATCAGGCCGCGCACGCGCAGCGCGCTGTAGGCGGGCAGGGCGCGGGCGAAGTCCAGCACTTGGTCGGGCGACAGGCCGAACTTGCTGGCCTCGTTCGAGGTATTCACCTGGACGAAAACGTCCAGGCTGCGGCCTTCTTCCTGCAGACGCCGGTCCAGCGCCTCGGCGACGCGCAGATTGTCCAGGGCCTGGAATTCCCGGGCGAAGCGAGCCACGAATTTGGCTTTGTTGGTCTGCAGGTGGCCGATCACGGCCCAGTCCAGATCGCTCAGGTCGGCCATGGCTTCCCATTTGCCGTAGGCCTCCTGGACCTTGTTTTCACCCAGCAACCGGCAACCGGCCGCGTAGGCCATGCGGATGCGGGATTCGTCCACGGTCTTGCTGACGGGCAGCAGGCGGACTTCGGCGGGATCGCGCCCGGCGCGCCGGCAGGCGGCGTCGATGCGGGCACGGATGTCGGCCAGATTGGCCTGGATTTCCTCCGGAGTTTCGGCCGTCTGGTAGGCGGACCGGACGGGGGATGAATCAGCGTTCATTGCAACAGTCTCGGGCAGTTGATCACGGGCAAGCCCTAGGATAACCCCAATGCATGGCGATCCCAATCGTTGACAGGCCGTTCAGCGGGCCTGGGTGGCGAGGGCGCAACCAGACTGAACCGGAGTGAGAGTCCGGCGTGAGACAAATTGAGGAACATCCAGAGACGCAGGCACGTCCGGCCTGCGGAGGGTTCTCCTATCATCGAGGCGTGCGCCCCCAGACATCAAACGAAAGAGGAGACCCTTCATGATTCATGCATCGATTTTCAGCCGCCCCTGGCGCACGCTGGCGGCTGCGACCTGCCTGCCGCTGGCCTTTGCCGGTGCGCCCGCCGCCGCCCAGTCTTTCGAGAGCGGCCCCTACCTGGGCCTCAGCCTGGGCGGCGGCCAGATCAAGGATACGGTGGGCTCGCACCCCGACTGGCGCTACGAAGACCCGGATGAGTGGGACAGCCCCGATCCGCTCAACCATTCCTTCAAGCAATCGGGCATGATCGGCGGCCTCTACGGCGGCTATGGCTGGCGCATGGGCCAATGGCTGCTGGGGATCGAGGGCGATCTGTCGGGCAGCGCCATCAAGCACACCAAGAGCGAACACGAGCCGGCGACCGGCGGCGACCTCCACTTCAAATACCGCATGCCCTGGCTGGTCACGCTCCGGCCCCGGGTCGGTTTCCTGGTCAGCGACTCGGCGATGGTGTACGGCACGGCGGGGCTGGCCATCGGCAAGGTGAAAATGTCCCTGAATGGCTATGAGGTCGATCCGGACGACGGCAGCGTGTTCGCACCCGACTACAGCCGCTCGGATACGCTGAAAGGCTGGGTGGTGGGCGCAGGTTTCGAATATGCCATGAGCCGGAACTGGCATCTGCGCGGGGAATACCTGCACGTCAGGTTCAAGTCGCAGGATTTCGATTTCACCTACGTCGACGAGGGCGAGACCAACTATCACACCGGAAGCTACCGGCCCAAGATGGACCTGTTCCGCGTCGGCCTCAGCTATCAGTTCTAGGGAACCTCTGAACAAGTCCTCGCGCCGCGTGCATCCGCGGTCTCGGGCGGTCTGCGGCGTTGCTCATCCTCGCGATAGCTACGGCTATCGCTGCGGTTCGCGCCTTGCATCCCATCCCGATCCGCAGCGCCCGCTTTCCGCTCGACTTATTCAGAGGTTCCCTAGGGGCCGCCGGCCCGCCGCTGTTTTCTTTTATCATCTAGCCTGATGTTTCCGGGCGGCGAGCCGGCCGCCCGGCGGACGACGAGCAGGCGCGACCTATGTGGCGCGGGAGCGTCTCAACATAGGAGCAGGCGTGGCGGAACTCACTCCGGGGCTGATGCTGGTTCACGGCAATCGGGCGGAACAACTGCGCGAGGTGCTGGTGGCGTGGCTGCGCCATTCGCCGCTGGATCCCCTGGAGAACGAGTACCTGCTGGTGCACAGCAACGGCATCGCGCAGTGGCTGCGCCTGGCCCTGGCCGAGCGCGACCAGGGCTGCGGCATCGCGGCGGCGCTGGATTTCCTGTTGCCCTCGCGCTTCATGTGGCAGGCGTACCGCGCCGTGCTGGGGGCGGGGGCCGTGCCGGAACAATCCCCCCTGGATAAGGACCCGCTGGCCTGGCGCCTGATGCGCCTGCTGCCGACGCTGGCCGGTCAGCCCGGTTTCGAGCCGGTGGCGCGTTTTCTGGCCGACGACGCCGGTGTACGCAAACGCCATCAACTGGCCTATCGGCTGGCCGACCTGTTTGACCAGTACCAGGTCTACCGCGCCGACTGGCTGGACGCCTGGAGCCGGGGCCGGCTCGTGCTGCCCGACGCCTTGGGCCGCGAGGCCGAGGCCTTGTCCGAATCCCAGGCCTGGCAGGCCCGCCTGTGGCGCGCCCTGCTGGATGATCTGGGCGCGGACGGGGGCGCGCCGGTCGGCCGCGCCGCCGTCCACGAGGCCTTCATGGCGCGGGTCCGGGCGCCGGACGACGCGCCGCGTCCGGCCGGCCTGCCGCGCCGCCTGCTGGTCTTCGGCATTTCCGCCATGCCGCGCCAGACCCTGGAAGCCTTGTCCGGCCTGTCGCGCTGGATCCAGATCCTGGTGTGCGTGAACAACCCCTGCGCCCATTACTGGGCCGACATCCTGGGCGACCGCGACCTGCTGCGGGCGCGTTTCCGGCGCCAGGCGCGCCGCCCGGGCATGCCGGAAGTCCTGGACGAGCAGGCGCTGCACCAGCAGACGCATCCTTTGCTGGCGTCCTGGGGTCGTCAGGGACGTGATTTCATCGGCCTGCTCGACGACATCGACGATCCGGCGCACCGGGCGCGCTGCGGCCTGGCCTTCGAGGCCCTGCACCAGCGCATCGATGCCTTCGAGGCGTTGCCCGGGGACACGCTGCTGGAGCAGTTGCAGGACGATATCCGCGATCTGCGGCCCCTGGCCGAGACGCGCGCGCGCTGGCCGGCGGTGGACCCGGCGCAGGACGACTCGCTGCGCTTTCACGTCGCCCACAGCGCCCAGCGCGAGGTCGAGATCCTGCACGACCAGTTGCTGTCGGCCTTTGCCGCCGATCCCGGCCTGCAGCCGCGCGATGTGATCGTGATGGTGCCTGACATCGAAGCCTACGCGCCCCACGTGCAGGCGGTCTTCGGCCAGTATGGACTCCGGGACCGGCGTCACGTGCCTTATGCCCTGGCGGATCGCGGGCAGCGCCAGGCCGACCCGCTGGTCATCGTGCTGGAACAGTTGCTGTCCCTGCCGCGCCTGCGCCTGGGCATCCAGGAAGTCCTGGAATGGCTGGACGTGCCGGCGCTGCGGGCGCGCTTCGGCATCGAGGCCGCGGATCTGCCGCTGCTGCAGGCCTGGGCGCGGGACGCCGAAGTGCGCTGGGGGCTGCATGCCGAGCATCGCAGCGCCTTTGGCCTGGAACAGGCGCCGGCGGCGGCCCATGGGCATACCTGGCGCTTCGGCCTGGACCGCATGCTGCTGGGCTATGCGGCCGGCCCCGACGCCCCGGGCTGGAGCGGGATCGAACCCTATGGCGAAACCGGCGGCCTGCAGGCCCAGGTGCTGGGCGCGCTGGCCCGCCTGCTGGACACGCTGGACCGCTACTGGCGCTTGTTGGGCCGGGACGCAGCGCCCGCGCAGTGGGTCGCGTCCTTGCAGGCCTTGATCGACGATTGCTTTTCGCCGGTGTCGGACGCCGACGAACATACGCTGGCGCGCTTCCGGGAAATCCTGCAGGACTGGGCGCTGTTGTGCGAAACCGCCGGGATGGACGAGGCCTTGCCGGTGTCCATCGTCGCCGAGCATTGCCTGGGCCAACTGGATCAGGCCGGCCTGTCGCAGCGTTTCTTTGCGGGCGCGGTGACCTTCGCCACGCTCATGCCCATGCGGGCGATTCCGTTCCGGCGCGTGTGCCTGCTGGGCATGCAGGACGGCGCCTTCCCGCGCCAGCGCGTGCCGGTCGATTTCGACCTGATGGCGCTGCACCCGCGCCCCGGCGACCGTTCCCGGCGCGAGGACGACCGCTATCTGTTCATGGAGGCGCTGCTGTCCGCGCGCGACCAGCTTTACCTGTCCTGGGTCGGGCACAGCGTCCACGACAACACGCCGCAGCCGCCCTCGGTGCTGGTGTCCCAGTTGATGGATCACCTGGACCGGGGCTGGCAATCCGCCGATGGGGCCAAGTCCCTGTCCGGGGCCCTGAGCCTGCATCATCCGCTGCAGCCTTTCAGCCGCCGCTATTTTCCCGTGCCGGCGCGGACCGGTCCCGGCGCGCTGTATACCTATGCCGCCGAATGGCGCGGCGCGCGCGAACCGGCCGATGCCGGGCCGCAGCCGGCGCCGGCCGCGCTGCCGCCGGTGCAGCGGGACGCCGCGTTGCGGCTGGACGTCTTGCGCCAGTTCCTGAGGCATCCTGTACGCGCCTTCTTCCAGCAGCGCCTGCAGGTGTTCTTCGAGGCGCCGGCTCCCGATCTGGACGAGGGCGAACCTTATGTCCGCGACGGCCTGGGGCAATGGCAACTGCGCGCCGAATTGCTCGAAGCCCTGCAGCGGGCGCCGGAGACGGCCGAGGCCGAAGCCGTGTTCCACGAGCGCCTGGATCGCATGCGCCGGCGCGGCACCCTGGTCGCGGGCGGCCTGGGCGAGGCGGCGGCCCGGGTCCTGTACGACAGCGTGCAAGAGGCCGTCGAGCCCTATCGGCGGGCTTGCCTCGATTGGCCGCAAGTCTGCGACGAGACCTTGCGCATGGAAAGCACGCTGCCGGATAGCGGCTGGACGTTCGAGGATGGGCTCTCCGGCTGGCGCCGGAACGAGCGGGGCGAATGGGGCCGGATCGTGCTGCTTGCCAGCCACCTGGTGCGCAACAAGCGCTATCGCATCGCGCCCATGATGCCGGCCTGGCTGGATCATCTGGCCGCGCACGTTCATGGCCGGTCCCTGACGACCGTACTCGTCAGCCCGCAGGGCTGCGTGCGCTTCGAGCCGCTGGCCCCGGAGCAGGCCGCCGGACAGTGGCGGGCTTTGTGGGACGCCTGGCAGGCCGGCCTGTGCGCCGCGCTGCCCGTGGAAATCGACGCGGCAGGCACCTGGCTGCGGGCGGGCGCCGATCCATCGCCCGACAGCGCCGCCTGGCGGGAGGCCGAGGCAGGCTACGCCCGCAAGGTGGACGAAGACCTGTATCTGCGGCGCTGCTATCCCGATTTCGGCAGCCTGTGCGCGGACGGCGGCTTCTTCCATTGGGCCGAGACCCTGTATGGTGCGACGGCGCGGGCGATCCTGCCGTATCCGATTGCCGAGGAGGCTGGGGAATGAGCGCGCCGGGCCGCCCCAAGCGCGAATTCCCCCTCGGGGGGACGACGCGCAGCGTCAAGGGGGCAACATGAGTATGGCAGACCTCGCGATTCCCCAGATCGATCCGCTGCGCTTTCCCCTGCGCGGCAGCCATCTGATCGAAGCCAGCGCCGGGACGGGCAAGACCTGGACGATTGCCGCGCTCTACGTCCGCCTGGTGCTGGGGCACGGCGGGCAGCGGCCCTGCCTGCCCACCGAGATACTCGTCCTGACCTTCACCGAGGCCGCCGCCCAGGAATTGCGCGACCGGATTCGCGGCCGCCTGGCCGAAGCCGCCGTCTGGTTCGCCCGGGAAGCGGCGTGGGACGAGGCATCGGACGAGGCTGTGGACTCCGAGGCTGATCCCTTTCTGCGGGCCTTGCGGCAGGATTACCCGCGGCTCGAATGGGCGGGCTGCGCCCGGACGCTGGACCTGGCCGCGCAATCCATGGACGAGGCCGCCATTTCCACCATCCACGCCTGGTGCGCCCGGGTCCTGCAGGAACATGCCTTCGACAGCGGCAGCCTGTTCGAGCAGCGGCTGGAGCCGGACCTGGGCGCCGAAATCCGGCAGGCCGCCTGGGATTACTGGCGCGCGCACGTGGCGCCATTGACCGCGGAACCGCTGACCGAGGTGCTGGCCGTCTGGCCCGGGCCGGACGCCTTGCTGGGCCTGTCCAGCCTGTTGACCCGCGAATCCCTGCCCGAGGCCGCCGATGAAAGCCTGGCGGCCGTGCTGGCGCGTCACCAGGCCCTGCGGCGGGAACGCCTGGCGGCCCTCAAAACACCTTGGGTCGAGGATGCGGCCGCGCTGGAAGACTGGCTGGTCTCCCTGGGCAAGGACCTGAAAGTCCGTCCGTCCGATTTCCGCCGCTGGACGCAGGCGCTGCGGACCTGGGCGCAGGACCCCGGGCAGGAAGACCTGGACCTGAAAACCGGCTGGGACCGCCTGACCCCGCAAGGCATCCAGGACAAGTGGCAGGGCGAGGGGCCGGCGCCCGAGCATCCCGCCAGCGCGGCACTGGTCCGCCTGCGTGACGCGCTGGGCGCGCTGCCTGCCGCGCGCGCGCCCTTGCTGCGCCATGCCCTGGCCTGGATGGCCCGGCGTTTGCAGCAGGCCTTGTCCAGCGCCGCGCTGCTGGGCTTCGACGGCCTGCTCGGCAATCTGGACGCCGCCCTGGCGGATGAGACCGGCGCCCGGCTGGCGCAGACCCTGCGGCGGCAGTTTCCGGTGGTGCTGATCGACGAATTCCAGGACACCGATCCGGTGCAGTACCGGATCTTCGACCGCGTCTACCGGGTTGCCGGCAACGACCCCGATACCGCGCTGGTCTTCATCGGCGATCCCAAGCAGTCCATCTATGGTTTCCGGGGCGCCGACGTGCACACCTACCTGCGCGCCAATCAGGCCTGCGCGGGGCGGGTGCAGACCCTGGGCCGCAACTACCGCTCATCCCAGGCCATGGTCGCGGCGGTCAACCAGTGCTTTGCGCTGGGGGGCGATCAGGCTTTTCCCACCGGGGTGCCGTCGGTCGGCATTTCCTTCCATCCCGTGGAGGCGCAAGGCCGCCCGGAACGCTGGGAGGTCCTGGGCCGGCCGGCGCCCGCCATGAGCGCCTGCTGGATCGAGCCTGCGGCAGAGGGCAAGCCCCTGTCCTCGACCCTGTACGAACAGGAGGCGGCGCGGCTTTGCGCCCGCCGTGTGGCCGACATCCTGGCGCAGGGCCGCCGCGGCGAGGCAGGCCTGCGCGACGGGGACCGCTGGACGCCGGTGCGGCCCGCCGACATCGCCATCCTGGTCAATACCCACGCCGAGGCGCGCAGCGTGCGCCAGGCGCTGGTCCAGGTCCGGGTGCGCAGCGTGTACCTGTCCGAACGGGACTCCGTCTACGAGTCGCCGCAGGCGGCGGAAATCGCCCTGTGGCTGGATGCCTGCGCGCATCCCGAGGACGAGCGCGCCGTGCGCGCGGCGCTGGCCACCCCGGCATTGGGCCTGGACTGGCAGACGCTGGACCGGCTGGTGGAAGACGAGCGCGCCTGGGACGCCCGGGTCGAGCGTTTCCAGACCTACCGCCAGATCTGGCGGCAGCGCGGCGTGCTGCCCATGCTGCGCCTGCTATTGCATGATTTCGAGGTGCCGGCCCGCCTGCTGTCCGATGGCTACGAGGGCGAACGGCGCCTGACCGATTTCCTGCACCTGGCCGAATTGCTGCAGCAGGCCGCCGCCCACCTGGACGGCGAACAGGCCGTGCTGCGCTACCTGCATCGGCAGTCCCAGGGTCCGCAGGGCGAGGACGGGCGCCGCCTGCGCCTGGAAAGCGACGAGGGCCTGGTGCGGGTCGTG
Source organism: Castellaniella hirudinis (assembly GCF_042651965.1). Classification (NCBI taxonomy): domain Bacteria; kingdom Pseudomonadati; phylum Pseudomonadota; class Betaproteobacteria; order Burkholderiales; family Alcaligenaceae; genus Castellaniella; species Castellaniella hirudinis. Next base: position 377,319 of record NZ_JBHSDY010000010.1, read on the forward strand.
ACCGTGCACAAATCCAAGGGGCTGGAATATCCCCTGGTGTTCCTGCCCTTCGTCTGCAAGGCGCGGCCGATCGAAGCGGGGCGGGGGCCGTACCTGCTGCCCGGCGTCACGGATCGGGCCTGGATCATGGAGGCCGACGGCGCCCAACTGCTGCGGCTGGACGGCGAGCGCCTGGGCGAGGACGTGCGCAAGCTGTACGTGGCCCTGACGCGCGCGCGTCATGCGGTCTGGATGGCCCTGGGGCCGCTGAAAGCGGGCGAGGGCAGCGGCATCGGCCACTTGCTGGGCGCGGAACTGCAGGCGGGCTGGGATGCCTTGACGCGCAGTCATCCCGATCTGATGGCCTGGGACGCGGCATCGGCGGACGGGGCCGATCTTGCGCCGCCGGCCGACGAAGCGCCTGATGCGCTGGGCGACGCCCGCCGCCTGGCGGCGCCCGCTGTGGGGCAGCCCTGGTGGATCTCCAGCTATTCGGCCCTGTGCCTGGCCGATGCCGCCGCGCCCGAGACGGCCGCCGAGGACGTGCTGCGCGAGGGCCGTCAGGCCGAACCCGCGCCCTTGCGCCGGATGGCGCAGGCTTCGCCCCTGCTGGCCGATGCGGGCCTGCAGGACTTTCCGCGCGGCAGCGAGGCCGGGACTTTTCTGCACGGCCTGCTGGAATGGGCGGCGCGGCGCGGCTTCCGCGATCTGGAGGACGCCCGCGACCTGATCGCCCGGCGTTGCGCCGTGCGCGGCTGGGAAACGCACATCGATGCGCTGCACGACTGGCTGCTGCGCCTGACGCGCACCGCATTCCGGCCGGACCTGCCGGGCGATCCGGTGCTGCGTCTGGACAGCCTGCAGGCCAGCCTGCCGGAAATGGAGTTCTGGCTGCCGGCGCAGCGGGTGGACATTGAACGCCTGGACGGATTGCTGCGCCGGGGCACCTTTGGCGGCGCGGCCCGCCCGGCCTTGGCGGCGGGGCGCTTGAACGGCATGTTCAAGGGCTTCATCGACCTGGTGCTGCAGGCCGACGGCCGCTATTACCTGATCGATTACAAGTCCAACGACCTGGGTTCCCGCGAGGCCGATTACGCGCCCGAGTCCTTGTCGGCGGCCATGCGCGCGTCCCGCTACGATGCGCAGATGCTGATGTACGTGCTGGCGCTGCACCGGCAGTTGCGCGCCCGCCTGGCGGATTATGACTATGCGCGCCACATGGGCGGCGCGCTGTACCTGTTCCTGCGCGGTCAGGAGGCGCCCGGCCAGGGGCTGGTGGCGCTGCGCCCCGAACCGGCCCTGATCGAGGCGCTGGACGCGCTGTTCGATGGGGCAGGCGGCGATGGCGGAGAGACGGACCATGATTGAATTTCCCGCCTGGCTGGCTTTTGAGTCGATCGCGTCATCCGAGGATGACGTGCGCGATCTGGACGTGGCGTTTGGCCGCCTGCTGGCCCGCCAGGCGCCGCAAGCGCCCGAGCTGGCCCTGCGCCTGGCCGTTCTGTGCAGCGCCCGACTGGCGCACGGCCACCCCTGCCTGGACCTGCAGGCCTTGTGCGAACCGGACTGTGCGGCGTCGGACGGCCTGGATGCAGGGGACGCCGCACGCCGGACCGGGCCGCCGGACTGGGCCGAAGGCGGGCTGGACGCGTGCCTGGCGGCCTTGGCCGAGGCCGACTTCGTGGGCCCTGGCGAGGGCCCGCAGCCGCTGGTCTTGCACGGGCATCGCCTGTACCTGGCCCGCTATTGGCGCGCCGGGCGGCGCATCCGCGAAGACCTGGGCCGGCGCCTGGAACTGGAACCGCCGGAAGCGCACGACCCGGCCCGGGTCCGCGCCTGGCTGGATGCGGTCTTCACCGCGCCCGTCGCCGCGGCGCCGGACTGGCAGAAAATCGCCTGCGCCACGGCCCTGCTGCATGGCTTTGCCATCGTCACGGGGGGGCCGGGGACGGGCAAGACTACCACGGTCGTGCGCCTGCTGGCGGTCCTGCAGGGGCTGGCCCGGGAGCGCGGACTGGCGCGTGGCCTGCGCATCCGTCTGGCCGCCCCGACGGGCAAGGCGGCGGCGCGCCTGAACGAGTCCATCGCCGGCGCGCTGGAGCGTCTGGCAGGCTCCGCCGACGCCGATCTGGCGGCCGCGCTGGCGCGCGTGCCGGCCGAAGTCCTGACCCTGCATCGGCTGCTGGGCAGCCGGCCCGACACCCGGCGCCTGAAATTCCACGCGGGCAATCCGCTGGATCTGGACCTGCTGGTGGTGGACGAGGCCTCGATGATGGATATCGAGATGATGGACGCCGTGCTGGCCGCGCTGCCCGCGCATGCGCGTCTGGTGCTGCTGGGGGACAAGGATCAGTTGGCTTCGGTCGAGGCCGGCGCGGTGCTGGGCGAGCTCTGCGAACGGGCCGAGGACGGCCATTACACCCCGGCGCAGTGCCGACGCCTGCTCGCCTGCTCCGGCGAGGCTGTGCCCGATGCATGGCAGGATCCGGGCGGCACCGCGCTGGATCAGGCCGTGGTGATGCTGCGCCATAGCCACCGCTTCCAGGCCGACAGCGGCATCGGCCGCTTTGCCGTCGCCGTGAACCGGGGCGACGTCCAGGCCGTGGCCGGGCTGCTGCGCCATCCGCCGGACGGCCTGAGCCTGGTGCGGACCGGATCGCCCGCCGCGCCCGGGGATGCCTGGCTGCGGGACAGTGGCGTTCTGGATGCGGCGGCAGGCTATCCCGCGCTCTTGCGCGCCGTGCGGGACGGCCGCCCCGATCTGCAGGCGCCGCCGTCCCAGTGGGACCGCTGGGCGCGCGAGGTCCTGGTGCAACAGACCCGTTTCCAGGTGCTGTGCGCGCTGCGTGACGGTCCCTGGGGCGCGCGCGGCTTGAACCAGCGCATCGAATCCCGCTTGCGGGCCGAGGGCTGGATCCCCGTGGCCGAGGACGCCTGGTATCCCGGGCGGCCGGTGCTGGTGCTGCGCAATCACGCCGCCCTGGGGCTGGCCAACGGCGACATCGGCGTGGTGCTGCCCGTGCCCGATCCGGAGCGGAAGGGCGACTGGATGATGCGGGTGGCTTTTGCCGGCGCTACCCGGGATGCGGTGCGCTGGGTGTCCCCGGCGCGCCTGCCGGAAGTCGAGACCGTCTACGCCCTGACGGTGCACAAGTCCCAGGGCTCGGAATTCGACCGCGTGGCGCTGGTGCTGCCCGACAATCCTTCGCCCCTGTTGACGCGGGAACTGCTCTACACCGGCGCGACCCGCGCACGCCACGCCCTGGCTTTGGTGCTGCCGGGGGGCGACGCTCTGCTGGAAGAGGCCGTGCGCCGCCGGACCCGGCGTGCGGGCGGCATCTGGAGCCCCTGAGCCTGTGCCCGTCCGGCACTTTGATTTCGCACAGGATGCCCCTGCCGAAAGCGGGCCTGCCGCCGTGGCGCCCCGCTAAAATGAGCATCGACGCGCGCCCGCGCCCCGAGCGCGCCGGAACGCCCGATCGACACATGGAGACCCGCATGACTTCGATATACGACCAGGACCTGCCCCGGACCCCGGCCAACTTCGCGCCGCTGACGCCCCTGCTGTACCTGGAGCGGGCCGCCGAGGTGTATCCCGATCGGACAGCCGTCGTGCACGGGCAGGGTGACGCCGTCATCCGTCATACCTGGACCGCGCTGTACCGGCGCTGCCGCCGCCTGGCCGACGCCTTGACCAGGCACGGCATCGGCCGGGGGGACACGGTGGCGGTGATGCTGCCCAACGTGCCCGCCATGGTCGAGGCGCATTTCGGCATTCCCATGAGCGGGGCCGTCCTCAATACCCTGAACACCCGGCTGGACCCCGCGACCATCGCTTTCATGCTGGATCACGGCGAGGCGCGCGCCATCCTGGTCGATCGGGAATTCTCCCGCATCGTGAGCCAGGCCTTGGCGCTGCGCACTCGCACCGGCCCCATCCTGGTGGTGGACGTCGACGACCCCGTGTATGACGGCCCGGGCGAAGCCATCGGCACGCTGGACTACGAAGCGCTGCTGGCCGAAGGGGACCCGGCGTTCGCCTGGCGCATGCCGGATGACGAATGGGATGCGATTGCCCTGAACTACACCAGCGGCACCACCGGCAACCCCAAGGGCGTGGTCTACCACCACCGGGGAGCGGCCATCAATGCCGTGTCGAACATCCTGGAATGGGACATGCCTAAGCACGCGGTCTATCTGTGGACGCTGCCCATGTTTCACTGCAACGGCTGGTGTTTCCCCTGGACCGTGGCGGCGCGGGCCGGGGTCAACGTCTGCCTGCGGCGGGTCGATGCGGCGGCCATGGTCGCATTGATGCGCGAGCACGGCGTCACCCATTATTGCGGCGCGCCCATCGTCCAGAGCATGCTGGTCAACGCGCCGCAGGCCCTGCGCGACACGATCCCCGCCGGTATTCATGCCATGGTGGCGGGCGCCGCGCCTCCGGCTTCGATGATCGAGGGCATGGAGGCCCTGGGCATCGACCTGACGCACGTCTACGGCCTGACCGAAGTCTATGGGCCGGCCACGGTGTGCGCCAAGGACGCCGCCTGGGACGATCTGGACATCGGCAAGCGGGCCGAGCTCAACGCCCGCCAGGGGGTGCGCTACCACCTGGAAAAGGCCGCGACGGTGCTGGACCCGGCGACGATGCAGCCGGTGCCGGCCGACGGCGAGACCATGGGCGAAATCATGTTCCAGGGCAATATCTGCATGAAGGGCTACCTGAAGAATCCGCAGGCGACGCAGGCAGCTTTCGCGGGCGGCTGGTTCCATAGCGGCGATCTGGCGGTGATCTACCCGGACGGCTACGTCAAGATCAAGGACCGCAGCAAGGACATCATCATTTCCGGCGGGGAAAACATCTCTTCGATCGAGGTCGAGGACGTGCTCTATCGCCATCCGGCCGTGCTGGCGGCCGCCGTGGTGGCGCGGCCCGACGAGCGCTGGGGCGAGACGCCCTGCGCCTTCGTCGAACTCAAGCCCGACGCCCAGGTTCAGGCCGAGGACATCGTGGCCCACTGCAAGGCCCATCTGGCGGGCTACAAAGTGCCGCGTCACGTGGTGTTCGGTGAATTGCCCAAGACCTCCACCGGCAAGATCCAGAAGTTCGAATTGCGCCAGCGGGCGGCGCAGGCGGACTGATGTCTTCTCAGCACCCCTCGGGCGGATACGGCGGCGTCGCAGGGCAGGGCGGGACGCCCGGCGCCTTGACGCGCCTGTCGCCGCATGCGCTGCTGACGCCGGCGCAGATGGGCGCCGCCGACCGCGCGGCGCCGGCGGCCGGGGCGCCCGGCGCGCAGCTCATGGAGGCGGCGGGCGCCGCCGTCGCCCGGGCGATCCGCGAACACTGGCCGCCCATGCCCGTGTGCGTGCTGTGCGGACCCGGCAATAACGGCGGCGACGGTTTTGTCGTCGCGCGTCTGCTGAGGGACGCCGGCTGGCCGGTGCGCGTGGCGCTCTGGGGCGAACGCGCCGCGCTGCGCGGAGACGCCGCCCGGGCGGCCGGGGCCTGGACCGGTCCAGTCGAGCCCGCCGCGCCCGCATGTCTGGACGGCGCCGGCCTGATTGTCGATGCTTTGCTGGGCGCGGGCCTGGGCCGTGCGCCGGCCGGCGCCTTGGAATCCCTGATCCAGGCCGTCAACGCCGCCGCCGCGCCGGTCTGCGCCATCGACGTGCCCACGGGCCTGGACGGCGGCAGCGGCCGTTGTCCGGGGGCCGTCGTCCAGGCCGATCTGACGGTCACTTTTTGCCGCCGCAAGCCCGGCCATCTGCTGCTGCCGGGGCGCGCCTTGTGCGGCGCGCTGGTGTGCGCCGACATCGGCATGCCCGATGCGGCGCTGGCCCCCCTCGTCCCCGAGGCCCACGCCAATCATCCCGATCTTTGGCTGGACGTGTTTCCCTGGCCGCGCACCGACGGCCATAAATACCGCCGGGGCCATGCGCTGGTCGTGGGCGGCGAACGCATGTTGGGCGCCAGCCGCCTGGCTTGCCAGGCGGCGGCGCGCATCGGAGCCGGCCTGGTGACGCTGACGGCCCCGTCGTCCGCCTGGGCGATCCAGGCAGGCGCCCTGACCTCGGTCATGGTCGAGGCCCTGCCGCCGGACGGCGCGCTGGATCAGGTGCTGGCGGACCCGCGCCGCAATGCGCTGCTGATCGGTCCGGGGCTGGGACGTGCGCCCCAGGGGCGGCGCCAGGTGCTGGACCTGCTGGCGACCAGGCGTCCCTGCGTGCTGGACGCGGATGCGCTCAGCGTTTTTGCCGATCGGCCGGAGGCCTTGATCGACGCCTTGCACGGACAGTGTGCGCTGACGCCGCATGAGGGCGAATTCGCTCGCCTGTTCGATCCCGGGCCGGACGCGGCGCCGAGGGCAGGGGACGGCGCGCCGTCGCGGGCCGTTGGCGATAAACTGCAGCGTGCGCGGGCCGCAGCCCGGCGTTGCGGCGCGGTCGTGGTGCTCAAGGGGGCGGACACCGTGATCGCGGCGCCCGACGGCCGTTGCGTCATCAACGACAATGCGCCGCCGACCCTGGCCACCGCCGGGACGGGGGATGTGCTGGCGGGCTGCATCACGGGTTTGCTGGCCGCCGGCATGCCGGTTTTCCAGGCGGCCTGCGCGGCCGTCTGGCTGCACGGTCTGGCCGCCGGCCGCCTGGGCTGGGGCTTGCTGGCCGAGGACTTGCCGGGCGAATTGCCTGGGGCGCTGGCTGCTTTGGCCGATGGATATGGGACACACGACGGGACACACCTATGGCGGACGTGATCGCGCTGGTCTTCGATTTTGATGACACCCTGGCGCCGGACAGCACCTCGGGCTTTCTCCAGGAAATCGGCGTGGACGTGCCGGCCTTCTGGGGCGACCAGGTGGGTCCGCTGCTGGACCGCGAGGACTGGGACCCGGTCCCCGCCTACCTGTATCAGATGCTGGCCTTGTCCCGTTCGGGACGCCACGGTCCCATCACCCGCGATCGCCTGCGCGATTGGGGGTGGCGGCTGCCGCTGCATGAAGGCGTGACGACGCTGTTCGAGCGTCTGCGCACGCGCCTGCATCAGTCCCATCCGACCGTGCAACTGGAGTTCTATCTGATTTCCAGCGGCATCGGCGACGTACTGCGCGCCACGCCCATTGCGGGTGCTTTTTCCGACATCTGGGCGTCCGAATTTCATTACGGCGCCGATGGCGCCATCGAGTTTCCGCGCCGCGTGGTCAGCTTCACCGACAAGACCCGCTATCTGTTCCACATCCAGAAGGGCATCATCGGTCCGGGGTCGCGCAACAAACCGTTCGAGGTCAACCGCAAGGTCGATGCCGACAAGCTGCGCGTGCCCTTCGAGCAGATGATCTTCGTCGGCGACGGCTATACCGACATTCCCTGCTTCTCTCTGATCCGCCGCTCGGGCGGCGTGGCCTTCGGCGTTTGGGACCCGCGACACAAGGAAAAACGCAGCCGGGCCTGGGGCTTCATCGAGGACGGCCGGGTGTCCAATCTGAATCATGCCCGCTTCGGCGAGGACGCCGAGCTGTATCAACTGCTGGAGGCCGCCGTCGAAAGCCTGGCCTCGAAAATCGTGCTGCGCACGCGGATGTATCGTGGCTGAAATGTTGGATGACGACGGCGCCATGGCGCTGGCCCTGGACCAGGCCCGCCAGGCGGCGGCGCTGGGCGAAGTCCCCGTGGGCGCCGTGGTGCTGGACGCCGAAGGCCGCCTGCTGGCGACCGGCCACAACCGCACCATCCTGGACCGCGACCCCACGGCGCACGCCGAAGTCGTGGCCTTGCGCGCCGCCGCCCGCAGCCTGGACAATTACCGCCTGAGCGGCGCGCGCCTGTACGTCACGCTGGAGCCCTGCACCATGTGCCTGGGCGCCATGTTCCATGCGCGCCTGGCCGATATCGTCTATGGCGCGCCCGATCCCAAGACCGGCGCCTGTGGCGGCGTGATCGACCTGTCCGATCAGCCGCGCCTGAACCATCATGCCCGCGTGCGGGGCGGGGTCCAGGCGCAGGACTGCGGCGACCTGCTGCGTGAATTCTTCCGCGCCCGGCGCAAAGCCGCCCGCGCGATCCCTTCTTCTCCTTCCCAGGACCCTTCTGACATGCCTAAACAGAAACCCGCGCCCGCCCAGCCTGCGTCCCGTCCGGCTGCTGCCGGCGAACATACGCACCTGGTCTGCGGCGATCCCGATTGCGGCGAGCATCACGTGCACGAGCAGCCTTCGGGCATCTACCTGATCTCGCCCTCGGGCGCCGTGGCCGATCCCGCTAAGCTGGATCTGGCCATGGAGCGGCTGCGCGCCATGGGCTTTCGCGTCGCCGCCGACCGCACGGCCCTGGCCGTGCACGAACGCTTCGCCGGCACCGACAAGCAGCGCCTGGCGTCCATCCAGCGCGCCCTGAAGCAAAAGCATCCGGTCGTCATGGCGACCCGGGGCGGCTACGGCCTGAGCCGCCTGCTGCCGCACATCGACTGGCAAGCCGTGGCCGACAGCGGCAAGACCTTCATCGGCCAGAGCGATTTCACCGCCTTCAGCCTGGCCCTGCTGGCGCGCACCGGCGCGGTCAGCCTGGCCGGCCCCACGGCGGTCTTCGATTTCGGCGGCAAGAAAGTGGACGACCTGACCCAGGCCCTGTTCCAGGAAACCCTGTCCGGCGAACTGGAAATCCTCAGCTTCGAATCCCCGGACGCCGACCCGGTGGACGCGCGCGGCATTCTGTGGGGCGGCAATCTGGCCATGGTGGCCTCGCTGGTCGGCACGCCCTACCTGCCCGACATCCAGGGCGGCATCCTGTTCCTGGAAGACGTCGCCGAACACCCGTACCGCGTCGAGCGCATGCTGACCCAGTTGTGGCACGCCGGCGTGCTGGCAAAACAGCACGCCATCGTGCTGGGCCAGTTCACCGACTACCGCCTGGCGCCGCACGACGGGGGCTACGACATGCATTCCGTGGTGCGCTGGCTGCGCCAGACCGTGCGCGTGCCGGTGGTGACGGGCCTGCCCTATGGCCACGTCAAGGTCAAGGCCACCCTGCCGGTGGGCGCCCGCGTGGGCATCGCCACCGAGGACGGCATGGCGCACCTGGTGTTGCAGGAACACACGCACTGAGGGTTGAACGGCGGGTTCAGGCGACGGCGGCGTGGCCGTCCGCCGTCAAACGGTAACGCTGCAGGCGGCTGGCCGGTCTATCGGGCAAAGTCATTTCAATCAGCCCCATTTCCAGCAGCCGCCGGATCTGCTTGTGCAGCTCTCCGGAAACGGTTTTGTGCCCGAGGGCTTTGGCCAACTGGGCCTTGCCGGACTCGTGTTCTCTCAAGAGCAGAACGACTTTAGCCGCCAGTCTCGACTCTAGCCGTGACTCTAGCCGTGACTCTAGCCGTAAAGAGAGTAGGGCAGGGTTCGGGGGCGCGTAGGCGGGCCCGGATTCTTTGACCTGCATGGATTGAGGCGCTTGAGATAAGTAGATGCTCAGCCGCACACCGGTGGCGATTTCCGTCACGGTCGGCTCCGGCAGTCCCTGAGCGATGGCATCGTCAAAGATGCGTTTGACGCCGCTGCCCCACTGCTCGATCATCCCCAGTTCTCGAAATACGCGCGCGATGACGGGGTTGCGGATGCGAGAAACGCCGCTTTTCATGTCCTCCACGGTCATGCCGGGCAACAGCAGGCCTGGGCTTTCAATGTCGATGCGATCATCGAAGAATGCGATGCGGATCGGGGCGCCGCGCTGGGAATAGTCGCTGTGCACCAGGGCGTTGACGATGGCTTCGCGCAGGATGGTCAACGGGATGCTCCAGATGTCTTCGCGGCGCATGGCGCCGAAGCGCGCGCTTTTAAAGGCATGCTTTTTCAGAAAGAATTCAATGGCATCCACCGCCTGCGGCAGGTGTTCGTGGATTTCCACCTGATCGAAAATATGGACCTTGTCGATCCCCAGGAATCGTCCTCATTGCACCCAAGCGTCTGGAAAATGGTGTTCCCTGTCCTTGCCGAAGAGCAGGACGGCCCCCTGGGTGGGCACCAGGCGGTTCTGCTCGCGGCGGACCAGTTTCAGTGTGGCCAGTGATTTTTCGTTCAGGGTCCGCCGATCGCCAAACAGCGTTTGAGCCGCCGCCAGATCCAGGTCCGCCAGATCGAGTTCCGGCATGGGGATTTCATCGAACACCACGCCTTGTGCGGATCGTCGCAACTCGGCGATCAGATCAGGCCCCGCCTGGCGGTTGCTGGATCCCAGGCGCACATAGACACCGTGTTCGGGACCTTGGGCTTTGACATGATGAGGACGGTTGTTGCTGGGGAACACTTCGACGGCCAGGACGGTCAAATCCCCCTGGCTGATCAATTCCACGCTGGGGACCAGCCTTGGGGCGATGGAGTCCGCGATCAAATTGCAGACGCGCTCTTCCTCGTCCAATGGATCGGTGATCCCGATCAGTCGCCGTCCGTCGTCCGCGCCTATGATCAAACGGCCGCCGGCTGAATTGGCAAAGGCCACCAGCGTTCTGATCACGTTGCGCGGAGAGGACAGATCCCGTTTGAACTCCAGCGTTTTGCCTTCAGGTGTCTGCAGCAGATCGTCCAGCGGGTTGTTCATGGCTGCCCTTGTCTTGATTATCAGCCGTCCGTCACATCATGGTTCCGAGGCCTTTGGAAGGTAGCTGAGGGCAGTGCGGGGTGTCAAACGGCCTGTCACGGATTTGTTGTGCGGACGAACCGTCGCCACTGGCACGCTTTCGGTTTCGTGTGCGAAATCGACGTCTTGATTGCGCCGCTGCGTGCCGGCCGTATCCTGGGCGACGTCTCCAGCCTACCTGTTAAACTAGCAGGTTGTTTTAATTCCACTTTTTCCCGCCACCACCGTGATCTCCACCAATAATCTCACCATCCAGTTCGGCTCCAAACCCCTGTTCGAGAACGTCAGCGTCAAGTTCGGCGACGGCCACCGCTATGGCCTGATCGGCGCCAACGGCTCGGGCAAGTCCACCCTGATGAAGATCATCGGCGGCGACCTGGAGCCGTCCTCGGGCAACGTTGCGCTGGATCCCGGCGTGCGCCTGGGCAAACTGCGCCAGGACCAGTTCGCCTTCGAGGACGTGCGCGTGCTGGACGTGGTGATGATGGGGCACGTGGAAATGTGGCAGGCCATGGCCGACCGCGACGCCATCTACGCCAACCCCGAGGCGACCGAAGACGACTACATGCGCGCTGCCGAACTCGAAGGCAAGTTCGCGGAATACGACGGCTACACGGCCGAGGCCCGCGCCGGCGAGCTGCTGCTGGGCCTGGAAATCCCCGTCGAGCAGCACCAGTTGCCCATGCGCGAGATCGCCCCGGGCTGGAAGCTGCGCGTGCTGCTGGCGCAGGCGCTGTTCTCCAATCCCGACGTGCTGCTGCTGGACGAACCCACCAACAACCTGGACATCAACACCATCCGCTGGCTGGAAAACGTGCTGAACGGCTACGACAGCACGATGATCATCATCAGCCACGACCGCCACTTCCTGAACGAAGTCTGCACGCACATGGCGGACCTGGACTATGGCGAACTGCGCGTCTATCCGGGCAATTACGACGAATACATGCTGGCGTCCACCCAGGCGCGCGAGCGCCAGGTGGCGGCCAATGCGCGGGCCAAGGAACGCGTCACCGAACTGCAGGACTTCGTGCGCCGTTTCGCCGCCAACAAGTCCAAGTCGCGCCAGGCCACGTCGCGCCTGAAGCAGATCGACCGCATCAAGTCTGAGACCGTGCAGGTCAAGCCGTCCTCGCGCCAGAACCCCTACATCCGCTTCGAGGTCAACAAGGTCCTGCACCGCCAGGCTGCGCACATCGAAGAGCTGTCCAAGGCCTACGACCGGCCCATCATCAAGAACCTGAACACCATGATCGAGGCCGGCCAGAAGGTCGCCATCATCGGCGCCAACGGGGTGGGCAAGACCACGCTGCTGCGCCTGCTGGCGGGCAATCTGGCGCCCGATGAAGGCCATGTGCGCTGGTCGGAAAACGCCGACGTGGGCTATATGGCCCAGGACGTGTCCGACCAGTTCGATTCCGACCGCGACCTGTTCGACTGGCTGACCGACTACCGCCAGCCGGGGGACGAGGATCAATCCATCCGCTCCGTGCTGGGCCGCCTGCTGTTCTCGGGCGACGAGATCACCAAGGCCGTGCGCGTGCTGTCCGGCGGTGAAAAGAACCGCATGAGCTTCGGCCGCCTGATGCTGGGACGTCACAACGTCATGCTGATGGACGAGCCCACCAATCACCTGGACATGGAATCCATCGAGTCACTGCAATACGCGCTGGAACAGTACCAGGGTACGCTGGTGTTCGTGTCGCACGACCGCCAGTTCGTGTCGGGCGTGGCGACCCGCGTGATCGAGATCCTGCCCGACGGCGGCCTGAACGATTACCCGGGCACCTACGAGGAATACCTGGCGTCCCAGGGCATCGAGGCCTGATTCATGGCGGGGCGTCGGCCTTGGGCCGTTCTCAGGCTGGATGAACGGCCGGGACGGGCGTACGCATGCCGCACACCCTGACCGCCGCCGTCCGGCACGAGGCCGACGTCCGCAAGAGCCGCTTTCTGGCGCTGGCGGCGCCCATCGAATCGCCCGAGGCCGCGCAGGCCTTTCTGGAGACGTCCCGCGATCTCCAGGCAACCCACAACTGCTGGGCCTGGCGTTATGGGTCGCACTATCGTTTCAGCGACGACGGCGAGCCCGGCGGCACGGCCGGCCGGCCGATTCTGCAGGCCATCGAATCCCAAGGGTACGACCGCGTGGCGGTGCTGGTGATCCGCTGGTTCGGCGGCATCAAGCTGGGCACCGGCGGCCTGGCGCGCGCCTATGGCGGCACGGCCGCGGAATGTCTGCGGCTGGCGGACCGGGTGGAATTGCGCGAAGAATGCCAGGTGCTGTGCGATTGTCCCTATGCCGACATGGACCGTGTGCAGGCGCGCCTGCTGGCGGCCGGCGCACGCATCGAGCACGCGGAATTCGACGGCCGGGGCGTGCTCTGGCGCCTGCTCGTGGCGCGCGCCGACGTGGCCGCGCTGGAAGCCCTGTACACCGACCAGACCCGGGGGCAGGGCGAGTGGTGCGTGCTGGAAGCCGACGGCGGACCGGCCGCTTGATCCGTCGCCGTTAAAAGCTCAGGTGTTTTGAGTCGCCGGACCGCTGGATCGGTCCTGAATCACGCCGGGGCGCTGGCGATCCCGCTGGTCCTTGATCGCCACCCGCAGCGCGATCAGGACGATGATCGAGATCACGGCCAGGCCGGCCGCCATCGCGGTCGGCCACGAAGACCGGTTCAGAATCCAGAAAACGACCGCCGTGATCAGGGCGATACCCACGGAAGTGCCGATGCGCTGGCCCGTCTGCATGATGGCCCCGGAACTGCCCGCGTAATCCAGCGGCACGTCCATCAGCGTCAGCGCCTGATTGGGGCTGATCACCAGGCCCTGGGCCACGCCGATGAACGACAGCGTCAGCAGCAGCCACCAGGCGCTGGCCAGATCGTACGCCTGCAGCCCGACCACCACGCCGCTCAGGACCAGCCCGGCCAGGGCCAGCAGCAGCCCGATGATGACGATCCGGCGGCCATAGGCCATCACCCGGCGGCCGGCCCAATCCGAGGCCCAGGACGACAGCAGGGCGGCGGGAATGCCGAACAGGCCGGACAACAGGGCCGACATGCCCAGGCCTTCCTGGACGTACAGGGCGACCAGCACCCAGACGCTGGTCATCCCCAGAAAATACAGCGCCATGATCAGCACGCCGTTGCTGAAACTGGCGGTGGAAAAGATCCGCAGGTCGACCATGGGGCTGAGCCCCCGGCGCGTCGCGCGGCGCTCCCAGGCGATCCAGGCGGCCGTCAGGCCCAGGCTCAGCGGCAGCAGCAGCCAGGTCAGCGGCGATGCGTGGGATTCGACGAAGGGATACAGAAAGGCCAGCACCGCCAGCCCCAGCAGCAGGGCGCCGAAGGGATCCAGGGAGCGCCAGCCCGAGGCGGATGAAGCCGATGCGCTCGGCCAGCGGATCAGCGGCCGCGGGAACCACCTGAAACCGAGCACGAGGATGACGAGGCCGATCGGGACGTTGACCAGGAACGTCAGCCGCCAGCCCAGCTCCAGGCCGCCCAGCTCGATCAGCAGTCCGCCGAGCGCCGGGCCGATGGCCACGGAAAACCCCACCGCCGTGCCGAAATAGCCAAAGGCGCGGCCGCGCTCCGCGCCCCGGAAATAATGCTGGATCATGCCCAGGCCCTGCGGATTGAGCAGGCCCGATCCCACGCCTTGCACGAAACGCGCGCCGTTCAGCCAGGTGGCGTCCGGCGCCAGCCCCGCCGCCACGGAGGCCAGCGTGAACAGGGCCACGCCGATCAGGAACAGGCCGCCGCGCCCCATCAGGTCGCCGGCGCGCCCGGCCGCGACGAGCACCACGCCGAAGGTCAGCGCATAGCCCGACAGCACCCACTGCATGTCGGATTGCGTGGCATCGAGCGCGACGTGGATGGAGGGCAGGGCGACGTTGACGATGCTGACCCCGATCAGGGACATGAAGATCGTGGTCAGCAGGACGGCCAGAATGCGCCATCGGCCGGGATCCGGCCGATGGGACTGCGCGGGGGTGGACGCGGAAGACGAGGTCAATGCGTCGTGGACGAGGCTTTTTCCTGCGCGGCGATTTCCGTGTGAACCTGGGCCATGTCCACGGCCTTCACCTGGGTCAGCAGCTCTTCAAGCTGCGAGGCGGACAGCGCGCCGGCCTGCTGGAACAGCAGCACGTTCTCGCGGAAGACCATCAGGGTCGGAATGGAGCGGATGCGCAGCGCGGCCGCCAGTTCCTGCTGTTCCTCGGTGTTGATCTTGGCGAAGGTGACGTCCGCGTGCTTTTCAGCCGCAGCCTCGAAGGTCGGGCCGAACTGGCGGCAGGGGCCGCACCAGGGGGCCCAGAAATCGATGATCAGGGGCTGATCGGCCTGGGTGGCGGCCTGGAAGGTGTCTTGGGTGAGTTCAATGACGCTCATGGGGACTCCGGAATCGGATCAGGGCGGCAGGATGCCGCCCGGGATGCTCTGTAGGTGGGGACGATGAGCGGGATTGCAAGGATTACGCCGGGAACAGCGCGTACTTGATCACGAACAGCACCGCGACCAGCAGGGTGGCCGGGTGGATGTCGCGGAAGCGCCCGGACAGGGCCTTGATCGCCACGTAGCTGATGAAGCCGAAGGCCAGGCCGTTGGCGATCGAGTAGGTCAGCGGCATGGCGATGGCTGCGATGGCGGCAGGCACCGATTCCGTGATGTCGTCCCAGTCCACGTCCACCAGTTCGCGCAGCATCAGGCAGGCCACGTACAGCAGGGCCGGCGCCGTCGCGTAGGCGGGCACGATGGCGGCCAGCGGCGACAGGAACAGCGCCAGCAGGAACAGCACGGCGATGGTCAGGGCCGTCAGGCCGGTGCGTCCGCCCGCCTGCACGCCCGAGGCGCTTTCGACGTAGGCGGTGGTGCTGCTGGTGCCCAGCATCGAGCCCGCCACGATGGCGCAACTGTCGGACAGCAGGGCGCGGCCCAGGCGGCCGGGGTTGCCCGGGCGGATCAGGCCGGCGCGGGTGGCCACGCCGATCATGGTGCCGGTGGCGTCGAACACCTCGACCAGCACGAACACCAGGATCACGTGGAAGAAGCCGGTGTTCAGCGCCCCCATGATGTCCAGCTTGAAGAAGGTGGGATCCAGGCTGGGCGGCGCCGAGAAGATGCCCTGGAACTGGGTGTGGCCGGTCAGGATCGACAGGATGGTGATGGCCAGGATGCCGATCAGGATGGCGCCCCGGACCTTCAAGGCGCCCAGGGCGGCGATGATGAAAAAGCCCAGGATGGCGAACAGGGTGGGGGCGTGGGTCAGATCACCCAGGCCGACCTTGGTGGCCGGGTTGGCGACCACGATGCCCGCCGAGCCCAGGGCGATGATGCCCAGGAACAGCCCGATGCCCGCCGCGATGGCGGATCGCAGCGAAGGAGGAATGCCTGCGACCAGCCATTCCCGGGCGCCGGTCACCGTCAGGATCACGAACACCACGCCGGAGATGAAGACCGCGCCCAGCGCCTGCTGCCAGGTGTAGCCCATCTGCGCCACCACGGTGAAGGCGAAGAAGGCGTTCAGGCCCATGCCCGGCGCCATGCCGATGGGCCAGTTGGCCACGAGGGCCATGATGAGCGAGCCCAGGGCGGCGGCCACGCAGGTGGCGACGAAGACCGAACCCTTGTCCATGCCGGTGCTCGACAGGATGTCCGGGTTGACGAAGACGATGTAGGACATCGTCAGGAAGGTGGTGAGACCCGCCAGTATTTCCGTGCGGACGGAGGTGTCGTGGTCCCTGAGCTTGAAGAACTGTTCCAGCATGGTGTCTCCTCTCTTGTTGGGTACAGCTTCGCCATTCTAAAACCCTTTCAGCATCAGTTGTAAGAAAGAATCAGCGGTAAACTGGCGCCCTATGTTGATCATCGGATTCGAGAGCTCCTGCGACGAGACCGGCGTGGCCGTGGCCTGCACCGAGCGCGGCCTGCTGGCGCATGCCCTGCACAGCCAGATCGCCATGCACCGGGACTACGGCGGCGTGGTGCCGGAACTGGCCTCGCGCGACCATATCCGCCGCATCGTGCCGCTGACGCGCCAGGTGCTGGACGAGGCCGGGGTGCGGCCGGACGAGCTCGATGCGGTGGCCTACACGGCCGGTCCCGGGCTGGCCGGCGCGCTGCTGGTGGGGGCGGGTTTTGCCCGGGCCTTTGCCTGGGCGCGCGACCTGCCCGCCATCCCCATCCATCACCTCGAGGGCCACCTGCTCTCGCCTCTGCTGGCCGATGCCGTGCCCGAATTCCCCTTCGTGGCGCTGCTGGTGTCGGGCGGGCATACGCAATTGATGCGGGTCGATGGGGTGGGGCGCTACGAATTGCTGGGTGAGACCCTGGACGACGCGGCCGGCGAGGCCTTCGACAAGAGCGCCAAGCTGATGGGCCTGGGGTATCCGGGCGGACCGGAGCTGTCGCGGCTGGCCGAATCCGGCGATGCGCGGGCCTATGCGCTGCCGCGCCCCATGCTGCATAGCGGCGATCTGGATTTCAGTTTCAGCGGCCTGAAGACGGCGGTGCTGACCCGTATGCGGGCCTTGCAGGACGAGGGCCGCGCCACTGATCACGCGGCTCGCGCCGATCTGGCAGCCTCGACCGAGGCCGCCATCGTCGACGTGCTGGCGGCCAAGTCCTTGCAGGCGTTGCGCCGCACGGGTCTCAAGACCCTGGTGGTGGCGGGCGGCGTGGGCGCTAACCGGCACCTGCGCGTGCGCTTGCGCGAGGCCCTGGACGCGATGGGCGGGCAGGTGTATTTCCCGCCGTTGCACTTGTGCACCGACAATGGCGCCATGATCGCCTGGGCGGCCGTGCTGCGGCTGCGCGCCGGTCTGGTCGACCTGCCGTCTCTGCGCGGCGACGCGGCCTTCGAAGTGCGGCCCCGCTGGGATCTGCGGGACGTCTGCGTCGCCTGAATTATTTCTTCTTGGTCCCGATCCGGCTTTCTTTGCCCGCCAGCAGGCGGGCGATGTTTTCTTTGTGGCGCGCCAGCAGCAGGACGCTGATGATCACGATCACGGAAATGGTCAAGGGGTCCGCACGCCAGGCCACCTTGTCCCCCAGGATGTAGTAGAAGGGGGCGAAGATGGCCGCCAGGATCGCGGCCAGGGACGAATAGCGCGTCACCAGCGCCACGATCAGCCAGGTGGCGGCCGTCGCCAGGGCCAGCCAGGGCTGCAGCGCCAGCAGCACGCCCAGGGCCGTCGCCACGCCCTTGCCGCCGCGAAAGCCCAGGAACAGCGGGTACAGGTGGCCCAGAAAGGCCCCCAGGCCGGCCAGGGGGATGGCGGCCTCGGGCAGCAGACCGCGCTGCACAGCCCAGAAGGCCAGCGCCACGGCCAGCCAGCCCTTGGCGGCATCGCCCAGCAGGGTCAGAATGGCGGCCGGCTTGTTGCCGCCGCGCAGCACATTGGTCGCCCCCGGGTTGCCCGAACCGAAGCTGCGCGGGTCCTTCAGGCCCATGGCGCGGCTGACCACGACGGCGAAGGGCACAGAGCCCATCAGGTAGCCGATGAACAGGGCGACGGCCACGCCGAGGATGGAAACGAAAGGAGTCATGGTAGAAGGGCGGCAGTGGGTAAGTGATGGGCGCATTTTAAAGGAACCCCTGAACAAGTCCCCGCGCCGCGTTCATCTGCGGACTCGGGCGGTCTGCGGCGTTGCTCATCCTCGCCATAGCGACGGCTATGGCTGCGGTTCGCGCCTTGCATCCCATCCCGATCCGCAGCGCCCGCTTTCCGCTCGACTTATTCAGAGGTTCCTTCAGCGCCGCAGGGCGCGGGTACAATTCGCACCATCCGGTTTCAGGCAGGAATGAAGAAAATGCGCATCCTGGTGTCCAACGACGATGGCTACAACGCAGCGGGGATCGAGGCCCTGGTCGCGGCACTGCGGCCGCTGGGCGAGGTCACGGTGGTGGCCCCCGAGACCAATTGCAGCGCCGCGTCCAATTCACTGACGCTGCGCCGCCCCCTGTCGGTGCGTCAGGCAGCCAACGGCTTTCACTACATCAACGGTACGCCTTCGGATTGCGTCCACGTGGCGCTGACGGGGCTGCTGGGCTTCAAGCCCGACCTGTTGGTCTCCGGCATCAATAACGGCGCCAATATGGGTGACGATACCCTGTATTCGGGTACGGTGGCCGCCGCGATGGAAGGCTACCTGTTCGGCGTGCCGTCCATGGCTTTTTCCCTGGTGGACCGCGAATGGCGCAATCTGGACTGCGCCGCCCAGGTGGCGCACGAACTGGTGGTCCGGTTTCGCGACCGGCCCTGGAACGAGCCGCTGCTGCTCAACGTCAACATCCCGGCCGTGCCTTATCGCGATCTGGCGGGCTTTCGCACGACGCGGCTGGGACGCCGCCATCCGGCCGAGCCCGTCATCCGCAGTACCACGCCCTATGGTGAAACCGTATACTGGATCGGCCCGGTGGGGCGCGCGCTGGACGGCGGCCCCGAGACGGATTTCGGTGCGCTCGAAGCGCATGCCGTGTCGATGACGCCTTTGCGCGCCGACCTCACCGATCACGCGCGGACCGACGCGGTCGCGCGCTGGATGGAAGCCCGATGAACAAACCGCGTCATCCGCTGGACAAGCCGGCCCGCAGCACGCGCACCGCCCCGACGGGCTCTGCGCTGGGGCCCGGCTATTCGGCCGCCAACAGCAATACGCGCATCCACGGACCGCGCCCCTTCACTTTGCCGCAAGCTCCGATTCGGACGCCCGCCGCGCCCGCGGCCAATCTGGGCTTGAATTCGGACCGGCTGCGCCTGCAGATGGTGCACCGCTTGCGCGAGCAGGGCATCACGGATGAACGGGTGCTGTCGGCCATGCAGGCGGTGCCGCGCCACCTGTTCGTGGATCAGGGGCTGGCCAGCCGGGCTTACGAGGACGCGGCCTTGCCGATCGGCTATGGCCAGACGATTTCCCAGCCCTGGGTGGTGGCGCACATGCTGGCCGTCATGAGCGATGGCCGCACGCCTGCGCGGGTCCTGGAGATCGGTGCGGGCTGCGGTTACCAGGCCGCCGTGCTGGCCCAGTTCGTCCCCGAGGTCTACGCCATCGAACGGGTGCGCGGCCTGTACGATCAGGCCCGTCTGAACCTGGCGCAAGGGCGTGCCCGAGGCCGGGTTCGCCTCAGTTTCGGTGACGGGATGCAGGGGCTGGAACACCGCGCGCCCTTCGATGGCATTGTCGTGGCCGCCGCGGGGGTTAAAATCCCAGAAACTTTGCTGCATCAGTTGGCCGTGGGGGCGCGTTTGATCGCCCCGGAAGGCACAGCGCATCAAAGGCTGATTCTGATCGAGCGGACCGGTCCGTCGTCCTGGCACCGGCTCGAGCTCGAAGATGTCCGATTCGTACCGCTGCGTCCCGGCACGCAGACTTAAGTTAGTAGGAGAACCACATGCTCGATGGGACGCTGGTGACAGATGCTCCGTTCACCCAATCGCCACACACCGGGCGTTTTTTGTCATATCGCCGTCCCAAGGCCGCTCTGCTGCTGACGGTGCTGCTGTCGGTCGCCGTCCTGTCGGGCTGCGCCTCGCGTTCCGCGCGCGCGCCCGTCTCCGATCATTCCAGCGGCACGGCCACGACGGCGGGCGCTCAGGCTGCTTCAGGCACCTACGTCGTGCGCGCGGGCGACACGCTGTACAAGATCGCCCAGGCGCATGGCATGGAAGTCTCGCGCCTGTCGCAGTTGAACAACATCACCAATCCCTCTCAACTGGCCATCGGCCAGGTCCTGCGCCTGGACAGCGGCACCTCGATGCCTTCTTCGGGCGCCACAACCTCGCCGGTCAAGACGACGCCGCCCCCGGCCGGCAGCGAGACTGCCGGCGCCACGGCGGGCGGTGCGGCCGCGCCGGCCGACACCTCGGCGGCGCGCGCCAGCGATGCCGGCGTGATCGCCTGGAGCTGGCCCAGCAACGGCAAGATCATCCAGGGCTTCAACGCCACCACCAAGGGCATCGACATCGAAGGCTCGGTGGGCGCGCCCGTGACGGCCGCTGCCGAAGGCAAGGTCATGTACGCCGGCAACGGCGTGCGCGGCCTGGGCAATCTGATCCTGCTGGGCCACAGCAACGGTTTCATCACAGCCTATGCCCACAATCAGTCCCTGCTGGTCAAGACCGGCGAATCCGTGAAGAAGGGGGCGAAAATCGCCACCCTGGGCCAGAGCGACACCAGTTCGCCGCGCCTGCACTTCGAGATCCGCCGTCGCGGCACGCCCGTGAACCCCTTGTCCTACCTGCCGGCGCGATGATCCCGACGCTGGTCTTCGACCTGGAAACGATTCCGGACGCGGACGGCCTGCGGCGCCTGAATCCGCAGTGGGCCGATCTGCCGGATGCCGACCTGATCGAAGCCGCGCTGGCCCAGCGCCGCGAGACCCACGGCAACGATTTTCTGCCCCTGCATTTGCAGAAGATCGCCGTCATCGGCTGCGTGTTCCGCGACGACCAGGGCTTTCGCGTGCGGACCCTGGGCCAGGCCGACGATCCCGAAGAAACCCTGATTTCCGGGTTCTTCAAGACCGTCGGCCACTACACGCCCACCCTGGTCAGTTGGAACGGTTCGGGCTTTGACCTGCCGGTGCTGCACTATCGCAGCCTGATCCACGGCGTGGCGGCGCCGCGCTACTGGGACACCGGCGAGGACGACCGCGATTTCCGCTTCAACAACTACCTGAACCGCTATCACACCCGCCACGTCGATCTGATGGACGTGCTGGCCAAATTCAACGGCCGCGCCAATGCGCCGCTGGACCAACTGGCCAAGCTGTGCGGCTTTCCCGGCAAGCTCGACATGGATGGCGGGCAGGTCTGGCAGGCCTGGCATGCCGGGGACCGGGACCACGTGCGCAACTATTGCGAGACCGACGTGGTCAACACCTGGCTGGTGTATTGCCGCTACCGCCTCATCAAGGGCGAACTGGACGCCACCGCCTACGCGGCCGAACTCTCGCTGGTGCGCGACACCCTGGCGGTGATCGACGCGCCCCACTGGAAAGAATTCCTCTCTGCCTGGCATCATGGTTGAACCCATTCTGTTGACCCTGGACATCGAGTCGCTGGATCTCGAGGGACAGGGTATTGCCCATCACGAGGGCAAAGTCGTCTTTACCGAGGGCGCGCTGCCCGGCGAACGGGTCCTGGCCCGCGTGAAGCGGCGCAAGCCGTCCTTCGACAAGGCCAAGGTCGAGCGCGTCCTGCGGCCGTCTTCGCAGCGCACCCAGCCGCCGTGCCCGCATTTCGGGGTCTGCGGCGGTTGTGCCATGCAGCACCTGGAGCCGGCGGCGCAGATGGCCGTCAAGCAGCGTTCCCTGGAAGACGCGCTGGAACACATCGGCAAGGTCAAGCCGCAGCAGATCCTGCCGGCGCTGCAGGGGCCGACCTTCGGCTACCGCCATCGCGCCCGCCTGTCCGTGCGCCTGGTGCAGAAAAAAGGCGGCATGCTGGTGGGCTTTCGTGAACGCGGCAGCAGCTATGTGGCCGATATGCAGACCTGTCTGGTGCTGCCGCCGCACGTCTCGGCCTTGCTGATGCCGCTGCGCACACTGATCGGCGGCCTGTCGCGGCCCGACCGCATGCCGCAGATCGAAGTCGCCGTGGGTGACGAGTCCACCGTCTTCTGCCTGCGGCACCTGGAACCCTTGACGCCGGACGACCTGGAACGCCTGCGTGCCTTCGGCGTCCAGCATCGCATCGACTGGTGGCTGCAGCCCAAGGGACCGGAAACCGCCCATCCCCTGGACCCGGACCGGGCCGACGTGCTGGCCTATGCGCTGCCGGCCTACGGCCTGCGGATGCATTACCGGCCGGCCGACTTTACCCAGGTCAACCCGTACATCAACCAGGCCTTGATCGCGCGGTCGCTGACCTTGCTGGACGTCCAGCCCGGCGACCGTGTCGCCGACCTGTTCTGCGGGCTGGGCAATTTCAGCCTGCCGCTGGCCACGCAAGGCCGCGCGGTCGTGGGCATCGAGGGCAGCGCCACGCTGGTGGCCCGCGCCCGCGAAGACGCCGCCCGGCAGGGCCTGGCGGACAAGGCCGAATTCACTGAACTCAATCTGTTCGAGGTCGATACCGACTGGTTGCGCGGTCTGGGCCATTTCGACCGCATGCTGATCGACCCCCCGCGCGAAGGCGCGCTGGCCGTGGCGCAGGCGCTGGCCGCTTTGGCGCCGGACGAACGTCCGCGCCGCATCGTGTACGTGTCCTGTAATCCCGCAACCCTGGCGCGCGATGCCGGGATGCTGTGCCATGTGGGGGGATGGACATTGAAGGCCGCGGGTGCGGTCAATATGTTCCCGCACACGGGACACGTGGAGTCGATCGCGGTTTTCGAACCCTAGGGGAATCTCTGAACAAGTCCTCACGTCGTCCACCTCGCCGCTTGCAAGCGGTTCGGATTCGTCAAGCACGGAGCAGTCCGCAGGGACTGCTCCGTGTCCGGTCTCATCCTTCCGTTGCGGCCGCCGACGGAAAGTGCGCTATTCCGCGCACGGTCTGGATGTTGGGCCTGGTCAGCCTGTTCATGGACTTGTCGTCGGAGCTGATCCACAGCCTGCTGCCGATTTTCCTGGTGTCGGGCCTGGGGGCCAGCGTGCTGGCCGTCGGCGTCATCGAGGGCGTGGCCGAGGCCACCGCGCTGATCGTCAAAGTCTTTTCCGGCGCCATCAGCGACTATCTGGGCCGGCGCAAAGGCCTGCTGCTGGCGGGCTATGGCCTGGCGGCCCTGAGCAAGCCCCTGTTCCCCCTGGCGCACTCGGTCGGCACAGTGTTCGCCGCCCGCTTCATCGACCGGATCGGCAAGGGCATCCGGGGCGCGCCGCGCGACGCCCTGGTGGCCGACGTCACCCCGGCGGAAATCCGCGGCGCGGCCTTCGGGCTGCGCCAGTCCATGGACACCGTGGGCGCGGTCCTGGGGCCGGGCCTGGCGGTCGTCCTGATGCTGGTTTTCACCGACATCCGCCATGTCTTGTGGTTCGCCGTGGTCCCGGGCGTGATCGCCATGGGGCTGCTGTTCTGGGGGGTGCGTGAAGCCCGCCCGGACGCGGGCGAGGGCCGATCGTTCCGTTCTCCCATTCGCTGGCGCGCGGCGCGCGATTTCAGCGTCGCCTATTGGCGGGTGGTGGCGATCGGCACGGTGTTCACGTTGGCGCGCTTCAGCGAGGCCTTCCTGATCCTGCGCGGACAGGACATGGGCCTGAGCGCCGCCTGGGCGCCCGTCGTGCTGATCGTGATGTCGCTGTTCTTCACGCTGTCGGCCTACCCGGCCGGCTGGCTGTCGGACCGCATGCCGCGCACCGTCATCCTGGCGGTCGGCCTGGTCCTGCTGGTGCTGGCGGACCTGGCGCTGGCGGTCACCAGCGGCGGCGTCTGGCTGCTGCTGGCAGGCGCGGCGCTGTGGGGGCTGCACATGGGCTTCAGCCAGGGCATTCTGTCTGCGATGGTGGCCGACACGACGCCCAAGGACATGAAGGGCACGGCCTTCGGCATCTTCAATCTGGCCAGCGGCGTGTGCATGCTGCTGGCCAGCGTCCTGGCCGGCTGGCTGTGGCAATCCTGGGGGCCGTCCGCGACTTTCCTGGCCGGCGCCGTCTTCGCGGTGCTGGCGCTGCTGGGGCTGGGGGTGCCGGCGGGGCGGGGGCGGGCAGCGTAGAGAGGGCTGCTGATCGTCCCGGACTGGCGTGCAGCCGGCCTATGCGTTTGAGCCCACACGGCGTCAATCCGTCGTCCAGTCTTCGGTGCGAAGGCCCGGCACGCGGCGAAATTCGCCGGTGTTATGGGTGATGAGGGTTGTGTTAGTGATCAGCGCGTGCGCGGCGATTTGCGTGTCCAGCGCGCCGATGGGCGTGCCGGCGCGTTCAAGCCTTGCCCGCACGGCGCCGTAGGCGTCGGCCGCCGCCATGTCCCAAGAAAGCGTGGTGATGCCTTGCAAGAACCGTTCGACCTCGCGTTCGAGTCTTGTGGCTTCAGGCAGCAGGCGAGCCACTCCGTAGCGCAACTCGGCACGGGTAATGGCGGAGAGGCAGACGTTCGAGACGCTTTCACGCCGTAACCGTTGTTCCAGGCGAGAGTAACCGCCGCGCAGTAAATAGCTGGCGATATTGGTATCCAGCATGTAGTGTGGTTTCATGTCGCGTCCTTGGTTGGTTCGGCGACAGCCCAGGAGCGTGTTTGCTGAGGTGGCTGACGGCGATCGGCCAGAAAGTCGGCAGGCACAGCATCGAGATCGCGTTGAGCCAGGAACTCGTCCCACGACGTCCAGCCGGAACGGCTGGAGAGAATAACGTCACCGGTCAAGGGATCGCGGCGGATGAAAACCTCGCTGCCCTCGAAGCGGAACTCGGCGGGCAGCCGCACAGCCTGGCTGCGGCCATTGATGAATAGTTTGGCGGTTTGCATGACGAACCTCCTGAGTGTAGGGAGGGTTGGTGGTATATATCGTAGTATATACTTCACGAGTCCTCGTCTGAATGTCCGAGCAGTTCATGTTTTGGTGATGAGCCCTTCAAAAGGTCAGGATAAAGGATGGCAGCCGGGATGAGCCGACGTGTGATCCGTTTTATCCATCGGGAGAACCACTGGATCGGGCGGATGGCCGCGATCGCGGTTTTCGAACGCTGCTGAAGGCCTCTCCTCTATGGTGGGCCGCATCGCGGCATTCCTCTAAAATGCGGCCTGGTCTATTGTTCGCCCGCCGTCATGCCCCTCATTACCAATATTGCCGCCTACCTGTTCGTGTCCCTGGACGACCTGCCGGATCTGCGCGAGCGCATCCTGGCGCAGATTCTGGTGCTGGAGCTGAAAGGCACGGTGTTGCTTGCGCCTGAAGGCATCAATCTGTTCCTGGCAGGCGGACAAGACGGCATCGAGGCATTTCTGGACTGGCTGCGCGCGGATGCCCGTTTCGCGTCCTTGCAGGTCAAATACAGCTATTCCGAGACCGTGCCGTTCAAGCGGGTGCGGGTCAAGATCAAGCGCGAAATCATCCGCATGAATCATCCGGCGATCCGGCCCGAAGCCGGGCGGGCGCCTGCTGTGGATGCGCCGACCCTGGCGCGCTGGCTGGCGCAGGGCCGGGATGACCGGGGGCGTCAGGTCGTGATGCTGGACACGCGCAATGGCTTCGAGGTGGACGCAGGCACGTTCACCGGTGCCATCGACTGGCGGTTGACGAAGTTTTCAGAGTTTCCCGAGGCGGTGCGGGAACATCGTGCGGATCTGGCAGGCAAGACGGTGGTCAGCTTCTGCACCGGCGGCATCCGCTGCGAAAAAGCCGCCATTTTCATGGCCGAGGAAGGCCTGGACCACGTCTATCAGCTCGAAGGCGGCATCCTCAAATACTTCGAGGAAACCGGCGGCCCGGGATTTGAAGGCCGCTGTTTCGTGTTCGACGAGCGTGAAACGCTGGGCGCGGATCTGGCTTAAGTCGCGTCCAGCACCCGCTGCGCCTCGATCCGCACGCGCTCCGGCGCGGTGCCGCCGATGTGCTTGCGGGCGGCGACCGAGCCTTCCAGGGTCAGCACCTGGAACACGTCGTCCTGGATGTCGGCATGGAAGCCGCGCAGTTCGTCCAGGGACAGGTCGGCCAGATCGCAGCCGCGTTCTTCGCAGGACCGCACCGCCAGCGCCACGGTTTCGTGGGCGTCGCGAAAGGGCACGCCGCGCTTGACCAGGTAATCGGCCAGGTCGGTGGCGGTGGCGTAGCCTTGCAGGGCGGCGGCGCGCATGGCGTCGGCCTTGACCCGGATGCCGCCGATCATGTCGGCGAAGATCGTCAGCGTGTCGCGGATGGTGTCGGCGGTGTCGAACAGGCCTTCCTTGTCTTCCTGGTTGTCCTTGTTGTAGGCCAGGGGCTGGCCCTTCATCAGGGTCAGCAGGGCGACCAGGTGGCCGTGGACGCGGCCGGTCTTGCCGCGCGCCAGTTCGGGCACGTCGGGGTTCTTTTTCTGCGGCATGATCGAGCTGCCGGTGCAGAAACGGTCGGCCAGGTCGATGAAGCCCACGCGCGGGCTCATCCACAGCACCAGTTCTTCGGACAGGCGCGAGATGTGCGTCATGATCAGCGAAGCCGCCGCGCAGAACTCGATGGCGAAGTCGCGGTCGGACACCGCATCCAGGGAATTGCGGCAGACCTCGTCGAAACCCAGGGTCTTGGCGACGCGTTCGCGGTCGATGGGGTAGGACGTGCCCGCCAGCGCGGCGGCGCCCAGGGGCAGGCGGTTGGTGCGGCGGCGGCAGTCGGCCAGGCGCTCGGCGTCGCGGCCGAACATTTCCGCGTAGGCCAGCAGATGGTGGCCGAAGGTGACCGGCTGGGCGACCTGCAGATGGGTGAAGCCCGGCAGGATGGTGTCGGCGTGTTCCAGGGCCAGGGCAGCCAGCCGCTGGCGCAATTGCTGCAGCAGTTCGATCGCCAGATCGATTTCGTGGCGCAGCCACAGGCGGATGTCGGTGGCGACCTGGTCGTTGCGCGACCGGCCCGTGTGCAGGCGCTTGCCCGCGTCGCCGATCAGTTCGACCAGGCGCTTTTCGATGTTGAGGTGGACGTCTTCCAGGTCCAGCGACCAGGTGAAGCCGCCGGCGCGGATTTCTTCCAGGATCTGCGTCATGCCGCGCTGGATGTCGGCCAGGTCGGCGGCGCTGATCACGCCGACGGCCGCCAGCATGTCGGCGTGGGCCAGCGAGCCCTGGATGTCGAAGGCCGCCATGCGCTGGTCGAAGTTGACCGAGGCGGTATAGCGTTTGACCAGGTCGGAGACGGGTTCGGAGAAACGGGCCGACCAGGCCTGCGACTTGTTGTCGAATTGATTGTGTGCGGACGGGGTATTGGACATAGTGGACGCATTATAAAGGAGGGGGGCGCCGGACTTGCAGGCGCCGCCGGGCCACGATCGAGGGGACGCGTTCAGCGGTGCATCAGGCCGGGCGGGCATCGTCTGCGCTATATTAAAAGCTTTTCAGCGGAACCCCGATACCATGGCGCAGTTCGACATGAAGCAGATCACGGCGATCGTCAAACCCTTCAAGCTCGATGAGGTGCGCGAGGCCCTGTCCGAACTGGGCGTCAACGGCCTGACCGTCACCGAGGTCAAGGGCTTCGGCCGCCAAAAAGGTCACACCGAACTCTATCGCGGCGCGGAGTACGTGGTGGATTTTCTGCCCAAAATCCGCATCGACGTGGTGGTGGCGGCCGACCGGGCCGAGGGCGTGATCGAGGCCATCATCCGCGCCGCGCGCACCGGCAAGATCGGCGACGGCAAGATCTTCGTTACCCCGGTCGAGCAGGCGGTGCGTATCCGCACCGGCGAAAGCGGCATCGAGGCCTTGTAGGCGGCAGTCTCGGCGCGTGCATGTCCCGAGCAGCATCACCGCCCGGCTTTGAGACGCCGGCGATCTCATGATGCGTCGGTGAACCGCTTCGGAAAATATTCCTTCACTGCTGGTGGAATCACGTCCTCGCCATGCGCGCGGGCCAGATGCAGGGCCAGGCCATGCAGGACGTTCTTGCGATGATGCCGACGCTCGAACTGGCGGGCGGTGGTCCGGTGCAGGTAGGTCAGCATGCGCCGGCCCGCTTCTTTGGGGATCATGGCCAGGGCCGGGGGCGTGTGCCTGGCCTTGGGCGATAGAAAGATCAGACCGATCCAGCCCCGGCTCGCGGGGTCGAGCGCGGACAGTTCGGCGACCATCTGCGCCACCTCGCCGCGCCGGTCGGCGGCCAGCAAGGCGCTGCCTTTCAGGATCAAGAGATAGATGTGAAACTGGGACCCGGGTTCGCTCAGCTCGATCGCCCGGCTGTAGAGTTCGACTGCGCGGTCGATGTCCCCCTGGCAGGCCAGGGTCAGCCCTTTCATGCTGAAGGCGGCGGCAAACGCCGTGCTGGCCTGGAAGGCCGCGTCGGTCAGTTGGGCGGCCAGTTTCAGATAGCCCCGGTCGAGGAAACACAGCACCTTGGCGATGCCCAGCAACAGCATCGGTTCGCCATCGGCCTTGGCCAATGCGCCCGGCGCCAATTGCTCGATATCGTCTTCGACGTCGCGCCATTGCGCATCGGTCAGCGGCGTGGCATCGGGCGACAGCGGCCCCTGGATCAGCTCGGTATAGCGGTTCAAGGCCAGCAGCACCGCCAGCGCCGGATCACCGGGGTTGTCCGCGTGGGCCGCGCGCAGCCGCTGCGCATTATGGCGCCAGCTTTCGATATCGCCCGTGACCAGCACGGCGGCATCGTGCAAGCGCAGCAGCAAGGGCCGGTCGGTCGGGTTGGGCGGCGCGCCGTCCGGCAGTGCGGCATACGCCCAGAGGGCATCGACCAGCGATTGCGCGAAGGCGGCCAGTTCCGCAGTGTCCGGCGCGAGCGGCAGAGTCAGGCGAAACGGTCTGATGGGCGTGTTGGTGCGTCCGTCCTTGAGCACCAGCGCCAGATGCAAGCGGCCGTCTTCGGCCAGCAGGCTGATTTCCAGGCTATGGGCGACCTGGCTTGCCGCCTCCGGCGCAAACCGCCAGTGCGGCAGGCACAGCACCGTGCGGCTGCCGCGCAGCGCCTGGCCGATCTGGGCGCTGAGCCGATCCACGACGGCGGCAGCGTCGGCGTTTTCGCCCAGGCCATACACCGGGCCGACCACCAGAAAGGCCGAGACCGGCTCGACCGCCATCGGGTCCGCGATCCAGAGATAGCCTTCGCCGTATTGCGTGGCGATAAAACGGGGCGCGCGCGCATGGTCTCCCAGCCGCTTGCGCAGCCGGTTCACCAGATAATCGATGTTGCGCTCGTTCAGATCACCCGCCAGATCGCCCAGACCGTCCAGCAATTGTTGCCGCGTGACGAGTTGCTGCGGCCGCCGGGTCAACTGCAGGATCAGGGCGCGCTCTTGCCGGGTCAGGCTCAGGGTCGTGCCGTCGTCCCGCGTCGCAGCACGCAAATCGGGCTGAAAGACGAGATCGGCATAGCGGATGAGGGGCGAGGACATCGCCAAAATTTAACATCCAGGGTCGATGTTGGGGGTATTTGCCCTGTGAGGCACCGGAAACGGTCTCAATCAAATATTGGTGCGAGAGTGTTTTTATACAGTCTCGGCTGGATTGAATGATGCTGCCGGCAAGGAGCCGCATGAACCGCATTGACCGTTTTGTATTCAACCGTGCTTTGGGCGTCATGCAGAGAGGGCGGACGGTTTCCGTGGCGCTGCTGGCGGGGGTGCTGTGTGGGGGTAATGGCGTGGCGTGGGGGCTGGAAGTCATTAAAGTGCTTCCAGGTCAGCAGCATCAAATTCCTTGGGACTATGCTTCTGGAGCATTTGACGGTGGCCACATCTATGAAGGCGGGGACCTCATCAATAATCAAACTCTTGAAAATAAAGATCGCCTCGCAAACGACGGTAAAATCGTCAATCTTAATGAAATCATCAACCGCAGCGAGCTCCTGAACAACGGCGTTTTTATCAACTATGACGTTCTCATCAATGAGGTCACCGGTATTATTTATAACGAGGGTTTTCTTTATCGTTACAGTAATGTCAATACGTCTGGTTCCATTTACAATAAGGGCGTCCTGCACATCGGGGCAGGCGGCACGACAGGGTATTTGGATGGCAATGTCCTCAATGAGGGTGAACTGCGTTTCAACCGCAGCGATGCCACTACGTTCGACGGCGTGATTTCTGGCTTCGGAAATGTCCATCAGGACGGCTCTGGTCGTTTGCGTTTGACCGGTGATTCCAGCGGCTTCAGCGGCGTGACCTGGGTCGACAAGGGCATACTCTCCGTCGACGGGCGACTCGGTGGCGGACTGATTGTCGAGGTGGGGGGCCGTCTGCAAGGCATCGGCACGGCGGGCAGTGTAGTTACTGCCGTCGCAGGCACCATTGCGCCGGGTCACTCCATCGGCACCCTCAACGTCCCCGCTATCTTGTTCCATTCAGGCTCTACCTACGAAGTCGAAGCCAACGCTGCGGGCCAGTCCGACAGGATCGCCTCCACCGGGTTGGCTGCACTTGGCAGCGGCCTTGCCACAGTGCAGGTACTGGTCGAAGCCGGGAACTACCAATCCTCCACCACGTATACGATCCTCACCGCAACCGGCGGCGTCACCGGCACCTTCAAAGACGTGACGTCCAATCTGGCCTTTCTCACGCCTTCGCTCAGCTACGATCCCAACACCGTTTTCCTGACCCTGACGCGTAACGCGGCGTCCTTTGCCGATATCGGCGGCACACCCAACCAGATCGCTGCCGGTAGCGGCGTCGAAAGCCTGGGCATGGGTCATGGGCTGCACGATGCCGTGCTGGGCCTGTCCGCTGATACGGCGCGATCCGCCTTCGACCAGCTTTCGGGCGAGATCCATGCCGCCACGCGCGGTGTGCTCATCGAAAACAGCCGCATGCTGCGCGATGCCGCCAATGACCGACTGCGCAGCGTGCAGGCGGCGACCCCCGCCGCATCCACCCGCGCCCATGTCTGGGCGCAGGCCTACGGCCATTGGGGCCGCAGCCCCGGCGACGGCAACGCCGCCACGCTGAGGCACGACAGCCAGGGTCTGTTCTTCGGCGTCGACCGCCCCTTGGGTGACGGGTATCTGGGCCTGATGGCAGGCCTGGGCCGCAGCCATTTCAAGCTCAATGACCGAAATTCATCCGGCTCCAGCGACGACTACCACCTGGGCCTCTACGGCGGCACCCAGTGGGGCGATCTTGCCTTGCGCGCGGGCGCAGCCCATTCCTGGCACGCCTTGTCGAGCACCCGCAGTGTGGCCATGCCTGGCTTTACGGATCATCTGAAGGCCGAAGCCCAGGCCCGCACGGCGCAGGTCTTCGGGGAACTGGCCTACGGCATCCAGGCGGGCCGCACGCGCTTCGAGCCCTACGTCAATCTCGCGTACGTCAACGTGCGCAGCCAGGGTTTGACCGAGCACGGCGGCGCGGCGGCTTTGGCGACCGAGTCCGAGACCAGCCGTACGACGTTCTCTACCCTGGGCGTGCGCGCGGCCTCGGCCTTTGAACTCGACAGCGGCGCGGCGCTCTCTGTTACCGGCACGCTCGGCTGGCGGCATGCCTTTGGCAATACGCTGCCGGAATCGACGCAAGGCTTCGCGGCGGGCGGCACGGCCTTCACCGTCAGCGGCACGCCCATCGCCCGCAACAGCGCGGTGCTCGAAGCCGGGCTGGATTACCGGCTGAAGTCCAACACCACGCTAGGCATTGCGTACACCGGCCAGCTTGCCTCCGGTGCGCATGATCATGGGGTGCGGGCGCATCTCGAGATCCGGTTCTGATCGGCTCAAGGGCTTGTCGCTGCAGGCCACGCTGCGATCGTCCAGAACGGCGGCAGGAAATATTCCGCCACCAGCAGGGGCTGGCTCAGTCGCGTGAATACCGAGTGCCGGGCCAGAATCGTCTCGTCCTGGGCGGCGCCGACCCAGGTGCCGTCCGCGCGGCGCGCCTTCAGTCGGCCGAAACGAAAGCCGCTGCGCGCAATGCGCGGGTCCCGGTACAGGATGTCGGCCAGGGGGCGTTGGCCCAGGCCCCGCATGGCCTTCCAGACGCCCAGGCTGGCGCGCAGGGGGGTGAAGCTGCAGGCCTGGACGGCGGCCACGTCATCGACCGTCATCAGGATTTCACGCCACCAGACGGGGGCGCCGGCGTCGAGCCCGGCTTCGGCGGCCCAGCCTGGCGTCAGGGCCTCGACGGCTTCGCGGCGCACCGTCAGCCGGACCTCTCCCAGACGTCGTAGCCCGGCGGTCAACGCGCCGGGCCGGTGCAGCCAGGACTGTTGTACGCGGTCCAGCGCGGGGGCGGTCAGGCTGCGCCAGGGGCGGGGCAGGGCGGTGTCCGGAGTCATTGAAAGCAGCAGGCCGAAGGGGCTTTTTCAAGGGGCCTCACGATAGCATGCCCCATTTGGCCTGGACGGCACGGACAGTGCGATAAAATGCGCAGCATCATGGAACCGGTCCGAATCTCAAAACTCATGGCCCAGCGCGGCCTGTGCTCGCGGCGCGAAGCCGACGCCTATATCGAACGCGGCTGGGTGCGCGTGGACGGCAAGATCGTGAACGAGCTGGGCAGCAAGGCGCTGCCCAACGCCCGCATCACGCTTGAACGCCAGGCCGCCCGCCGCCAGACCGACAAGGTCACCATCATTCTGAACAAGCCGGTCGGCTATGTGTCGCATCAGTCCGACCAGGGCTACCGCCTGGCCGTGTCCCTGATCCAGGCGCGCACCCAGCACCGGACGGCCCACGGCGGCGGTCCCGCCTTCGATCCGGCGCACCTGCGCGGGCTGGCGCCCGCCGGACGGCTGGACATCGACTCTCAGGGCCTGCTGGTACTGACCCAGGACGGACGCGTCGCCCGCCAACTGATCGGCGACGATTCCTCGATCGAAAAGGAATACCTGGTGCGCGTCGAAGGCCGCCTGTCGGCCGGCGGCCTGGCCTTGCTGAACCACGGCTTGACGCTGGACGGCCAGGCCCTGCGGCCGGCCCAGGTGCAGTGGCAGAACGAAGACCAGTTGCACTTCATCCTGCGCGAAGGCCGCAAGCGCCAGATCCGCCGCATGTGCGAACAGGTCGGGCTGAAGGTCGTGGGCCTGAAGCGCGTGCGCATGGGGCGCATCGTACTGGGCGACCTGCCCATGGGCCAGTGGCGCTACTTGCGGGACGGCGAACGCTTCTGAGCCGGGGCGCGCCCGGCGCGCGGCGCGGTTCGGCCATCAGCCGGCCGTCGTGACTGGGGCGCGGCTTTGACAGGCGACGCGGCAGAGGCGCCGGCCGATACGGCAGACTGCGCGCTGCTCGTCAGCGTATGCCGGGCATGCTCGTCCTGAGCCAATGTTTTGGTCAGCCAGGGCAGGGCGGCGCGCAATTCCTCGTGCAGCGTCCAGGGCGGATTGACGATGAACATGCCGCTGCCGTGCAGGCCCAGTCCGTCGGCGGACGGTTTGCGCACCGTCAGGGTGGCGTGCACCCACTCTACCGGCAGCCGTTCGAACGCACGGGCCATTTCATGCGCCTGGACGCGTTGCACCAGGGGGTACCAGACCGCGAAACAGCCGGACGCGAAGCGCTCCAGGCCGTCGCGCACCGCCTGCAAGGTGTGGCGGTAGTCCTGTTTGTCCTCGTAGGCCGGGTCGATCAGGACCAGGCCGCGCCGGGTCGGCGGCGGCAGCAGCCGCTTCATGCCGGTGAAACCGTCCTCGCGGGCGATGGCGACCTGGCGGCGTGAGGTGCCCAGGTGCCGCAGGGTGGTCTCCAGCACCTCGATTTCGGTGGGGTGCAGTTCGAACAGGCGCAGCTTGTCCTGTGCGCGCAGGGCGTGCAGGGTCAGCGCGGGCGACCCGGGGTAGCGGTTGGCGACGCCGTCGGGGTTGAAGTCCTGGATCGCGCGCAGGTAGCGTGTGATCAGTTCGGGCGGCTGGGGCGCGCCCAGCAGCCGGTCCAGTCCGTCGATGACCTCGCCGCTCTGGCCGGCCCATTCACCGTCCAGGGCGTACATTCCCGCGCCGGCATGGGTGTCGATCACCCAGTAGGGCGCGTCCTTGTGGTTGAAGTAGTCCAGGATCTGGACCAGGATGGCGTGCTTCAGGACGTCGGCGTGGTTGCCGGCGTGAAAGGCGTGGCGGTAGCTGAACATGGGCGGTCTATCGTTCTATCGGGCCAGGCCGGGCGCATCCGCCCGCACCTGATGCAGTTCATCGGTAAAGACCGCGTGGCAGCCCCAGGACAGTAATTCGCGGGCGCGATCGGGCGTGTTGACCGTCCAGACGGCCAGGGTGGCGCCCTGATCCAGGATGTCGCGCACCGTGGCTTCGTCGGCGTGCAGCGTGTCGATGTTCAGGCCGATGCAGCCCAGGCCTTGCTGGCGGGCGCGCCAGTCGGCCGGGACCGGGCCTTCGATCAGCAGGGCGCGGGGCAATTCGGGCACGGCCGTGCGGGCAGCCTCCAGGGCGCTCTCGGAAAACGAGGACAGCAGCGGCGGCAGGCCGGCGCCTGACCACAGGTACGCGACGGCGCGGGCGACGGCGACGCCGGTTTCGGTCTCGTGCCCCGTGGTCGGCTTGATTTCGACGTTGCTGTGGATGCCGTGGGCGCGGGTGTAACGGGCCACGGACAGCAGGGACGGGGCGGGCTCCCCGGCGAAATCCGGCCCGTGCCAACTGCCGAAATCCAGGCCGCCCAGGGCGCGCCAGTCCAGTGCACTGGCCAGGCCGTGGCCGTCCGAGGTCCGGTCCACGGTATCGTCATGCAGCAGAAAGGGCATGCCGTCGCTGCTGAGCTTGGCGTCGAATTCCACCATTCCGAATCCGGCGGCGGCGCCCGTGCGCATGGCCGCCAGCGTGTTCTCGGGCGCGAAGCGGCCGCCGCCGCGATGGGCGATGAAGGCCGGCCAGGGCCAGGCGGAATGGGGTGTGGGCATGAGCGGGGCGCCGAAGGAGGACAGTCCGCATTTTAGCCAGCCTTTGAGCGGCCGGGGCGCTCCGCGTCCGGGGAACCTCTGATTCAGAGGCTCCCTAGGCGGGTGGGTGTTCCACGGTGGTAAACTGCGGAACATTTCGTGCGCGCGGCCCTGGGGCCGTCAGACTCCAGCAGGTGAGCCGTTCATGTTCGATTTCATCCGTACGCATCAACGCCTGATGCAGTTTCTTCTCCTGGTCCTCGTGGTTCCGTCCTTCGTGTTCCTCGGGGTCAGCGGCTATTCCTTCGTCACGGCCGATCCGGCCCTGGTCGAAATCGGCCGGGCCGCGGTGACCCGCGAGGAATTCGTCCAGGCCCAGCGCAACCAGTTGCAGCAGATGCAGGAAAGCAGCCAGGGCCGTTTTGATCCCGCGCTGCTGGACAATCCCCAGGCGCGCCAGGCGCTGCTGGACCAGCTCGTCGACCGCAGGCTGCAGATTGCCGTGGCGACGAAGGATCATTTCAGCGTGTCTGACGGCGCTTTGCGCCGTGCCATCGCCGCCATGCCGCAACTGCAGGTCGATGGGCAGTTCTCCCCTGATCGCTATAACGAGGTGCTGACGTCTTACGGCCTGACGCCGCGCGACTTCGAAGCCGGCCAGCGCTCCGAATTGGCGCTGGACCGCGTGCTGGGTCCGGTGCGCGACACGGCCGGCCTGCCGGCCCCGGTGCTCGACAGCCTCAAGCGCGCCCTGACCGAAGAACGCACCATCCGTCTGCGGGTCTTCAAGGCCGAGGACCACGCCAAGGAAGTCCAGGTGTCCGATCAGGACATCCAGGCCTGGTACGACGGCCATCAGGATGCGCTGCGCCTGCCCGAGCAGGTGTCCGCCGACTATCTGGTGCTGGACGAGGCCGCCGCCCTGGCCAGCGTGCCGACGATCGAAGAAGCCCAGCTCAAAGACTATTACGAACAGAACAAGACGCGCTATGTGGTGCCGGCGCGCGTCAGCGTCAGCCACATCCTGATCAAGCTGCCGTCCGGCGCTTCCGACGACGTGGCCAAGACCGCGCTGAGCAAGGCCGAAGGCATCGTCACCCGCGCCCGCGCGGAACCGACCGAATTCGCCGAACTGGCCCGCAAGGAGTCCCAGGATGCCGGCACGGCGCGCGACGGTGGCCGCCTGGGCTGGATCCAGCGCGGCACGCTGCCGCTGCCCATGGAACAGGCCGTGTTCGCGCTCAAGCAGGGCGAAATCTCCGATCCCGTGAAGGGGCCGGACGGCTACCACATTTTCATGGCCGATCAGGTTCAGCCCGAGCAGGGCGAGTCTTTCGAGCAGGCCCGCGCCAAGGTCGAGGACGAAGTGCGCCGCCAATTGGCCGCCGACCGCTTTGCCGACATGGCGACCAAGCTGACCAGCCTGGTCTATGACAATCCGTCCAGCCTGGACCCCGCCGCCAAGGATCTCGGTCTGCAAGTCCGGCATGCCGGCGGGATCGCGCGCGATCGCCTGCTGAGCGCCGACGAAGCGGGTGCGAACGCCGCCTCGGCCTCCGACGATTCCGCCATCCTGGGCGACGTGCGTGTGCGCCAGGCCCTGTTCAGCTCCCAGGTTCTGACCGACAAGCAGAATTCCGGCGTGATCGAGATCTCGCCCGATACCATGGCCGTGGTGCGCGTCGGGGAAGTGACTCCGGCCCACGTGCCGCCGCTGGATCAGGTCCGCAAGCAGATCCACGCCCAACTGACGAATGAACGCGCTCTGACCGCCGCCGTGGCCGAAGGCGAAAAAGCGCTGGCCGGATTGCGGGCCCAGCCCGCGGACGAAGGCTTCGACGAACCGGTCACCATCAGCCGCCTGGACACCGCCGGCCTGTCCAAGGACGTGCTGGACACTGCGTTCTCGGTCGAGGCGGACGAGGCCTTGCCGGCTTTCGGCGGCGTGGCGCTGGCGCGCGCCTATGCGATCGTCCAGGTCGACAAGGTCCAGCCCGGCACGACGGACACCCCCGCGCTCGCCGGCCTGGGCCAGCAGATGGCCCGTCTCTGGGGGAGCGTGGAGCAGCAGGCCGTACTGACCGAACTGCGCCAGCAACTGGGCGTCAAGGTCACGGACGCCGGCCGCAAGCTGATCGAGCAGGGTGACAGCGGCGGATCGAATTGATCGCTGATTCGATTTCGTAGCACGCAGTACCTTCAAGGCCCCGGTGATCCGGGGCCTTTGTTTTGCGTGCCCGCTTTCGCTAAGGCAAAACGGCAATTACGGTAGATAAATCGACATATTTGTGGATGGGCGTATATGTGGAAATGTGTAGAATTGACGCGATGCGATAAGCCATTCAGATATTTGTAAGGCTCGCTGGCACAAGTGCGCACGGTATGGCGGCACGTCAACAAAATAATCCGAGGGGATGTTGGATGCGGTGGGGTCGGTTGAGCTTGCGTGCGCGCATGCTGATGGCTGTGGTCAGCATGATTGCTTTAGGGTTCATCGTCACAGTGCTGGTGATGGTGCGTCAGGCATCCTCCATGCAGACAGAGGCCGCCTACGCGTATGTCGAGGCCTTGGCCCGACAGGAAGCCGGCGTCGTCGAACAGGATATCGAACGAGCGATGGCCGCCGTTCGTACCATGGCCCAGACCTGGCAGGGCTTGCGCGCCAGCGGGCCGGGGGATCGGGAGGCTTCCCTCAACATGCTGCGTGAAGTCCTGGCAGGCAATCCGACCTTTCTCGGCGTTTGGCAAGGCTGGGAACCCGATGCATTCGACGCGCAGGATCGCGACTATGCGAACAAGCCCGGGCATGATGCCACGGGCCGTTTCATTCCCTACTGGTATTGGGAGGGGGGCAAGCCCACGTACGCGCCCATCGTCGATTACGACCAGCCGGGGAAGGGGGACTATTATCTGCTGGCGCGTGACACGGGCCGTCCCGTCCTGCTGGAGCCGTTCGCCTACCCGGTCGGAGGGCGCGAAGAAATGATGACCAGCATCGCCATCCCCATCCAGCTCCAGGGAAAAACCCTGGGCGTGGCGGGTGCGGACCTCGGCTTGCAGCGTTTCCAGGAGCGCGTGGCGGCCATCCGCCCCTACGAGACTGGCTATGCCGGCCTGATTTCCCAGGGCAATCGCCTGCTGGCCCATCCGACCCAGGACATGGTCGGTACGCTGATCGAGGCCGGCTCCGAGATCGGGCAGGCCATCAAAAAAGGCGGCGTGCAGGAGTACATCCAATATAACGAGACGCTGGGCACGGATGCCTATACCGTGGTGGTGCCGGTGGCCATCGCAGGCCTGGACCAGGTCTGGTCGTTCTATGTCAGCGTGCCGCTGGACCGCGTGCTGGCGCAGGTGGCCGACATGCGCAACGTGTCCCTGGCCTTGGGGCTGGCCAGCATCCTCATTGTCTCGCTGGTGCTGGCCTGGTTCCTCAATCGTCTGGTGATCCGCCCGCTGGGCGGCGAACCGGCCGATGCGGCGGGTGCGGCCACGCGCATCGCCCAGGGCGATCTGAGCACATCCATCCAGGTGGATGAGCGGAACCAGGGCAGCATGCTGTATGCCATGCGAACCATGCAGTCCCAGTTGGGCGGCTTGATCTCGGGCATTCGGGAAAACAGCGAATCCGTGTCCACGGCGGCCACTCAGATCGCTCAGGGCAACACCGATCTGTCGCAGCGCACCGAAGAGCAGGCTGCCGCATTGCAGGAGACGGCGGCCAGCCTCGAAGAACTGGCCGCCACCGTGCGCCAGAACGCGGACAACGCCAATCGCGCCAATGGCCTGGCCGACAACGCCGCCCGCATGGTCGGCGAGGGCAATGCCGCCGTCAGCGAGATCGTCGTGTCCATGCACGCCATGGCCGACAGCGCTCAGCGCATGAAGGACATCATCGCCACGATCGAAGGCATTGCTTTCCAGACCAATATCCTGGCCCTCAACGCCGCCGTCGAAGCGGCGCGGGCGGGTGAAGAAGGCCGCGGCTTTGCCGTCGTCGCGGGCGAAGTCCGCACCCTGGCGCAGCGCAGCACCACGGCCGCTCAGGAGATCAAGGGCCTGATCGAAAGCTCCGTCACCCAGGCGGAAGACAGCGCTCGACAGGTCGATCACGCCAACCAGGTCATCGGGCGTGTCGTCTCGGCCATCCGCGAGGTGACTGAATTGATGCGGGAAATCGCCTCGGCATCGGGTCAGCAGAGCGATGGCCTGTCGCAGATCAACGTGGCCGTCTCGCAGATGGACTCGGTGACCCAGCAGAACGCCGCGCTGGTCGAAGAAGCCAGCGCAGCGGCGGCTTCCTTGCAGGATCAGGCGAACCGGCTGGTGTCGGCGGTGTCGGTGTTCAAGGTGTAGGGGTTTTACCCCTTTGCCCGTACGATTTTCTGCACCTGGGGCACGTGCCGGATGGCGCGGATGACCTGGGCCAGGTGTTTGCGGCTGTCGACCTGGACCATGATGCTGAGCAGGGCCGTGGCGGCGGCCTCGTCGGGCATGGTGAGCTGGACGATGTTGGAGTCGGCTTCGGTGATTTCCGCCGCCAGGCGGCCCAGCACGCCGCGCTCGTTCAGCACCGTCAGTTCCAGGCGCGTGGTCAGGTGCCGCGCGGTGGTGGTGTCCCAGATCACCGGGATCCAGCGTTCCGGTTCGCGGGCCTGTTGGCGCATCGCCACCGGGCAGTCGCTCATGTGCACCACCAGCCCGTGACCCAGGCGGATGCCGCCGATGATCGCGTCGCCCGGCAGCGGACCGCAGCACGGGGCCAGCTGGACCGCTTGACCCTCGTTGCCGTGGATCACGATGGGCGCGCTGGTGACGGAGGTGAATTCGTCCACCGCCATCGCAGTGGTCTCCAGCATGGCGTTTTCCGGGGCGAAGCGGCGCGCCACCACGGCGGCCAGGCGCTTGCCCAGGCCGATGTCGGCCAGGATTTCCGTGCGTGAAGCCCCGCCCGAACCGCGGGCCAGCCGTTCCCATTGCGGGTCGTCGTCCTTGGGGTAGGGAATGGAGAGCTGATCGAAGGCCTGGTTCAGCAGCCGGCGGCCGAAGGCCACGGATTCCTCGTAGCGTTCGTTGCGCAGGTAGTGGCGGATTTCCGAACGCGCGCGGCCCGTGCGCACGTAATTCAACCACTGGGCGCTGGGGCGCGAAGCGGCCGACGTGACGATTTCCACCGCATCGCCGCTGTGCAGCTCGGTGCGCAGCGGCGAGAATTCGCCGTTGATCTTGCAGGCCACGGCGTGGTTGCCCACGTCCGTGTGGATCGCGTAGGCGAAGTCCACCGGCGTGGCGCCGCGCGGCAGCGACAGGATCTTGCCCTGGGGCGTGAACACGTAGACCGCATCGGGAAACAGGTCGACCTTGACGTGTTCCAGGAATTCGCCCGAATCGCCGGTCTGGCTCTGGATGTCCAGCAGCGACTGCAGCCACTGGTGGGTGCGTTTTTGCAGGTCGTTGAGCGAGGTGCCCTGTTCCTTGTACAGCCAATGTGAAGCCACGCCTTCCTCGGCCACGTGGTCCATGTCGCGGGTGCGGAACTGGAATTCCACCGGCGTGCCGTAGGGACCGATCAGCGTCGTGTGCAGGGACTGGTAGCCATTGATCTTCGGGATGGCGATGTAGTCCTTGAACTTGCCGGGCACCGGGCGGTAGAGCTGATGCAGCGTACCCATGGCCAGGTAGCATTCCGGCAGGGTGTGGACGATGATGCGGAAACCGTAGATGTCGAGCACGTCGGAAAACGACTTCTTCTGCTCGACCATCTTGTTGTAGATGCCGTAGAGCGACTTTTCCCGGCCGTTGACCTCGGCGTCCAGGCCGGCGGCGGGCAGGGCGGCGCGCACGGCTTCGGCGATCTTCGAGATGACTTCGCGGCGGTTGCCGCGCGCCGCCATCATGGCCTTGTGCAGGACGGCGTAGCGGTTCGGGTGGATGGCCTTGAAGCAGCGGTCCTGCAGTTCACGGAACAGTGCGTTCAAGCCCAGCCGGTGCGCGATCGGCGTGTAGATGTCCAAGGTTTCGCGCGCCACGCGGCGGCGTTTTTCGGGGTTGACCGCATCCAGCGTGCGCATATTGTGCAGCCGGTCGGCGAGCTTGATCAGGATCACGCGCACGTCGCGCGCCATGGCCAGCAACATCTTGCGGAAGGACTCCGCTTGTTGTTCGGCCTTGGTGGCGTATTCCAGGCGTTCCAGTTTCGTCAGGCCGTCGACGATTTCGGCGACCTCGACCCCGAATTTCTCGGCCAGTTCCTGTTTGCTGACGTCCTGATCTTCGATCACGTCGTGCAGCAGGGCTGCCATCAGGGAATCGGCGTCGAGCTTCCAGCCGGCGCAGATCTCGGTGACCGCGATGGGGTGGGAGATATACGGTTCGCCGCTGGCGCGGAACTGCCCCAGGTGGGCGTTGTCGGCGAAGCGGTAGGCTTCGCGGATGCGTTCGATGTCGCGCGGGCCCAGATAGCCCGAGACGATCTGATTGAGCCCGGCCAGCGAGGCGATCGGGCTGGGCGCGGGTTCGGATTGCGGCGCAGGCGCGGTGTGCGGCTTGCGCCGCCGCAGGCGGGGGCCTTTACGCAGGACGGCGAGCAGTCCGGAGGACGCGCCGCGCAAGCCTGAGAACGCCATCGCCCGCCCCTGGAATCAGGTGGGGACTTTACGCAGCATCTCGGTGCCGACCTGGCCCTGGGCGATTTCACGCAGCGCGGTGACCGTGGGCTTGTTGTGGCTTTGGATGCGGGCTTCGTGCCCCTGGGCCAGTTCGCGGGCGCGGTAGGTCGCGACCAGGGTCAGGTCGAAGCGGTTGGGCACTTGTTCGAGGCAGTCTTCTACGGTGATACGGGCCATATATATCCTGGTTCAGGAAGCGTTTGACAGCGGTTTACGGATGCCGAGCTGGGTGAACAGTTCAGCGTGTCGGACGGATTGCGCTGCGTAACGCAGGCGCGCCGCGCCGATGACTTGCCGAAGCTGTTCTAATGCAAGGCTAAATTCTTGATTAATAATAACATATTCGCAATCAGAGGCATGCGCCATCTCGCCGCCCGCAGCCAGCAGCCGGCGGGCGATGACCTGGGGCGCGTCCTGGCCGCGCTTGTTCAAGCGGGCTTCCAGGGCCTCGATCGAGGGCGGCAGGATGAAGATGCCGATCGCCTGGGGATAGTGGCGGCGCACCTGCAGGGCACCTTGCCAATCGATTTCTAGAATGATGTCGGTGCCGCCGGCCAGGGCCTGCGCGACCCGGTCGCGGGGCGTGCCGTAGAAATTGCCGTGGACTTCCGCCCATTCGAGCATGTCGCCCCGGTCGCGCAGCGCCTGGAAGGTTTCCACGGACACGAAGCGGTAGTGTTCCTGGTCGCGTTCGCCGGGCCGCGGGTCGCGGGTGGTGCAGGAAATGGACAGGGACAAGGTGGGGTCCAGGTCCAGCAGGGCATTGACCAGGCTGGACTTGCCCGCCCCGCTGGGGGCGACCACCATGAAGATATTGCCGTAAGACTGCGTCATGTCGGACTCGTATCAGCGTGCGGATGCCGCGTCGGGCTGGCCGAGTTCGGCCAGAGCTTCGGCGTAGGCCAGAGGACCGGTGCACAGAAAGACGATGGCATCGCCCGGGTTCAGATTGAACAGCACGTCCTGGATCTGCTCGGAGGCATCGTCGCCGTCGTGGATCGCCGCGACGTGAACGTCGCCGTCCCCCTGGAACTGTTCAGGCGGGACCAGATCGGCCACTTGTTCGATATCGGCTTCGCGTTGGGCCACGTAGACCCGGAACGGCAGGTCTTCCAGGGTGATGTCCAGGATCAGCCCCCGGTCCAGATGAGAGATCAGTCGGCTGTCGAGCGGCATGCGTGTCGATGAAGTTGGGCGGGATGACGATTATAGAATGATAATCAGGCGACGCCGAAGGTCGCCACGACTGGCGCGTGGTCCGAGGGCTTTTCCCAGCCGCGCGGGATCTTGTCTACCTCGCAGGCCAGGCAGCGCGCCGCCAGATCCGGCGTCGCCAGGATGTGGTCGATGCGCACGCCGGCATTGCGCCGGAAACCCATCTGGCGGTAATCCCACCAGCTGAAAATGCGCGGCGGCTGCTCGAACAGGCGGAACGTGTCCCGCAGCCCCAGCCCCAGCAGATCGCGGAAAGCCTGGCGTTCGGGATCGGAGACCAGAATGCCGCCTTCCCAGGCTGCGGGATCGTGCACGTCCTCGTCGGCCGGGGCCACGTTGTAGTCGCCCAGGATCACCAGGTCCCGGTGGCGGCCGATTTCACCGTCCAGCCAGCCGCGCAGCGCCTGGAACCAGTCCAGCTTGTAGGCGTACTTGTCGCTGTCGACCGCCTGGCCGTTGGGGCAGTAGGCGCTGATGATCCGCACCGGCTGGCC
Organism: Castellaniella hirudinis; assembly: GCF_042651965.1. Taxonomy (NCBI): domain Bacteria; kingdom Pseudomonadati; phylum Pseudomonadota; class Betaproteobacteria; order Burkholderiales; family Alcaligenaceae; genus Castellaniella; species Castellaniella hirudinis. Next base: position 420,697 of record NZ_JBHSDY010000010.1, read on the forward strand.
GCCCGGGCCGGGCAGGGTGGCGGCGATGATGCGTTGCTGCGGATCGTCGTAGCCGGGGATGTTGCGTTGCACGTCCAGGACCGGTTCGCGGCTCAGGATGGCCACGCCGTTATAGGTCTTCTGGCCCGCCCAGCAGGCATGGTAGCCGGCCTCCAGCAGGGCCTCGTGCGGGAATTTCTCGTCCGGCAGTTTCAGTTCCTGCAGGCACAGCGCGTCAACCGGGTTGGCTTGCAGCCAGTCCAGGACGTGGCCCAGGCGGACATTCAGGGAATTGACGTTCCAGGTGGCGAGTTTCATGGTGCTTCGTGTTGCGTGAATGCGGCTATGGTATCAGGACGATGCCTTGTCCCGCTCGACCCACAAATCCTCGACCGAGCGCGCCACCAGGTATCGGGCCGGATTGTCGCCCTGCGCCAGCGCGTTGAAGTGCGCCTTGCCGCATTGGATCCTGGCGGCTTCCGTGTCGCGCAGATCGTCGGTGAACAGGCTGCTCTTGGTTTCCACCACAAGATGCAGGCGCTGCGCGCCGTCTTCTTCGACCAGCACGGCCCAGTCGGGGTTGTAGCTGCCCAGGGGGGTGGGCACTTTGAACCAGCCCGGCAGCTTGACGTAGAGCTTGACGGCTTCGTTCTTCTCCAGCGCGTCGGCAAAATCCCGCTCCACGGCCGAGTCGTACACCACGTGCTCGTAGATCGATTTCCGGGTGTCCGGCAGCATGTGCTTCAGGTAGCCGGTCAGCGGCTCGAACAATTCCAGCGCGTAGAACTGATCGTCGCCGATCTTCTGGTACCGGATGCCATCGACCAGGGCCAGCCGTTTGCAGCGATTGATGGTCTCGGCGGCCAGCTCGATGAACTGCTGCGGGTTGCGCCTGAAGTCGTTCAGGCGGCCGCTGCCGGTCAGGATGCTGGCGAGGGTGCGGCGGGTGAGCTGGGTCCGATCCTGCAGGTCGGTCAGCAGGTCCGGCAGCGCGATGTCCGTCTCGTCCAGCGTCACGGTGGCTGCGCCTGTTTTTTCTGTGGCCGCGACGCCCGCCTTGCCAATGGCGATGTCGGCCTTGCGCCATTGCAGGCGGGCTTTCGCAATCGGCGGAGCCTGCTGCAAAACAGCCGTGCAATCCGCGATCAGCCTGGCGTTGTCGAACTGCACGCGATAGGTGGTCCGATGCTTGATGCGGTCCCACAGCGCCTTGAACCCGTCGCTCAGGTAAAGGGCCTTGCCATGCGGGTCTTTGCGCAGCGGGATTTGTGCACGCGCGTCAGCATTCTTGATGTCCAGGCGGCCCGATAGCTTGCGCAGGATCTCGGTGATGGGGCCTTTTTGAGCCTCAAGCCCGGCGGGCAGTACCAGGGTGCCGTGCTCCAGCGCCGCTTTCAGCGCATCCTGCACCTTGCCCTGGGCGTCGATGTAGCCTGCGGCCTTCAGGTGTTCCCAGAGCGCCTTTGATTGCGCCAGGCCCAGAGGGGCCATTTGCCCGTCCGGGCCTGTCACGGCAATCGCGGCAAACTGGTGCTGTTCGACGATGCCGAAGCGGATGCCGGTATCCCGTTCGATTTCCTTTTGCAACTGATCGGCAAACTGCTCGTAGTTTTCCGTCGCCACGACGGTCAGGGTATTGGTCTCGAAGCCGCGCACCCGCTCGCCGTCCTGGTTGACGCACAGGCGCAGGCCGCGGCCGATGGTCTGGCGGCGCTCGCGTTCGGTCTGGATGTCGCGCAAGGTGCAAATCTGGAAGACGTTGGGATTGTCCCAGCCTTCTTTGAGCGCCGAATGGGAGAAGATGAACTTCAGCGGCGTGCTGAAGGACAGCAGCTTCTCCTTTTCCTTCATGATCAGGTTGTAGGCGCGCTCGGCATTTTCCCGGTTGCCCGCGTTGTTCTCGGCGGTATCGGTCCAGCCGCCTTTCTTGTCGATGGAAAAATAGCCGTTGTGCGCGTCGGCGGCGGCGGTCCCCGGATCGATCCCGGCAAACAGGCCCCGGTAGGCCGGCAGCCTGGCGGCGCGGCGGTATTCCTCTTCAAAGAGGCGGGCGTACACGCCCTGGGTCGGGCGGCCGTCTGCGTCGTACCGGCGGTATTTATCCACGCTGTCGATGAAAAACAGGCTGAGCACCTTGATGCCCATGGGCTGCAGGCGCGTTTCCTTGTCCAGGTGTTCCTTGATCGTGCGGCGAATCATTTCGCGCTGCACGGCCAGCGCATCCACGTCGCCATGCGTCTGGCCCGGCTGCAGGAATACTTCTCCGCCGGGGTAGCGAAGCTCCATGAACGCTTCGCCCTTGGCTGTATTGATCTCGCCCACCCGAAAGCCTGCGTAAATTGGGCGGCCCTCTGCGCTCTGCTGGAGGTCGTCCCCATCGCATACCGTCACCTCGTCGCGCTGCACGCCTCTTGAGGTCTGCTTGTCCAGCTCGATCCTGGCGCTGATGCGGCCCCGCTTGTTCTCGACCCGCACCAGCCGCACAAAGGGTTTGTTGTGCGCATCCTCTACCGTGGCCGACGCGACTTCGATCTGCTTGACCAGTTTGCGCTCGTAGGCGTCCACCGCATCCAGGCGGAACACCATGTGGTGCTTGTCCACGTGGGTGGCGGAATAGCGCAGCGTGCAGAGCGGATTCATGGCGTCCAGCGCTTCCTTGCCGCGGCCTTCGAGGCCGCCGTCCACGCTCTGCGGCTCGTCCACGATGAGGATCGGCCGGGTCGCCTTGATCAGGTCGATGGGTTTTTCGCCGCCGGTCTTTTCGCTTTCTTTATAGAGGTTGTTGACATCCTTTTTGTTGATGGCGCCCACCGTCGCCACCATGATCTGGATGGTCGGACTGGTGGCGAAGCTGCGCACCGGCCCCGGCTTGCCGGAGTCGTACAGAAAGTAGTCGAACGGCTCGCCCCCGTACAGGTCCTTGAAGTGCGCCTCGGTGATCTGCAGGGTCTTGTAGACGCCTTCCTTGATGGCCACCGACGGCACCACGATCACGAATTTGGTGAAGCCATAGCGCTTGTTCAGCTCGAAGATCGTGCGCAGATACACATAGGTCTTGCCGGTGCCGGTTTCCATCTCCACCGTGAAATCGCCGGAGGCCAGCGACGGGGAGGGCGGCAGGCCGTTGCGCAACTGCACGCTGTTCAGGTTCTTGAACAGCGCCTCGTCCGACAAGGCCAGGTGGTTGCCGACACCCAGATCCGACTCGGCGACACCCAGCGTCATCTGCTGCCCGGCCGGGGCGTCTGCGGCGGGCGCCTTCACGGTCACGGTGAATTCGGTGCGGCAGATTTCCTGGCCGCGGAACAGGTCGCACACGGCCTCGATGGCCTGCATCTGATAGTCAAGGTCGGGTTCGAAGTGCAGCTTCATCGCTGGCCTTTGCCCTGCAGATAGTCGCCGGCCACGAATTGGTCGAAGGTGAATATCCCTGAGTGACGGGCGTTTCCGGCCGGGGACGGATATTCGAAAAGGCTCATGCTCGACGCATCATCGATGTAAGCCGGTCGCTTGACGTGATAGTTGTAGGCGATGGTGAATTGAATGTCCGCCCGGCGTGCCACGTCAACAATCAGGTTAAAGTTTGGAAAGTCCTGGGGGTACGGTTTCCAGTCTTGAATTTGAAAGTAGGATCTTTTTAACTCTATGATTTCAATAGGCGTTGATCGATGGTCGTCCAGCCTGAACAGATCGATATCTGAAACAGTAATTGAGCCTAAACTTTGACGCTGCCAGTGATGATAAGCGCTGCTTTCCCGGGAGTTGATGGCCTTGCCCACCGTGCCGTTTTTGACCTGAAGGCCTGCCGACTCAAAGTCATTTTTCAGTTTTTCAAGAGAAAGCAGATGTCCGTTGAGCTCGACGGAGTCGATTTCTTCGGCTTGGTCTTCATAACAAATGTCGAAAAAGGGCAGACCAACCCGCTGCGCCAGCTCCTTGGCCAGCGCCCAGCCATGTCTGGTTCTTTGAAGGGCGCCTGTGTTTTCGTTCCCGATTGACCGGGCCCTCACGAAGGCAACAACTTTTGCATGAGCGTATGCATCGCCATAAATAAGGATCCATGCATTGCCGGACACCCACACAAAGCCTGGATCCCCCGCTGCGTCGAGCCGTCGATAGACATCATTTCCCGTGTAATAGCTCATTCAGACACTCTTGACGCGGGAAATGCCGTTTTGCTGCAAGATGGAATACATGTTCAGCTTGGCGACGTCGTTCGAGAAACCTTGATCGTTAAAGATGCAGGTGATGTCTCCGGCCGGATTGAGTTCGCGGCGAATATCCAGAATACCCGAGGCAATGCCCTCTACATCGTCCTCTGCGATGTGTTCTGCCAAGTATGCCAAAAGCACGCCGTCCCTGGTGATATAGAGCGCATTGCCTGCGACCTGGCGCACTGTCAGCGAAGTGCCTGGATCCAGGCCCAGCTTGAGGATGATTTCGTACACGACATCCAACGGCGTCCGATCACGCTTGATGCGCTCCGTGGCGTCGATCAGATCTTCTGCCAATTGATCGATCGACGCATCCCATGCGCGGAAATTGCTTGAATCCAGCTTGAAGGCCTTGAATCCAAGGTCCCCCTTGCAGTCGGGGTGCAGGGCATGAATGGCCGCCGAGGCCCTGCGCAGGCGCTCTTTGGTGATCTCTGCGATATTGGGGGCTTTCCCAAGCGCATCGCAGAATTTCCTGGCTTCGGATTGCTCCTTGCGGTCTTCATCCAGTTTTTCAGGGAGTTGCACCAGCACAAATCTGCGCGTTGCCCCATCACGCGCATTCAAGGCCATCACCGCGTGCGCCGTCGTGCCCGAGCCGGCAAAGAAATCGACAACGATGTCATGGCCGCCGGAACACCACGCCAGGATGGACGCCAGGAACTCGACCGGCTTGGGCTGATCGAACGGGATGCCCAGTGTTTTCAGCAAGGCGTCATCCGATCCGCCGTAAGGCAGGATCGAAGGCACGTTTTCGTGCATGTTTTCATCAAGGAAATAGATCCGCTGCGGTTGCGTGCGCTCATCCGGCCCAAACTGGATACGCCCTTGGCCCAGCAGGCTTTCCATAGTGTCCGGGGGATTTCTCCAACCTCGCTCCGGAATGGGGCACGGCTTTCCCGTCACGGGGTGAATCAGCGGCAAGAAGTACTCGTCCGGGGCTTTTTTCTTGTTTGGCCAGGCCATGGACACCAGCCTGTACACCCGGCCCTCGTCGGAAATGCGGTCATACATGGCCTCTCCGCCGGACAGCGTCGTCTGCGTCTTCAGCCAGGACCGGTACGTCTCGTTCGCCTGTGCGATGCCATCCGCCGTGGCGACCGCCTGTTTGGCGGCGTCCAGCATGCGCTGCGCATTGCGCTTGGGCCTTTTCAAGGGCGATTTTTCCAGCAGCTTTTCGGCGTCTCGGGCAAAAATGACAATCGATTCATGCTGATAGGCAATGCCGCGAGCATCCCCCTTGGGATTTCTCTTGTCCCAGACGAGGACGCCCAGCTCGTTTTCTTCGCCAAAAATCTCCCGCAGCATCAGCACGAGCGAATGGACTTCATGCTCGTCGATATGGATGACGATGAGGCCGTCTTCGCGCAGCAGTCCGTGGGCCAGTTTCAACCTCGGGTACATCATGTTCAGCCAGTCGGTATGAAACCGGCCGCTGGCTTCGGTGTTGCTGCTGGTTTTTTCCCCGCCTTCCGCCTGCCCGGTCAGTTCCAGGTAGTGCTGGATGTTGTCCTGGAAATGGTCCGGGTACACGAAGTCCTTGCCCGTGTTGTAGGGCGGGTCGATGTGGATCAGCTTGACCTTGCCGGCATAGCTTTTTTGCAGGAGCTTGAGCACTTCGAGGTTGTCGCCCTCGATCATCAGGTTCCGGGTGGTATCCCAGTCCACGCTGTCTTCAGGGCAGGGGCGCAGCGTGCCCGTGCCGGGTGTGAGCGCCAGTTGCCGGGCGCGGCGCTTGCCGTGCCAGTTCAGGCCGTACTTTTCGTCGGCGTCGGTGACCGAGGCATCGCCCACCAGGGCCTTGAGCACATCGACATTCACCGCCGTGCCGTTCGCGTCTTCGGTGATCAGATCCGGAAAGTCCGGGAACAAGGCCTTGAGCCGCTCGATGTTGTCCGCCACCAGGTCGGCGGATCGGGTTTCGGGGCTGGCTGCCGTGAGTCTTTCCATATTTTTTCTATCAATCTTTCTATCAATCGTGCAATGTGCAAAGCGGTTGCCGGGCAGTCTTCAATGCTCAGCCGGTCCTGGGCAATACCCCCTATGCTAGACTGAACACACCCCAGCCACTGGAAAACGGCCCGGGCACAGCAAGATCATGTCGGGCCGGCTTGAATGACCGCATGAGAAAAACTCTCCATCCGCCTGTTTTCTACACCTCTGCTGCTTTTATCGTCTTCACGGTGGTTTTCACCGTGCTTGCCCCCTCCGTGGCGCAAAGAGTCTTCGACGCCACGCAAGCCTGGATCCTGGGCAACGCCAGCTGGTTTTACATCCTGACGGTCGCCGTCATTTTACTGTCGGTCGTGTTCCTGGCCGTCAGCCGCTATGGCGACATCAAGCTGGGGCCTGATCACAGCCAGCCCGATTACCGGGACGTCACCTGGTTTGCCATGCTGTTCTCGGCCGGCATGGGCATCGGCCTGATGTTCTTTGGCGTGGCCGAGCCGGTGATGCACTACGTCTCGCCCCCGGTCGGCGAGCCCGGCACGGTCCTGGCCGCGCGCGAGGCGATGAAGATCACCTTCTTTCACTGGGGGCTGCACGCCTGGGCGGTCTACGCCGTCGTCGGCCTGATCCTGGCGTTCTTCAGCTATCGGCACGGTCTGCCGCTGACCCTGCGTTCGGCGCTGTATCCGCTGATCGGCGAACGCATCTACGGCCCCATCGGGCATGCCGTGGACATCTTCGCCATCATCGGCACGGTGTTCGGGATTGCCACTTCGCTGGGTCTGGGGGTGGCGCAGATCAACAGCGGGCTGAATCACCTGTTCGGTATTCCGGTGAACCTGACCGTCCAGATCATCCTGATCGTCGCCGCCAGCCTGCTGGCCACGCTGTCGGTCGCCAGCGGCCTGGATCGCGGCATCAAGATCCTGTCCGAGACCAACCTGGCGCTGGCGCTGGCCTTGATGCTGTTCGTGCTGGTCCTGGGGCCGACGGTGTTCATTCTGCAGACCTTCGTGCAGAACACCGGCTCCTATCTGTCGGATATCGTCGACAAGACTTTCAATCTCTACGCTTACGAGCCGAATGACTGGATCGGCGGCTGGACGCTGTTCTACTGGGGCTGGTGGATCGCCTGGTCGCCGTTCGTCGGCTTGTTCATCGCCCGCATTTCGCGGGGGCGCAGCATCCGTGAATTTGTCCGCGGCGTCCTGCTGGTGCCGGCCGGCTTCACCCTGATCTGGATGACGGTCTTTGGCGATACGGCCATCCATTTCATCCTGGTCGACGGCCTCCGGGGGTTTGCGGAGGTGGTGGCCGACGACAGCGCCCTGGCCTTGTTCGTGTTCCTGGAGCAGCTCCCGCTGGCCGGCATCACGTCCATGGTCGCCATCGTCATGGTCCTGGTGTTTTTTGTCACGTCCGCGGACTCGGGAGCCTTGGTGGTCGATCTGCTGGCCTCGAATGGCGCCGAGCATTCGCCGGTCTGGCAGCGCATTTTCTGGTCGCTGTCCATGGGCGCGGTCGCGATCGCGCTCTTGCTGGCCGATGGCCTGGAAGCCTTGCAGACCGCCACCATCGCCAGCGCGCTGCCTTTTTCCGTCATTCTGCTGCTGTCGCTGTGGGGCGTTTTCAAGGCCCTGAAACTGGACGCCACCAAGCGGCGCATTCGCTACATGGCGGTGACCCGCGCGCCGGTGCCGGGGCATCGAGAACCCTGGCAGCATCGTTTGATGAACATCGTCCGCATGCCCAAGCGCCAGGATGTGCTGCGCTATATGCGCCGCATCGTGCAGCCGGCCATGCATGCCGTGGCCGATGAGTTGCAGCAGCAGGGATATGACGCGCAGGTCGTCGAGTCGGAGGGCCAGGACCGTGTCTCGCTGGAAGTCAAGCATTACGGCGTGTCGCTCGACTTCTCATACGCGGTGCTGCCGCTGGAGCACATGCGGCCGGTCCTGACCAACGAGGAGTCCGACACTGAGGAAAGCCGGCGCTATTACCGGGCCGAGGTCTTCCTGGGCGAGGGCGGTCAGGACTACGACGTCATGGGCTGGAGCGAGGATGCCGTGATCAGCGACATCCTGGACCAGTACGAGCGCCACCGCCAGTACCTGCACATGGTGCACGGTTCGGCGGCGCCGCCGGAGGACGCCTGAGGGTGTTGGCGTGCCGGGCGATCGTTGACCTGTCTTATGCCGGCGGCGGGGCGTCGGCGGGCGTCGTATCGAGCTGCAGCACGGCGTCGCGCTTTTCCAGCAGATGCTGGCGCAGGATCTCGCTCAGCCGGCGGCCGTCGCGCGCCTCCAGCGCTTCGATCATCTCGCTGTGCTCGCGGATCGCTTTTTCCCATTTTTCCGGTTGATGGTTGGAGCGGAAACGCAGGGCCTGAAGCCGGCGATTGATCGCAAGATAGGTCTGCCGCAGGGGGGTGTTGCGTGCGGCAAGATTGATGCGGTCGTGGATCTGCCTGTTTTTGGCATAGTAGCCGGGCAGGTCCTGGCGGGCATGGCAGGCCAGCATGGCAAAGTGCAGGGCCTTGATCTCGGCCAGTTCGTCGGCCCGGATGCGCGTGCATGCAAGTTCCCCGGAGAAGGCTTCCAGCCCGCTCATGAGCTCGAACATCTCGTGGATTTCGGCCGCGGACATTTCCGCCACCGTGGCGCCGCGATTGGGCACGAGGTCGATCAGGCCCTCGGCCGCGAGCACTTTCAAGGCCTCGCGCAAGGGGGTCCGGGAGATATCCAGCGTTTCGCACAACTCGCGTTCGTTGAGCTTCGCGCCCGGCGCCAACTCGCCCTCGATGATGGAGTTGCGTAAGCGATCGACGACGACCTCATGGAGTCGCAGTCTGGCAACCCTGGAAAGGGAGACAGTTGACTCCTCTTCTGTCTGGGGATGGATGCCTTGCATGCTGAACTTTCCTCGATAAGGCTCGTTGATCAGGGCGCCTGCGATCTATAGCTGTTCTGTTTGCAGGCTTTGCAAGCCCAGGGGATCGATCTGGATTTCACCCGATGCCTGGCGTCATTGTAGCAAGCCCTTGTTTTGCATGCAAAATCCGATAGCCATAGAACCAACAAGATATTGCACCGGGAAAACCCCGAGTGTGGCGTGCTGTTTTTGAATGCAAAATTCGTTTTAAGTGAAAGCGGTCCACACATTCAAGAGGTAGTCGATAGAGGGAAGGCGCGGGCTGGAGTATGCGGGCGATGATGTATGTCTGCGTGCTTCAAAGTTTCTTTGAATGCAAAATTAAATCCGATGTGATGGCGATGCATCTACGCAAACAGTTTGTTGTCCCACCCGAACCGATGACAAAAAAGCTGCGGCGGCACGAGATCCAGCCGTTCTGCGCAGGCGCGTCCGGTCCCCCGTCCGTCCGGTCTTGCCTGCGAGGGGGGTGACGGCCATGCGCATCGACAGCTTCCAGCTTTTGTGCAATCTGGGTGTCATTGTCCTGTCCTTGCTGCTCGGGACCCTGCTGGTGGCCGGCCTCGTGGAGTGGGTCGGCGGCAATGCCGGGGTTGCGCTGCTTGCCCTGGGGCAGGGGATGGTGGGCAGCCGGCAGGCGATCGTCGAGATCATCATCGAGGCGACGCCGCTGGCCTTGTGCGCCCTGGCCTTCCTCGTGCCGTTCAAGGCGGGTTTTTTCAATATTGGCGCCCAGGGCCATCTGCAACTGGGCGCGTTGACGGCGGTGTTTCTTGCCACCACGTTGACGCTGCCTGCAATCGTGCTCATCCCGCTGGCGCTGCTGGCTTCGGCGCTGGCCGGCGCCGTGCTGATCGTGCCGGCCTACCTGCTGAAGACGCGGCGGGGCGCCAGTGAAGTCGTGACGACGGTGATGCTGGATTTCGTCGCGCTGGAATTCACCTATGCCATGATCACCGGGCCCTTGCAGGCGCCCGGCACGTTCTTCGCCGAGTCGGATCTCATCCCCGAAGCATACCGCTTGCCGGTCTTCGGGGTGCATGTGGGCGTGCACCTGGCCATCGTGCTGATCGTGCTGATCAGTTGGGTGCTGCGCCGCACGGTGTTCGGTTTCCGGCTCGAAGCCCTGGGGGGCAATCCGAAAGCCGCCGAGGCGCTCGGCATGCATACCGGCCCGACCCTGATGAAAGCGGTGCTGCTGGCCGGCGCGATTGGCGGTATTGCGGGCGGTATCCAGGCCATGGGCGTGATTTTCCAGGTCGCCGAGGGCTGGGCCAAGGATTGGGGCTTTCTCGGCATTCTCGTGGCCCTCATGGGCCGCACGCCGATCGGCGCCATTTTCGCGGCGCTGTTGCTGGCGGGCCTGGAAATCGGCGGGCGGCACATGCAGGCCCTCACGGGATTGCCGGCCTCTCTGGTGTTCCTGCTGCAATCCGTCCCGGTATTGATTCTATTGGTGCTGAGCTCGACGCGCAGTTTCCGGAAATACACGACCCCAGGAGCCGGCAGATGATCCTCGATCCAGAATTCTTCCTATCGGCCCTGCGTGTCGCCACTCCCTTGATCATCGTGGCGCTGGGCGTGCTGGTCGCCGAGCTGGTCGGCATCCTCTTCCTGTGCGTGGAGGGGGTCATGCTGTGCGGCGCCCTGTTCGGCATGCTGGGCGCTTCATATTTTGGCGACCCGTGGATCGGCGTCGCCTGCGGCCTGGCCGCAGGCATCACGGCGGGCCTGATCTGCGCCGGGTTGTTTGTCTGGGTGCCGGCCGACCAGGTCGTGATCGGTCTGGCGTTCAATATCGCCGCCCTGGGTTTGACGAGTTTCATCTTCCGGGCCACCACGGGCGTGATCAAGAATTCCAGCGCCAGCCTGGCCTGGGCGACGCCGGATTGGGCCGTGGATCATCCCTTTCTCTCTTTTCTGTTCCAGGTGCCGCCCTTGGCGTGGCTGGCCGCGGGCTTGTTCCTCATCGCGGCCTACCTGCTGTTCCGGAGCGCGCCCGGCCTGATGCTGCGCTCGGTCGGCCAGAGTGTCGAGGCGGCCACGTCGGCCGGACTGGACGTGCTGTGGGTGCGCACCGTGGCGATGGGGATCGCCGGCGGGCTGGCGGGGCTCGGCGGCGCCGCGCTCACGGTGGGGTGGGTGCATAGTTTTTCCGACAACATCACGGCTGGGCGCGGGTTCATCGCGCTGGCCGTGGTGTATTTCGGTCGCTGGTATCCCGGTTGGACCTTCTTCGGCGGCCTGCTGTTCGGCGCGGGCGAGGTTCTGGGATTGAACGCACAGGTGCTGGGGGGGAATTCCCATCTTTATCTGATGGTCCCCTATGTCCTGACCATCATCGTGCTGGGCATGACGGGTGGTGGGCGCGGGCCGCGGGAGGTGGCCCGGCCGTACGAGCGCGATTGATACACAAGCGCGATTGACGCAGTACACATTTGTCGTTTGACGACACAAGGAGACGAACCATGCTGAACCTTCTGAAAAAGTCAGGACACCCATTCATGATGGCGGCGGCCGGCCTGGCCGTGGCCGGCGCGCTGATGGCCGGTCCGGCGGTGGCGCAGGACAAGATCAAGGCGGCGGTCATCTTCGGGGTGAACAATCCGGGGGCCGTGAATGGCTGGGACCGCGGGCATTTCCACGGCGCCCAGAAGCTGATCAAGGAGTACGGGTGGGACGTGGACATCGCCGAGGGCGTGCCGTTTCCGCAGATGGAACGGACGGCCGAGCGTTACGGCGAGGCCGGCTACCAGGTGGTGATCTTCACGTCCAGCGGGCAGATCCGCGCCTGGAATGCGGTGGCGCCGAAGTATCCCAAGACGGTGTTCGCCATGCTGTCCACGACCGACAGCCTGCCGAAATCCAATAATGTCGTGGCGTATGCGCCTGACTTCTTTTCCTATGGCGTATTGAACGGGCTGGTTGCCGGGCAGGCCACCGACAGCAAGAAGATTGGTTTCGTCGCGGGCCTGGCCGTGAAGGCGGTCGAGGACATGTGGAGCGGCATCGTGGAAGGCGCCAAGGCCGTTGCGCCGGACGTCGAGCCGTCCTACGCGTTCTCGGGCAATTGGACCGATGTGCCGCGTGCGCGCGAAGTGACCGACCTGCAGATCCGCCGGGGCGCCGACGTGATCATCGGCAATGCCGGCGACGGCACCCTGGGCATTCTTGATGCGGCCAAGACGGGCAAGGCCAAGTTCATCGGCTATGCCACCGACTGGTCGGCGGACGAGCCCGGCACGGTCCTCTCCAGCGTGCTGCTGGGCATGGATCAATGGTATGACGCGCTGGCCAAGGAGGTCGCGTCCGGCAAGGTCGAACCGAAGATCAACATCTTTGGCGTCAACAGTTTCAAGGTCATGCCGTTGAACACGAAACTGTTGAGCGCCGACCGGATCGCCAAGATCGATGACAGCGTGCGCCGCTATCAGTCAGGCGAATTGAAAGTGCCGGTCGTCCGTCACGAAGTGAAGAAATAAGGTGCCTGTGTGAGTATCCCCGCGATCGACCCAAAGGCGCCCGCAGTCAGCCTGGAAGGCATCACCAAGCGCTTTGGTGAGTTCAAGGCGCTCGATGATGTCAGCCTGGACTTGCGGCTGGGGGAAATCCATGCCCTGGTCGGGGAAAACGGCGCCGGCAAGACCACCCTGATGAAGGTGCTGTTCGGGGCGTATCAACCGACCTCGGGCCGTATCCTGCTGGATGGGCAGGATGTCACGCCGCATTGGAATACTCGCAAGGCGATCTCGCATCACATCGGCATGGTCCATCAGCATTTTTCCCTGGTGATGGAGCATTCCGTACTCGACAACGTCGTCATGCCGACGCTGGGCTGGCTGGATCTGGCGCCCGACTGGAAAAAATTCCGCAGCAAACTGAGTGAATTGCAGCAAAGCCTGGGATTTGATCTGTCCCCGGACCGCCTCGTGGGGGATCTGGCGGTGGGGGAGCGCCAGCAGGTGGAAATCCTGAAGATGTTGTACCAGGGCGCGAAGATCCTGATCCTGGATGAACCGACCGCCGTGCTGATTCCCCAACAGACCGAGCGCCTGCTCAAGACGCTGGTCCAGTTGCGCGAATTGGGCTACGCCGTGATCCTGATCACGCACAAACTGGAACATGCCACGGAATACGCCGACACGATCACGGTCCTGCGAAGCGGGCAGTGCGTGGCGACGCTCTCCAAAGGCCAGGCCAGCACCAGCGAGGTCGCCGCCATGATGGTCAAGCAGGAGGTCGCGACGGTGCGTCAATCCCGCGCCGCCCAAAGTGACGCGCCGGTGCTGGAACTCGGCGGCGTCTCCATGGAGACGTCGGGCGTGTCCGTGCTCGATCGGGTCAGCCTGAAGGTGTGCAGGGGAGAAGTGGTGGGGATTGCAGGGGTGGTCGGCAATGGGCAGACGGAACTGGTGGACGCCATCCTCGGCCTGCGGCCCCTGACCTCGGGGACCGTCATTCTGGACGGTGAGGACATCGGCTCCTCGGATGTCCTGAACCGGCGCGCCGGCGGCATTGCGCATATCCCCGAGGACAGGCATGCGCATGCCATCGTGGGTGAAATGGACCTCGCGTCCAATTTCATCCTGGGGCGCGAAGGGACGCCGAAGTTTTCCCGCCATGGCGTCCTGAACCGCAAGCGGATCGGCGAATTCGCCCGGCACAGCATGGCGGAGTTCGACGTCCGCGCTCAATCGGCGGGTGCGCGGATCCGGTTTCTTTCCGGCGGCAATCAGCAGAAAGTGGTGATCGGCCGCGAGCTGTCGACCCAGCCCAAATTCATCATCGCCCACGAACCCGCGCGGGGCCTGGACTTCGCCGCCACCGCCTACGTGCGCAGCCGGCTGGTTCAGGCGGCCGAAGAGGGGGCCGGCGTCTTGCTGATCTCCAGCGATCTCGATGAGCTCGTGGAGCTCTCCAACCGGATCCTGGTGATCTGCGGAGGGCGCCTGGTGGGCGCCCTGGATTCAGGCCATTACGATCCCGAGACCTTGGGACTGTTGATGGCCGGGGTGTCCGTGGAGGCGGATGCATCAGTGAAAACTATTGAAAATTGAATTCATAATTAAATTATGCATCGATAATCGGTGTGCAGTGCGTCAGGCAAGTGCGGATGCTCCAAGAGATCCTGCCTGATCATACAGAGGGGGAATCAATCCTTATAAGGGTAATTGCCCATTACGATAGTATGGCTATTTGCATTACGATATTTTGAATACAAAAGGCATTATGTAAAAATTCCAGAAAACGAGAGATCTTCTCTCGATACAGTCACACCACGGAAGCTGCTCGTCGGGTCCGTTGTTGGCGTCATCAGGGTGCTGTCACGCGCCCGGGTCCCGTGCATGAGACAGTCTTCCGGCTCCGTAAGGACAGATGATGGCCGGAAACTTGGAAATACCGCCCCTGAAGGCGCGGCGCATGGCTCGGTGCAAATCGATTCTGCACCGGGTTCAGCCGGTGGGCTCGATCGCCTTGTTTTTCATGCTTTGGGAACTGGCGGCACGCCTTCAGTGGATCAACCCGCGATTCGTGCCGCCGCCCAGCCAGGTCTTTGCCTCTCTCGTGGTCATGCTGCAAAACGGCATGCTGGTCGAAGACACGGTGGCCAGTGTGCAGCGTTCGCTGGCGGGTTTCTTCCTGGGATCCCTGGTCGCCATCCTGTTGGGTTTGTTGACGGGCCATACCGCCTGGTGCCGCCGCCTGTTCGAACCCATCATTCAACTGTTCAGGCCGATTCCGTCGATCGCGTTCGTGCCGCTGGCGACGCTCTGGTTCGGCCTCGGTGAAACGCCCAAGGTGTTTCTGATCGCGTATGGCGCTTTTTTTCCGGTATGGCTGAATACCCATGTGGGAGTCGGCACGGTGGACAGGGATTACCTGCGCGCCGCCCGGTGTCTGGGGGCGAATGCGCGGCAGATCTTTTTCGGTATCGTGCTGCCGGCCGCCTTGCCCTTCATCGTGGCCGGATTGCGGTTTGGAATCGGCGTGGCGTTCATCGTCCTTGTGGCCGCTGAAATGACCGGAGCATCGGCCGGACTCGGCTACCGCATCGAGCAGTCCCATCTGGTTTTCCGCCCGGATCAGATGCTCGTCGGTCTTCTGATGCTGGGGATTCTGGGCGCGGTCGCGGATTGGGTATTCCACAAAATCACCAGCAAGACTTTGCTGTTCTGGGTTAACTGAGTGGGGGCGGCTCGAATGTCCACGGAAATTTCGGGTATCGGCGGCGGGCGGCAGCGTGACGGCGCCATCGAGGTGAAGGACCTGAACGTCCAGTACCGGTCGAACGGCGGCTTGATCAAGGCTGTGGATGCGTTCAGCCTCGATGTGGCGCCGGGCGAGTTCGTGTGCCTGCTGGGGCCGTCGGGATGTGGAAAGTCCACGATCCTCAACGTCATGGCGGGTTTCATTCCGGCCAGTTCCGGATCCGTGCGGCTGGACGGCGAACTCGTGACGGAAGCGGGGCAGGACCGGGGCGTCGTCTTTCAGCGCTATGTCCTGTTCCCCTGGCTCAATGTCTTGCAGAACGTCGAATATGGTCTCAAGGTCCGGGGCGTGGACAAGGCGCTCAGGCAGCAGAAAGCGCGCGAATACCTGCACCTCGTCGGGCTGGCCGGCTTCGAACAGAAATATCCGAAGGAGCTGTCGGGAGGCATGCAGCAGCGCGTCGGCATCGCGCGCGTCCTGGTCAACGGACCCAAGGTCATGCTGATGGACGAACCTTTCGGCGCGCTGGACAGCCAGACGAGATACATGATGCAGGAGCTCACGCTCAAGGTCTCGCAGAAGGATGGCACCACGATCATATTCGTGACCCACGATCTCGACGAAGCCTTGCTGCTGGGGGATCGGATCTGCGTCATTACCGCATCACCGGGGCGCGTCAAGGAGGTCATCACGAATCCCATTCCCGGGCCGCGGTCGACGGAGATCGCCAGCCTGCCGGAATACGTCGAAACCCGGCGCCGGATTTATGAAATGCTGCGTGATGAGATACAGCGGTCATTTGCCCAGGAGGCGGAAAAACTGGGGGTTTCGAAAGTCGGCGCGTAGTGTTCGCCGATGCGGAATGGAAATCACGGGCGTGGCGGAGCGGGGCAAAAGATGCGGACACGGGTCAAGGCGGGCTGGCTTATCGGGCACGACGGGAGATCGCATGAAATCATCCGGGACGGCGAGCTCGTCTACGAGGATTCCGAGATCATTTTCGTCGGCAGGCATTTCGAGGGAAGCGTGGACGTCTCGATTGATGCCGGGGGAAAACTCGTCGGCCCGGGTTTCATCGATAGCCATGTCCACGCGGGGCATCGCGCGGTCCATCGCCTCATGTCCGACTGCGGCCGGCCCGAATTTCTGGGGCAGCCGTTCTACGAGCTGATTCCCTCTCTCGGAAAATCCAGTACGGGCGATCCCCGGCGAGCCGTGGGCCGGGAACTCGATCTCCAGGCGCAATACACCGTTGTTGAACTGCTGCTGAGCGGGATCACGACGTTCGTCGAGTTCGGGGCGTCGGCCGGCATGCAGGCGGCGCTGGCGGACCACGTCGAAAAACTGGGGATGCGGGCCTACCTGGGACCGGGTTTCGAATCGGGCAAATTGGGCTGTGATCAGGACGGGCGCCGCGCCTTCGAGCCCCATGACGACGAGGGGATGTCGCAGCTTCAGGAGGCCTTGCAGTTCATCGAGCGGCATGATGGCAAGGCCGAGGGGCGCATCAAGGGAATATTGGTACCCCGCGAAGTCGATACCTGCAGCGTATCGCTCCTGAAACGGGCCAACGAGCTCGCCATCGAACGCAAGCTCGTGCTTGCGACGCATGCTGCCTACAACCCCTGGGAGGTCTACGAGACCATCGCCAGGCATGGGTGCACGCCGATCGAGCTGCTGGAGCGGATTGGCATGCTGCGGCCCGGCGTCATCCTGGGCCACTGCAACTACTGCGCATCGGAAGGGCGCATGCACTATCCGGGCGGCCGTGATCTGGAAATACTGGCGCAGAGCGGTGCGTGCGTGTCCCATTGCCCGGTGAATCTGATGCGGCGGGGGCGGATGCTGGATCACTGGGGAAAGTACCGCGGCCTGGGCATACCCATTGCCCTGGGCTCCGATACCTATCCCAGGGACATGGTGGCCCTCATGCGCGCGGCGTCCTACATGGGCAAGATGGCATCGGGGGACCTGTTCGTGGCGCCGGCCGGCGAGGTCTACGAGGCGGCCACCACTGCGGGTGCCGATGTCCTGGGCAGGCGGGATCTCGGGCGCCTGGCGCCGGGAGCGAAGGCCGACTTCATCGTCATGGGCCTGTCCGGGACGCGGCACTTGAGACTGACGCCCGTGCGCGATCCGATCCGGGCCCTGGTCGAATGCGGCATGGGCGACGATGTCGAGACAGTGGTCATCGACGGCCATGTCCGCATGCGCGAGCGCGTCATCCCGGGCATCGATCTTCCGGCGTTGCAGCGGGACATCCAGCGGGATGCGGAGGCGGTATGGGAGCAGGTCAAGGACTGGGATCCTCTCGGGCGCAGCGCCGAGGCGCGCCAGCCCTACTCATTTCCGATGAGGTGACGCTCCTCGGATCACATCGTAGTCAAAACCGGAGGTCTTCATGAATACAGGCGTGACGCGGCGGGAGCTGTTGCTTGGTGCGGTTGGAGCGGTTGGGGCCTGGGCGCTTGGCGCGCCATCGGCGCGTGCGCAGTCCAAGACGGGCGGTTTTCGATTCGCCGACAATCCATCCATCAGTTGGCCTCAGCCTTACATCGCATCCCAACAAGGCCTCTGGAAGAAAAACGGCATCGAAGTCCTGCCGACGCCGCAGCGGTTCGGCACGGGCCAATCGTCCTTGAATGCGCTGCTCCAGTCCGATGAAGTCCACATGGCGGTCGTTGCGGAGACGCCGGTGACGCTGGCCCTGATCGCAAAGATGCCCTTGCGTCTCATCACCGGACTGTCCTCGACGACGTGGAAAATATCGACGCGCCGTTCGGCCGGGATCGGTTCGCTCGCCGAGCTCGCCGGCCACCGGCTGGGCGTCGCCGTGGGCACATCGGCGGAATACTTTATGGATTCCGCCTTGAACAGCGTCGGCCTCACGCAGAAAGACGTCACAGTCATCAACGTCAAGCCGACCGATATGGTGCCCGCCTTGAGCGGCGGGAGCCTGGATGCTTTTTTCATTTGGGATCCCTTCCGTTTCGAGGCCCGCAGAATCCTGGGGGATGAGTATGTCGAGCTGGACTTTCCGGCCTTCAGGTCGAATTCCTTTCTGGTGACGAAAGCCGACTTCGTCGAGCGGCATCATGACGCGATCGCGCCGATTTTGAAGGCGCTCATCGAAGCCAATGGGATCATGGCGGCGGCGCCCGCAGAGTCGGCCGCCTACATGGCCGGGCTCATCGGCATCGATCCGCAGATCGCCTCCGACATCTGGAAGGCGCATACGTACGATGTGGCGCTGCGGGGGGACATGGTGAAGGCCCTGGAAAATTATTCCCGCTATGTGATCGATAAGGGGATCGTGGCCCCGGGGACCGAGATCCCGGATTTCCGATCCACCATGCTGATCGAAGACCTCAAGCAGGTAGACGCGGGCAGGGTCGACCATGGATAAGCCGAACGTGCTGTATGCGACGTCCCGTCCGGCCCGGCATCGGGATATCGCCCTGCAGGCGGCGCCGGCTGACGTGCGCGTCGTCATGTGCTCCAGCGACGACCCCGGCGAACTGCTGCGGCATCTCCCCGATGCCGACTTCCTGATTTCCGAGCGGGCGCTGACGATCGATGCGAAGCTGCTCGAGGCGGCGGGAAGACTTCGGCTGATACAGCGGATCGGGAGGCTCACGCACGATATCGATATGCGAGAGACGGCCCGGCGCGGCATCCGGGTGTGCTACCTGCCGGTCGAGCGGTGCGCCAAGGTCGCCGAGCACGCCATGATGCAGATGCTCATGCTTCAGCGCGGCTATCGCCGCCTCGAGCGCCTGGTGCGCACCCCGTCGGATCGGGAGCCTGCCCGGTGCGATGCGAATACGTTCGCCTACAACTGGGCGGGGGCCGACGTGAAGCCGATCCTTGGCGCCGTCGTCGGCATCGTCGGATTCGGCGAGATCGGCGCCGAGCTGTCGCTGCGGCTGCAGCCGTTCGGCTGCCAGGTGCTGTATCACAAAAGAAGCCGGCTGCCCGAGCATGCGGAGACGGCTTTGGGCGTCCGGTATGAAGCGCTGGACGATATGCTGGGAAAGAGCGACGTGGTCGTGATCCTGCTGCCGCACTCCGGCCAGACGGAGGGATCCGTGGATTCGCGGTTCATCGCCGGAATGAAGCGGGGTGCGATGCTGGTCGCCACGGGGGCGAGCACCGCGCTGAATGAGTTTGAGGTCGCCGAGGCATACCGCTCCGGTGCGATCGGAGGAGTCGCCACGGATGGCTGGAACTACGAACCCGTGGAGCCCGATAATCCGCTCGTGCGCCTCGCGGACGATCCCGAGTCGAATGTCGTCTTCACCCCTCATGTGGCCGCCGGCAGCGGGGTGGTGGATTGGACGGCGCGCCGGGCGGAATACGCCAATATCGTCCGCGCCTTGAGGGGAGACCCCCTGCTGAACGAGCGGATGGCGCCGGACTGATCCGTTCTTTCGATCGGATGCACGGGAAAACCCTGAGTGTGCTCTTTTAATTTTGAATGCAAAATATAAATGTAGGTGGACGAGATTCTCTCGGTATTGATGTATATAGTTGATTTATATAAATAAAATACGGAATCTGCAGAGGGATTCTTTCTTTGTAATGATTTTTGAATTCAAAATTCAATTCATTTGACTCGTGCTTGATCAGCAAATGAATCCACAAGACTGTTCTTCAAGGTAAGTTCAACTATGCTAAAGCTCAGCGCACACCCCTCCGGCCGCCACTTTTTGCAGATTCCGGGGCCGACCAACGTGCCCGATCGCGTGCTGCGGGCCATGGACTATCCCACGATCGATCACCGGGGTCCCGAGTTCGGTGAACTGGGGCGGTCGGTTCTGGCCGGGATGAAGAAAATCTTCAAGACCGACAGCCATGTGGTGATCTACCCCGCGTCCGGTACCGGCGCTTGGGAAGCCGCACTGGTCAACACGCTGTCCGGGAACGATCTCGTGCTGATGGCCGAGACCGGGCACTTCGCCACGCTCTGGAAGAAAATGGCCGAGAGCCTGGGGCTGCGGGTGGAGTTCATGCCCGGCGACTGGCGCCGGGCCGCAGATCCCGAGGCGGTCGAGGCGCGCCTGCGCAAGGATGCGGGCCACGAGATCAAGGCGGTCTGCATCGTCCACAACGAGACCGCGACGGGGGTGACCAGCGATATCCGCGCCGTGCGCGAGGCGATCGATCGGGCGGGCCATCCGGCGCTGCTGCTGGTGGACACGATCTCGTCGCTTGGCTCGATCGACTACCGTCATGACGAATGGGGCGTGGACGTGACGGTCTCGGGTTCGCAAAAGGGGCTGATGCTGCCTCCCGGGCTGTCCTTCAACGCGGTGAGCGCAAAAGCGCTGGCCGCGAGCGAAAAGAGCACGCTGCGCTGCTCATATTGGGATTGGCACGCGATGATCGCGAGCAACGCCACGGGTTATTTCCCCTACACGCCGGCGACGAATCTGCTCTACGGGCTGCATGAAGCGATCACCATGCTGCTGGACGAGGGGCTGGAGACGGTGTTCGCGCGCCACGACCGGCATGCCGAAGCCACGCGGCGCGCGGTGCGCGCCTGGGGGCTGGAGATTCTGTGCGCGGATCCGGCACGCTATAGTTCATCGTTGACAGCGGTGCTGATGCCCGAGGGGCATGGCGCCGATGCGTTCCGCAAAGTCGTGCTGGACCGCTTCAATATGTCGCTGGGCCAGGGGCTCACCAAGGTCAAGGACAAGGTGTTCCGGATCGGTCACCTGGGCGACATCAACGACCTGACGCTGTGCGGAACGCTGTCGGGCGTGGAGATGGGGCTGGGGCTGGCCGGGGTGCCGCATAACGCGGGCGGGGTGGCTGCGGCGATGGCCTATCTGGCTGAAAACTCGGCAGTGCGCTCGCGCTGATCCGGCGCTTGCACCGTAAAGGAAGCAGCATGTCGATGGACGAAGCGGGATTGTTGTTGCGTCATGTGCGTGTGCCGGCCGGTCCACGCGCCACCCGTCCTGCGGACATCCTCATCTCGGCGCAGGGGCGGATCCTTGAGATCGGCCCGGGCCTGCGGGTGCCGGGCGTGGAAACGGTGGACCTGGCGGGCTGCCTGGCGGTGCCTGGCCTGGTGGACATGCATCAGCATCTCGACAAGAGCTCGACGCTGGCGCAGGCGCCCAATCCCGATGGCACCCTGCTGGGCGCCATCGGGGCGTTCCGCACGTATGCCGAACGCCTGCAGGCCGATGACATCATCGAGCGCGCCCAGGTGACGCTGGATCGATGCGTCGCCATGGGGGCCGGCGCCATTCGCGCGCACACCAACGTGGACTATGAGATGGGGCTGCGGGGGGTCGATGCCCTGGTGCGGCTGCGCGAGGCCAACCGCCATCGCGTGGACGTGCAGATCGTCGCCTTCATGACGTCTTCGGCGGCGCGGGGCGATCCGGACAGGGCGCGCGTCAGCCTCGAAGAGGCGCTGGCCGCGGGTGCGGACTGCATCGGGGGCACTCCCAACCTCGCGCCCGATCCGCGGCGCTATCTCGACATGCTGCTCGATACGGCTGAAAAGCACGGCCGCCTGGTGGACGTCCACATTGACGAGACGCTCGACCCCGAAGCGCGCTGGTTCGATTATCTGGTGGAAGGCGCCCGGCGGCGCTCGCTGGGCGGGCGCGTGGTCGCCAGCCATGTGTGCGCGCTGTCGGCCCGGCCCGACGACGAGGCGCGGCGCGCCATCGAGGCGGCCGCCGAGGCCGGGGTCGGGGTCTGCACGTTGCCGGCGGCCAATCTGTTCCTTCAGGGGCGCGGCTCCGGGCATCGCGTACCGCGCGGTTTGACGCGCGTGACCGAGTTGCTGGATGCGGGGGTGACGGTGGCGACGGCGTCCGACAATATCCAGGACGCCTTCGTTCCGGTCGGGGCGGGGGACCCCCTGGAGATCGCCCGCTGGACGATCCTCGCGGCCCATCTGCTCGAGGATGCCGCCGGCCGGGCCTTCGACATGGTCACGGCCGCGCCGGCGCGTTTGATGGGACTGGACGGGCAGTACGGACTCCGGTGCGGCGCTGCGGCCAACCTGCTGCTGACGCGCTGCGAGCATGTAGAGGATCTGGTGGCCGGGGGCGCGCTCGCCCGCACCGTCCTTCACCAGGGGCGGGTGGTCGCGGGCAGCTTCGATGCCATGCGCCCTGCCGGACACGCCTGAGATCGGGTGGATTCACGGACAATCAAGGAAGCAGAATGGAAGCATATATCGCAGATTGGCTGCATCTGGGCCTGCGCTGGCTGCACGTGGTGGCGGCCATCACCTGGGTGGGTTCCTCGTTTTACTTCAATCGCATCGACCGGTCCTTCCGCCCGCCGGTGCCCCCGGTGGATCGTGTCAGCGGCCAGCTCTGGTCCATCCATGGCGGCTCCATCTACAACTACAGCCGCTATCCCACGGGTCCGGGCTACGTGCCCGACAACCTGAAATGGTCGAAATGGGAGTCCTTCGGCACCTGGGTCTCGGGAGCGCTGCTGCTGGCGGTGGTGTACTGGTGGGGCGCGGGCGTCAATCTGGTGACGGGCGGTCCGGACGGACTCAGCCCCGCCCTGGGCATCCTGGTCTCGATCGGCTCGATGGTCGTGGCCTGGGTGGTCTACGACGTGATGTGCCGGACGATTCCCAGCGACCACGTCCTTTCGGTGGCCGTCGCGGCCTTCATGGCGTTGCTGCTCTGGATCTTCCTGCAGATCTTCAGCGGCAAAGCCGCGTTCCTGCACGTCGGGATCGCCATGGCGACCCTCATGGCGGGCAATGTCTGGTTCGTGATCCTGCCCGGCCAGAAGAAGATGCTGCAGGCCATCAAGGACGGCACCATCGACCGGTTCGACGTGGGCGCGAGCGCCAAGCGGCGCAACTACCACAGCAACTACCTGACGCTGCCGATCGTGTTCGCGATGATCGCCAGCCACTTCCCCATGACCTATGGCAGCGCCCATGCGTGGCTGGGATTCATTCTGATCAGCGCCGCGGGCGTCGCGGTCCGGCACTTCTTCAACACCATGCACCATGGCCATACGCAAAGCCGCTGGCTCGTGGTCGCCGCGGTCATCAGCCTGGGCGCCATCGTGCTGCTGGCGCCGCCCAACCTGGCGGCCCCCGCCAACGGGCCGGTTGCGGCCGTCGAGACCGGCCGGGTCGCCTCGATCATCGAGACGCGTTGCGCCGCCTGTCACGCGGTCAAACCCACCTTGCCGGGTTTCAATGCGCCGCCCAATGGCCTGGTGCTTGATTCCTTGCAGGCTGCGGCGGCGCATGCGCAGAAGATTCGCCAGATGGCGGTCGATGCGCCCCTCATGCCGCCGGGCAACCTGACCGGCATGACCGAGGAGGAGCGTGCGCTGCTCGCCGCCTGGATCGCAGCCGGCGCGCCCACGAAGTAAAGCCATCCACAGGAGCTCGACCATGCCAGATTTGCAGATGCCCAGAGGGCCGGAGCGCGACTTCAGCGGCTATGGCGAGGCGCCGCCGCACCCGCAGTGGCCGGGCCGGGCCCGGATCGCGGTGAACTTCGCCCTCAACATCGAGGAAGGGTCGGAGTATTCGCCCCTGGACGGTGATGCGCGCACCGACATGGCGCTCACCGAAGGTGAAGGGATGGACACGGGCATCGACGGGCGCGACCTGACGGCCGAGTCCATGTACGAATACGGCAGCCGCGTGGGCGTGTGGCGCGTCATCCGCCTGTTCGAGGCGCGGGGCCTGCCGTTCACCGCATTTGCCTGCGCGCTGGCGCTGGAGCGCCACCCCGAACTGGCGGAGCGGATCCGCAGCAATGGCGCCGACATCTGCTGCCACGGATACCGCTGGGAAAAGCACTGGTTGCTGGGCCGTGACAAGGAGCGCGAGCACATCCGCCTGGCCATCGAGAGTCTGCAACGCACCGTGGGCCGTGGTCCCGAGGGCTGGTGCTGCCGTTACGGTCCCAGCGTGCATACGCGGGAATTGCTCATGGAGGCGGGGATCTCCTACGATTCCGACGCCTACAACGACGAGCTGCCCTATTGGCAGCCGGTGAGCGGGCGCATGCAGCTCATCGTGCCGTATTCGCTCGTGACCAACGACTGCAAGCTCGTGCCGCGCGGCATTCAAACGGCCGACGAGTTCTTCGCCTTGCTCAGGGACGCGTTCGACCAACTCTACGAGGAGGGCGACACGGCGCCCCGCATGCTCAACATCGGCCTGCATCCGCGCATGGTCGGACACCCGGGGCGGGCCCGCGGTCTCGCCCGGTTCCTTGATTACATCCAAAAGCACGAGCGGGTCTGGGTCGCGCGGCGCGCCGACATTGCGGCCCATTGGCGGCAACACTTTCCCGCGCCGCGCGACTTCCCGGAGAGCCGGTCATGAAGCAGCCCGCCTTGCCCCGGATCGGACGGCCGGAGACAATCCGCCCGGATCAACCCGTCATCGTGTGCTTCCAGGATGGTCGCGGCCCCGCCACGGGAGTCGCCTGGCTGGACGAGGCCGCCGATCAGATGTGGCGCAGCGGGCTGTGCTCCGATGGAGCTGCGACGCTCGCCTTGTTTGCGCGGGATGGGCAGTCCCTGCCGCTGGTCGTGGCGCCTCTCAAAGGAGATGGCGCGCCTTGGGATGTGCGCCTGAGGGCGGCGGAAAGCATCGAGATGCTGTGCACCCGTCGCCAGGGCCGGTGCACGGTGGTCTTGCCCCCGGGGGGCTCCGCCGTTCAGTGGGTGATCGAAGGGATATTGGCGGCCAACCATCGTTACGAGTCGGCCGGCGCGGCGCACGACGACCGTCCCGCGCCTCTGGAGATCGATTTCGTGGCGCCCGCCGATGCGGTCGGGATCGAAGGGGCGGTGCGCGCGGGCTGGCTCACCAGCCTGGCGGCTTTGGCCGCCCGGGACCTGGTCACGGAGCCGGCCAACATCCTCACACCGCCGCGCTTCGTCGAGTATTGCATGCAGACGGCGGCGCAGGCGGGCTTCGAGACCCACGTCATGGGCAAAGCCGGTCTTGAGAAGGCCGGCATGGGCGGCCTGCTGGCGGTCGCTTCCGGCAGCCGCTACGAGCCGTACCTCGTGCGCATGGAGTGGCGGCCGGCCGATTCGCCGGCCGAGGCCGCGCCGGTCGTGCTCGTGGGCAAGACCGTCACCTTCGACAGCGGCGGCATTTCGCTCAAGAATCCCCAGGACATGGATTTCATGAAGGCCGACATGGGCGGCGGCGCGGCCGTCTTCGGCGCCATGGCCATGATCGCTGAGCTGCGGCCTGCTTTTCCGGTGACGGCCTTGTTCGCCGTGGTCGAAAACATGCCGGATGCCTGCGCCATGCGCCCCAGCGACGTGATCCGCATGGCCAACGGCGCCACGGTCGAGATCATCAACACCGATGCGGAGGGCCGCCTGATCCTCGCCGACGCCCTGCATGTGGCAGCCGGCCTGAACCCCCGGGTGGTCATCGATCTGGCCACACTGACCGGTGCGACGCTGGGCACGTTCGGGCCTATCGGCACGACCGTTTTCGCCAACGATACCGCCTGGTTCGAGGCGCTGGCCCGGGCCGACGAACGGGCAGGGGAAATGGTCTGGCGCATGCCGCTGTGGCCGCAATACCGGCAGTTCCTGGAAAGTCCGGTGGCCGATTTACGGCATTATGCGACCACGGGGCAGAACGGCAGCACGCCCGTGGCGGCGGCTTTCCTGTCGCAGTTCATCGGCGCGCATCCCTGGCTGCATCTCGACATCTACAACACGTGCTGGAATCACCAGGCGAACCCCTTGATGCCGAAAGGCCCCACGGGCAGCGGTTCGCGCGTCCTGGCCCAATTGATCCTCAACCTCGCCGCGGATGCGGATCCTTCCCCGCGCTCCGCCCTCACTGAAAGGAAATCCACATGAGCAAGAAAACCGTCTATTCGCCCAAGGTCCTCAAGTCGCCCAATCCGCATTCCCAGGCGACGCTGGCGGGCAATCATTTCTACACGGCGACCGTCGCCCTCAACCTCGAGGGCAAGGTCGTCGGCGTGGGTGACATCGAGGCGCAGACCACCCAGGCGCTGACCAATCTGACCTATCTGCTGGAGGCCGCCGGCGGCACCATCGACGACGTGGCGCGGGTCATGATCTACCTGTCCGACATGCGCTATTTCGAGGGCATGAACAAGGCGTACAAGAATTTTTTCTTCGGCGATTCGCTGCCGTCGCGGGCGACGGTCACCGGCACGTTCGGCATCCCGGAACTGCTGGTCGAGTTCGATGTGATCGCCTACATCGACAATCCCAAAGTGGATTGATATGGAATTGTGGAAACTGGGCGTTGCCGAGACCCTGCGCGGCTACCGCGAGGCGCGGTTCACTCCGGAAGACGTGCTCCAGGGCCTGCTCGACCGTCTGGCACAGGTGAATCCGGTGCTCAATGCCGTGGTCACGCACAACGAAGCCGAGGCGCGCGACCTGGCCCGACAGAGCGCCTTGCGGTGGCGGGCGGGTGCGCCTGCGGGCGCGCTGGACGGTATTTTCATGACCGTCAAGGACAACATCCCCGTGCGGGGCTTGCGCTGCACCTGGGGCAGCCGTCACTATGCCGATTATGTGCCGGCGCGTGACGAATCGCCCATTGCCCATTTGCGCGAGGCGGGTGTCGGGATCCTGGGCAAGACCAATGTCCCCGAGTTCACGTTGCAGGGGTATACCGACAACCTGATCTTCGGCCCTACCGGCAACCCCTGGAACCCCGACCTGACGCCGGGCGGCTCCAGCGGCGGCGCGGTCGCCGCAGTCGCCAGCGGCATCGGCGTCGCTGCGATAGCCACCGATGGGGGCGGCTCCATCCGTCGGCCTTGCGCCCATACGGGGCTGTATGGCCTCAAGCCCAGCCCCGGCTTCGTCAGTCGGGTGGACGGCCTGCCGCAGATTCTCAGCGACTTTGAAACCCTGGGCGTGATCGCCCGTTCCCCGGCGGATCTGCGCGCGGTGCTGACGGCCGCGGCGCGGCGCGACCCGCTCGATCGTTTGTCCTTTGCGTTCACCGACACGCAGCGTGGCGAGACCCCCGGCGCGGAGCAGGGCCGCCGTATCCTGTTCGTGCCGGCCTTCGGCGATTTTCCCGTCGATCCGGACATCCGCCGCAGTGCGGCGGGCGCCGCCCGCCTGCTGGAAGGGCTTGGCCACCACGTGGAGCTCGGCGCCGTGCCGTTCGACGTCGAACGGCTCAACGCCATCTGGAATCTCGTCGGCCCGGTGGGCTTGGCGTGGCTGGCCGACAGCCAGGGGCTCGATGTCCAGCAGATGACGCCGTCCCTGCGGCCCATGGTCGACGCCGGCCGGTCGGCGGCGGCCACCGCGTATGTCCAGTTGCTGACCGACGTGCGTGAACTGCGGGCGGAACTCGCGCGGGTATTCGAGCGTTATGACTTCATTCTGACGCCTTCGATTGCCGCCCTGTCCTGGCCCAAGGCGGAAAGCCATCCCTCCGTCATTGACGGGGTCGCGGCGGGTCCGCGCGGCCATGCGGTTTTCACGCCTTTTGCCAATGCAGGCGGTCTGCCGGGGATCAATCTGCCCGCGGCCCCGGCCGCTTCCGGCCTGCCGATCGGCTGCCAACTGGTGGGTCCTTTTGGCTCCGACCTGAGGCTGCTGGCCATGGCCGAGGCCTATGAAGAGGCCTTCGGACCCTATGTCTGGCCCGCCCTCCAGGCCGCAGGATCAAGGAGAGAGACTTGAAGGCTTTGTTTTTGACGAACCGGGCGCCGCGCCATCAGCGGATCGCCCTGCAGGCGGCCCCCGACTTCTTGCAGGTCGAGATGCTGGAGTCGCCCGACCGGGCCGCGATCCTGTCGCGCGTGGCCGAGGCCGACGTGCTGATTTCCGAGCGCAGCGGCGTGATCGATGACGAGATCATCGCGGCGGGTGGAAAGCTGCGCCTGATCCAGCGCCTGGGCCTGTTTACCCACGACATCGATCTGGAGGCCGCCCGCGCTGCGGGCATCGCGGTGTGTTGCGCGCCCCTGCTGGTGAGCACCCTGGTGTCCGAGCACGTGGCCATGCAGATCCTGTCACTCGCCAAGCTCTATCGCGAGGCGGCTTGCGTCATGCTGCAGCCCGGCGATTGGGCCGAGCCCAAAAAATGCGACGAAAACTATTTCGCCTATAACTGGACGGGCCGTGCCGGTATCCGCACACTGGCCGATTCCACCGTCGGCATCATCGGGCTGGGGGAAATTGGCGCTGACCTTGCGCGGCGCCTGCAAGGCTTCGGCTGCACGGTGCTGTACTACAAGCGCCGACGCCTGCCCGAGGCGGTGGAGCAGGAATTGTCCATCGCTTATGCAGACCTCGAGGAGATTCGGGCGCGCAGCGATTTCCTCTGCCTGTTGCGGCCGCACGGCCCTGGGGCGGGCGAGTCGATCGATGCGGCTTTCATCGCCGGGATGAAAGCAGGGGCGTTCCTCATTTCCACCGGCGCTTCGACGGTGCTGAAGGAAGCCGACGTGGCGGCAGCCGTGCTGTCCGGCCGCCTGGCCGGCCTGGCCTGCGACGGCTACGTCTACGAACCTGCGCCTCTGGACAGCCCGCTGCTGACCCTGGCGCGCGAGCATCCTCAGGCCAATGTGATCCTGAGTCCGCATATCGCGGGCGGCATTGCGTCCAATGACGTGGCCGCCCGGTCGCGTGAATTCGACAATATCCGGCGCTTGCGAGAAGGGCGGCCGTTGCTGCACCGGCTGGTCTGAACGCCATTTACCACTGACTTATTTTTTCGAGGAGACTCTTATGAAAACGAAACAGATGCTGTTGGTCGACGATGTCCGCGCCATCCTGGGCGCTGCCAGTGAACACGCGCAGAACCAGGGCTGGAAGGTGGTGATCGCGGTGGTCGATGAGGGCGGCCACCAGTTGGGCCTGCTGCGGCTGGATGGCGCAGCACCCATTTCCGCCGAAATTTCCACCAATAAAGCCCGCACGGCGGCGCTGGGCCGGCGGGAGTCGCGCCTTTATGAGGAAATGATCAATGGCGGGCGTACCGCTTTCCTCTCGGTGCCTCTGCATGCCATGCTGGAAGGCGGCGTGCCCATCGTGGTCGATGGTGAAGTCATCGGTGCGGTGGGCGTGTCGGGCGTGAAATCCGAGCAGGACGTCGAGATTGCCCGGGCGGGCATCGCCGCGCTCGGTATTTGAGCACTGGATCACGCATCTCCCGATCGGAAGATGCGTGCAAGCGTGCGGCATGGCGAGCCATGCCGCTCTTGTCTCAACCCTCGCTGTACCCCAGCCTCGCAGTCGGCCCCGGCAGCGCGGCGGCAGGGCGTGCGACGGCCTGGCCGCCTTGATCCCTCAGCCGGAACGTGGCGACCAGTCGGGCCAGGGTGTCGGCCTGTTCCTGCAGGCTGCTGGCCGCGGCTGCTGACTCCTCGACCAGGCTGGCGTTCTGGCGGGTGACGTCATCCATCTGGGTGACGGCGGCATTGATTTCCTCGATGCCGGTGGTCTGTTCGCGGCTGGCCGCGCTGATTTCACCCATGATGTCGGTGACGCGGTGGATGCCGTCGACGATGTCCTGCATCGTGGCGCCCGCGCGCGCGGCCTGTTCGTTGCCCTTGTGGGCGGCCTCGACCGAGGTGTTGATCAGATCCTTGATTTCCTTGGCTGCGCCGGCCGATCGTTGCGCCAGCGCGCGAACTTCAGAGGCGACCACGGCGAAGCCGCGACCCTGCTCACCCGCGCGGGCGGCTTCGACGGCGGCATTCAGGGCCAGGATATTGGTCTGGAAAGCGATGGAATCGATCACCCCGATGATGTCGGCGACCTGCTGCGACTTGGTATCGATCTCGCCCATGGTAGAGACCAGTTCGGCGACGAGTGCGCCGCCGTCGCTGGCGATCTTGGCTGCAGAGGCCGCCAGCGTATTGGCCTGCTGGGCGTTGTCGGCGTTCTGGCGCACGGTGGCGGTGATTTCCTCCGTCGTGGCGGCAGTCTCGGCCAGGGAGCTGGCTTGCTCCTCGGTGCGCGAGGACAGGTCCAGGTTGCCGGTCGTGATCTGCCCGGCGGCCGAGGCGATCGAATCCGCGCCGTGGCGCACGTCCTGCACGGTCTGCTGCAGGCTGAGCATCATGTCGTGCAGATTGTGTTCCAGCACGGTGATTTCGTCCTTGCCCTGGGGCATGACGTCGTGGTCGAGATCCCGCCGGGCGACGAAGCCGGCCAGTTTCACGGCTTGCGTCAGGGGGAGGGCGATGGATCGGTTGATGCGCCAGGCCAGCAGGGCGGCGATGATCAGCCCCAGCAGCGTTGTCAGCCCCAGCACCATCAGCATGAGGCGTCCGTCCTCCAGGCTTTGTTCGAACAGGCGGCCTTCATAGCTGCGCTGGAAGGCGTAGAGCGCATCGACCGAGTTCTGGTAGGCAGCGAGCAGGTTCGGCATGTCCCGCACGAAGAACTGCTCGGCCTTTGCCGTATCGCCCTGTTTCTGCTGGTCCATGGCGGTCTTGCGCTGGCTGGTGTAGTTCTTGCGCGCTTCCAGCACTTTGGCGAACAGCGTGCGCGCCTCGGGTGCCTGGATGGCGGCGCCGACCTTGTCCTGCAGGTCGCTGATGCGCTTCGAGGTGTCCGACATTTGAGCCTGGATGGCCTCCCGGGCCGCAGCGTCGGGGATATGCGTCAGCGAGAGCGTGCGGGTCCCGTTGACCTCGATGGCGCGCGCCCACTGCAGAATCATGCCGTTGATCTCGCTGCGCGTCTGGATGACCTCGTTGTCATCCATATTGTCCTGAATCTTCCAGGCTCCCATGCCGGCCAGCAGCGCGGCGATCACGATCAGGAAGCTGAATCCGAGCGAAAGCCTCGTTCGGATTTTGATGCTGCGCATATTCATGATGCCTCCTTGGCGTCAGACGGAAAACGGCACGAGCGGGGCAAGGCCGTCGGTGCAGAAAACAGGTCCATGCAAAAAAAACATTAAGTAACCTTACATTTAGCATGGATTAAAAACAGGAAATGCGTCGAAATGAGCCGGGGAAGCGGGGTAGTTGTCTGCTCAAGGCGCGGCCTGGGCCATCCGGACTGCGGCTCAAGCGCTTGTCCCGGGTGCTCTATACTCCGTTCGTATGAAGTCTTACGCGCCGCGACGGCCCTTCCGCGCCTCAAGCCTGCCCTGGATCTGGACCTTGTGTCTGGCCCTGGCTTTGCGTGCGTTGGTGCCGGCCGGCACGATGCTGGACCTGGAGAGCCGGGATGGCTTCCTGCCGGGTCTGGTGCTGTGTCCCGTCCAGATGCCGGGCCTGCCGATGGGGGGCGATCCGTCGATGGACGGGCACCACCACACCGACGGCCTGCCGCAGTCCCATGCCAGCCCCTTGTGCCTGCTGGCTCAGCATGCCGGTGGTTCACCCCTGCCGGTGGCGGCGCCGGTGCTGGCGTTGGTCACGATGGCGGCCGTCGTGCCGTGGTTTGCCGGGGCCGTCGCGCCGCCGGTGCAGCGTGTACGCGGGGCGCCGCTCGGTTCCCGGGCGCCGCCGCTGTCTTTCAATTGATCGTCCATTCCTTCAGTTACGACTCATTTGAAAGGCAGTCTCATGAAATTTTCTCTTGCCGCGGGCTTGATGGCCCTGCTCGGCCTGGCGACGGCCGCCCAGGCTCACGTCACCCTGGAAACCCCTCAAACTGCCGCCGGCAGCTATTACAAGGCCGTCTTGCGCGTCGGCCATGGCTGCAACGGCGCCGATACCACCCGGCTGCGCGTGCGCATCCCCGATGGCGTGCTGGCGGCCAAGCCGCAGCCCAAGGCCGGCTGGACCCTGGACCTGACCCAGGGCAAGTACGACAAGCCCCAGACCCTGCATGGCGCGCCGGTCGAAAGCGGTGTGCGGGAAATCAGTTGGAGCGGCACGCTGCCGGATGCGTATTACGACGAGTTCGTGTTCCGCGTCTATGTGTCGGATGCCTTCAAGGCCGGGCAGACCGTGTATTTCCCGGTCGTCCAGGAGTGCGGGCAGGGCGCGTCGCGCTGGATCGACACCTCGGGCAAGCCGGATGTCGACAACCCCGCGCCGGGCGTGCGGATCGTGGCGCCCGCCCATGAGGGCGGCGGCCACGGCCATTCCCATTGAGAGCCGCGCTGATCCTGGCTGTCTGCCTGCTGTCGGGGGGGCAGGCAGCCTGGGGGCATGCCGCACTGGTGTCGGCCGACCCGGCGCCCGGCGCCGTGCTGGACCGGGCGCCGGACGCGGTGGTTCTGAACTTCAATGAACCCGTCAGCGTCACCGCATTGCGTCTGCTCGGCCCTCAGGGGCCGGCCGCGGACGTAGCGCCGGCGCAGGCCGGAGGACTGAGTATCCGTGTGCCGCTGCCCGACAGCACGGCCCAGGGCACCTATCTGCTCAGTTGGCGCGTCGTCTCGGCGGACGGGCACCCGGTGGGCGGTACGCTGGACTATGCGGTCGGCGCGTCCTCCGGTCCGGCGCGGGTGGATGAGGCGACCGCCGCCCCGAGCGGTCGCCAGGCGGCCATCTGGCTGGGCCGCTGGCTGGGCTATCTCTGCCTGTTCGCCTGCCTGGGGGCGGCCCTGTTCCGGGCGCGAAACCCGTTGGATCGTCCGCGCTGGGCCTGGCCGCTGGTCTGGCTCGGCCTGGGCCTGCTGCCCGTGAACCTGGGGCTGCAGGGCCTGGATCTGCTGGATCGTCCCGTCTCGGCGCTGCTCGATGGGCCGGCCTGGTCGGCGGCTCTGGGCAGTCGCTATGCCTGGACGCTGGGCTTGTCCGCTTTGGCCCTGTCGGCGTCGGCAGGGGCCTTGCACGCTCGCGGGGCCGGGAGAGTGCGTGCCTGCGCGGGTGCGGGACTGGCGCTGGCGGGCGTGGCGCTGGCCGCCAGCGGCCATGCGGGTACGGCGCCGCCCCAGTGGCTGTCGCGTCCTCTGGTCGTGCTGCACGTCGCGACGGCAGCAGCGTGGCTGGGGGCGCTTGCGCCCTTGATTCGTCTGCTGAGGGCCGGCCGGGAACGGCCCGCCACTCAGGGGCCGAGCACTGGCCTGGCGCTCCTGGCCTGGTTTTCCCGCTGGATCACGCCTGTCGTGGCGGCCCTGCTGGTGAGCGGCATCGGGCTGGCGCTGTTGCAACTGGATCAGCCCGGGGATCTATGGCGCACGCCCTACGGCCTCGTGCTGAGTACGAAACTGGCGCTGGTGTGCGGGCTGCTGGCCCTTGCGGCGTTCAATCGCTGGGTTTGCACGGGTCCCGCTTTGGCGGGCGAGGCGACGGCCTGCCGACGGCTGCGGCGCAGCATGCAGGTGGAAACCGCCGTCGCCGTGATCCTGCTGGGGGTGGTGTCGCTCTGGCGTTTCACGCCGCCGCCGCGCAGTCTGGATGCGGCCGTCGAATCCGGCGTTACACACGATTCCGGTCATGCCGGGACGGCGCCCTTGCTGCTGTCCGATGCGCGGGCGCGGGCCGCCGTGACGCGCTCCGGAGGCGTCTGGACCATCCTGCTGAGCGATCCGGCCGGCCGGCCCCTGACGGCTCAGGGCGTGACGCTGGCCTTGAGCAATCCGCAGGCCGGCATCGAACCGCTGCGCCGCGAGGCGCAGCGTCTGGCCGATGGCCGCTGGCAAGCTGAAACAGGTGTTTTGCCCTCGGCCGTCACGGGGCATTGGCGTGTCGGCGTGGAAATCCTGATCGATGATTTCGAACAGGTGACGCTGGAAGGGGCGCTGCCGCCTTGAACGAACGGCGCCTCCGGAAATGGGAGGCGCCGTTGAAGGATGCGCAGGGCGGGGGCAGGAACGAAGCGCTTCAGAACTCCGTCCACTCATCCTGTGCCGCATGGCTGCTCCCGCGTGAGGCGGGGGCGCCCAGAGCGACCGCTTTGGGCTTGCGTGCGGCGGCGGCCGGGGCATGGCGCGCCGGCGTGGGGCTGATGACTTTTTCCGGCGCCGAGGGCAGGCGGTCGGCCCCCCGAGCCGCTTGCGGCGGTGCCGTGGCTTCGGGTTCGGACTCCGCAAGGCGGAAGGAGCCCACCAGGCTGGACAAGGCATGCGCCTGCTCCAGCAGGCTGGCGGCAGCCGCCGCCGATTCTTCGACCAGGCTGGCGTTCTGGTGGGTCACGTCGTCCATCTGCGTGACGGCGGTGTTGATTTCCTCGATGCCGGTGGCCTGCTCGCGGTTGGCCGCGCTGATTTCGCCCATGATGTCGGTGACGCGGTGGATGCTGTCGACGATGTCCTGCATCGTGGCGCCCGCGCGCGTGGCCTGATCGTTGCCCTGGGTCGTGACCGAGACCGAGGCATCGATGAGGCCCTTGATTTCCTTGGCCGCGCCGGCCGATCGTTGCGCCAGCGCGCGCACTTCGGAGGCCACCACGGCGAAGCCGCGGCCCTGTTCGCCGGCGCGGGCGGCCTCGACCGCCGCGTTCAGGGCCAGGATATTGGTCTGGAAGGCGATAGAATCGATGACCCCGATGATGTCGGCGACCTGCTGCGATTTGGCGTTGATCTCGCCCATGGTGGACACCAGCGCGTTGACCGTGGATTTTCCTTCGCCGGTGGCCTCGGCGGCCGAGGCGGACAGGGTGTTCGCCTGGGTCACGTGGTCGGAATTCTGACGCACGGTGGCGGTGATTTCCTCCATCGTGGCGGCGGTTTCGGCCAGGGAGCTGGCC
This sequence comes from Castellaniella hirudinis, assembly GCF_042651965.1. Taxonomy (NCBI): domain Bacteria; kingdom Pseudomonadati; phylum Pseudomonadota; class Betaproteobacteria; order Burkholderiales; family Alcaligenaceae; genus Castellaniella; species Castellaniella hirudinis. The sequence continues at coordinate 455,589 of NZ_JBHSDY010000010.1, forward strand.
TGTTCCTCGGTGCGTGACGCCAGATCCTGGCTGCCGGTGGCGATTTCGGTGGCCGCCGTGCGGATGGATTCGGACGCGCCGCGGATGCGCAGCAGTACGGCCGAGATCTTGTCCGTGAACAGATTGAAGGCGCGCGCGATGTGTGTCAGTTCATCCTGGCCGGATTCGCTGACGCGGCGGGTCAGGTCGCCGTCGCCGGAGGCGATTTCCTGCAGCGCGTCACGGATCGTCAGCAGGCGGGCGAGCTGCCGGTTGACGAACAGCGCCATCAGGACGCCCGCGATCAGCACGCACAGGGCTGCGATGAGCACGGCCGTCCAGAACAGACTGTTCAGGGTTTCGGTGGCCTGGTCGTAATCGATGCTGATGCCCAGCACCCAGGGCGTGCCGTCGACGAGGGTGGCGTACAGCAGTTGCTGCTCGCCGTTGATCGGCAACAGCGCGCGGCTGTGCCGGGTGGCCAGCCCGGTCAGCATGTCGACGCTGAGGCCGGGCGCCAGTTCGGCGACCTGCTTGAGCGTGTATTTGGCGTCCGGGTGGGCGATGATCTTGCCGGTGTCCTTGTTGAACAGAAAGGCGAAGCTCTTCTCGTAGGGGCGGATGCCGGCGACTTTCTTCACCACCGAGGTCAGTTCCATGTCGGACCCGACGACGGCGACGGTCTTGCCGTTCTCGATGAGCGGCTCGATGAAGCTGACGACCAGATTGCCTGTTTTCGAGTCCGGGTAGGCCAGGGTCAGGTCGGGGCCGCCTTTGGCGACTGCCTGCTTGTACCAGTCCCGCGTCGTGCCGTCGTAACCCTCGGGCCGGGGTGAAGTGAAGGCATGGCTTTTGTCTGCGCGGACAAAATAGGCCAGGTCCAGTCCGGCGATTTCGGCAGCCCGCAGCATCGGCATGGGGTCCGCCTCGGGGACGGCCAGCAGGAGCGAGTGCGTGATCTGCTGCTTGCTCTGGGCCCAGGCGGACAGGTCTGAGGCATAGACCTTGGCCAGTTGGCGGGTGTCGTCGTCGATGGTCTTCAGCATGTCGTTCCGGACCACGTAGAACACGGCGGCCGAGAGCGAGACGAGGGAGAGGGTGGCGATCAGAATGCTGACCGCAGTGATCCTGGCGCGCAGGCTTTTAAACATGTCGGGAACTCCACGAGAATCCCAGGATGACGGAATAGGTCCGCTTGGGAGAAAATAATGTAACGGAGGGATTGACCGCCGTTCATGGAATTCAGTTGCCGTTTCCCGTCCCAGTTCATTGATTTAGATTGGTTTTATGGCGCTGGCATGGAATATTTTCCGTCCAGGGCTGCAAGAGACGGCGGCGCCCATTAGAATCTCCGGTTCGGGGACACCGCATTCATATAAGGCCTGACATGAGCTCACTCCAAAAAGAAATCGATGAACGCACCAATCTGGCCGGCACCAACCGGTTCGAACTCCTGCTGTTCCGCCTGGGCACGGATGCCGTGCTGGGGCAGTCCGAGCTCTTCGGCATCAACGTGCTGAAGGTCCGCGAGATCGTGACCATGCCCGCCATCACGCCGATCGCGGGCGCGCCGAAGTTCTCGCTCGGCGTGGTACACCTGCGCGATCAGGTGATCCCCGTGTACGACTTGCCCGCGATCATCGGCTGCAAGCTGGCGGCCGCGCCGACCCTGATGCTGGTGACGGAATACGCCCGCACCACCCAGGCGTTTACGGTCGAATCGGTCGAAGACATCGTGCGGCTGGAATGGAATCAGGTCATCTCCGCCGAAAATACCGGCACGGGCCCCAGCCTGATCACCAGCATCGCCCGCCTGACCGAGGGCAGCGGCGACGAGGCGCGCCTGGCCCAGGTGCTGGACGTCGAAGCCATCCTGCAGGCCATCACGCCCGAGGCGAACCGCCATCAGGTCGATCCCCGCGAAGTCGGCGACAAATTCGCCCTCAAGCCCGGCACCGTGGTGCTGGTGGCCGACGACTCGTTCGTCGCCCGCGCCCTGATGGAACAGACCCTCAAGGCCATGGACATCCCCTACGAGATGGTCAAATCCGGCCAGGAAGCCTGGAGTCGCCTGAACACGCTGGCCGCCGCCGCCGAGGCCGAGGGCAAGACCATTCACGACAAGGTCTGCCTGATGCTGACCGATCTGGAAATGCCGGAAATGGACGGCTTCACGCTGACGCGCAACATCAAGCAGGACCCCCGCTTCAATGCCATGCCGGTGGTGATCCACTCGTCGCTGTCGGGGTCGGCCAACGAGAACCATGTGCGCAGCGTCGGCGCCAATGGCTACGTCCCCAAGTTTTCCGCCGAGGAACTGTCCACCGCCATCCGCAAGGCGCTGGGCCGCTGAATTTCGTTATTGGAGTTGGAGTCGATCATGCAAGACATCGTCATCGTTGAGGCCTGCCGGACTGCCGTCGGGGATTTCGGCGGCGGGCTCAAGGACGTGGCCCCCTGCGAACTGGGGGAACGCGTGGTGCGCGCCGTGCTGGAGCGCGCGGGCGTGGCGGCGGACGACGTCGGCCATGTCGTCTTCGGCCACGTCATCAACACCGAGGCGCGTGACATGTACCTGTCCCGCGTGGCGGCCCTGAACGCGGGCATCCCTCAGGCCGTGCCGGCCTTCAACGTCAACCGCCTGTGCGGTTCCGGCCTGCAGGCCATCGTATCCGCCGCCCAGACGCTGATGCTGGGCGATGCCGAGGTCGCCATCGGCGCCGGGGCCGAGAGCATGAGCCGCGCGCCCTATATGGCGGTCGGCCAGCGCTGGGGTTCGCGCATGGGCGACTCGCGCCTGGTGGACATGATGACCGGCGCCCTGTCTTGCCCGTTCGAGCACTACCACATGGGCGTGACGGCCGAGAACGTGGCGCAGAAATACGGCATCAGCCGCGAGGATCAGGACGCGCTGGCGCTGGAGTCGCACCGCCGCGCGGCGCACGCCATCGGGCAAGGCTACTTCAAGTCGCAGATCGTGCCGGTGACGCAAAAGACCCGCAAGGGCGAGGTCGTGTTCGAGCAGGACGAGCACGTGCGCTTCGACGCCAGCCCGGACAGCTTCAACAAGCTGAAACCTGTCTTCGCCAAGGAAAACGGCACCGTGACGGCAGGCAACGCCTCCGGCCTGAATGACGGCGCGGCCGCCGTGCTGCTGATGACCGGGCAGGCCGCCCGCGCCCGGGGCCTGACCCCCATGGCGCGCCTGGTGTCCTACGGCCATGCGGGTGTGGACCCGCAGTACATGGGCATCGGCCCGGTGCCGGCCACGCGCGCCGCTTTGGCGCGCGCCGGCCTCACCCTGGACCAGATCGACGTGATCGAGGCCAACGAAGCCTTTGCCGCCCAGGCCTGCGCTGTGTCCCGTGAACTGGGCTTCGACCCGGCCAAGGTCAATCCCAATGGCAGCGGCATCGGCCTGGGGCATCCGATCGGCGCCACGGGCGCACTGATCACGGTCAAGGCGCTGCACGAACTGCAGCGCGTCCAGGGCCGCCATGCGCTGGTCACCATGTGCATCGGCGGCGGACAGGGCATCGCCGCCATCTTCGAACGTCTGTAGGCGTGGCCCGTTCGCGCGCCGACCGGGACGCCTGGCAGGCGGCCATCGAGGCTGACCTGCCGACCCTGTCGGAAGAATACGGCATCCGCTACCTGCACTTTGATTCGGAATGGATCCAGGGGGCGATGCGCATCGCCCGGCCGTCCGAACTGGTGCTGGCCTATACCCAGCAGATGATGGCCTGGCTGCTGTTCGCCTCGGCCGGCGCGCGCGATCGCGTCGGCATCCTGGGGCTGGGCGCCGGTTCGCTGCTGCGCTTCACCTTGCGGCATACCCGGTCCCCGGTCGAGACGGTCGAACGCAATCCCGCCGTCACGTCCCTGTGCCAGGCCTTCTTTCGCCTGCCTGGCAGCGCGCGCTCCGTCATCGATCATGCCGATGCGCGTGATTGGGTGGCCGAACCGGGCAGGGCGGGGCGCTACCGGGCGCTGATGGTGGACCTGTACGACAGCCGGGCCGAAGGTCCGGTGTGCGGCGATCCCGCCTTCTACCGGGACTGCTGCCGGATCCTGGACGAGCCGGGCGTGATGAGCGTGAACCTGTTCGGCAACCACGAAAGCTTCGAGGAAAACCTGCGCGGCATCCGCGCGGCCTTCAACGGGCGCGTGCTGTGCCTGCCGGAGATCGATGAGGGCAATACGGTGGTCCTGGCCTTCAAGGGCGATGCCCTGGACCTGTCGCGCCAGGAACTGCTGGATCGGGCCGAGCAACTGGAGTCCCGCACCGGCCTGCCGGCGCGGCGCTGGGCGCGTTCGCTGCTGACGGGATCGTCCTGAGGGGCGTTGGGTGAAGGCGGCAAACGCGAGTTGATGGGCGCGGGGGCGGACTCATAAAATTCCATCGTTGGCCTTGGCCGACAAAACCAACGTCTTCAGGGCGGGGCGCAATTCCCCACCGGCGGTAGGCGAAGCTGCGGCGCAATGCCGCAGGGTCTTTGCGAGCCCGCGAGCGCTCCTGGCACTGCGCCGGGAGGTCAGCAGATCTGGTCCCATGCCAGAGCCGACGGTCACAGTCCGGATGAAAGAAGATCGGCAGCGGCATGGTTCTGCATGCAAAGGGTCTGTATGACCTCTTGCCGCAGGGGCGTGTCCGGCTGCGTGCCCCGAAAACGTCTTCTCAAACTTTCAGCGAGGAGCGTTTATATGTCCTACCCTCAAGTCGCGGAGCGCACGGCGCCCGCATTGCCTCAAACCCTTTGCAGTCCTGAAACCGTTCATGAGCGCGTTCGCGCGGCGCTGGATGCCGTGCGCGCCGGTGTGCCGGTGGTCTTGATGGATGACGACGATCGTGAGAACGAGGCCGATCTGATCCTGGCCGCCGAGCGCCTGACCGAGCGCACCATGGCCCAACTGATCCGCGATGGCAGCGGTATTGTCTGCCTGTGCCTGACTGACGAGGTCATCGAGCGGCTGCAATTGCCGCAGATGGTGTCGGACAACGGCAGCGCGTTCGGCACCGCGTTCACCGTGACCATCGAGGCGCGCCGCGGCGTCACGACGGGGGTCAGCGCGCGTGACAGGCTCACCACCATCCGGGCGGCGATTGCCGACGATGCCCGGCCCGAGGATGTGGTGCGGCCCGGGCATGTCTTTCCCCTGAGGGCGCATCCCGGCGGGGTGCTTGCTCGTCGGGGACACACGGAGGGCTCCGTGTGCCTGGCCTCGCTGGCCGGCCTGCGCCCGATGGGCGTTTTGTGTGAACTGATGAACCCGGACGGCACGATGGCGCGTGGCGCCCAAGTGGCCGATTACGCCCGCCGGCATGGCCTGCCGCTGTTGACCATCGCGGAACTGGCGGCCTATTGCCGGGAACAAGCGGTTTAATCCGTGCGCCGCTGCTGACCGCACAAGTAGCCGTCCAGCATGTCGATGATGGCTTGCTCGACCTGCCGGGCGGGATGGGGGGCGCCCGGCGGGATGACGGCTGCATGGATCAGCGACTCCATGGCTTGCAGCACCATCCATGTGGCCAGGTCCCGATCGGCGGGCACGATCTCGTCGCGGTGGTCTTCCAGCAATTGCCGGATGCGGCGTCGGATGCCTTGGTCGGCCGGGCTTTGATCGGGCGGTGCATCGAAGAACGGGAATTCCTTCTCCAGCACGCGATGCAATTCGGGTGCGACCTGGTGCGCCGCCAGCCAGGCGTGCACGACGGCGGCCAGCTTTCCACGCAAGCCCGGTGGATGCGAGCCCGCCAGCACGGTTTCCATGGCGGCATGCATTTCCATTGCGTGCCGCTCGTGCAATGCCGTGAGCAGGGAGTCCTTGTTGGGAAAGTACTGGTAGACGGAGCCGACGCTGACGCCGGCGCGCTCGGCCACCAGGTTGGTGTTGGTTCCGGCGTAGCCGCGCTCGGTCAAAACGCGAGCCGTGGCTTCCAGGACGGCATCCACCAAGGCGCGGGAACGGCTCTGACGCGGGATGCGGCGTGGTTGAGGCAGGGCGGGCATACGGCTGTCCGAACGTGAGTTTCCAATGTGAGCAATGACTCATATTATGCCAAATATCGAGCAAATGCTCATATTTGGAGTTGTGGATGTCTTCTCGTTCTGATGTCACTGCGGCCGGTGCGGCCCATCCGCCGCCCGTCGTCGGCGTTTTTCTCAAACTCTTGCCGATCACGCTGGCGGTGTTCATCGCCTTCCTCACCATCGGCTTGCTGCTGCCCGTCCTGCCGCTGCACGTGTCCGATGCATTGGGCATGAGCACCCTGATGGTTGGGATGGTCATCGGCACGCAGTTCGCCGCCGCCCTGCTGTCTCGCGCCTGGGCCGGGAATCTGGCCGACACGCGGGGGGCCAAGCGCGCCGTGGTCACGGGCTTCCTGTTTGCGTCCTGCTCCGGGGGCGCTTATCTCGTGTCTCTGGCCTTCCTCTCCGCGCCGACGGCCTCCGTCTGGATTCTGCTGTTGGGCCGTGTATTGCTGGGCTGCGGCGAGAGCCTGATCGTGACGGGCGCCTTGAGTTGGGGCGTCGGGCTCGTTGGCCCGCAGAATGCCGGCAAGGTCATGGCGTGGGTCGGCATTGCCATGTATGGCGCTTACGCCGTGGGCGCTCCCGTCGGCATGGTCGTCCAGGAAGGGTATGGATTCGCCGGCATCTGCGTTGCCGCCGCCATCCTGCCCGTGCTGGCGCTGGTACTCGTCCTGAATGTGCGGGCGATCGCCCCGACGGCCGCCCGCCGCACGCCGTTCTACAAGGTGCTGGGCGCCGTGTGGGGCGCGGGGATCGGCCTGGCGCTTTGCAGTGTGGGCTTCGGCGTCATCACGGCATTCATCGCCTTGCTGTTCGCCGCCCGGGAGTGGGGCGATGCCTCGCTGGCATTCACAGCTTTCGGGCTGGCGTTCATCGGCGCCCGCATCTTCTTCGGCCATCTGCCCGACAAACTGGGCGGCGCCCGTGTGGCCCTGGTCTGCGTATGCATCGAGGCTGCGGGGCAACTGCTCATCTGGGGCGCCCAGACGCCTGTCATGGCCTATGCCGGCGCCGCGTTGACGGGTTTGGGGTATTCGCTCGCTTTCCCGGGTTTCGGCGTGGAGGCCGTGCGCCGCGCACCGCCGCAGAGCCGGGGCGTCGCCATGGGGGCCTATGTGGCTTTCCTGGATATTTCGCTAGGGCTCACCGGCCCGGTGTCGGGCGCGGTGGCCGGGGCATGGGGGATCGAAACCGTTTATCTCGCAGGCGCCGTCGCCGTGGCGCTGTCCGTGCTGATCGCGATGCGCCTGCTGGCCTCCGGATCGAAGGGAAGCCGCCATGCCTGAGGCCGGGCTTGGCAACAAGCCCCCACGCTTCCATGCTGACGCATGGCGCGCTGCCCCCCGAGGGGGCGCTTTTTGCCTTGGGGGCGGCCCGGCAACAAAAAAGCCGCACCTCGTGGCGAGAGCGGCTTTTTTGGGCGGGGTTGGGCAACCCTTGCAAGAATTCTGGTAGGCAGTACTGGATTCGAACCAGCGACCTCTACGATGTCAACGTAGCGCTCTAACCAACTGAGCTAACCGCCTGCAAGAAAGAACGAAATTATAGGGGGCGTTTTGCGGCCTGTCAAACGATCCGGGCAACCCGAATCAGGGGCTGAGACGCCGCCCCGCAACAGCCCCTTATTTCACGCTGATGAACGGCACGGCCGAGCCCGGGACCATGGTCCCGGGCAGCTTGCCGTCCCACTGTTCGGCGGCGATCAGTTGCACGAGGCTGGGGTTCTCGCGCAGCGCCTTGCCCTTGGCTTCGATGGCGGCGGCCTCGGCTTCGCCGGCCAGGCGTACGGCCTGGGCGCGGGCTTGCGCCTCGGCGACCACGGAGTCGGCGCGGCCCTTGGCCTGCGTGACCGCGATCTGGGCGTTGATGCGCTCGGTCTCCAGGTTCTGCTGGCGCGTGAAGACGGCGACCTCGGCCTTCATCCGGTCCTCGACGCTGGCCTCGTAGGCGGGGGAATAGCCGATTTCCTCGATCTGCACACCCTCGATATGGATCGGCTGGTCTTCGACACTGTGCCGCAGGGCGTCGCTGATGCCCATGGTCAGCTTGGCGCGGTCCTGCACGGCGGAAATCGCCGTGAATTGCCCGAAGATGGTCTTGACCTGGTCGGGCACCTTGCGTTCCAGCAGCCGCGCGCTCATGGACGGGATCGAACCGTAGCGCGCGTAGAGCATGTCCACCCGGTCGGCCGGCACGCTGTAGGTGACGGACACCACCAGCGTTGCGGGCTGCTGGTCGCGGCTGTAGGCCTCGACCTGCTCGAATTTGACGACGTGCGATTGCGTGCTGACGCGTGCATAGCTGTCGACGAAAGGCAGCTTGAAATGCAGGCCCGGCTCGGCCACGCCGGTGATGGCCCCGTTGCGCAGCGTGACGGCGCGCTCTCTTTGGTCGACGGTGTACCAGGACTCGAATGAGGCGCCGATGAGAGCCAGAATGATGATGCCCAGCGCCACCAGCGAGGCGCTGCCGCCCGCCTTGCGCAGCGGGTGCACATTGTCCTTGCGTTCCATGAAATTTTCCTTTTTGTCCCGATTGGCTTGTGTATTCATCGGGCTGTTTGTCGTTGAGGCTGAAAAGCGGCGAAAGAGTAGCAGTTTGTGCCGTTTGTTGTCGGATCGCCTCGTATCAAATTGATTGTTGCCCGTCCGATTGCTACACTTGACAGGTTCCCTCCTGCACGACAAATTCAGGCTTTTTATCGACGCGGCGCAGGCCGCGTTTCGCATTTTCAGGACACGCTTACATGGTTTGCATCACCCTTCCTGACGGTTCGCAGCGCGAATTCGACCATCCCGTTTCCGTGCACGAGGTCGCGCGTTCCATCGGGACCGGGTTGGGCAAGGCTACGCTGGCGGGCAAACTGACCGTGGACGGGCAGCCGGCGCGGCTGGTGGACGCCAGCCACGTGATCGACCAGGATGCGGGCCTGAGCATCGTCACCGACAAGGACCCCGAGGGCCTGGATCTGATCCGCCACTCGACGGCGCACTTGCTGGCCTACGCGGTCAAGTCCCTGTTTCCCGACGCCCAGGTCACCATCGGCCCGGTGATCGACAACGGCTTTTATTACGACTTCTCGTACAAGCGCGCCTTCACGCCCGAAGACCTGACCGCCATCGAAAAGAAGATGGCCGAACTGGCGCGCCGCGACGAAGTCGTCACGCGCGAGGAATGGGACCGCGACGAGGCCGTGAAGTTTTTCCGTGGCATCGGCGAGGCTTACAAGGCCGAGATCATCGCCTCGATCCCCACCAACGAAAAGATCAGCCTGTACCGCGAGGGCGATTTCATCGACCTGTGCCGCGGCCCGCACGTGCCGTCCACCGGCCGCCTGCGGGTGTTCAAACTGATGAAGGTCGCCGGAGCCTACTGGCGCGGCGACAGCAACAACGAAATGCTGCAGCGCATTTACGGCACCGCCTGGGCCCGCAAGGAAGACCAGGACGCCTATCTGCACATGCTCGAACAGGCCGAATTGCGCGATCACCGCCGCATCGGCCGCGAACTGGACCTGTTCCACTTCCAGGACGAGGCCCCGGGCCTGATCTTCTGGCACCCCAAGGGCTGGACGGTCTGGCAGCAGGTCGAGCAATACATGCGCCAGGTGTACCAGGACAACGGCTACCAGGAAGTCAAGGCGCCGCAGATTCTGGACCTGTCCCTGTGGAAGAAAACCGGCCACTGGGACAACTACCAGGAAAACATGTTCACGACGGAATCCGAGAACCGCGTGTATGGCTTGAAGCCCATGAACTGTCCGGGCCACGTGCAGATCTTCAACGCCGGCCTGCACTCCTACCGTGAACTGCCGCTGCGCTACGGTGAATTCGGCCAGTGCCACCGCAACGAGCCCTCCGGTTCGCTGCACGGCATGATGCGCGTGCGCGGTTTCACCCAGGACGACGGCCACATTTTCTGCACCGAAGACCAGCTTCAGGCCGAATGCGCCGCTTTCACGCGGCTGCTGCAAAAGGTCTACGCCGACTTCGGTTTCACCGAGATCCTGTACAAGGTCGCCACCCGTCCCGAAAAGCGCATCGGCGCCGACGAGGTCTGGGACAAGGCCGAAAAGGCCTTGATGGACAGCCTGGACCTGTCGCATTGCGAGTACGAAGTGTCCGAAGGCGAGGGCGCCTTCTACGGGCCGAAGATCGAATACACCCTGAAGGACGCCATCGGCCGCCATTGGCAGTGCGGCACCATCCAGGTGGACTTTTCCATGCCGCAGCGTCTGGGGGCTGAATACGTCGATGCCCAGGACCAGCGCCGCACGCCGGTGATGCTGCATCGGGCCATCCTGGGCTCTCTGGAGCGCTTCATCGGCATGCTGATCGAAAACCACGCCGGGGCGCTGCCCGCCTGGCTGGCGCCGCAGCATGCCGTGGTCTGCTGCATCTCCGACAGTTCCGCCGCCTATGCCGAACAACTGGCCCGCGACCTGAAACAACAGGGCCTGCGCGTGTCCGCCGACGTGCGGGGCGAAAAGATCACCCGTAAAATCCGCGAACATAGCCTGCAGAAAATCCCGTATATTCTGGTCGTTGGCGACAAGGAACGCGAATCCGGCGCCGTGTCCGTGCGCGGACGCGGCAATCAGGATCTGGGCTCGATGCCGGTGGCGGATTTCACCGCCCGGCTGAAGCACGAAATCTCGACTCGTCAGCAGGGAACCGAACCGGCCCAGGCCTGATTCGCCCCTTTTTTATCAACTCACAGGAGTTTTAGACATCGCAACCGAAAAGAAACACCGCGTCAACGGTGATATCCGCATCCACGAAGTCCGTTTGATCGGCGTGGAAGGCGAACAACTGGGCATCGTCCGTACGGCGGATGCCTTGGCCATGGCCGAACAGAACGACGTCGATCTGGTCGAAATCGCCCCCACGGCCAGCCCCCCGGTCTGCCGCCTGATGGACTACGGCAAGTTCAAGTACCAGGAACAGAAGCGCCAGGCCGAGGCCCGTTCCCGCCAGAAGGTCATCCAGGTCAAGGAAGTCAAATTCCGCCCGGGCACCGACGAAGGCGACTATCAGGTCAAGCTGCGCAATCTGCGCCGCTTCCTCGAGGACGGCGACAAGGCCAAGGTCACGCTGCGTTTCCGCGGCCGCGAAATGGCCCACCAGGAACTGGGCATGCGTGTGCTCGAACGGGTGCGCGATGACCTGGGCGAGCTGGTGCTGGTCGAGGCCATGCCCAAGCTCGAAGGCCGCCAGATGGTGATGGTGCTGGCACCGCGCAAAAAAGCCTGATGGGATCGGACGTGAAATGGTCCCTGTGGGCCATTTCATGCCCATCGCTGCAAGAGGCATAGAGGCATTCATGCATTTTCTGTTCGTCATCGATCCGCTGCCTGCCTTGAAGGCCTGGAAGGATTCCTCGGTCGCCGTCATGCGCAGTCTGGCCGCGCAGGGGCATGAATTCAGCTTTGCCACGATGGGCGACCTGTACATCCAGGAAGGCCGCGTGCGGGTTGCGGCCACGGCGATGCGCCTGCGCGCCGACGCCGACTGGCACGGCCACGACTGGTGGACACAGGACGTCGCGCCGCGCGAATGCGCGCTGGCCGATTTCGACGGCGTGCTGATGCGCAAGGATCCGCCCTTCGACATGGAGTACGTCTACGCGACGCACCTGTTCGATTATGCGGCGGCGCAGGGCGCGCGCGTGTTCAACGCCGGGTCGGCCATCCGCAACCACCCCGAAAAGCTCGCCATCACTGAATTCCCGCAGTACACGGCGCCGACGCTGGTCAGCCGCGACATGGCGCGGTTGCGCGCATTCCAGGCGCAGTACGGCGACGTCATCGTCAAGCCTTTGGACGGCATGGGCGGCAGCGGCATTTTCCGCCTGCGGCCTGACGAGCCCAATCTGGGCTCCATCCTGGAAGCCCTGACGGAGATGGGACAGCGCACCATCATGGCGCAACGCTACATCCCGGAAATCCGCGACGGCGACAAGCGCATCCTGATCATCGGCGGCGAGCCGGTGCCCTACGCCCTGGCGCGTGTGCCGCTGCAGGGCGAGACGCGCGGCAATCTGGCCGCCGGCGGGCGCGGCCGGGCGCAGCCCCTGTCGGCGCGCGATCTGGAACTGGCCCAGGCCGTGGGCGAGCGGCTGGCGGGACGCGGCTTGCTGCTGATCGGCCTGGACGTGATCGGCGACTACATCACCGAGATCAACGTCACCAGCCCCACCTGCTTCGTGGAAATCACCGAGCAGACCGGTTTTGACGTGGCCGGCCGCTTCGTCGAAGCCCTGGTCCACGCCGTGAGCGCGTCCTGAATGAACACCCGCATCGCCCTGGTCATGCATGATCCCTTGGGAGAGGCCTTCGAGGTCTGCGCCCGGCACGTGCTGGGCCGCGTGCCTGACCTGACGGTGTTCGACATCGTGCCCGACGCCGATCCGCCCACCCAGACCGGCCGCATCCTGGACTGGATGCGCACGCAGGGGCCGGGCGAACCCGTCCTGATCCTGTGCGATCTGTACGGGGCGACGCCGTTCAATATCGCCGCCCAGGCCCAGCGCCAGGCGCTGGAGGACGGCTACGTGGTGCATCTGCTGACCGGCACCAACGCCTGCATGGTGCTGAAAGCCTTGACAGACCAGCAGGAAAACCCTGAATCTCTCAGTGAACGCGTGCGTCAGGGGGCGTTGCGCGGTATCGTCAATGCGGAACCCCCGTGTGATTGCTAGGAACCCATCTTCATGCCTTCCATCGATCTGGTGATTTCGAACAAACTGGGCTTGCATGCGCGCGCGGCGGCCAAGCTGACCCAGTTGGCCGGGCGCTACCGCAGTGACATCTTCATCTCGCGGGGGGCGCAGCGCGTCAACGCCAAGAGCATCATGGGCGTGATGATGCTGGCCGCAGGCCTGGGCGTCACCGTCAAGATCGACGCCCAGGGCGAGGACGAAGCTCAGGCGCTGGCCGACATCCAGACCTTGTTCGAAGGCCGGTTCGGAGAAGCCGAATAAGCCAGGCTGCATTGCGCATGAATTCGCCGGAACCTGTTTCGTCCGCGCTCGCCTCCACCCTGTGCCTGTACGGCCAGGGGGTGGTGCGCGGCTATGCCATCGGCCGGGCCGTGGTGATGAGCGCGGCTTCGCTCGAAGTCGCCCACTACCGCATTGCCGACGAGGACATCGAATCCGAGCAGCGGCGCTTTACCCGGGCGGTGGACGAGACCGTGCGCGACCTGGGCCAGATGGCCGAGGACCTGCCGGCCGATGCGCCGCGCGAGCTGGGCGTGCTGCTGTCGGTGCACGCCATGCTGCTGCAGGATCCCATGCTGACGCAGTCCGTCTGTCAGTTGATCGCAGAGCGCCAATACAATGCCGAATGGGCGCTGACGACCCAGGGCCAGATCCTGGTCGAGCAGTTCTCCCTGATGGAGGACGCCTACCTGCGCGAGCGCGGCGGGGACGTGCGCCAGGTGATCGAGCGCGTGCTGCGGGTGCTGTCGGGGTCCGGGCACTGGCTGCCGAATCTGGATGCCGTGAACGTCGACGGCAGCCTGATCGTGGTGGCGCGCGACATTTCCCCGGCCGACATGATGCGTCTGCGCGGCGGCCGTTTCGGCGCCTTCTTGACGGATCTGGGCGGGGCCACCTCGCACACGGCCATCGTGGCGCGCAGCATGAACGTGCCGGCCGTGGTCGGCATGGGGCTGGTGCGCACACTGGTGCGTGACGGCGACCGCCTGATCGTCGACGGCCTGAACGGGCTGGTCCTGGTCAATCCCTCGGACGCGGTGCTGCGGGAATATCAGGAACGGCAGGCGGCCTTTCTGCGCGAGCGCGACGAGCTCAAGTCGCTGCGCTTTGCGCCGGCCGTCACCCTCGACGGCATCCAGATCCGCATGGAAGCCAATATCGAGTTGCCGGAGGAGGCCGCCGATGCGCTGGCCGCCGGCGCCGAGGGCATCGGCCTGTTTCGCAGCGAATTCCTGTTCATGGGCCGCCCCGATCTGCCGGGCGAGGAAGAGCAGTACGAGGCCTATGCCTCGGTGGTGCGGACCATGGCCGGCCGGCCGGTCACCATCCGCACGCTGGACATCGGCGCCGACAAGACGCTGGACGGCGAGGCGACCGTGGCCACCAATCCGGCCCTGGGCCTGCGCGCGATCCGATACTGCCTGGCCAATCCCGAGATGTTCAACACGCAGTTGCGGGCGCTGCTGCGGGCAGCCGCGCACGGGCCGATCCGGGTGCTGTTCCCCATGGTGTCGCACATGCACGAGATCCATGCCGCCCGCCGCGCGCTGGCGCGGGCCGCCGAGGAATTGAGCGCCGAGGGCCTGCCTCACGACGCGGCCGTGCAGGTGGGGGCCATGGTCGAGATTCCCGCCATCGCCATCGCCATCGAACCCTTCGCCGAGACGCTGGATTTCCTGTCCATCGGCACCAATGACCTGATCCAGTACGTGCTGGCGATCGACCGGGGGGATACCGACGTGGCCTCTCTGTACGACCCGATGCATCCGGCGGTGCTGCGCCTGATCGCGCACACCATCAACGCCGGCGAACGCGTGGGCAAGCCCGTGTCGATCTGCGGCGAGATGGCCGGCGACGTGCGCGTCACCCGCATGCTGCTGGGGCTGGGCCTGACCGGGTTCTCCATGCATCCGCAGCAATTGCTGGATGTGAAGAAGGAAATCCGCAAGGCGCATTCCAATGCGCTGCGGGTCAAGGTCGCCTCGGCGCTGAATCGGGCCGAGCGCATCGACCTGTCCACACTGAATACCTGAGTTGCATCCGGGGTCAGATCAAGACCCTGAACATATGACTGTTTCTAATAGACCGGTTCGTTGCTAGAATCTGGCGGCAGTGCTCTGGTGTTCGGTCCCGATATTTCCAGGTTCCTATTTGCAACACGTCCCCTTTCCTCGATCCGTGCGGCAGAAAGCCTCGCTGGCCTTCATTCTGGTGATGTTGCTGGCCGTCGGCAACGTCTCCATCGTCCAGTTCCTGCTGCGGGAAGGCGACGGCGTGGCTGCCACGCTGAACGTCGCGGGCAAGATGCGGATGCTGAGCCAGCGCATGGGCCTGTCCGCGCTGGCGCTGCACCAGTATCCGGGTCTGCCGGACCTGGCGCCGGATCAACTGCCCACGTTGTTCGACGAGGCGCATGACGCGCTGCGCCTGGGGGGGCGCGCCTTTGGCCTGGATATTCCCGCCGTGCCGAAGGCGCTTTCGCCGCAATTGCTGGACGTGCGCCAGGCCTGGATGCGCCAACAGCTCGCCGTCGATGCGCTGGCCCGCGCACCGGCCGGGGACCGGGTCGCCGTGGAGGCGCTGCTGCGGGCCAATACTGACCTGCTGGCCCGTACCGAAACGATGATGGACAGCCTGGTCGTCCAGGCGCGGGAAGTCCAGCGCCGCGCGCTGTACGGCGCCTATGCCCTGTTCGCGCTGGATCTCCTGCTGCTGGGGCTGGTCGGCTGGGTGGTTTCCCGGCGCATCCTGCAGCCCGTCCAGGCTTTGGCCCGGCAGTGCCGGGCCCTGGCGGTGGGCGACTATGCCGCGCGCTCAGACTTGCCGCCCGGCGATGAATTGGGCGAACTGGGTCGGGCGTTGAACGATTCCGCAGGGCGCATCGAACGCCTGCTGCGGGACATCGAGCAAGAGCATGCGGCGCTGGCCGATGCGCAATCCATGTTCAACGGCCTGTCCGACAATACCGTGGCCGGGATCTACATGGTGGATGAGTCCCTGCGCTTTATCCACGTCAACACGCGCATGGCTGACATGCTGGGCTATCCGCAGGCCGTGCTGGCGGACGGTTTTCCGCTCCATCAGGTGTTCACCGGGGCGGACTACGAGACCGTCCAGGCCCAGGCGATGGAACGCCTGTCGGGGCGCGCGACCCGAACGCGCTACGAATGCGTGGCGCGGCGGGGTGACGGTGAACCGATCGAACTGGAAATCTTCGGTTCGCTGATGTCCCTGCATGGCCGGCCGGCCTTGATCGGCATCATGTTCGACATCACCGAGCGCAAGCGCGCCGAGGCCTCGGCGCGGCGGGCCGCCCTGGTGTACGCCCACACCAGCGAAGGCATGGTGGTCACGGATGCCGACGGCGTCATCCAGGACGTCAATCCGGCTTTTACGGCGGTGACCGGCTACAGCGCCGACGACGTGGTCGGGCAGACCATGAATGTGCTCAGCTCCGGGCGCCACGACGAGGATTTCTACCGGGTGATGTGGGCCAGGCTGCAGGACACCGGCCGCTGGAGCGGCGATATCCATAACCGGCGCAAGTCGGGAGAGGAATACGTCGAACGCCTGTCGATCAATACGTCCTATAACGCGGACGGCAGCGTCAATTGCCGGATCGGCCTGTTTTCCGACGTGACCGAAAAGCGCCGCCGCGAGGCCTCGATCTGGCATCAGGCGCATCACGACCACCTGACCCAGTTGCCCAACCGCCAGATGTTCGAGGAAAACCTGCGGCTCAGTATCGAACAGGCCCGGCTGGGCGGGACGTCGTTCGCGGTGATCTTCCTGGATCTGGACCTGTTCAAGGACGTCAACGACACCCTGGGCCACGAGGCGGGCGACCAGTTGTTGCGCCTGGTGGGCCGGCGGCTGACCGAGTGCGTGCGCAGTTCCGACCTGGTGGCGCGGCTGGGCGGTGATGAATTCACCCTCCTCGTCCGGGACATTGAAGATCCGGACGACATCTTTCCCGTGGCGGACAAAATCCTGGATTCTCTGTCCCAGCCCTTTGCGCTGGGACAGCAGACCGTGCAGATTTCCGCCAGCATGGGCGCGGCCTTCCATCCCCGTGACGGCGGCAGCGACAGCGAGCTGTTGCGGGCCGCGGATCTGGCCATGTACGCCGCCAAGGAACAGGGCCGCAATCACTTCCGCGTCTATGCCGCCGAGATGCGCGAATCCGTTCAGGTCCGCCAGGGGGAGTTCGCCAGGGGACCTGATCCGGCTTCGGCCCCGGCTCAGTCGGGGTAGGCGGTTTCGCCGTGCGTCGCGGCGTCCAGGCCCTGGCGTTCCTCGTCGGGCGCGGCCCGCAGCCCCATCAGGCGATCGACCAGCAGGGCGCAGATCGCCGCGCTGGCGGCGGCCCACGCCAGGCTGACCAGCACGGCTTCGGCCTGCAGCCAGGTTTGATGCAGCAGCGCGCCCAGGCCCGCCGGGCCGGGGCCGCCCAGCGAGGCGGAATAGAAGACGCCTGTCAGCAGGGCGCCGACGATGCCGCCCACGGCATGGATGCCGAACACGTCGAAGGCGTCGTCGATGCCCAGTCTGCGCTTCAGGCCGCCGACCCCGTAGAGGGCGGCCCAGGAGGCGAGCGCACCGATGACGAGCGCCGCGCCCGGCGCGACCAGGCCGGCGGCCGGCGTGATGCCCACCAGCCCGGCAATGGCCCCGGAAGCGGCGCCCAGCAGCGAAGCCCGGCCCTTCAGGAGCCGCTCCGCCGACATCCAGGCCAGCACGCCGCAGACAGCCGCCAGCAAGGTGTTGGCCACGGCCAGGACGGCCTGCTCGTTGGCGGCCAGCGCCGATCCGCCGTTGAAGCCGAACCAGCCGATCCACAGCAGCGCGGCGCCGGTCAGGTTCAGCGGCAGGCTGTGGGGCAGCATGGCTTCCCGACCGTAGCCCAGCCGGGGGCCGACCCAGTAGGCGCCGACCAGGCCGGCCGCGCCGGCGCTGATATGGACGACGGTGCCGCCGGCGAAGTCCAGCGCGCCGCGCAGATGCAGCCAGCCGTCGCCGGCCCAGACCATGTGGGCGATCGGCATATAGCCCAGCGTGAACCACAGGCCGGCGAAGGCCAGTGCCGCGCCAAAGCGGGTGCGTTCGGCCATGCTGCCGGTGATCAGCCCGCAGGTGATGGCTGCGAAGGTCGCCTGGAACAGGGCGAAGAGCAGTTCCGGGATGGTGCCGAGCAAGGGCAGGGCGGCGGCGTCCCCGGGACGGTAGAGGCCGGCCAGCCCCAGGCGCGTCCATCCGCCCAGACCGCCGAAACCTTCGGTGAACACCAGAGAATAGCCATAGGCGAACCACAGGACCGTCACCAGCGCGCAGACGCTCAGCGTCTGCGTCATGACGGACAGCGCATGGCGCTTGCGTGCCAGACCGCCGTAGAACAGGGCCAGGCCCGGCATGCACATCAGCCAGACCAGCAGGGTCGAGGTCAGGGTCCAGACCAGATCACTCTTGTCCATGAGGTGTACTCCTTTGCCAATGGGGGTCAGAGGGCGGCTTCGCCGGTTTCGCCGGTACGGATGCGCACGACGTGTTCAAGGGGGGTGACGAAGATCTTGCCGTCGCCGATCTTGCCGGTGCGGGCGGCCTGGCACAGGCATTCGACGGTCATGTCGACCAGAGCGTCCGGGACGGCGACCTGGATCTGCAGCTTGGGCAGGAAATCGACCTGGTATTCCGCGCCCCGGTAGAGTTCGGTGTGTCCCTTCTGGCGGCCGAATCCCTTGGCCTCCGTGACCGTCATGCCCTGGATGCCGGCGGCCTCCAGTGCGGCGTGGGCTTCTTCCAGCTTGAAGGGCTTGATGAGTGCAGTGACGAGTTTCATGAATGCTCCTTTGCGGTCTGCGTGTATGGAGATTCAAGCAAGAGGCGTGCCAGCTTTTTGGTTAGAGTGAGCCGAAGGCGCGGCGTGGGGAAAACGCACCGCCTCGGTGCGGCCCCGGGCCGGAATGGTGCGGCGGCGTGGCGATTTCACCCTCGGTGACCATGTGGTGTTGTGTCCAGTTGTTGTGCGGGCGGCCGGCCGCCGCAGGCCGGTCCAGATGGTTTTCTCCCTGGGTGCGTGGCCGGCGACCGGTGCCGGATCGGCCTGGGTCTGCGGACATCAGTCATTACATGTCAGGGTTTACCCGCGATCCAGGGCCGCTAGACTTGTAACCAAGCCGGTTGTAACAGACCGGTCCTCGAAAATGATCCGCCACTTCACACAGCGGAATTTTGTATAGGGAAGATCATGAATACGACGCGTAAAACGCTGATTCTGGCCGCCATGGCGGCATCGCTGAGCTTGCTGGCCGCTTGCTCCAAGAGCGATGACGCTTCGGCGCCGCCTCCGGCCGCTCCCGCGCCTTCGACGGCGCCGACTCCGGCTCCCATGCCTCCCGGCTCGCCCGCTCCGCAGGAAGAGCAGAGCGCCCCTGCCGATCAGTCCATGGGGGACAAGATCAAAGAATCGGCCGGCGAGGCCTCGGACAAGGCGGCTGAACTCGGCCATGCCGTGTCCGCCAAGGCCGGTGAACTGGCCCACGAGGCGGGTGATGCCGCCAACAGCGCCCGTGAATCGGTGAAGGAAGGCGCGGCCAAGGCTGATGCCGCCATCCAGGGCGCCGTGGGCAACTCGAACGGCGGTTCCAAGTAAGCAAGGCAGTACCGGCGCGCCGTACCGAGGGATCGGACGGCGCGCCGGCCTGTTCAGGGGCTCTCAAGGCACGGGGCAGAGACTCGGTGCAGCGGGACAAATCCGTCCCGCCCGCCGCCCGTGATTCCGTTCCCGTCGCTATAGTGCGGGAAATGGCCGGGAATCACGCGGGGAGAGCCGATGTCGCTTGCAGTGCTATCCAGCCGGGCCCTGTTCGGGTTGCGGGTCTGGCCTGTGCAGGTCGAGGTCCACGTGGGCAGCGGCCTGCCTGCTTTTTCGATTGTCGGCCTGCCGGGCGCGGGCGTGCGCGAAAGCCGCGAGCGGGTGCGTTCGGCGCTGCTGAGCAGCGGTTTTGAGTTTCCGGCGGGACGGATCACCGCCAATCTGGCGCCGGCCGACTTGCCCAAGGACTCCGGTCGCTTCGATCTGCCGATCGCGTTGGGCGTGTTGCTGGCGTCGGGGCAGGTGGCCGATGCCCGGGGTCTGGCGCCTGACGTGCGGCATTACGTGCTGGCGGGCGAACTGTCGCTGACCGGCAGCATCGTGCCGGCGGATGCCGCGCTGGCGATTGCGCTGTCGGTCGTCCGCGACGACCCGCAGGCCGTGCTGATCATGGCGCCGGCAGCGGCCGGCGCGGCCGCCCGGGTGCCGGGACTGAAGGTGCTGGCGGCCGGAGGCCTGGACGAAGTCGTGGCCCATTTTGCCGGTCAGGCCGGATTGCCCATCGCCACGCCGGCGCGCGACGAACCGGTGGATGAACCCCCCGCGCCCTGCCTGTCCGACGTCCGGGGGCAGGCGGCGGCCCGGCGCGCCCTGGAACTGGCGGCCGCCGGCGGGCATGGCCTGCTGATGAGCGGCTGTCCCGGCGTGGGCAAGAGCATGCTGGCGCGGCGCCTGCCCGGCTTGCTGCCGCCCCTGAGCGCCGAGCAAGCCCTGGAGGTGGCCGCCGTGCACGGGTTGGCCCGGTCCCGGCTCTCCCTGTCCCGGGTGCCGCCGTTCCGCGCCCCGCACCACGGCGCGTCCATGCCGGCGCTGGTGGGCGGGGGCGCCCGTCCCAGGCCCGGAGAAATCAGTCTGGCCCATCATGGTGTGTTGTTCCTGGATGAACTGCCGGAATTCGGCCGCCAGGCCCTGGAGGCGTTGCGCGAGCCCCTGGAGACCGGCTGCGTGACGGTCGCGCGGGCCGCCGGCAGTTGCACGTTTCCCGCCCGTTTTCAGCTCGTGGCGGCGATGAATCCGTGCCCCTGCGGCTGGTTCGGCCATCCTCATCCGCGGCGGGAATGCCGCTGTTCCCGGGAGGCCGTCGCGCGCTATCGGGCGCGGATTTCAGGCCCTTTGCTGGACCGGATCGATCTGCATGTCGGCCTGGGGGCGGAAGCCGCCTGGCTGGACGCGCCGCCGGGCGAGGCCTCGGCCCCGATCCGGGAAAGGGTGCGGGCCGCTCGCGACCGGCAATTGACGCGCCAGGGCTGCCTGAATGCCGATCTGGACGGCGCGGCCCTTGACCGTCACGGCGCGCCGGATGCCGAGGGCCAGGCGCTGCTGCTGCGTGCGGCTGCGGCCTGGGGCTGGTCGGCGCGCGCCGTGCGCCGGGCCCAGCGCGTGGCGCGGACCCTGGCCGACCTGGACGGCGGCGACCGGGTCGAGGCCGTCCACATGGCCCAGGCGATCCAGTACCGTCCCGACGCCGATGCATGAGCCGGATCCGGGTACGCCGCGTCCCGTCGGACCGGCCGGACGAGGCCGGGTAAAATGACGCTTTCCCCTTTTCGATTCAGGAGGCCGCGATGATCGCCCCCAATCAATTGTTCGACGACTTCCAGAAGAACATGTCCGAGTTCCTGGCCAAGACCCCGGCCGCCGACATCGAACGCAATATGAAGGCCTTCATGATGCAGGCGTTCGCCCGCATGGATCTGGTCACCCGCGAAGAATTCGACGTCCAGGCCGACCTGCTGGCCCGCGCGCTGGAGCGCGTCGAATCCCTGGAAGCCCGTGTGCAGGCGCTGGAACAAGGGAACGAATAGACATGTCAGGGCAAATTGCCCTATAATCAAGGGCTTTCCCGAATTCCTCCGGGGTTTTCGTCTCGGGGGAATTGTCTTTTGACCCGTGTCTTTTGACCCATGTCTTTTGCGGGGAAAGCAGGAAGTACAGAGCAGCAAAAGACAGAGCAGTAAAGGGGATACGCGCATGCAGGTTGCGCATGCCGGATCCGAATGTTCGCAAATAGCCAGGTCTGACAAGCGCCCGAATCCCGGGTCACCTGGGTTTGCCAAGCCAACAGAGTATCGTCATGCCCAAGATGAAGAGCAAAAAAGGCGCTTCCAAGCGCTTTAAGGTGCGCGGCAGTGGTTCCATCAAGCGCGGCCAGGCTTTCAAGCGTCACATCCTGACCAAGAAAACCACGAAAAACAAACGTCAGCTGCGCGGTTCGGCTGCTGTCCATGAAACCAACGTCGCCTCCGTGAAGGCGATGCTGCCTTTCGCCTGATCGGAGATTACACATGCCTCGCGTCAAACGCGGCGTCACCGCTCGTGCACGCCATAAAAAAGTCCTCAAGGCCGCCAAGGGTTACCGTGGCCGCCGCGGCAATGTATTCCGGGTCGCCAAGCAGGCGGTCATGCGCGCCGGCCAGTACGCCTACCGCGACCGCCGCAACAAGAAGCGCACCTTCCGCGCCCTGTGGATCACCCGTATCAACGCGGGCTGCCGCGAACTGGGTGTGACCTACAGCGTCTTCATCGCCGGCCTGAAGAAGGCCTCGATCGAACTCGACCGCAAGGTCCTCGCCGACATGGCCGTGCACGACAAGGCGGGTTTTGCCGCCGTCGTGGCCCAGGCGAAATCTGCGCTGGCCGCCTGACCGACACAGTTTCGTTTTCGATTCTGTATCATCGCAAACGGAGCTCGATCGGGCTCCGTTTGTGTTTTGGAATGCACCATGGACTCATCGCTCGACGAACTGATTGCCCAGGCCCGTGACCGCTTCGCCCAGGCCGGGGATGCCGCCACGCTGGAAAACGAAAAAGCCGCCTTTCTGGGCAAGCAGGGGTCGCTGACCGCGCTGCTCAAGGGCCTCGCGGCCTTGCAGGGCGAGGAAAAACGCACGCGCGGCGCGCAGATCAACCAGGCCAAGCAGCAGGTCGAAGCGCTGTTGAACACGCGGCGCGCCGAAATGGCCCAGGCCGTGCTGGACCAGCGCCTGGCGGCCGAGACCATCGACGTCACCCTGCCGGGCCGAGGGCGCGGCGTGGGCGGCATCCATCCGGTGATCCGCACCTGGCAGCGTGTCGAGCAGATCTTCCGTTCCATCGGTTTCGACGTGGCCGACGGCCCCGAGATCGAGAACGACTGGACCAATTTCACGGCCCTGAACAATCCGGAAAACCATCCGGCGCGTTCCATGCAGGACACGTTCTACGTGGACATGAAGGACGCAGGCGGGCTGCCGCTGGTGTTGCGCACCCACACCAGCCCCATGCAGGTGCGCTACGCCCGCATGAACAAGCCGCCCATCAAGGTCATCGCCCCGGGACGCACCTACCGCGTCGACAGCGACGCCACCCATTCGCCGATGTTCCACCAGGTCGAGGGCCTGTGGATCGCCGAGGACATCTCTTTCGCGGACCTGAAAGGCGTCTACACGAATTTCCTGCGGGCCTTCTTCGAGACCGACGACCTGACGCTGCGCTTCCGGCCGTCGTTCTTCCCGTTTACCGAACCTTCGGCCGAAATCGACATGATGTTCACCTCGGGTCCCAACCAGGGCCGCTGGCTGGAAATCTCCGGCTCGGGCCAGGTGCATCCCCAGGTCGTGCGCAATTTCGGACTGGACCCGGAACGCTACATCGGTTTTGCCTTCGGCTCGGGCCTGGAGCGCCTGACCATGCTGCGCTACGGCGTGGACGACTTGCGCCAGTTCTTCGAAGGCGATCTGCGCTTCCTGCGCCAGTTCAACGACTAGGCCCGTCGGCCTCAGTGATACGGAACCCGAATCATGCAATTTCCCGAATCATGGCTGCGCGCCTGGGCTGATCCCGAGATCGACAGCCAGGAACTCGCCCATCGGCTGACCATGGCCGGCCTCGAAGTCGAGGACGCCGATCCCTATGCGCCGCCGTTTTCCGGCGTGGTGGTCGCGCGCATCGAATCGGCCGAGCCGCACCCGAACGCCGACAAGCTGCGCGTCTGCCAGGTCAATGACGGCTCGGGCGAGCCGCTGCAGATCGTCTGCGGCGCGCCCAATGCCGCCGCCGGCCTGCTGGTGCCGCTGGCCCGCGTCGGCGCCGAATTGCCCGGCGGCATGCAGATCGGTCCCGTCAAGATGCGGGGCGTCGAATCGCGCGGCATGCTGTGCTCGGCCCGCGAACTGGGCCTGTCCCAGGACCACGCCGGTCTGCTGGAGCTGTCCGCTGACCTGCAGCCGGGCCAGGACCTGCGCCAGGCGCTGGATCTGGACGACACGATCTACACCCTGAAGCTCACCCCCAACCGGGCCGATTGCCTGTCCATCCTCGGGGTGGCGCGCGAAGTCGCCGCGTTGACGGGCTGCGCGCTGCGCGCCCCGGACACGCCCAGCGTGCCGGTGACGCTGGACGAGCGGCTGCCCGTGGCCGTGCAGGCCCCGGACCTGTGCGGCCGCTTCGCCGGGCGCGTGGTGCGCGGCGTGAATGCGCGCGCGGCAACGCCCGACTGGATCAAGTCGCGCCTGGAGCGCGCCGGTCAGCGGCCGGTGTCGGCGCTGGTGGACATCTCCAACTACATCATGCTGGAACTGGGCCGTCCCACGCACGTCTTCGACCTTGCCAAGGTCCAGGGCGGCCTGACGGTGCGCTGGGCGCGCGAGGGCGAACGACTGGAACTGCTGAACGACCAGACCGTCGATCTGACGTCCGACGTGGGCGTCATCGAGAGCGGCCGGGGGCTGGAAAGCCTGGCCGGCGTCATGGGCGGGCAGGCGTCGGCCGTGACGCTGGATACCACCGACGTCTACCTGGAAGCCGCCTTCTGGTGGCCGGAGGCCGTCATGGGCCTCACGCGCCGCTTCAAGCTCAATTCCGAGGCGGCCCACCGTTTCGAGCGCGGGGTGGATTTCGCCACCATTCCCGAACAATTGAATGTCATGACGGCCCTGATCCTGGAGGTCTGCGGCGGCCAGGCCGGTCCGTTGGACGACCAGGTCGTCAATCTGCCCGCGCGCGAGCCGGTGCGCATGCGCCTGGCGCGTTGCGCCCGCGTGCTGGGGATCGCGCTGGACGCCGAGGCCGTGGGCGCCGTCTTCACGCGTCTGGGCTTTGCCTACGAACGCCAGGGCGACGATTTCATCGTCACGCCGCCGGCGGCGCGCTTCGACCTGACGATCGAGGAAGACCTGATCGAGGAAGTCGCCCGCATCTACGGTTTCGACCGCATCCCCGATCTGCCTCCGGTGGCGCCCGCCGTCATGCGGGTGGCGCCCGAGGTCCAGTATGGCCCGCATGCGCTGCGCGCCGCCCTGGCTGCGCGCGACTACCAGGAAGTCATCAACTTCTCCTTCGTCGAGGAAGCCTGGGAACGGGATTATTGCGGCAACGCCGACCCCATCCGCCTGTTGAACCCCATCGCCAGCCAGTTGGCGGTGATGCGTTCCGGTCTGATCGGCGGGCTGCTGGCCAATATCGCCCACAACGCCAAGCATCGTCAGACGCGCGTCCGTGTCTTCGAGCTGGGCCGTGTGTTCGCCCGCGATGCTTCGGTGGCCGACGGCGGCCTGACCGTGGCGGGCGTCGCCCAGCCCACGCATCTGGCTGCGGCGGCCTGGGGGCCGGCGCAGGCAGAACAATGGGGTGAACCGGTCCGTCCGGTGGACTTCTTTGACGTCAAGCGCGACCTGGAGGCCCTGCTGGGCGCGCGTGCGGCCGGTCTGCGCTGCGAGGCGGCCGCGCATCCCGCGCTGCATCCGGGCCGCAGCGCCCGCCTGCTGCTGGACGGCCGGGCGATCGGCTGGCTGGGCGAGGTTCACCCGCGCTGGGCGCAGGCCCTGGACCTGCCGCACGCGCCCGTCGTCTTTGAATTGGACGCCGAAGCGGTATCCGAACGTGTCTTCCCCCAACCGCGCGAACAGTCCAGGCAGCCCGTGGTGGTGCGGGATCTGGCGATCTGGGTGGACGCGGGCGTGCCGTGGCAGTCGCTGCTTGATACACTGCAGCAGCGGATCGCGGCCGATGCGGCCCTTTCCGTGGTCAAAGACATTAAACTGTTCGATATCTGGCGCGAAGCCGCGACTGCCCAACAGCGCAGTCTGGCGTTGCGCCTGTGGTTCCAGGGCCGTGATACGACGCTGGAAGACCATCAAGTCGAACATTGCGTGCAAAGCCTGCTCGACGCCTTGATCCAGGCTCATGGCGCGCGTCTGCGTTGATAGGAGAAATCGCGGGTGAATACGGATCGGACGCTCACCAAAGCCCACCTGGCCGAACTGCTGTTCGAGCGCGTGGGCCTGAACAAACGCGAAGCCAAAGACATCGTGGACACGTTCTTCTCCGAAGTCCGCGATGCTTTGGTCCAGGGGACCGAGGTCAAGCTGTCGGGTTTCGGCAGCTTTCAGGTGCGCAACAAGCCGCCGCGCCCGGGTCGCAACCCCAAGACCGGCGAGGTCATCCCGATCGCCGCGCGCCGGGTGGTCACGTTCCACGCCAGCCAGAAACTGAAGGACGGCGTGGGCGCTGACGGAGACGCTGCATGACGGCCGCCGCGACCCCTGCGGTCGTGCTGCCGCCGATCCCCGCCAAGCGCTACTTCACCATTGGCGAAGTCTCTGAACTGTGCGGGGTCAAGCCGCACATCCTGCGCTACTGGGAACAGGAATTCGTCCAGCTCAAGCCGGTCAAGCGGCGCGGCAACCGGCGCTACTACCAGCACCACGAAGTCCTGCTGGTGCGCCGTATCCGCGATCTGCTCTACGAACAGGGCTTTACCATCGCCGGGGCGCGCAACCGCCTGGGGGACAGCGGTGACGTACCGCACGACCAGGACGCCGCCGTGCGCCTGAGCGGCGCCGAACTGCAGGCGCTGCGGGCCGATCTGGTGTCCGCGCGCGATCGCCTGGCCCAGGCCCTGGACGGCAACCGTCAGGCCCATCAGGCGGCGGGGCTGCTGGATCTTTGAGTCCGCCCGTTATCGGGGCGGCATGCGAAAACGCCGGGACATCATCCCGGCGTTTTTCTTGTGGTGCGAAAAAAACTCCACGCTGCACAGTCTGCGACTGCTTCAGTGGCTTTCCAGATGGACAGGCTGCTGGATGATGGTGCCGACGGGGGCCGGTTTGAGGCTGGCCCAGAGCGCCAGGGCGGCCAATCCCAGCGCCACGGCGATGCCCGCCGCGACGGCCACGCGACCGCGCCGCAGGCGCGTCCCGCGCGGGGCGCGGCGACGCGGCGGTTCGTCGCCGGACGCGGGATGCGGATCGGCGTCACCCCCGCGGGTTTCGCCCATGACGGCCAGATCTTCCATTTCCATGCCCAGGCTCTGGCGGATGCGGTCCAGCACCGCATCGGGCGCGGGCTGGGCGGGCAGGGCGTCGACAATGCCCAGGAAATAAGCTTCCCATTTCAGGGCGCGGGCAGCCGCTGCGTCGTCGTGGGCCAGGCGCGCCTGGATATCGGCCACGCGGTCGGGCATGTCCAGGCCCAGCACGTAGCGGGCGACCTCGTCGTCGGAGTAGGAGCGGTGTTTATGCGTGCTCATGCGTGCACCGCCCCGTCGATGTGCGCCAGGGCCGCGCTGAGCGAGGCCTCGATATCGGGTTCGGAACGGTCCAGGCGTGCGGCGATGCGGGCCGGATTGCCGCCGTGCAGGTAGGCCTGCAGCAAGGCATCGAGTTGCGGGCCGGGCAGGGCGGCCAATGCGCCGGCGATGGTGCCGGCCGGCGCATTGGCCGGCAGATCGAGGGCGGGCAGGGGCGTGTTCTCCGCCGGATGGCGGCCATCGGCACGCATCTGCCGCGCATGGGCCGACGCGCGGTAGCGCAGGATGCTGTAGACCCAGGCGCGTGCGGTGCCGATCGCCGGGCTGTAGCCGGCGGCGTTGCGCCAGATCAGGACGAAGGTCTCGTGCAGCACGGTGTCAGCCGCGTCGGGGTCGTCCAGCATGGCCAGCGCCAGGGCGCGCATGGCGGGGGATTCATGGCGGTACAGCGCCAGGAAGGCGGCGCGGTCGCCGGCCGCGCAGGCACTTAATTCCGCTTCGAAATCGAAAACTGAAACAGTCATACAATCTTTCCCGTTCACCGGGTCTCGGGATGCGCCGATCAGGCGGCGTGTCCTCTAGGGAACAGTGGTTCCCCAGGAATGCCATTATTGTATGCGGACCGGCGGCGTACATCCTGTCATTCACTGTGCGATTCGTCACTCGCCTGTTTTTCGGATATTTCCATGCGCTTTTCCCACACCGGTCCCGCGCCCGCGCGGCGTGACGATTGGCTGACCTTGAAGACGCTGTGGCCGTACGTCTGGGCCTTTCGCGGCCGGGTCGTGCTGGCTTTCGTCTGCCTGGTCGTGGCCAAGGTCGCCAACGTCGCCACGCCGGTCTGGCTCAAGGACATCGTCGATGCGCTGGGCGTGGCGCCGACGCTGATGGCCGTGCCGCTGGCGGCCCTGCTGGGCTATGGCCTGTCGCGTCTGGCGACCTCGGTGTTCGGCGAGCTGCGCGACGCCCTGTTCGCCCGCGTGACCCAGGGGGCCATCCAGCAGGTGGCCAGCCAGGTCTTCCGCCATCTGCTGGCGCTGTCGCTGCGCTTTCACATGGGTCGGCGCACCGGCGGGCTGACGCGCGACATCGAACGCGGCACCAAAGGCATCGGTTTCCTGCTCAATTTCATGGTCTTCAACATCGTGCCCACGCTGCTGGAGATCGCCATGGTCGCGGGCGTGCTGCTGTGGCGCTATGACTGGATCTTTGCCGCATTGACCCTGGGGACCATCGCCGCCTACGTGCTGTTCACGCTGAAGGTCACCGAACGCCGCATGGCCTACCGCCGCACCATGAACACGCTGGACAGCCAGGCCAACGGCCGGGCGGTCGACGCGCTGCTGAACTACGAGACCGTCAAGTATTTCGGCAACGAGGCCTACGAGAGCCGCCGCTACGACGCCGACATGACGCGCTGGGTGGATTCGGCCGTGCGCAACCAGGTGTCGCTGAATCTGCTGAACATGGGGCAGGGCGTCATCATCACCCTGGGCATGACCGCGCTGCTGTGGCAATCGGCGCGCGGCGTGGTGCAAGGCGTCATGACCGTGGGCGACGTGGTGCTGGTGTCGGCGTACCTGACCCAGTTGTACGCGCCGCTGAATTTCCTGGGTTTCGTCTACCGCGAGATCAAGCACGCCCTGGCCGACATGGAGCGCATGTTCGACCTGCTGGGCAATCGGCAGGAAGTGGCCGACCGTCCCGATGCGACCGCCCTGCAGGCGGGCCAGGCCAGCCTGTCTTTCGAGGCGGTGGATTTTGCCTATCAATCGGATCGTCCGATCCTGCATCAGGTGAGTTTCAGCGTGCCGGCCGGCGGTTCGCTGGCCGTGGTCGGGGCCTCGGGCGCCGGGAAATCGACGCTGTCGCGCCTGCTGTTCCGCTTCTATGATCCGACCGCGGGCTGTGTGCGGGTCAATGGCCGCGACATCCGCGACTACACCCAGGCCAGCCTGCGCGCCCATATCGGCATCGTGCCGCAGGATACGGTGCTGTTCAACGACAGCATCGGCTACAACATCGGCTACGGCCGTCCGGACGCCACCCAGGACGACATCGAGCAGGCGGCGCGGGCCGCCCACATCCATGACTTCATCGCTTCGCTGCCCCAGGGCTACGAAACCCCGGTGGGCGAACGTGGGTTAAAATTATCCGGCGGTGAAAAACAGCGCGTCGCGATTGCCCGCGCGCTGCTCAAATCCCCCCCGATTCTGGTCTTCGACGAAGCCACCAGCGCCCTGGATACGCGCACCGAGCGCGCCATCCAGTCGCAGTTGGAACGCATCGCCCAGGGGCGCACCACGCTCATCATCGCGCACCGCCTGTCGACGATCGTCCATGCCGACCACATTCTGGTGATGGAAGCCGGCCGCGTGGTCGAGCAGGGCACCCACACGGCGCTGCTGGCCCTGGACGGGCGCTACGCCCGGATGTGGAATCTGCAACAGTCCCACCCCGAACTGGATACTAGGGTTTGACCTATATCGTACCAAAGAGGTACTATTTGGTTTTCAACGCCCGTCCCTGGAACCCCCGATGCTGCGGATCAGCAAGATCGTCGATTACGGAATCCTCGTGCTCACGCACATGGCTGCCCGTCCGACGCATGTGTGCAGCGCAGCCGAACTGGCGAGTGACCTGGGCCTGGGCCAGCCCGTCGTCAGCAAAGTCCTGAAACTGCTGGCCCAGCATGGCCTGGTCGCCAGCACGCGCGGCGCCCACGGCGGCTACCGCCTGGGACGCGAGGCCGAGCACATCAATGTCGCCCAAATCATCGACGCACTCGAGGATCAGCCTTTCGGCCTGACCGAATGCACGGCCTTGCCGGGCGCGTGCAGCGTCGAAGGCGCCTGCCACATCCGTTCCCACTGGCAACGCATCAACCGCATCGTGCGCCACACGCTGGAATCCGTCACGGTGGCCGACATGCTCGACGGCGAGGGCCCCGGCGCGCTCGCCGCGCCCGCGTCCGCCGTTCCGGTCCCCGCGCCCAAGGCCGGCGCGCGCCGGGCCATCACGAATATCACGAACTGGAGTCTGTCCAAATGAGTACCGTCAACGACAAGCTCGATTCCTTTCTCGACCGCGACTACGAGGCCGGTTTCGTCACGCAGATCGAATCCGAGACCTTCCCCAAGGGGCTCGACGAGGATGTGATTCGCCGCCTGTCCGCCGTCAAGCGGGAGCCCGAGTTCATGCTCGAATGGCGCCTGAAGGCCTACCGCGAATGGCTCAAGATGCGCCTGCCCAAGTGGGCCAAGCTGCATTACGCGGACCCTGACTTCCAGGACATCAGCTATTACTCGGCGCCCAAGTCCAAGGTGGACGGCCCCAAGAGCCTGGACGAGGTCGATCCCGAACTGCTGCGCACCTACGAAAAGCTGGGCGTGCCGCTGCACGAGCGCGCCAAGCTGGCCGGGGTCGCGGTGGACGCGGTGTTCGATTCGGTGTCCGTGGCGACGACATTCCGCAAGCAACTGGCCGACGTCGGCGTGATCTTCTGTTCGTTCTCCGAGGCGCTGCGCGAATACCCGGAACTGGTGCAGAAATACATGGGCACGGTCGTGCCGCCCAGCGATAATTTCTACGCGGCGCTGAATTCGGCGGTGTTTTCGGACGGCTCGTTCGTTTACATCCCCAAGGGCGTGAAATGCCCGATGGAGCTGTCCACGTATTTCCGCATCAACAGCGCCGACACCGGCCAGTTCGAACGCACCCTGATCATCGCCGACGAAGGCGCCAGCGTCAGCTACCTGGAAGGCTGTACGGCGCCCATGCGTGATGAAAACCAGTTGCACGCCGCCGTGGTGGAACTGGTCGCGCTGGACGACGCCAAGATCAAGTATTCCACGGTGCAGAACTGGTATCCCGGCGATGAAAACGGCGTGGGCGGCATCTATAACTTCGTCACCAAGCGCGGGGACTGTCGCGGGCCGCGCTCGCGGATTTCCTGGACCCAGGTGGAAACCGGCTCGGCCATCACCTGGAAGTATCCCAGCGTGATCCTGCGCGGCGATGACTCCACCGGCGAATTCTATTCCGTGGCGCTGTCCAACCACCGCCAGCAGGCCGACACCGGCACCAAGATGATCCATATGGGGCGCAATACGCGCAGCACCATCATCTCCAAGGGCATTTCCGCCGGCCATGGCAGCAACACCTTCCGCAGCCTGGTGCGCATGACGCCCAAGGCCGAGAACGCGCGCAACTACACGCAGTGCGACTCGCTGCTGATCGGTAGCCAGTGCGCCGCGCACACCTTCCCGACCATGGAAGTCCAGCATCCCAGCGCCAACGTCGAGCACGAAGCCACCGCTTCGCGCATCGCCGAGGACCAGTTGTTTTATGCCATGCAGCGCGGCCTGTCGGCCGAGGACGCGGTCTCGATGATCGTCAACGGCTTCTGTAAGGAAGTCTTCAAAGAATTGCCCATGGAATTCGCCGTCGAAGCACAGAATCTGCTCGGCGTGAGCCTGGAAGGCAGCGTAGGTTAAGGAACCCATCTCATGCTGAAAATCGACAATCTGCACGCCTCGATCGAGGACAAGGAAATCCTCAAGGGCCTGAGCCTGCACGTCAAGCCGGGCGAAGTTCACGCCATCATGGGTCCCAACGGGGCCGGCAAAAGCACGCTGTCCCAGGTGCTGACCGGCCGCGAAGCCTATAAGGTCACGTCCGGCACCATTGAATTCGAAGGCCGTGACCTGCTGGAACTGAACGTCGAGGAACGCGCCCGCGCCGGCATCTTCCTGGCTTTCCAGTACCCGATCGAGATTCCGGGCGTCTCCAATGCCTATTTCA
This sequence comes from Castellaniella hirudinis, assembly GCF_042651965.1. NCBI lineage: Bacteria > Pseudomonadati > Pseudomonadota > Betaproteobacteria > Burkholderiales > Alcaligenaceae > Castellaniella > Castellaniella hirudinis. Next base: position 487,504 of record NZ_JBHSDY010000010.1, read on the forward strand.
TGCGCGCGGCGGTCAACGCCATGCGCCGCGAGCGCGGCCTGTCCGAACTGGACGCCATGGATTTCGTGAAGAAGGCCAAGGCCGAGATGAAACTGGTCGGCATGCGCGATGAATTCCTGTATCGCTCGGTCAACGAAGGCTTTTCCGGCGGCGAGAAAAAGCGCAACGAGGTCCTGCAGATGGCGCTGCTGGAACCCAAGCTGGCCATTCTGGACGAAACCGATTCGGGGCTGGACATCGACGCCCTGAAAACGGTGGCCGACGGCGTCAACCGCCTGCGCTCGCCCGAACGCGCCATGATCGTCATCACGCACTATCAACGCCTGCTGGACTATATCGTGCCCGACTATGTGCACGTGCTGGCCCAGGGCCGGATCGTGCGTTCGGGCGACCGTGAACTGGCGCTGAAGCTGGAAGAACAGGGCTACGGCTGGATCGAAGGCGCGACGCCTGCCGCCAGGCCCGCCGCCCGCGGGGTGAGGGCATGAGCGTCAATAACGACCTGCAAGCCTGGGCCGATACCTTCGGCCGGCGCGCCGGGGGATTGCCCGGCGCCGGGGTCCCCTGGTTGGCCGACGTGCGCCGCCGGGCCCTGGACCGCTTCATGAGCGAAGGCTGGCCGACGCCCCGCATCGAGGCCTGGCGTCATACTTCGCTGGCGCCGCTGGCCGCTGCCGCCTTCGACGACGGCGACGCCCAATCCGTGGCCGAGCAGGTCGCCGCGCTGAAGGCCGCCGAACCGGGCCACTGGCTGGTGTTCGTCGACGGCGCGTTTGACGCCGCCTTGTCCGAGGTCGGCGCGCTGCCGGCCGGCGCCACGATCCTGCCCCTGTCGCACGCCTGGGCCGATCACGCCGAAGCCATCCGCGCCGCCTACGGCGATGCGGCCGAGGGCCACAGCACCAGCGCCCTGAACCTGGCCCTGGCCAGCGACGGCGCCTGGGTCCGATTGGGGCGCGGCGTCGCCCTGGAACAGCCTGTCCACCTGGTCTGCGCGGCGGCCTCGCCGCGCGCGGCGCACTTTCTGCGCCACCTGATCCAGGCCGAGGCCGGCGCCCAGGCCACGGTGGTCGAACACTATGTGGGCGCTCCGGGTGCGGCCAATTTCCGCCACGCGGCCACGCGCCTGCGCCTGGATCAGGACGCGCGCATCACGCACCTGAAGCTGCAGCAGGAATCCGCGCAGGCCTGGCATCTGGGCGAGATCGACGCCGTGCAGGGACGCGGTTCCTACTTCGCCTCGCACTCGGTGTCCCTGGGTGCGCGGCTGGCGCGTCACGACATCGCCACGCGCTTTGCCGACGAACGCTGCGAGACCCTGCTGAACGGCCTGTACTACGTCGATCAGCGCCGCCATGTCGATCACCACACCCTGATCGGCCATGAAAAGCCGCGCTGCGTCAGCCACGAGTCCTATCGCGGCATCATGGCCGATGCCGCGCACGGCGTGTTCACCGGCCGCATCCTGGTGGCGCCCGGCGCCGATGGCACCGACGCCGTGCAGCGCAATGACAGCCTGCTGCTGTCGCGCCTGGCCAAGTCCGACGCCCGGCCCGAACTGGAAATCTACGCCGACGACGTGAAATGCGCCCACGGCGCGACCGTCGGACGCATCGACGCCGACAGCCTGTTCTACCTGCGCTCGCGCGGCCTGGACGAGGCCCTGGCGCGCGACATCCTGATCTACGCCTTTGCCGCCGCCAGCGTCATGCGCATCGAATCCGATCCGCTGCGCCAACGGGTGGAGCGCGCCGTGCGCGCGCTGCTGCCGGGCGGCGCCGCCCTGGAGGAGGCCGCATGAACGCCCCGCTGACTTCGACGCAAAGCGCATCCCTGGCCGAGGGCCTGGTGTCGCCTTGGGCGGATGATTTCCCGATCCTGGCGCGGCCCGTGCGCAAGCGCCGCCTGGCCTACCTGGACAACGGCGCCACGACGCAAAAGCCGCGCGCCGTCATCCAGGCCCTGGAGACGTACTACACCGAGTCCAACGCCAACATCCATCGCGGCGTGCACTGGCTGTCGCAGCACGCCACCGACCTGTACGAACAGGCGCGGGACCGTGTGCGCACGCTGCTGAATGCGCCCGACAGCCAGCACATCGTGTTTACGGCCGGCACCACCGCGTCCATCAATCTGGTGGCCCAGACCTGGGGCCAGTCCCTGCGGGCGGGCGACGAGATCCTGGTCACGGGAATGGAACACCACTCCAACATCGTGCCCTGGCAACTGCTGTGCGCGCGCACCGGCGCCGTGCTGCGCCACGCGCGCATCACCGACAGCGGCGAACTGGACCTGGACGATTTCCGCGCCCAATTGAATGCGCGCACCCGCCTGGTGGGCTTTGCCCATGTGTCCAATGCCCTGGGCACGGTCAATCCGGCGGCCGAACTGACGCGCCTGGCGCACGAGGCCGGCGCCCTGGTGCTGATCGACGGCGCCCAGGCCGTGGCCCACGCCCCGGTGGACGTGCAGGCCCTGGATTGCGATTTCTACGCCTTCTCCGGCCACAAGCTCTACGGCCCCACCGGCATCGGCGCGCTGTATGTGCGGGGTTCGATCCTGGCCGATCTGCCGCCCTGGCAGGGCGGCGGCGACATGATCCGCACCGTCAGCTTCGAGGGCAGCACCTGGGCCGCCGGTCCGCAGCGCTTCGAGGCGGGCACGCCGAACATCGGCGGCTCGATCGTGATGGGCGCCGCCATCGACTATGTCCTGTCCATCGGGCTGGATCGCATCGCCGCGCACGAGGCCGCGCTGCTGGCCGACGCCACCGAGCGCATGCAGGCGCTGCCGGGCGTGCGCCTGGTCGGCACGGCCGCCCACAAGGCGGGCATCCTGTCGTTCCTGGTGGACGGCATCCACCCGCATGATCTGGGCACGATCCTGGACACCGAAGGCGTGGCCATCCGCGCCGGCCACCATTGCGCCATGCCCTTGATGTCGTCTTTCGGCATCCCCGGCACGGCGCGCGCGTCCTTCGCCTTGTACAACGACGGGCGCGACATCGACGCCCTGGTGGCAGGCGTGCGCAAGGCACAGAAACTGTTTGGGGTGGGGTAGGCCATGAGGGATAACGACGACGGCCTGCGCGACCTGTACCAGGAAGTCATCTTCGATCACAACCGCAAGCCGCGTAATTTCCATGCGATGGACGACGCGTCGCACCGCGCCGACGGGCACAACCCGCTGTGCGGCGACCAGTTGACGGTCTACGCCAAGGTCAGCGACGGCATCGTCCAGGACGTCAGCTTCATCGGCCACGGCTGCGCCATTTCCACGGCGTCGGCCTCGTTGATGACCGAGGCCGTGCGCGGCCAGCCGGTCGAGCAGGTCGAGGCGCTGTTTCGCGACATCCACGCCATGCTGACCGAAGCCCACCCGGATTGCGATCTGGGCAAGCTCGAAGTCCTGTCGGGCGTGCGCGAATTTCCGTCGCGGGTGAAGTGCGCCACGCTGGCCTGGCATACCCTGCACAACGCCATCGTCCAGGCGGGCGATACGGCCGTCACTGAGTAATGCGATGAACCAAAGAGAAGGTCAAAGGTAAGCTCATGAGCTTCAATCGTCAGGAAGTGATCGTCAACCGGGACTGCCCGGCCGTCACCGTGCCCTACGGCTCGCCCGTCACCATCGAGGCGGGCTGCGAGGCCGTCATCACCCAGCAACTGGGCGGCACCTACACCGTCATGGTCGAGGGCAATCTCTACCGCATCGAGGGCAAGGACGGCGACGCCCTGGGCTTCGAGCCGATCGAGGACGTCCGCCACGTCCATGAAGGCCCCGCCACGGCGGAATCCGTCGAGGACGCCGCCTGGGCCATGCTGTCCACCTGCTACGACCCCGAGATCCCCGTGGACATCGTCAATCTGGGGCTGGTGTATGAATGCAATGTCCTGCCCGCCGGCGCCCCCGATCGTTTCCGCATCGAAATGAAGATGACCCTGACGGCGGCCGGCTGCGGCATGGGCACCATGATCGCCGACGAGGCCCGCAACAAGCTGCTCAACATCGAAGGCGTGGACGAGGCCACGGTCGACCTGGTCTGGGATCCGCCCTGGAGCCGCGAAATGATCAGCGAACCGGCGCGCTTGCAGTTGGGCTTGCTATAGCCAGGGTATTTGATCTTTCGCAGCCGGGCCGCGGGCGGATTCATCAGAGTGTCATGAAATTCATTTAATGTAAGCGTTACTTTGCCTTACAGCGTATTTCATGACCTGTCTCTCGTACCCCGAGCTGTGTGAACCGCTACTGCCCGACAGCGCTCGTCATGACGAGCAGGACGGCGTGACCGTGCTGCTGCTCCAGGGAGAACTGAGCGCCGCCTTCCAGCCCATTCTGTGGATGCAAGAAGGCACGCTCCTGGGGTACGAAGGGCTCATCCGGGGACCGCAAGGCAGCCCGTTGCACGCCCCGGATCATCTGTTCGAAGCGGCGCGCGCCCGCGATCTGGGCGTTCAGGTCGAATACCGCGCCTGCCGCGTCGTGATCCAGCGCTTTGTGGCGCTGAACCTGCCCGGCCGTTTGTTCCTGAACATCAGTCCCATGGCGCTGCTGCATATGGCCGATGGAGCGCTGAGCCTGGCCGCCTTGCTGGCCGAGTCGGGATTGGACCCGACGCGCCTGGTGATCGAAATCACCGAACAGAACCCGGGCGGATGCTGCCCGAGTCTGGGCCCGGCGGCGACCCGGCTGCGCGCCCGGGGCGTCCAGTTCGCCATCGACGACCTGGGGGCCGGTTCTTCCAACCTGGGGCGCTGGCTGGAACTGCGGCCCGAATTCATCAAGACCGACAAAATCTTTACGGCCGGCATCCAGAACGATTTGCTGCGCCAGCAGGTGCTGCGTTCAGTCTGCGACATCGCCACCGTGGCCGGAGCCGTGGTCGTCGCCGAAGGTGTCGAAACCCTGGATGAGCTGGCCTGTGTCGCCGGCCTGGGCGTGGCCTGCGCTCAAGGCTATTACATCGAACGCCCTGCGGCCGAACCCGCCCGGACGCGCTGGTCCGAATTGACGGCCAGCCTGGCGCAGCGCCGGATCGCCGATTCGCGCGGCAGTCTGGATACGGACCCGTCCCACGAGGGGGCGGAAGGCCGTGCGCTGCAGTTGCTGCGCCGCATGCCGTGCGTATCGCCGACGCTGCCCAACGAGGCGGTATTCGACCTGTTCCGGCGCCATCCCGAATGGCACACCTTGCCGGTAGTGGACGAGGACGAGCCGGTCGGCATGCTGACCCGGGCCAGTCTGATCGAGCGGTTCTCATTGCCGTATCAGCGCGAACTGTACGGCCCCAAGCCCTGCCGCCTGTTCATGGACGCCGCACCGCTGATCGTGGACATGCACACGCCGCTGATGACGCTCAGCCGTTGGCTGGCCGAGGCCGAGGGCCATGGCCTGGTCAACGATTTCATCATCACCGGCCGGGGCCGCTACCTGGGGATCGGCGCCAGCCAGGATCTGCTGCAGGCGCTCAACCGCCTGCAGCTGCGTGCGGCCCAGCATGCCAATCCGCTGACGCAACTGCCGGGCAACGTGCCCATCGACCGGCGGATCCAGCGCTTTCTGGCCGACGGCCAGACGTTTGTGGTGTGCTATGCCGATCTGGACCATTTCAAGCCCTTCAATGACGTGTTCGGCTACCGCTGCGGCGACGACGTGATCCAGTTGCTGGGGCGGGTCCTGTCGGTGCATACCGACGCCGGCCAGGACTTCCTGGGGCACATCGGCGGCGACGATTTCATCCTGCTGTTCCGCAGCCCGGATTGGCGGGCGCGTTGCGAAGCCATGCTGGACGATTTTTCCCTGGGCATGACCCGTCTGCTGGATGAGACGGGGAGGGCGGCGGCGGGCGGCTACGAGGCCGAAGACCGCCAGGGCCGGCGCAGGCGCTACGACCTGCCGACTTTGTCGCTGGGCGCTGTATCCGTGGAGCCTGGCGCCTACCAGTCGCGCCACCAGATCGCCCAGGCCGCCAGCGAGGCCAAGGCCCAGGCAAAGAAGCAGCACGGGCCTTGTCTGTACGTCGAGCAGCGCCGGCCGAACCCGTCGTTTGCAGCACATGCTGGATCGCAAGCAGTGTGAAAATTTCTATGCTAGAATCACGTTCTTTCGGGGCGTAGCGCAGCCTGGTAGCGCACTTGCATGGGGTGCAAGGGGTCGCGAGTTCGAATCCCGCCGTCCCGACCAGCATTGCCAAGGGTCCACAGATTTCGGTCTGTGGACCCTTGTTTTTTGGCGAGCCCTTGCACCCCATGCAAGGGCTCGCCACATCCGGGACTCAGGGCTCGTGCAAGAACTCATGGCCCGCAGCAAGAAGCAGATCACGCGCTTTGATGCGGTCGCTCTCGGCAACAAGCACATGCTCGCCGTCGAATGTGCATACGACAAACACGCCGATGCCATGGGTGGATAGAGGGGTGATCAGCGAATGGACGATCCCGGCCGCCTGGAAATCAAACGGGCCGATTGTCCGGAGACAGGCCCAGCCCGGTTCGCTTTCGACCGTGTCCGGCACCCGGTCTTCCATGCAAACGATGGTCAGTTCGTCATCGGCGCGGACGATGGCGGAAAAACCTGGTCCGCAAGCCCAGCCGGGAATCGAACTGTCGGGGGGGAGGCGGGCAATCGTGTAACGCCCGGCAATAAATCGAAGTCTCAGCGCCATGAATGGTATTTCCCTTCTATTGTTCCCGCGGCCTGTCAGCCTACCCCAGCACCGGCACCCCGATCAGCACCCCATGCAGCTTTACAAGAAAACCCAGCCAGATCAGCACGCCGGCCACGAGACTGAACATCGTGCCCGGCAGCGCGCCCGCCGCATAGCGTGTCTCCTGATCCCGGTCCCGCCGGCGAGCCGCCTTGAGATCCAGCAGGGCCCAGACCAGGAAGCTGGCAAACAGGATGATGTCGGCGAGTTCGCCGTTGGCCAGCAGATGGCCTAGCGCCCAGGCCTGCACGCCCAGCAGCATCGGATGATGCAGGCGCGCTTTGATGTGGTTGCGCGGCACATAGGCGGCGGCAATCAGGATGAAGGCGAGCAGCACCAGCAGAGCGGTCAGATGCGGCATGCCGGCAGGGGGTGTCCATAGAAGGACTGGGGCTTGCCTGGCCTGGCCGAAACCCAGGATGATCAGGCCCAGGCCGATCAGTGAAACCGCCGAATAGCCGATCTTCCAGGCGGTTGCGCCGAAGCGGGCGATTTGCCGGCTGCGCCATCCGTCCGCGCAGATGCGGATCGAGTGGGCGCCAAGGAACAGGATCAGACCTGCGATCAAGAGTGTCATGATGAACTGCCTTATCTGTGCCGCCTGGAGCCGGGTAGGGGCCACGGCAATGGTTGAGGATTTGTTTACAATGTAAACATCAAATCCATGCTGATTCTATTGATCAATGTGTACGATGTCAACATTAGCATCCGCAGAAAAATCGACAAAAAAATATCACCATGGCGACCTGCGCCAGGTGCTGCTGGCCGAGGGGATCAAGCTGGTCCGTGAGCAGGGGCCGGACACTCTCTCGCTGCGAGAGCTGGCGCGCCGTGCCGGGGTGTCGGCCATGGCGCCGTACCGGCATTACCCGGACAAGGACAGCCTGCTGGCGGCCATCGCAGCCGAAGGTTTTCGGCGCCTGGCCAGACAGTTGGCGTCGGTCACGGATGCCCGGGCCGGCACAGGCGGCCTCCTGCTGCAAAGCGGCCTTGCATATGTACGATTTGCGCTGGCCGAACCGGCCTTGTTCCGCCTGATGTTCAGCGCCCGGCGGTTCAAAGACGACGCTCCCGAGCTGAATCAGGCCCGCGCGGCATCGTTCGATGCTTTGATGCGGCACTTGAACGCCGACGCCGGACCGGAGCAGCAGAGGGCTCGCGCGCACGGCTGCTGGGCGCTGGTGCATGGTCTGGCGCTGCTCCTGCTGGATGGCCTGCTGCAAATTCCCGAAACGGGTTCCCGCGATGCTTGGCTGGCGCAGATCATTGCCGGTACGGTCGGTCAATCGTCTCCGACGACGGACGGCATTTCATAGGCGGTTGCTGAAGGTTAAATCTTTTTCATCTCTTGACATAGATTAACTTTTTCCTTTCAATGCGTTTACAAAGGTAAAAAGGGGTGGGGATGAAAAGAGACAAAAGAGGCTCGTTTCTTGCTGGATGCGCGGCGGTCGGTTCAGTCGTGTTGCTGGCTGCTTGCGATGACGGCGGCTCCAGCCGCCGGGTGGCGGATGCGGCGCCGGCCGAATCCGGCAAGCCCAACATTATCTTCGTCATGATGGACGACGTCGGCATCGATCAGATGACGTCGTTCGGCTATGGCGGCGCCAATCCCCCGAAAATGCCTAATATGGATGCGGTGGCCCAGGCGGGCATCCGCTTTCGCAATACCTGGTCGCAGCCGGAATGTTCGCCCGCGCGGGCGAGTTTCTTCGTCGGACGCTACCCCACGCGCACCCGTATCTACCAGGCCATTGGACCCAGCGACCTGGCCAATTCACAGCTTTCGCCCTACGAGGTCACGATTCCCCAGCTGCTGAGAAAGGCGGGATACGAAAACGGCATGTTCGGCAAGTATCACCTGGGCGGGCCGGAAAACAATCAGGCGGTCAATACCGGCCCGGCCCAGTTTGGCTGGGATTATTTTTATGGCTGGATCGGCGGCCTGCCCGACTCGATCGACGTGCAGGCCGGCGGTGGCGCCACTTCGGGCGGCGCCACGTGCGGCTTCGTGCCTGGGGCGGCGGTCGCACCAGTCGGCGCCGCGCGCGGCGCCTGTTATTTTCCGGACAATAGCTGCAAGCTGGTCGACGCGACGACTGGGCCGGATGTGGCGGGCCTGCAATGCCTGGCGGCCGGAGGCATTCTCGATCCGGGGGTCACTGCCTGCGGCGTGAAGCCGGCCGGCATCGACTTCTCCCGTTACAACGCCTATTACGTCTCGCCCCTGATGATCCTGGACAATGGCCGGGAGGAAAAAGTGCCGCCCCAGGATCCGCGCGCCCGTGGTTATCGCACGACCATCGAAACAGATGCGGCCATCGACTGGATCAATGCGCGCGCCGCCGGCAAGCCCTGGATGGCCACGGTCAGCTATACCTCGGCCCATACGCCCTGGCAGCAGCCGCCCGCAGCCCTGATGCCCGATCTGGCCGGTGTCACCGCATTCGACAATCTCGACTGCACCAGCACTGGGGCGGCCACGACCCTGCGGACCCTGCAGAATCGCATGACCCAGGCCCTGGACACTGAATTCGGCCGCCTGCTGGTGGAAACCGGGATTGCGACCTGGAATCCCGACGGCAGCCTGAACTACGATCCCGAGGCCAGCAACACTGTGATCGTCATCGTGGGCGACAACGGGTCGCTGGGCACGGCTGTCAAATTGCCCTTTGACGGTGCCCGTGCCAAGGGCACGGCCTACCAGACCGGCGTCTGGGTGCCGCTGATCGTGGCGGGGCGCGGGGTCGCGGAGCCCGACCGTGACGTCGAGCATATGGTCAACGGGGTGGACCTGTTCGAACTGTTCGGTGAACTGGCGGGCATCGACGTGCGCCAGGAATTGCCGGTGTCCCGTCCGGTCGACTCCGTGGGGATCCAGGCGTATCTGAAGAATCCGGCGCAGCCCTCCTTGCGCCAGGCCAACTTCACCATCGGCGGCCTGAACCAGCAGGCCAACGGCGGACGCAACGGGCCTTGCGTCGTGGGGACGAGCCCGGGCACCTGCACGCAAATCCCCACCTCGAAGTCGGTGTGCGAGGATAACGGCGGTTTCTGGTGGGGCGTGGGGCATGACCCCCTGGCTCCGTATGACGGTGACGATACGGAAACCTACGAAACCTGCGCCAAGGTCAATCAGGTTCGTTACGCCACGAACAATGCTGCCTTGATGTACGAGATCTTGCCGGATCAGTCCGCAGCCGTCCGTAACGAGCGCTACAAGCTGGTGCGCAACACCTTCACACGCTTCGACACGGTCGAGGGCATCATCAAGGAGGTGGAGGTCGAGTTCTACGAGGTCGATCAGGCCAAGGGCAACGCGGTTATGCTCGATCGGGACGGCGCGAGCAAGATCAATCTCGACGGCACGCCCAAGCCGGGCTGGACCATCGAAGAAGACCAGGCCTATAAGGATCTGAAGGTCAGAATGGATCGCCTGCTGGCTTCGGGGGTCGTCTGCGAGGGTGACGGCAATACCGACGGCATTGTGAACCAGGCTGACCTTGACAATTGGGGCCGTATTTACAGCGGCTGGGAGAAATCCAGCGTCTATGATTTCGCCGGCCATACGGCCGGCAGCCCGCCCGACAGCCTGACGGATGGTTTCGACCGGGACATCATCAGCCTGCAACTCGGCAAGACCTGCGTCTATCCGCCCAGTGTCTATTGATCGCCCGCGTATCCGCCCGCGATTCGTCGCCCTGTCCGCCGCGATCCTGATGGTCGCGGCGGCGGGGGGCTACGCCTGGTTTCAGGCGTCCGCGCAGGCGGGGGCGGTCGAGCCGACCGTCATTCTGGGCGACGGGCAGGACACGCCCGCAGGCATGGCCTGGGTCCCGCCCGGCGTCTTTTTGATGGGCAGCGACAGCCGCCTGGCGCAGCGCAACGAAAAGCCGGCTCATCCCGTGCGGGTGCGGGGGTTCTGGATGGATGTCACTCACGTCACCAACGACCAGTTCGCCGAATTCGTGCGGCGGACCGGCTACGTGACCACGGCCGAACGCAAGCCCGATTGGGACACGATCCGGGTCCAGTTGCCGCCCGGCACGCCCAGGCCGTCCGATGCGGTGCTGGTGCCGGGGGCCATGGTGTTCGTCGGCACGACGACGCCGGTGGACCTGTCGGATTACAGCCAGTGGTGGCGCTACGTGCCGGGCGCCGACTGGCGGCATCCGCAAGGACCGGGCAGTTCGATCGAAGGCAAGGGCGACCACCCCGTGGTCCAGGTCAGCTATGCCGACGTCCAGGCCTATGCCCAGTGGGTGGGCAAGCGCATGCCGACCGAGGCCGAATGGGAATACGCCGCGCGCGGCGGACTGGAACAGGCTACCTACGCCTGGGGCGACGAATTGATGCCCGATGGGCGGCCCATGGCCAATTATTGGGATCGCGGCCAGGGCACTTTTCCGGTGGTCAAACCCGAGGCGGGCGGCGCGGCCGGCACGCTGCCGGTGACGTCGTTTCCGGCCAACGGCTACGGACTGTACGACATGACGGGCAATGCCTGGCAATGGGCGGCCGATTGGTACGATGCGCGCTATTTCGCCCGCCAGGCGAAGGCCGCGCAGGGCAGCCCCATCGACGATCCGCACGGACCGTCCCGGTCCTACGATCCGTCCGATCCAGGGGTGCCGGTCCGCGCGCCCAAGCGGGTGATCCGGGGGGGATCGTTCCTGTGCAATGAAAACTATTGCCTGTCCTACCGGCCCAGCGCGCGTCAGGCGGCGGACCCCGCCAGCCCCATGTCGCACGTGGGTTTCCGGCTGGTCTCCGATGCGCCGCCGCCGGCGTCGCCGTCTCTGCTGGCCCGTCTGTGGCCGCATTGAGGCGAGGTCCGAAGCGGGTAGGAGGGGCATGAGCATGCTGTGGATCACATGGAATCTGGCACCGGCGGCGACCGGGTGCGCCGCCCTTGTTTTTGCGTTGCTGTTGGCCGTGCCGCTGGCCCGGGCCGCCTGGTGGCTGCCCCGGACCCTGGATGACGCCCTGCCGGCCGAGCCGATGCCCGCCCATTGGATGGGCCGGCGGATTTTCCTGTCGGCGGCGGCGCTGCTGGCCCTGGCATGCGCCTGGCGCTTCGGGCCGACGGGCGCGGCCCTGGCCGCCATCGTTTTCGTGTCGGTCCTGCTGGTCCTGGCCTGGATCGACGCCGAGACCGGTTTTTTGCCGGATCGCCTGACGCTGCCGCTGCTGTGGCTGGGCCTGCTGGTCAATATGGACGAGACCTTCGCGCCGTTGGCCTATGCGGTCATGGGCGCAGCGGGCGGTTACCTGGCTTTCTGGTGCGTCAACGAGGTGTTCCGGGTGATGACGGGGCGGGAAGCCCTGGGCCGGGGCGATTTCAAGCTGCTGGCCGCACTCGGGGCCTGGCTGGGGTGGGCGGCCTTGCCTCGCGTCGTGTTCGCGGCCGCCGTCCTGGGTTTGGCGGTGGCGCTCGTGCGTCGGATGGTGGGTCGGCTGGCGCCGGGCGAAGCCTTCGGTTTCGGGCCTTTTCTGGCGGCGGCGGGCATCGCCGCCTTGTTGGGGGCGTAGCGCGTGGCGGGGCGGTGGATGCGTTTAGCGGCCGGTGTGCGGCGGCCCCGCAGGGATGAAACCCGGGGCGGGCGCCGCTGCTGCGGGCGCGGTGATGGCCTCGTCCATGCCGTCCTGGCTGACGACGATACCGTGGGCGTGGACCTCGGCCAGCGTGACGCCGGGAGCCAGCGTGTCGCCGACGCGGAAGGCACGCGCCGGCGCGCCGTCGATCGACAGGATCGCCGTGCCCCTGGGGCCGGCGGCCATCAGGCCGGTCATGCGCACCTGCAGGCGGCCCCGGCCGCTGCCGAACCAGCCGGCCAGCGTGTCCAGGGAAGGCGCCGGAGCGGGTTCCACCGTCAGCATGGGAGGCGCCGGATCGGGTTGCGGCGCCAGCAGCAAGGCGCCCCACAGGCCGATGCCGCCGGCGATCGCCAACAGGGCTGCGCCGTGCAGCAGGCCGGGGGCGTGACGGTGCAGGAAGTCGGCGGCGGGAAGAGAGAGGACGGGCATGGATCGCGGGGCGCGTGGTCCGGAACGTCGAAGCTGTTCAGTATAGTGCTGGTCGCGCGTCGCGTGGGCCGGCTCCTAGGCGGACCGGAGGTCCGCTCATCGTGGAGCATCATGAAATCAGGTTCTTTCCTTCCCCGCGCGCCGCGGGAACGCGGCTTTTCGCTGATCGAGATCATGGTGGTGGTGGTCATCATGGGCATCCTGGCCGCGCTCGTCGTGCCCAACGTCATGGACCGTCCCGACCAGGCCCGAGTCATCGCGGCCCGGCAGGACGTCGCTTCCATCCAGCAGGCGCTCAAGCTCTATCGCCTGGACCACGGCCGCTACCCGACCGTCGAGCAGGGACTGGACATCCTGGCCGGCGGGCCGGACGGCAAATCCCGCTACATGGACCGCGTGCCCCGCGATCCGTGGGGCACTCCCTATCAGTATTTGAATCCCGGCGTGCGGGGCGAGGTCGATGTGTTTTCCCTGGGCGCCGACGGCAAGCCCGGGGGCGAGGGCGTGGATGCCGAGATCGGAATCGATGCGCGGTGACCCGCAGCGCGGGTTCACACTGCTGGAGACGATGGTCGTGCTCCTCATCGTGGGTGTCGCGATGGGGGCGGCCGGCGTGTCCGCGTTCGGCGATGCGCAGATGCGCACGCTGCGCCAGGATGCCCAGAGGCTGGCGGGGCTGTTCATGACGGCCCAGACCGAGGCCCGGGCCGTCGGCGTGCGCATCGCCTGGCGACCCGGCGAGCGGGGGTTCGCGTTCGAGCGGCTGCCGCGCCCGCTGGTGCTGCCGGCGCGGGTGGCGGCCCGCTCGTCCCGGATGCAGGACCAGCGCTTTGCGGCGGATGCCCCCCTGCGCCCGCGCGCGTGGCTTTCGGACGGACCGGTGTCGGTCGACATCCGGCCCGGCGGCGCTTTGGTCTTCGATGGCGACTGGATCCATGGGCCGCTCGACGTCACGTTGAGCGCCGGCGGTCGGGTCGTGCGTCTCTCGCGGTCGGGCAACGGCCATTACGAGGTCCGGCCATGAGCGCGCCGGGCCGTTGCGGGCACGGGGATCGCCAGCGCGGCTTCGCACTGGTCGAAGTGCTGGTGGCGCTGGCCATCGTCGGCGTCGCGCTGGCGGCCGGCATCCGCGCGCTGGGCGTGGGCATCGGCGGCACGCAGGCGTTCAGGCTGCGCAGCCTGGCCCTGCAGTCGGCGGAAAACGTCCTGGCGGAAATGCGCCTGCAGGGAGACTTTCCGGTCCTCGGCCGGCATCGCCGGCCCTGTCCGCAGGCGGATCTGGCCCTGCAATGCGAGCAGTGGGTGCAGGCCACGCCCAATGCGCGCTTCCGCCGTGTGACGGTGCGTGTTCAGTTGGGGGCGGATGGCCAGGTGCTTTCCGAACTCGACGGCCTGGCCTCGCGTCTGCCATGAAGAGCCCGCCTCCTTCCCAGCGTGGATTCACCCTGATCGAGGTGCTGGTCGCCCTGTTTCTGCTGGCGCTTCTGAGCCTGATTTCCTGGCGCGGCCTGGATGCCGTGCACCGTGTTTCCGAGCGGCTCGATGCGCGCGCGCAAGAGACGCTGTCCCTGGTGCGTGCCCTGAGCCAGATGGAGCGCGACTTGCGGCGGCATGCCGGGTCGGACGTCCTGCCTGCCTGGCAGGCGGCTGCGGGCGAGGCGGTGCCGCCCGGCCTGGCGTTCCCGGCGCCAGGCATCGCCTGGACTCGCGAGTCGGGGCTGTTCCTGGTGCGTTCGACGGGCGATGGGCGGTGGCAGCGGCTGCACTGGTACGTGGACCAGGGCGTCCTCTACCGGGCGGCCGGGGCGCCGTCGTATCGTCTGCCGCTGCCCGAACCGGGAATGGCGGTCGCGGTCCTCGACGACATGCGTGCCTGGTCGCTGCGTGAGTGGCGCTCCGGTCAGGGGTGGGCGGACCCGCAGGCCGCGTCGGCCGATGGGGCCGCCGCGCCGCGACCGCCCGCCCGTGGCGGAAGACGTGCGGGGATGGAAACCGTGCCGGCGGACGGGATTGTGGGCCTGGAGCTCGTGCTGCACCGCCAGGAGGCCGGCGCCCGGCGGGCCTACCGCAAAGTGGTGCTGCTGCCATGAGGACCGCCGAGTTCCGTCAACGCGGCATGGCGGTCATCGCCGCCATGCTGGTCGTGATCGCCGCTTCCGTGCTGGCCATGGCGCTGATCGAAGGGCAGGGCCGGCTGGTGCGGATCCTGTCCACCGAACGGCATCTGGCCCAGGCGCACTGGCTGCTGCGCGGCGGGCTGGACTGGTCCCGGGTCATCCTGCATCTGGATGCGCGTGAGAACGCCACGACTCGGCTCGACGGTCTGTGGACGCAGACCTTGGCGGACCTGCCCGTGGGGCCGGCCGACAACCCCCGGGCCGCACTGTTTTCCGGTCGGATCGAAGATGCGCAGGGTAAGTTCAATCTGCGCGACCTGGCGGCGGACGGCCGGGCCAGCCCCGCCGCCGTGGCTTCCCTGGAAAGACTGCTGCAATGGCTGGGACGGGATCCGGCCCTGGCCGGTGCGCTCGCACAGCGGATTGCCGACAGCCAGCCCGGGCCGGGGAGGGCGCCCGTCGCGATGGGCCTGCGCAGTCTCGACGACTTGCAGGGGATCGAGGGACTGGGTTTGCCTGGGGTGGAGGCGCTGCGGCCCTATGCGGTCTACCTGCCCGAGACGGTGCCGCTCAATGCCAATACCGCGCCGGCCGAAGTGCTGGGCGCGGTGATCGAGGGGCTGGGGCTGGCCGGGGCACGAGACCTGGCCGCTCAGCGCGACCGGGGACTGTGGTTCGTCAATCGCGGCGATCTCGTCAACCGCCTGCCGACGTTGCAAGCGAGCCGGATGCGTCGCCTGGATGTGCGCAGCGATTGGTTCAGCGTGGCGGGCGAGGTTTCGGTGGGTGATACGATGGTCGGGCTGCGAGCCTTGCTCCAGCGGGACAGGCAGGGGAGAGCCTCGGTCCGCTGGGTCAGCTACGGATGACAAGATAAAAAGAATGAAGAGACAACACGTACGGCTGCTGCTGCCTCCTCTGTCGGAACTGACACCTGTCGTGCCGCTGGCCTTTGCACTGGTGGGCCGCGACGGCCGCCTGCTGCGTTCGGGACAACTGGACCTGAGGCCTCTGGCGGCGCTGGCGGGCGCCTGGCCCGTACACGCCATCGTGTGCGACGGCGACGCGGTGGTCACCCATGTCACGGTGCCGCCCGTCGCCGCCCGGCGGCTCGGCGACGCGGTCCGCAGCAGCATCGAACCCATGACGCTGTCCGATCCCGATCATCTGCTGGTGGCCCACGGTCCGCGCCAGACCGACGGTATGGTGGCCGTGGCGTGGACGGCGCGCGACCCTCTGGAGCGGGCCTGGTCGCTGCTGGCGTCTGCAGGCCTGAACGTCGTGTCCCTGGTGCCGCACGCCCTGGCCCTGCCGGAGGGTGACCCGCATCCTGACCGGGCCCTCGAACTGCCCGCAGGACCCCGCTGGCTGGCGCCCCTGCCTGCCTGGTCCTTCGCCGGTCCGGCCCGCCGCCCGGCGGGCGGTGCGGGACGCTGGCGCCGGCCGCTCGCCTGGGCCGCCGTCGCCTGCGCGGTCTGGGTCCTGGGCCTGAACATTCATGCGGCCCGGCAGGGCGGTCGGCTGGACGCGCTGCGCGAGTCCATGCGCCGGACCGTGCAACAGGCCTACCCGCAGATCCCCGTGGTCGTCGATCCCCTGCGTCAGGCCCGGCAGCAGCGCGACGCCCTGCGGCTGGCCGGCGGCGATGAGGCCGCCGATGACTTCATGCCTCTGGCCCTGGCCACGGCTCAGGTTCTGGGGTTTGCGCAGGGCCACGTGCTCGGCCTGGGCTACGCGGACGGCCGGTTGACGCTGACGCTGGCGGAGGGCTACCGGCCGCCGGTCGATGAGGCCGCCTTGGCGCGGACGGCCGCCGGGCAGGGGATCCGGCTGGAACGCGATGCGGCTCGCCCGCATGTCTGGCATGCGGCTCGGCCGGATGTGGCCGAAGGTGCGGCCCGGCCGTCGGGAGACGGGAAGTGAACGGCCCGGACATGCTGCGCCGGCGGGATGCCTGGAACGCGCGGGCGCAGACCCTGCTGGACCGCTGGGGTGCGTCCTGGCGGCGTCTGAGCCCGCGCGAACGGCGCCTGCTGGGCCTGGCGGCTTTGCTGCTGGGCGCTGCCGTCCTGTGGTTGGCGGGCTTGCGACCCGCGCTTGACACGCTGCGCCGGACGCAGGAGCAACTGCCCGTGCTGCAGGCGCAGGCAGCCGAACTCGAGGCCATCGTGCTGGAGTCCCGTGCCCTGAGCCGCAGCCGGCGCGGATCCATGCCGGTCGAGGAAACTGTCGCCGCACTGCAGGACAGTCTGCGACAGGCCGGCCTGCAGGCGCATGGCCGTTTCGGGACGGCGCGCGTGGAAGGCGACCCGATGCGGCAGGTGCTGGTGGTGGATCGCGCGCCTGCCGCAGGCCTGCTGGCCTGGCTGGCGCAATTGCCCGAAATCGCCCGGGTACGGGTGCATCGTCTCGATCTGGCGCGCAGCCACGTCGATGGCCGGGACCGTCCAGGCCTGCTCAGCGGCACCGTCGAACTGGCGCTGTCGATAGAGGAGACGCCATGAACGCGCCGGCCTCTCTTCAGCGCGACGACCGGCGCGCGCGGCACACAGCAGGGCCGGCGCGCTTGGCCGCAGTCCTGGCGTTGACCGCCGTGGCTGCCCTGGCGGCGTTGAGCGTGCTGCCGGCCCGCTGGATCATGGCCTGGGTGCCGGATACCGCGCCCGTCACGGTCACCGAGGCCCAGGGCAGTCTGTGGTCGGCGCAGGTCTCGCTGGCCGTCGGCGCAGGGCCTTTGCGGCGCAGTCTGCCCGAACCCTTGCGCTGGCGCCTGGCATGGGCCGGCGGCCCGCGCCTGGTGTTGTCGCACGCCTGGCTGCACAGCCCGCTGGAGATCCGCCCGGCCTGGGACGGACTGCATATTTCCGGCCAGACGCTGCACATTCCGGCAGTGGTCCTGACGACTCTGCATGCCGTGTTCAATACGCTGGAGCCCGGCGGGGAGCTGCTGCTGCAGTGGCCTGATCTCCGCGTCGGCCGTAGCGGCCCGCAAGCCGCACCGGGACAGCCCCTGTTGCTGGCCCGCTGGCGCAACGCCCGTTCCGCCCTGAGCCGCGTCGTGCCGCTGGGCGAGTACCGCCTCTCGGTGGAAGCCGCCGCCGGTCCGGAGCCGGTCTATGCCCTGAGGCTGAAGACGGACCAAGGTCCCCTGCGCCTGGAGGGCGCCGGGACGGTGACGTCGGCCGGCCGGCTGCGCTTCGACGGCAAGGCCTGGCCCGATGATTCGGCCCCTATCGAAACACAGGCTGCGTTGCGCCGCCTGCTGGATGTCCTGGGACCTGAAGCCGGTCCCGACGGAGCAACTCCCCTGCGGATGCATTCATGAAAACAGAAACTGTCCGACACCTGACTCTGATGCTGTCCCTGCTGGCCCTGAGCGGCTGCGCGGCGACGGACGCCCCCCGTCAGGCCCAGGAATCGCCTTTGGTGGTCTATACCGCGGTGGGATCCGGGGCGCCGGCGCCTGCCGGGCGCCCGGGCGCTGCGCCTGATGGCCTCCGGCAGGCGCAGCGCCCGCGCCGGCTGCAGCCCATACCCGAACGGCCCGAGGCGCCCGCGGCCGCCCATTCCGGTACGAGCGGGCCGATGACCCAGCTCAATTTCCAGGAGGCCGAGCTGGGTTCGGTGGTCCGCGCCCTGGCCCGCTACACCGGCCGCAATTTCGTCGTCGATCCGCGCGTGCGCGGCCAGCTGACGCTGGTGTCGGACACGCCGGTCGATGCCGACACGGCGTATGCCATGCTGCTGGGCGCCCTGCGCATGCAGGGCTTTGCCGTGGTGGAGGTCGGCGGCGTCAGCCGCGTCGTGCCCGAGGCCGATGCCAAGTTGCTGGGGGGGACGGTGGTGTCGGGTTCGGAGCCGATGCATCGGGGCGAACTGCAGACCCGTGTCTTCTCCCTGCGCTACGAGAACGCTGCCGATCTGGTGCCGGTGCTGCGCCCTCTGGTGGCGGCCAACAACACCCTGGCCGCGCAGGAAGGCAGCAATTCCCTGGTGGTGACCGACTATGCGGACAATCTGGATCGCATCGCCCAGATCATCGCCCGCATCGACACGCCGCTGGCCGTGAACACGGACGTCGTGCCGATCGAATACGGCGTGGCACTCGACGTGGCCGCCCTGGCGCAGCAGTTGCTGCAGGACGGCAGCGGCCGCAAGACCCGGGACGTGTCCGTGCTGGCGGATCCCCGCAGCAATTCGGTGCTGCTGCGCGCCATCACGCCCGAACGCCTGAAACAGGCGCGCAAGCTGATCCTGCGCCTGGACACCCCGGAATCCCGCACCGGGAATCTGCATGTCGTCTACTTGCGTAATGCGCAGGCCAC
Organism: Castellaniella hirudinis; assembly: GCF_042651965.1. Taxonomy (NCBI): domain Bacteria; kingdom Pseudomonadati; phylum Pseudomonadota; class Betaproteobacteria; order Burkholderiales; family Alcaligenaceae; genus Castellaniella; species Castellaniella hirudinis. The sequence goes on from NZ_JBHSDY010000010.1 coordinate 506,676, forward strand.
CCATCTGGCCGAGGTGCTGCGCGGGGCGCTGATGGGGCAGGGCGGGAGCGCTGAATCGTCCTTCGGGACTGCTTCGCTTGCGGCCGCTTCGCAGGGGGCGATGGCACAGCCGGGCCTGCCCGATGCCGCGTCGTCGTCCCAGGCGGGCGTCGCCGCGCCGGCGCTGCCGGTCTCCAGCAGCCAGAATCTGGCCTTCTCGGCGGCGGGCGCCACGATCCAGGCGGATTCCACCACCAATACCCTGATCATCTCGGCGCCCGAGCCCCTGTACCGCAGCCTGCGCGAGGTCGTCGACCAGCTCGATCAGCGGCGTGCCCAGGTGCTGATCGAAAGCCTGATCGTCGAGGTCAATGCGGACAAGGCCGCCGAGTTCGGCGTCCAATGGATGGCCGGCGGCAACGGCCTGAACGGCAATGGCGCCGCGTTCTTCGGCGGCGCCAACCTGGGGGGCACGGGGATCGGCCTGAATCCGGCCAGCACACGCACCACGATCGACGCCCTGGGCCAGGGCCTGAACCTGGGCGTCGTCAACGGGACGGTCAGCGCCCTGGGGACGCAGATTCTCAATCTCAGCGTCCTGGCCCGGGCCCTGCAGAAGCAGGGCGGCGTGAATGTGCTGTCCACGCCCAATCTGATGACGCTGGACAATGAGCAGGCCAGCATCATCGTGGGCCGCACGGTGCCGTTCGTGACGGGTTCCTATACCACCTCGGGCGATGGCGCCAGCAATCCCTTCCAGACGGTGCAGCGCGAAGACGTGGGCCTGACCCTGCGCATCCGGCCGCAGATTTCAGAGGGCGGCACGGTCAAGCTCGCCCTGTACCAGGAGGTCAGCAGCCTCGATCCGGCCTCGTCGCTGACCAATGGTTCGATCGTGACCCGCAAGCGGGCCCTGGAGACAAATGTGCTGGTCGACGACGGCCAGATTATCGTGCTCGGCGGTCTGCTGGAGGACATGATGGACGATTCCACGGCATCCGTCCCCCTGTTGGGCGACATCCCCGTGCTGGGCAATCTGTTCAAGTACCAGAAGCGCAGCCACAGCAAGACGAACCTGATGCTGTTCCTGCGGCCTCATATCGTGCGCACCGCCCAGGACGGCGCCCGCTTGACGCTTGATCGCTATAACTTCATGCGGGCGGCGCAGGCGGGCCTGCCGATCGAAGCATCGTGGCTGATGCCCGACGACGCCGTGACCGACCTGCCCGGGCTGCAGCGCGATCCGGACACGGGCCTGCTCGATCTGCGCGGTTTCCGGCGCGCCGACGAACTTTCGTCTGCGCCGGCTGCTCCCCCGGGCGGTCCGCTGCCGGGCAATGCGGCGGCGGTGACCGTGCCGGTCCAGCGGCCATGAGCCACCGTCTGCCCTACGCCTGGGCGCATACCTGGCGCGCCCTGCTGGAAACCGGCACGGCGGGCGATACGCTGACGATCTCGTCGCGTACGCCGCCGTGGGCCCTGGCGGAAATCCGCCGGGTGCACGGCGTGATCCCGGTGCGGGAAGTATCCGACGAGGCGCTGGATACGCTGCTGGCTGCAGCCTATGTCCATACAGGAGACGCCGCCGCCATCGTCGATGAGGCGGCCCACGACGTTGATCTCGGCCGTCTGCTGCAGGACCTGCCGGAGATCCAGGACCTGCTCGACACCCGCGAGGGGGCGCCCATCATCCGCATGATCAATGCCTTGTTCACCCAGGCCGCCCGCGATGGCGCCAGCGATATCCACATCGAGGCCTTCGAGACCCATTCGGTGGTGCGTTACCGGGTGGACGGCACGCTGCGCGACATCGTCAGCCCGCGCCGCGCGCTGCACAATGCCCTGGTGTCGCGGATCAAGGTCATGGCCAGCCTGGACATCGCCGAAAAGCGCCTGCCGCAGGATGGGCGCATCGCGCTGCGCGTGGGCGGCAGGCCCATCGACGTGCGGGTGTCCACGCTGCCGACGGGGCACGGCGAGCGGGTCGTGCTGCGCCTGCTGGACAAGGAAGCGGGCCGCCTGCAGTTGGACCGTCTGGGCATGGCGCCTGCCGTGCTGCAGGGGCTGGACGGACTGATCCGGCGCCCTCATGGCATTGTGCTGGTGACCGGCCCGACCGGCAGCGGCAAGACCACCACGCTGTACGCGGCCCTCAGCCGCCTGGATGCCGCGACGACGAATATCCTGACGGTCGAAGATCCGATCGAGTACGACCTGCTCGGCATCGGCCAGACGCAGGTCAATCCGCGCATCGATCTGACGTTCGCCTCGGCGTTGCGGGCGATTCTGCGCCAGGATCCCGACGTGGTCATGATCGGTGAAATCCGGGATCTGGAAACCGCCGAGATCGCCGTCCAGGCTTCGCTGACCGGCCACCTGGTGCTGGCCACGCTGCACACCAACGATGCCGTGTCGGCGGTGACGCGTCTGCTGGACATGGGGGTGGAATCGTTCCTGCTGGCCTCCACGCTGCAGGGCGTTCTGGCGCAGCGGCTCGTGCGCAAGCTGTGTGTCGAGTGCCGCCGGTCCGGAGAGGACGGGACGGCCGAACGTGATCCGGCGGGATGCCCGGCGTGCGGGCACACGGGACATAGCGGCCGCACCGGCGTGCACGAGCTGTTCGTGCTGGACGACACGCTGCGTGCCATGGTCCACGAAAATTGTGGGGAACAGGCCCTGCGGGACGCCGCGAAGCGCGGCGGCATGCTCGATCTGCGCCAGGACGGCGAACGCTGGGTTCGAGCGGGCATCGTCGCCCGGGCCGAGATCGAGCGCGTCGCGCGCGATCCGTGAAATAACGAAGGCCACCGACATGCCATCCTATCAGTATGAGGCGGTCGATGCCGCCGGCCGCGAAGAGCGGGGGCGGATCGAAGCCGACAGTGAGCGGGGCGCCCGCCAGATGCTGCGCCATCGGGGACTGTTGCCCCTGAGCGTGGTCGAGGCGCGTCGCCGGGGGAGCGCGGGCATCGACGTGCGCGCACGGCTGCGGGATGCCGAGCTGGGGTGGTTGACGCGCCAGTTGGCCAGCCTGCTGGCGGCCCGGTTGCCGTTGGAGGCCGCGCTGCGCGCGACGCTGGAGCAGGCGGAACGCCCGCAGGTCGCACGGGTGCTGGCGGCCGTGTGCGACGATGTGCGCGCCGGCTTGCGCCTGGGCCAGGCCCTGGACGCGCATCCGCGCGATTTTCCGGATATTTATCGGGCGCTGGTCGATGCCGGAGAGCAGTCGGGCGACCTCGACCGCGTGTTGGAGCGGCTGGCCGACTATCTCGAAACGCGGGGCGCCTTGCGCAACAAAGTGCTGACCGCCTTCATCTATCCGGGGATCGTCACGGTGGTGTCGGTGGCGATCGTGATCTTCCTGCTCAGTTACGTGGTGCCGCAGGTGGTGGGGGCCTTCACGCAGGCGCATCAGGCGCTGCCCTGGCTGACGCGCGTATTGCTGGCAGCGAGCGCAGGCGCGCAGGCGTGGGGGCTCTGGCTGATCGCGGGGCTGGCGCTCGTGCTGGCGCTATGGCGTCTGCGCTTGCGGTCTCCCGCGGCCCGACTGGCCTGGCACGCCAGGCTGCTGCGCCTGCCGGTGTTGGGGCGCTACATTCAGGGTGTGGACGTGGCCCGGTTTGCCGCCACCCTGGCCATCCTCACGGGCAGCCGCGTGCCCCTGCTGGAGTCGCTGGAGGCTTCAGGACGCACGCTGCGGAATCGCAAATTGCGGGCCGCCGCGGCCGATGCCGCCCGCTGGGTCCGTGAAGGCGGGGCCCTGGCCCAGGCCTTGCAGGCGCAGAAGGTCTTTCCGCCGCTGCTGATACATCTGGTCGGCAGCGGCGAGCGCACCGGCGAATTGCCCGCCATGCTCGAGCGCGCGGCCAAGGCGTTGGCCGCCGATCTGGAGCGCCGGGCCCTGACCCTGACCGCCGTGCTCGAACCGGTGATGATCCTGGCCATGGGCGCAATGGTGCTGGTGATCGTGCTGGCGGTGATGATGCCTATCATCGAGATCAATCAGTTGATCCAGTGATCCGCCCCTGTTTTGCATTGTAAGTTTGGCGTAAGAATGGTGTGTTAATAGTATTGGGTGATTTTGCGCCTGTGTTTTTGATATAGGCCGCCTGATTATCCCGAGGGCCTCCGGTATATTGCCGGAGATCCTCGTATTTCATATGTTTTCCATTGCTCGCGCACGCACTCCGGTGATGCGCGATTTTTCTTTCGGGCTTGCGGGTGATTGCCCCGCAAGCCTTTTTTTGTGCGTGTTTCGCGCATTCAGGTGTTTTCCCTAGCTCTCCTGGAAAAGTCGTAAACGCATGATTTTTTGTCAGAAACGAGGCGGCGTCAAAAAATCCTCTTTGATAATCTACGGCTGAATTTTTGAAATTCAAAATAATTAGAATTGCCAGCCCGGATAATATCAATCTGTATTTTTGTATTCTGTTTTCCGGTGTCTGGTGCATATAGCGGCCTGTTTGGGTGGCGAATATCGGAATTTGCCATTCATGACGGTGCGCATCCTTGTTTTATCCCGCTCATCACAGGAAACAGGAGACATCATCGTGACACACCAGAATCGGCGTATTGAAATACCCGGCTCGGCCCCGCGCCGCAGTTTTCTCAAGATTTCCGCCGGCGCCGCCGGCGCTCTGGCGATTCCGGCCTTTTACGGCAAGGCGGCGCTGGCCCAGCAAAAGGATCATCCGAAACTCGGCAACTACCCCGATGGCGTGGCCGGGGATACCGTGACCGCCGGGCTCACGCTGGACCTGACGGGACCCTATTCGGCCGAGGGCAATGGCCAGAAGCGCGGTTTCGAGCTGGCCGCCGAGATGATCAACAACGGCGATCCGCGTGTGCGCAAGATCTCGCCGCTGACCAAGCAGGGCATCCTGGGCAAGAAACTGGTGCTGGCCGTCGGCGACGCCGAAACCAAGCCCAACAGCGCCGTGCAGGCGGCCACGCGCTTCATCCGCCAGGACAAGGCCATGATGATCGCGGGCAGCGTCAGCAGTTCGGTGGCGATCGCGCTGCAGAACACCTGCGATCGCGCCAAGACCCTGTATTTTCCCATCATCAGCGGCTCCAGCGACACCACCGGCAAGGATTGCCGCCGCTATGGCTTTCGCCTGTGCCACCACGCCTACACGGCGTCCAAGGCCATCGCGCCGGTGCTGGCCGAGGCCTATGGCAAGAACATGAAGGCCATCCATCTGGTGCCGGACTACAACTACGGCCACTCGATCCACGAGTTCATGAAGAAGTTCACCGAGGAGCAGGGCTGGACGACCATCGATACGCCGCAGATCCATCCCCTGGGGGCGACCGACTACAGCGCGTACATGCTCAACATCGCCAACAGCGGCGCCGACATCCTGATCAATCATGACTATGGCGCCGACGCCGTCAATTCGGCCAAGCAGGCGCACCAGTTCGGCGTGCTGAAGCACATGAAGATGTGCGTGCCCTACATGCCCGCCTACATGCTCGAAGAAGTCGGCCCCGAGATCATGGAAGGGGTCTACGGCACGATGGTGTTCTGGCATGCCTATTCCGAGCAGAACGAGATCGCCCGCGACTTCGTCGAGGCCTACGAGGCGAAATTCGGCGCCAAGCCCCGCGACCCGGAGCACAACGCATACATGACCACGCTGCTGTGGGCCGATGCGATCGAACGCGCCGGCACCTTCTACCCGGCCGAGGTCGTCAAGGCGCTGGAGGACAGCATCAACCACAAGCGCCCGTACACCATGGGCGGCGAGGCGTATTTCCGCGCCGAGGACCATGACGGCGCCGCCAACTTCACCGTCGTCCGCGGCAAGAAGCCGGCCGACATCAAGGACAAGGACGATCTGGTGGACATCGTGGCCATTGCGGACGGGGTCGCCACCTTGCCGCCGGTCGGCTATGCCGGCTGCAAGATGACCGACTACACCTGAGCGCAGCCGCGCGGCGCCCGTGCCGGGACAGCAGGGGCGCCGCGTTCCATTCGAGTATGACAAGGAGGACATATGCCTGGAATCGGCTTAATCATGTCTCAGGTCTTCAATGGACTGGCGCTCGGGATCCTGCTCGCGCTGATCGCCGCCGGCTTGACCATCATCTACGGCACCCTGGGCCTGATCAATTTTGCACACGGCGCCTTGTTCGTCGTGGGCGCCTATGCGGGATTCTCAGCCTACGTGGCGACGGAGTCCTTTGTGCTGAGCATCGTCGCCGGAGCGCTGGCGGCCATGGCTGTAGGCCTGGTGCTTGAACGCGGCCTGATCCGGAGGTTCTACGGCCGGCCGGTCGAAGACCAGATTCTCGTGACTTTCGGCATCAGCATCGTCGTGGTCGAGATCATCCGCGGCATCTACGGCGGGGTCGGCCAGCGCGTGCCGGTGCCGTCCTGGGGCGAGGGCGTCGTCGACATGGGTTTCGTGACCTATCCCCTGTACCGGATCGAGATCCTGGTGATCGCCGCCGTGGCGCTGGGCCTGTGCTGGCTGGTGCTCTACCGCACCCGCCTGGGATTGATCGTGCGCTCGGGCATCGAGGACGCGCTGATGGTCCGGCTGCTGGGCATCAACATCCAGCGCGCCTTTCTGGTGGTGTTCGGGGTGGGGGCGGCGGCCGCCGGCTTCGCCGGGATGATCTATGCGCCGATCGTGTCGATCGTGCCGGACATGGGCTTCCGTGTGCTGATCCAGTCTTTCGTGGTGGTGGTGCTGGGCGGCGTCGGCTCGTTCCCGGGCGCGGTGCTGGGCGGGCTGGTGGCAGGGCAGATCCTGAGCCTGACCTCGCTGTTCAACCCCGTGTATTCCGATGTCATGCTGTTTGCGGCCATGGCATTGATCCTGATCGTTCGGCCGCAGGGCTTCCTGGGAGTGGAGGGCAGGGCATGAGCAGGCATGATGATTCCGTGGCAATCCAGCAGCCGGGCGCGGCGGTTGCCGAAAGCGCGGCCCAGGCGCCCGCCGCAGGCCTGCGGCGCCGCTACAAGGTCGAGGGCCTGACCGTCGTCGTCCTGGCGGCGGCGCCGTTCCTGGCGCCGCTGGTGGGGGCCGGCCCCGACCTGCTGGGTCGGGTGCTGATCTGGGGCCTGTTCGGCCTGGGCTTCGACCTGCTGTTCGGCTATGCGGGGCTGCTGTCCTTCGGCCAGGCCGCCTTCTATGGCACGGGCGCTTTCGTGACGGCCTATCTGATGACCAGCGGCATCGTCGAAAACATGCTGCTGGCCTTGCTGCTGGCGGTGGCGGCGGCGGCGCTGCTGGGGCTGGCGATCGGCTACCTCACCTTGCGGCGCAGCGGCATCTATTTCGCGATGAGCACCCTGGCGTTCGCCGAAATGATCTATTTCCTCGAATTCGGGCCGCTGCGCGACTGGACGGGCGGCGAGAACGGGATTCCGGGGATCCCCGAGGCCTCGATCGACCTGGGCTTTTTCAGCCAGACGATCGGACCGGGTTGGCCGATGTACATCTTTCTGGCCGTGATGTTCTTCATCGGCTTCGTACTGGCCCGGCGGATTTCGTTCTCGCCGTTCGGGGTCATCCTGACGGCCATCCGCGACAATCCGCAGCGCGCCATGGCCGTGGGGCACCGCATCCAGACCTACAAGCTGGCGATCTTCGTGGTGGCTGCGGGCTTTGGCGGCATTGCGGGCGGGCTGCTCGGCCTGTTCCAGGGGTATATGCCGCCCGATGCCTTCAACATCCACACGTCCGCCGAGGTCGTGATCCAGACCGTGATGGGCGGCGCGGGCACGCTGTTCGGTCCGCTCCTGGGCGCGCTGATCTGGCTGTACCTGTTCGAGGTCCTGCAGTTCGTGGATGCGGTGGGGCCGTATTGGCGCCTGATCCTGGGGGTGATCTTCGTGGTCCTGGTGACGGTGTTCCGGCGCGGCATCTGCGGCGAATACATCGCCTGGCAGGCCCGTCGCGCCGCCCGGCGGGTCGCCGCGGCCGTGGGTTCGGTCGGGTCGGCGGACGCTTCGGCGCGTGCCGGCCGGCATCGGCTGCAGATGCGCGCATCGGCGTCCCTGCCGGCCGGTACGCCGATCCTGCGGGCCGACAACATCGCCAAGCATTACGGCGGCCTCAAGGCGGTCAAGGGCGTGTCGATCGAGGTCCAGGAGGGCGAGCTGCGCGGTCTGATCGGGCCCAACGGCGCGGGAAAATCGACGTTCTTCCGCATGCTGGCCGGCGAAATCCAGCCCACCTCGGGTTCGGTCCATCTGCGCGGGGCCGAGATCACCGGCGTCGGGGTCACCCGGGTCTGCCAGCTCGGCATGAGCAAGTCCTATCAGGTCAACGAGCTGTTCGACGCCCTGACGGTGCGCCAGAACATCCTGATGTCGGTGCTGGGCCAGAAACGCGGTCCGTTCCGCTTTGACGCCCTGGCGACCATCGAGGGCGTGGAGGGCTGTCATGCGCAGGTCGAGGCGGCCATCGGGATGGTGGAACTCACCGCGCGCGCCGACACCCCGGTCCACGAGCTGTCCTACGGGGAAAAACGCCGGGTCGAGATCGGCCTGGCCCTGGCCACGGGCGCCAACGTGCTGTTGCTCGACGAGCCGCTGGCCGGCATGAGTCCCGAGGAACGCGTGCACGCCGTGGCTCTGCTCAAGACCATCCGCAAGGGCCGCACGGTGCTGATCGTCGAGCACGACATGGATGCCATGTTCGAACTCGCCGACCGCATCACGGTGTTGTACGACGGTAATTTCCTGGCCGAAGGCACGCCCGAGGAAATCAAGGCCAACGCGTCCGTGCAGGACGCCTACCTGGGAGGGTTCGGACAATGAGCCTGCTGAGCGCGGAGCGCATCAATACCTATTACGGGGATTCCCACATCCTGTTCGATGTGTCCGTCGAGATCCGCGAGAACGAAGTCGTGGCCCTCCTGGGGCGCAACGGCGCGGGCAAATCGACTTTGCTCAAGACGCTTGCGGGCGCGCTGGCCGCGAAGTCGGGCGCGATCACGTTCGAGGGCACGTCCATCCACGACAAGCCCGCGCACGAGATCGCCCGCCTGGGGCTGCAGCTCGTGCCCGAGGAACGCCGCGTGATCGGCGGGATCACGGTGCACGAGAATCTGCAGCTCGCGGCCATGACGGCGGCCAGACCGCTGGATTACGCGGAAATCTATCGTACGTTTCCGCGGCTGTACGAGCGGCGCACCAACAAGGGCCGCGAGCTGTCCGGCGGCGAACAGCAGATGGTGGCGATCGCCCGGGCGATGATCCGCGATGCGCGCCTGATCCTGCTGGACGAGCCCTTCGAGGGGCTGGCGCCCCTGATCGTGCGCGACCTGATGCGGGTCTGCCAGGAACTGGCCGATCAGGGCCGCACGATCCTGGTGGTCGAACAGAACGTCGCTGCGGCGCTGTCGATGGCCAGCCGCTGTTATCTGCTCAACACCGGCCACATCGTCTTCAGCGGATCCAGCGACGAGCTGCGCGCCCGCCCCGAGATCATGAACCGGTACCTGGGGGTGGCCGCCTGAGCGGCGCTCCCGCAGGCGCGCCGGGACAGCGGGGTCCGGCGCGCGTCCACAGGCCCGCACGATCAAGGAGGTCAGCAATGTCAGGCGCAATCGATTCCATTCTGGTGGAAGAGCGGGTGTTCGAACCGGCTCCCGGGTTCAAGGCTGCGGCTGCGGTATCGGGCATGGAGGCCTATCAGGCCTTGCGCGAGCATGCGCGGCGCGATCCCGACGGCTTCTGGGGCGACATGGCCCGCGAGGCCCTGGTGTGGCGCAAACCCTTTACCCGCGTGCTCGATGAGTCCGATGCGCCGTTCTACCGCTGGTTCGACGATGGCGAACTGAATGTGTCGGAGAACTGTCTCGACGTGCATTTGAGCAACGGCAATGCCGACAAGACGGCCCTCATCTTCGAGGCGGACGACGGCGCGGTGCAGACGGTCAGTTTCCGCGCGCTGCATGCGCGGGTCTGCCGCATCGCCAACGGCATTGCGAACCTGGGCTACCGCAAGGGCGACCGCGCCATCCTTTACATGCCGATGTCCATCGAGGCCATTGCCTGCATGCAGGCCTGCGCGCGGCTGGGCATCACGCATTCCGTGGTGTTCGGCGGTTTTTCGACCAAAAGCCTGCATCAGCGCATCGTCGACGTGCAGGCCAGCCTGGTGATCACCGCCGACGCGCAGATGCGCGGCGGCCGGGCCATTCCTCTGAAGGCTGCCGTGGACGAGGCCTTGGCCGGTCCCGATACAGAGCGGGTGCGCCAGGTGCTGGTCTACCGGCGCAGCGGCGGACCTGTGGACTGGCAGGACGGCCGCGACTGCTGGCTGCACGACGTCGAACAAGGCCGACCCGACACCTGCGAGCCCGTGCCGGTGGAGGCCGAGCATCCCTTGTTCATCCTCTACACCTCGGGATCGACAGGCAAGCCCAAAGGCGTGCAGCATAGTTCCGCAGGCTATCTGCTGTGGACCAAGATGAGCGCGCAGTGGGTGTTCGACGCCAAGCCCGATGACGTGTTCTGGTGCACGGCGGACATCGGCTGGGTCACGGGCCACAGCTATATCGCCTACGGCGCCATGGCGGCGGGCCTGACGCAGATCGTCTTCGAGGGCGTGCCGACCTACCCGGATGCCGGGCGGTTCTGGGACATGATCCGGCGCCACAAGGTCACGATCTTCTACACGGCGCCGACGGCCATCCGTTCGCTGATCAAGGCCTCCGCCACGACGCCCGGGACGGCGCCGCGGCACTACGATCTGTCCAGCCTGCGCTTGCTGGGTTCGGTGGGCGAGCCCATCAATCCCGAGGCCTGGGTCTGGTATCACCAGCAGGTCGGCGGGGGGCGCTGCCCGGTGGTCGACACCTGGTGGCAGACCGAGACGGGCGGGCACATCGTCGCGCCTTTGCCGGGCGCGACGCCGCTCAAGCCCGGCTCCTGCACGCTGCCGCTGCCGGGCATCGAGATCGATGTGGTCGACGAGGCCGGCAACAGCCTGCCCGAGGGCAAGGGCGGCCATCTGGTCATCACCCGTCCCTGGCCGGCCATGATCCGCACCGTCTGGGGCGATGCCGAGCGTTACGTCAAAAGCTATTTTCCGCCGGAATTCGGCGGCGCCTATCTGTCGGGAGACAACGCGCAGCGCGACGCCGACGGCTATTGCTGGATACTGGGACGTACCGACGACGTGCTGAGCGTATCCGGGCATCGCCTGGGGGGCACCGAGATCGAGTCCACGCTGGTCGCCCATGAGGCCGTGGCCGAGGCGGCGGTCGTGGGCCGCCCCGATCCGGTGACCGGCGAGGCGGTGGTGGCCTTTGTCGTCCCCAAGGACGAACTGCCCGGCGAGGCCGACGCGCCCGCGCTGGCCGGGGCGCTGAGAGACTGGGTGGCGCGCGAAGTCGGGCCGATCGCCAAACCGCGTGAAATCTGGTTCGGCAACGCCATGCCCAAGACGCGTTCAGGAAAGATCATGAGGCGTTTGTTGCGGATCGTCGCCGAAAATGGCGAAATCACGCAAGACACCTCCACGCTGGAAAACCCTGACGCTTTAAATCGCCTGCATGGGCCATACTAGGCCCTGGCAGTTTCGTTCAAGGTGGGATGCGCGCTGCACTGGTGGCGCCGATTTTACGTTGAGGGTGGTGCCATGCGATCCGCTCCCGGGGTTCATTTCATATTGAACAGCACCGTCCAGCATTTTTCAGACGGCGCCTTGGTCACCGCCCCGAATTGCGGGCGTTCACGCCTGATCTTCCCGGTCACCGGCGTCCTGCTGGCTTCCGGCGAAGACGGCCATTGGGTGGTGTCTTCGTCGCGGGCCTTCTGGCTGGCCGGAGGCGGCCGCCGCCACCACATCCGTGCCTTGGGCTCCGTCCGCTTGAAATCATTCGCCTTCGAGGCGGACGGCCCGCTCAATCTGCCCGAGCGCAGTTGCGTGCTGCATGTCACGCCGCTGCTGCGCGAAGTCATGCGCTCGCTGACGCGCCCTGGCGGACAGCCTCAGAGCAGCCGCAAGATCGCCTTGCTCAAGGAACTGCTGCTGGAAAAGATCATCGACCGCCCGGACATGGCGGTCGAGCTGCCCGAGCCGCGTGACCGGCGCCTGGCGGCCATCTGCGCGCACATCCAGCTCCACCCGGACGACGCGACCACGCTGGGCCAGTTTGCGGCCGACATGAACTGCAGCGAGCGCACGCTGCACCGCCTGTTCCTGCAAGAAACGGGGATGAGCTTCACGATCTGGCGCCACCATGCCAAGCTGCGCCTGGCGCTCGAGTGGCTGGAACAAGGCCGCTCGATTCTGGACATTTCGCTGGACCTGGGCTACCAGAACCAGGGGGCTTTCACCGCGATGTTCCGCAAATATCTCGGGGTGGCGCCCAGCCAGTATGCCCGGCCGGCGCCTGAATCCGTCCCTGCCTGATTGCGCGGTCCCGGCGCTTCGCCATTCACAATGATAGTAAGATTTGCATTGTGTATCGATCCGGCGCCCTGTCGTGCGCCGGGTGCGTCAGGAGATTCGCGTGGATTCCAACCATTCAAAAATCGCCATCATCACCGGGGCGGGCACCGGCATCGGCCGGGCCGCGGCGCTGGCCCTGCTGGAGGCGGGCTACCGGGTGGCGCTGGCGGGCCGCCGCGCGCAGCCGCTCGAAGAGGTCGCGGCGCAATCCGGCGCAGGGGAGCGCGTTTTGACGGTCCCCACCGACGTCACGGACGAGCAGTCCGTGATTCGCCTGTTCGAGACCTGTGTGCGCCACTTCGGCCGCCTGGATGTGGTGTTCAACAATGCCGGGGGCGGCCTGCCGTCGGTGCTGCTGGAAGACCTGAGCCTGGCGCAGTGGCAGCAGGTCGTCGATGTCAATCTGACGGGCATGTTCCTGTGCATCCGCGAAGCCTTTCGCGTCATGAAGGCCCAGCAGCCCCAGGGCGGCCGCATCATCAACAACGGGTCGATTTCGGCGCATGCGCCGCGTCCGAACTCGATCCCCTATACCGCGACCAAGCACGCGGTGACCGGCCTGACGAAGACCGCCGCGCTGGATGGGCGCAAATACAATATCGCCGTGGGCCAGATCGATATCGGCAATGCCGACACCAGCATGACGACGCGCATGGCCGACGGCATTCTGCAGGCCAACGGCGAGATGGCGGTAGAGCCGCGCATGGACGTGAACATCGTCGGCCAGTCGGTGCTGTACATGGCCAATTTGCCGCTCGATGCCAACGTCCTGTTCCATACGGTCATGGCTACCCGGATGCCGTTCGTGGGGCGCGGCTGACGTCTGGCCGGGGGCGGATCATCATGGCCTGGTGGCATTCGGGATGGATTCGGGGGCTGATGTGCGTGGCGGCGGCTTTGATCGCCGCAGCGGGCTGGCCCTTGCCCGCGCAGGCCCAGGCCGCCAATTTCCATCTGTGCAATGCCCAGCCCGCCTTGCCGATCTGCCAGCACGGCTACGGCCGGCGCATCGCCGTGCAACGCTGGGGCGCGACGCCCGAAGCGCTTGACCCCGATGCCGTGGCCAAGGCCTCCCTGGTCACGCAAGACCCGGCCAGGGAAATCGAAAAACTCAAGGCCACCAGCGCGTTCGTGCAGGACATGGACACGTCCGAAGTCCTGTTCGCGCGTGACGAGACCGCCGTGCGGCCGATCGCCTCGCTGGTCAAACTGATGACGGCGTTGGTGGTGGTCGATGCCGACCTGCCCATGGACGAGCAGATCGTCATCGCCGCCGGCGATGTCGACGTGCCCAGCGAGCTGCCTTCGCGCCTGTCGGCCGGCGCGCGCCTGAGCCGCACCGATCTGCTGCATCTGGCGCTGGCCTCGTCCGAGAACAGCGCGGCGCACGCCCTGGGGCGGACTTATCCGGGCGGCATGACGGCCTTTGTCGAGGCGATGAACGCCCGGGCCGGTGCGCTGGGCATGGAGGATTCCCGCTTCGTCGAACCCATCGGCCTGTCCAATGAAAACGTATCCTCGGCCAGAGATCTGGCCAAGCTGGTGCATGCGGCCTCCCTCCGGCCGCTGATCGGGGCGTTCACCACGGACGCCAGATACGATGTCGACGGCCGGACGTTTCACAACACCAATATGCTGGTGGGGCGGCCCGATTGGGACATCCTGGCGTCCAAGACCGGCACCACCCGCGAGGCCGGCGACTGCCTGGTCATGATGGTCCGGCTGGACGGGCGCAACCTGGCCATGGTGGTGCTCAATGCGCAGGGCATGAGCGGCGCGCGCTTCGGCGATGCGGTGCGCCTGCGGCGTGTGCTGGACAGCCGGATGGCGGCGAAGTAGGGCGTCGGCGCCGATCAGGTGTTTTCGAACTGTGCGGGGCGCCACTTGAGCAGCCGGCCTTCGACCATCGTCAGAAGATAATCGGCGATGAATGCCATGACGCCCAGTACGATCATGGCGGCGAAGACGCCGCTGGCGTTGAACGCCCCCTGCGCCGTGGCGATCAGCAGGCCGATCCCCACGCGCGCGCCCAGGAATTCGCCCACGACGGCACCCACCAGGGCGAAGCCGAAGCTGACGTGCAGGCTGGCGAGAATCCAGCTCAGGGCGGACGGAATGACCACCTGCGTCGTGACCTGGCGCCTGGAGGCGCCCAGGATCTGCGCATTGGCGATCATGTAGCGGTCGGCCTCCCGTACGCCCTGGAAGGCGTTGCCGAACACCACGAAGAACACCATCACCACCGCCAGCGCGACCTTGGAGGCGATCCCCAGGCCGAGCGCGATCACGAAGACCGAGCCCAGCACGACGCGCGGGATGGAATTCGCCACCTTGATGTAGACGCTGAAGACGTCGGCCAGGAACGGGTTGCGGCCCAGCAGGATTCCGCAAATGATGCCCCCGATCCCGCCGATGAAAAAGCCGATCAGCGTTTCTTCCAGCGTGACGGCCAGTTGCAGCCACAAGGGTCCCTGCGAGGTGCCGTCCACCCACCAGTCGTAGATCTGTGCGGCGATCAGCGAGGGTTTGGAATAGAAGAAGGGATCGATCCAGTGCAGGGTCGCGGCCAGTTCCCACCCGGCCAGGATCAGGATCAGGATGGCAAAGCGCCAGAAAATCACCAGGCGGAGGCGGTTGCGCATCTGGCGCTGAGCCGCTGCCTCGGCCTGCTGCAGCGCCTCGCGCACGTCATCGGGCAGCCGGCGCTCCGTCTCCCGGACAGGGTTCGACACATCCATATTGTCCTCCTTCATCCCATCCCCGCATCGGCACGCAGGTCGTCCCAGATCGAACGCGCGTAGGCGATGAACTTGTCTTCGTAGCGCACGCCCGGCATGACGCGTGGGCGCGGCAGCTCGATGCCATAGATCTTCTTGACCGTGGCGGGGCGCGCCGTCAGCACGATCACCTCGTCGGCCAGGGCGATGGCCTCTTCCAGGTCGTGCGTGACAAACACCACGGAACTGCCGCTCTCGGCCCAGAGCTGCAGCAATTCGTCCTGCATCACCGTGCGCGTCTGCATGTCCAGCGCGCTGAAAGGCTCGTCCATGAGCAGGATTTCCGGGCTGTTGACGAAGGTCTGCGCCAGCGACACGCGCTTGCGCATGCCGCCGGAAAGCTGGTGCGAGTAATGCCGCTCGAAGCCTGCAAGCCCCACCCGATGCACCCAGGCCTCGGCCATCTCTTTCGCGCGCGCCGGTTCCCGTCCCCGGAACAGCGGCCCCGCCGCCACGTTGTCGATGACATTGCGCCAGGGGAAGATGGCGTCGTTCTGAAACACGAACCCGATGCGGGGGTCGATGCCGTCCACGGGCTGGCCCATGACCCGGACGCTGCCGGTCGTGGGCTTGAGCAATCCCGTGATCAGGCTCAGGGTGGTGGATTTCCCGCACCCTGTGGGTCCGACCACGGCGCAGAACTTGCCGCGTTCGACCGTCCTGCTGAAGTCCTGCAAGGCCAGCGTGGCCTTGCCGTCGGCCGAAATGAAGCGGCAACTGACGTGGTCCAGCGCGATGGCCGGCGTTGCGGAATCGTCTGTCATGATCCACCCGTCACTTGGCTGCGTCCACGAACGCCGTGGTGTAGGTCTTGGACAGGTCGATGTGCGCGGCCTTGACCTGCGGCTTGAAGGTGGACAACACCTGCAGCACGGTCTGCGGTCCGTCCTTGGGCATGCGGCCGTCCGAAGTGAACGAGGGCAGGGACGCCTCCAGCGCCTTGACGTACAGCGCCTTGTCGCCGCCGTAGTAGTCCTTGGGCATCTGGTCGGCGATCTGCTCGGCCGTGTGGGT
Source organism: Castellaniella hirudinis (assembly GCF_042651965.1). Lineage (NCBI taxonomy): Bacteria > Pseudomonadati > Pseudomonadota > Betaproteobacteria > Burkholderiales > Alcaligenaceae > Castellaniella > Castellaniella hirudinis. Next base: position 522,868 of record NZ_JBHSDY010000010.1, read on the forward strand.
ATGCATGTACTTCATGGTCTTGACGAACGCATTGACCAGCTTCTGCACTTCGTCATGATGGGATTCCACCCACGCGTTCGGCATGTACAGGCTGGCGGCCGGGTACAGGCCGCCCAGGACCTTGGCCGTCGGTTCGGGGTGGCGCATGTCCACCAGGATCTTGCCCTGGCCGCTGGCCACCAATTGCGTGGCGGCCGGATCGGTCGTCATGCCGGCGTCGATCCGGTTGTTCTGGATCGACGCGATGAAGGTATTGCCGCCGCCCACGGGCAAGATGGTGTAGTCGCCGTGTTTCAGGCCCGCCTTGAAGGCCATGTATTGCGTGAGGAAATCGGTCGAAGACCCCAGGCCCGTCACGCCCAGCGTCCTGCCCTTGAAATCGGCCGGGCTCTTGAGCGTGGCCGAAGCCTTGGCCGAGACGATCTCGACCTCTCCCGGAACCTGCGCGAACTGCACCACCGATTCCACGTTCTTGCCCTTGGACTGCAGGTCGATCGAGTGGTCATAGAATCCCACCACCCCCTGCACGGCGCCCGCCAGCATTTCGTTCTCGGCATTCACGCCGGCCGGCTCGGACAGCAGCTTGACGTCCAGGCCCTCGTCCTTGAAATAGCCCAGGTCCTCGGTCAGCTTGGCCGGCAGGTAGACGATCTTGCTGATCCCGCCCACCATCAGGGTGATCGTGTCCGCGGCCTGGGCCGTGCCCAGGGAGCAGGCGGCCAGCGCGGCCGCCACGGCCGTCATCTTCAAAACATGCGACACAGTGTTCATGAGAGTCTCCAGGTTCGCTGCAACGGTTTCATGCTAGAGGGGCCGGACTTTCATCCAGCTTTCGCCCGTCCTTCGAAAAACTAGGGGTTAGCCCTAATCCACTGACGCCGCAATTGCGAAGATCGCGGGCCGCTTGCTAACGTTTCCTCCATGAGACTGCTGCTGGTGGAAGACAACGTGGAATTGTCCGAGTGGCTGGGGGCCATCCTGCAAAAGGAAGGCTTTGCCCTGGATTGCGTCCACGATGCCGAGGCGGCCAACGTGCTGTTGGGCAGCGGCGGATACGACGTGGTGCTGCTGGACCTGAAGCTGCCCCATGCCAGCGGGCAAAGCGTCCTGCGCCGTCTGCGGCGGCGCCTGGACCAGACGCCGGTGATGGTGACCACCGCCAGCGATTCGCTGGACATGAAGGTGGAGTGCCTGAATGCAGGCGCCGATGATTACATGGTCAAGCCGTTCGAGATCCGGGAACTGGCGGCCCGCATCAAGGCGCTGATCCGGCGGCGCAGCGGCAGCGCGACCTCCATCCTCAGTTGCGCCGACCTGAGCTACGACACCAACACGCGGCTGTTTTCCCTGGCGGGGCAGGCGCTGGCGCTGCCGCAGCGCGAGCATCGCCTGCTGGAGGCGCTGCTGATGAACCAGGGCCACACCCTGAGCAAGGCCAGTCTGATGCAGAGCGTCTTCGGGCTAGATGCCGAATCCGGCGAGGATGCGCTGGAGCTCTATGTGCATCGCCTGCGCCACAAACTGGAGGCCTCGCAGGCGGCCATCGTGACGCTGCGCGGGCTGGGTTATCTGCTGACCCGGCGCGAACAGCCATGAACAGCCTGCGGGTTCGGCTGGCGCTGTGGGTGCTGCTGCCGCTGGCCGTCGCCTTGTCCCTGAGCATGTGGTTCACCTATCGGAACAGCCTGCGGGACGCCCAGGCGCGCCAGGACCATCGGCTGTGGACGTCGGCCGAAGTCATCGCCGCCCACATCCAATGGGACGACCACCGGCTCGAAGCTTCGATCCCGCCCGTCGCGCTGGAATTGCTTGCGTCGCCTTATCACGACCTGGTGTATTTTTCGGTGCTGACCGAAGACGGCCGCCTGCTGGCCGGATGGCCCGACCTGGCCCCGGCGGCCGATTCCGAGTCCGCCCCGATCCGACCGCAGACGGGGCGGGACGCGGTCTATCGCGGCCGGCGCATCCGGCTCCTCGGCACGAGCCGCAGCCTGTTCGATTCGGGGCGCTCATCCCGGGTGGAAATCCTGGTCGGCCAGACGGGCGTGGAGCTGGCTGCCGATGCCCGGTCGCGCTGGTGGCCCAATGCGCTGCGCGAAGGGGGCATCCTGCTGCTGGTCATGATCCTGATGCTGCTCGGGCTGCGCCGCGAGCTGCGGCCGCTGGCCGCGCTGCGCAACGCCATCTGGAGCCGTGACCACGCCGACCTGCAGCCCATCCGCCTGAACGATCTGCCGCAGGAACTGCGCCCCGTGGTGGATACCATCAACCAGTACGCCGCGCGGCTGCAGCGGCAGATCGACTCTCGCCGCCGCTTCATCGAAGACGCCGCCCATCAGTTGCGCACCCCGATGGCGCTGTTGAGCACCCAGCTGCATTACGCTTCCAGCCTGGCCGACACCCCCGAGCTGCGACGCGCCATGGCCGCACTGGTTCAAAGCCGCCGCGACATCACCCAGTTGGTGAACCAGTTGCTGAGCTTGTCGCAGGCCGAGAACCTGCAAGCCAACCCCGGCGCGCGCGCACTGATCGCGCTGGACCCCCTGGTGCACGAGGTCCTGGAGTCCCTGGCGCCGCTGGCGGCCGGGCGTAACGTGGAGCTGGGCATGGGGCCTTCGGATGCCGGGCTGGCGCTGCACACGCATCAACCGGCCGTGCGCGCGATTCTGTTCAACCTGCTGGATAATGCCATCCGTTATACGCCTCCGGGCGGTACGGCGACGGTGTCGCTGACGCGCCATGGCGAACAGGGCGTGACGCTGGCGGTGGAGGATACGGGCCCCGGCATCCCGCCCGAGCTGCGCAGCCGTGTGTTCGAGCGCTTCAATCGCGGCAACACCCAGGTCTCCGGCGGCACCGGCCTGGGGCTGGCCATCGTGCGCGAGGCGGCGCTGGCCTGCGGGGGGCGGGTCAGCCTGCACGGCGCGCCCGGCGGCGGCCTGCGCGTCCAGGTGGATTTCGACGGCGGCGCAGCAGGGTGATGTACAACCCGGGAGTCTATTCCCGGCGCACAATCAGGCGTACGATTCCCGCGTGTGCGGGCACTTGATGTCACGCGATGTCCTCATTGTCACGAACGCATACTCCAGTCTGTTTCCGCATCTGATAGCGTGTCAGACATCGCACTTTTCTTGAGTACAGGAAGGGGGGTTCATGCCAAAGAACGCGGGTGTCGCGCTGTTGCCCTTGATCGAAGGCCTGCGGGCTGTCGGGGCGGTTGGATTACGGTATGCGGCCGACTCCCGTCGGGTGGCCGGGGCGATCAGGGCGGCGCCGGCCGGCCTGTTCCTGCGCGAGTGGCTGGAGGCGCCGGCCGGGGTGGGCGCCGTCTGGCCCAGTTCCGAGCGCCTGGCGCGCAGCATGGCGGCCCGGGTCGATCCCCAGGGCGCAGGCCTGGTGGTGGAGTTGGGCGCCGGGACGGGCGTGGTGACGCAGGCCTTGCTCGATCGGGGTGTGCCGGCAGAGCGCCTGCGGGTGGTGGAATGCGCCCCGGCCTTTGTCCACCATCTGCGCCGACGGTTTCCAGGGGTGACGATCCTGCAGGGCGATGCGGCCCGACTGTCGGACATGCTGGGCGTCGATGCGGCAGGCGCAGCGGTCGATGCCATCGTATCCAGCCTGCCGCTGCGGTCTCTGGATCCGGATATCGTGTCCGCTGTGCTCGATCAATGCCGGACGCTGCTGCGGCCGGGCTGTCCGCTGATCCAGTTCACGTATGTGTGGCGCGGCTTGCCCGTCGCCGGGCTGTCGGACGGCTTTGTGTCGCGCAGCGATCAGGCCGTCTGGGCCAATCTGCCGCCCGCCCGGGTGATTGCGCTGGAGCGCGCGGCTTAGCCGGAATCGGCTCTGATCGGGCGGTTCCTCGTTAGCGCGGCTGGAATGCAATCAGCCCCATGCCGGCCAGTGTGACGGCGACGCCGCCGATGTCCCAGGCGGTGGGGCGCACGCCGTCGACCGCCCAGAGCCAGAGGATGGCGACGCCGATGTAGACCCCGCCGTAAGCGGCGTAGACCCGGCCGGACGCCGCTTCGTGCAGGGTCAGCAGCCAGGCGAAGGCCACCAGGCTGAGCGTCGCAGGCAGCAGCAGCCAGGCCGACCCCCCTTGACGCAGCCAGAGCCACGGCAAGTAGCAGCCCGCGATCTCGGCAAGCGCGGTGATGAGGTAGAGGAAGAACGTCTGCATGCCGTACGGTAGCACGCGCCGGACCGAGCTCGTCCCGGCCGGTGGCGGGCGCATTGGGGTAAACCTGGGTATTTCCCATTTTTTTCTTATACGATAATTTTCCTATTGGAAAAATTTGGCTGTACGCAATGAGTGATCCTGTATTCGATTTTGCCGTGATCGGCGCGGGCATGGCGGGGGCGTCGGTCGCCTACCGGCTGGCCGGGGAAGGGGCGTCCGTCGTGGTGCTTGAACGCGAGTCCCAGCCGGGTTATCACGCCACGGGCCGTTCGGCGGCCATGTTCATGGAAAGCTACGGCACGGCACAGATCCGCGCCTTGACGCGGGCCGGGCGTGCGTTCTTCGAGCAGCCGCCGGAAGGCTTTTGCGCGCATCCTCTGCTGCATCCGCGCGGCGTGCTGTACATCGGCACGGCGGGGCAGGAGCCCTTGCTGGAAGACGCGCTGGCGCTGTACCGGGGCGAGGGCCTGGAGGCCGGCCTGATCGATGCGGCCCAGGCGAAAACCCTGGTGCCGTGCCTGGAAGCGGACCGGCTGATTGGCGCCGTATACGAGCAGGACTCCATGGATATCGACGTGGCCGAACTCCACCAGGGCTTTCTGCGCGGCATGGTGCGGCTGGGCGCGCAGTTGCGCTGCAAGGCCGAGTTGACCGGCGCTGCACGTGACGCCCGGCACGGCGTCTGGACGCTGACGTTTGGCGACGGCGCCGCGGTGTCGGCGCGCGCCGTGGTGAACGCCGCCGGCGCCTGGGCCGATCCGGTGGCTGCGCTGTGCGGCGCGCACACGCTGGGGATCGAGCCCCGGCGCCGTTCCGCGTTCACGTTCGACGCCCCGGAAGGCGCGGACGTCGGCGCCTGGCCGGCCGTCATCAGCATCGATGAAACCTTTTACTTCAAGCCCGACGCAGGCCAGTTGATGGGCTCGCCGGCCAATGCGGACCCGGTGGCGCCGCATGACGTCGTGCCCGAGGAACTGGACATTGCCCTGGGCATCCACCACATCGAAGCGATGACCAGCCTGCGCATCCGGCGGCCCAGGCACGTCTGGGCGGGCTTGCGCAGCTTTGCCCCTGACGGCGATTTCGTCATCGGCTGGGATACGCAGTGCCAGGGATTCTTTTGGCTGGCCGGGCAGGGCGGCTACGGCATCCAGACCTCGGCGGGCGCGTCGGCCGCCGCGTGCGCACTGCTGCTGGGCCGGGCGCTGCCGGAGTTTCTGACGCGGCAGGGGGTTGTCGCGGATCGGCTGAGCCCGGGCCGCTTCAACCGGGCCGGCGCATAAGCCGACCGCTGCCCGAAACGGCAGCGGTCGGGCAGTACGCATCGCATTGATTCATTCCATCATCATCACCAGGCAGCACCAGACCTTCGGGAGACAAAGGCATGGATTCGTTCAAGGACGTCTGCAAGATTGCGGGCGCGTTCGTGGGTGTCATCGTGGGCGCGGGTTTCGCGTCGGGGCAGGAAATCCTGCAGTTTTTCGCCAGTTTCGGCCTCGTCGGCCTGATCGGCTGCGTGGTTTCGGGCGCACTGTTCGCGCTGCTGTCGATGGCGTTTTCCACCATGGGCCAACGCCTGGCGGCGGAATCCCACAAGGAAGTCGTCAACGCCATGCTGGGCCGCCATCTGGGCCTGGTGTTCGACGTGCTGATCACCTTCTTCCTGTTTGCCATCACCGTGGTGATGCTGGCCGGCGCCGGCTCGCTGCTGAATCAATGGCTGGGCGTGCCCGAAGTCTGGGGCAGCGTGCTGGCGACCATCGCCACGATCCTGATCGTGTGCCTGGACATCCGCAGCGTGATCGCCTTCATCGGCGCCGTCACGCCGTTCCTGATGTTCATGACGGTCGTGGTGGCCGGCTATGTGCTGATGTCGCCTCATGCCGGTCATGACGCGCTCGCGGCGGCGGCGGAAACCCAGCCACGGGGCGCCGGGCAGTGGCTGATCGCGGCCCTGCTGTACGTATCCTACAACCTGGTCGCGGGGATGCCGTTTCTGGTGATCATGGGCGGACGGGCCAAGTCGCGAGCCACCGCGTTCTGGGGCGGCGCCCTGGGCGGCCTGCTGCTGGGCGTCCTGATCCTGCTGATCGCTGTGGCCATGTATCTGCGCATGGACACGATCGGCGGCATGCCCATGCCGATGCTCTCGATCGCCACGCAGCTCTCGCCCTGGCTGGGCCATCTGATGTCGCTGGTGATCTTCGGCATGATCCTCAATACGGCGGTCGGCATGCTCTACGCCTTCATGGCGCGCATCGTGCCCGCCGAAGCCACCGGAAAGTTCCGCATCGGCACCGTCGTGGCGGGCGTGCTGGCGCTGGCGGGCAGCTTCGTCGGCTTCATCAAGCTGGTGGGGATCGTGTATCCGATCTACGGCTACATCGGTTTCGTGCTGATGGCGCTGGCGTTCGTGGGCTGGCTGCGTGTGGCGCGTCGTCAGGACGGCGCCGCATCCCGCGCCTGAAGTCCTCCGGTGCCGGATTCCGGATCGACATAGAATGTCGCAAGCGCCCGATCCGGGCGCATCGCACTCTTTCGCCATCATGCCCGGTTCGACACACAAGAAAGCCCGCGCGGTTCAGGTCCTAGCCAAGGTGCTGCCGGGCGCTCGCGCCTCGGTCACGGCCCTTGGGCTGGCGGGACGGCACGAGGTCGGCGCGCGGATACGCGCCGCGCGCAAGGAACGGCAGTTGACGTTGCAACAGGTGGCCCACAGCAGCGGCCTGGCGGTGTCCACCGTGTCCAAAGCCGAGCGCGGCCAGATCGCGCTCAGCTACGAAAAAGTGCTGCAGCTGGGCCGCGCGCTGGACATCGACATGACGCGCCTGTTCATGCCCGCGGATGCGCCGCCGGACACGGCCGTCAGCCCGACGGTCGTCAAGGACCGCTTCGACGACGTGCAGCGCTACGAGACCGACCAGTACGAATACAGTGTGCTGTGCGGCGCGTTTCCGGGCAAGACCATGCAGCCGCTGGTGGCGCTGATCAATGCGCGCGAGGCGGGGGATTTCTCGGAAACCATCCGCCATCCGGGACAGGAATTCGTCATGGTGCTCTCGGGCCGGGTGCGTATCCTGTTCGAGAACGGCGAGTCGGTCGAGCTCGGCCGGCACGAGGCCGCCTATTTCGACAGCGGTGTCGGCCACGTCTATGTCAGCCTGAGCCGGCAGCCGGCGCAGGTGGTTTCGGTGTGTTGTTGAACTGTTGTTGAAGTGTGGAAGGGAGTCCCTGCATGAGCCGCAAGACGATCAATGTTTCGTTCACCTCCGATGATTGGCGCGGTGTCGCCCTGTCCAATTTCAGCCTGTCGCCCTTTGAATTCGAGGGCCGACTGCTGGCGTCCGTCGAGGGCTTCATCCAGGGCATCAAGTTTCCCCCGGGCCATGCGTCCCGGGAACAGGCTTTTGCCGCGTCGGCCTGGGACGCCAAAGCCTGCGGCCAGGGGGCGGAAAAACAGTTCGCTTACTGGGACGGCACGCAGCTTGAGTTCGGGTCCGACGCGCACCATGCGCTGGTCGAGCGGGCGCTGCGCGCGCGCTTCGCCCAGCACGAGGGCCTGCGCCGTGTCCTGGCATCCACCCAGGGCCTGGACATCCAGCACCTGACCGGAGAATCAGAGCCGGAGCGGACCTCGATGCCGGCCGCCTTGTTCTGTCGCATCCTGACGGACATCCGTGATGCCGTGACGGCGCCCGGAGACCTGGCGGAGCGGATCGTCGAGCAGACGAGCGATGCGCTGATCTACGCGGACCATGCGGGCAAGATCGTGCGTTGGAACCAGGCCGCGAGCCGGCTGTTCGGCTTTACGCCAGCCGAGGCGCTGGGCGCCGGCCTGGATCTGATCATCCCCGAACACCTGCGCGCGGCCCACTGGGCCGGCTATGACGCGGCGCTGGCCAGCGGCCGGATGAAGCTCGAGGGCCGTCCGACCTTGACGCGGGGCCTGAAAAAAGACGGCGGCAAATGCTATGTGGAAATGACCTTCGCGCTGGTCAAGGACGCCGGCGGTGCGGCGATCGGTTCGGTCGCCATGGCGCGCGACGTGACCGAGCGGGTCGAGGCGGAACGCGCCCGGCGCGCCGCCGCGCGGTGACATGCTCGCTCAGTGACGCCAGCCGCGGCCCCCATGCCGGCCCGGGCCGCCGTGCCAGCCGTGACCATAGCCACGATGCCCGCCCCATGACCTGAAGCCGAAATAGTAAGTCGGCGGCGCCACGTAGACAGGGGGCGCCACATACACGGTCGGACCGCCATAGACGACCCCGCCGTCGTCATAGTAGTAGGCGGGCGCGGGTTCGTAGACGGCGCATCCGCCCAGGGCGGATGCCAGGGCCAGCGCAAGGATCAGCCGGCCGGCGCGGCGGGAGTACAGGGTCTTCATGGAGGGGATTATGATCCCGGCGCGCGGTGCGCGAACCCCTGGATTTGCCGGTGCTTACACTGCTGTTGGATTTCTCCGTATTTCAGCCGTGGCGGCCATGATTGGTCACACTTGGGCGTGGGGTATTTCCCACGGATTGACCCGGGGACGCGGCTCAGGCGTCAGCATGTACCCTGAATGGCACGACAACGTGGATTTGATCCAGAGTGCCCGTAGGAGGAAACGTGGGCACTGCATGTGAGATGCGGATGGTGAACCAGCACTTTTAGAAGGTGTGGTGGGCCCCCCGAGAGTCGAACTCGGCACCAACGGATTATGAGTCCGAAATCAATGACGTTGATCGAAATGGATTGATGATGGCGGTATAAAAAAATATCCTTAATTATCATTAATTTGTAATGATATCGTAGATCTATGTGGTTGACTGACATAGATAGGAATCCCTAAAATTTGCCTACATAGTGCCTACATGGAAGTAGGCAGGCATCTTCTAGGAAACCACGCATGAGCAAGCTCAAGCAGGCGCTGACAGCCGCCAGAGTTGAATCCCTCCCGTGCGAACCGGGCAAGAACCAGACCTTTCATTGGGATGCCAAAACGCCTGGTTTGGCACTGCGTGTGACGGCGTCTGGAACCCGTGCCTACATTTTCGAGTCCCGCCTGTTTCGCAAGACCATCCGCCTGACAATCGGGGATGTTCGGATCTGGGAACTGGGTAAGGCGCGCACGGAGGCGGCACGGCTCAAGACGCTGATTGATACGGGTGTCGATCCCCGCGAACAACGTGCGGAGCAAGAGGCTGCTCATGCAGCACGTCGAGCGGCTGCTACAGCGGAGGCTCAGGCCGACGAGCATACCCTGGCCCGTTTATGTGACGGTTATTGCGACTATCTGAAATCCCTGGGCCGAAGCTCTCATTCGGATGCCCGCAGCATCTTCAACCTGCATGTGAAAGAGGCTTGGCCTCAAGAGGCCGCATTGCCTGCGATGGATGTGACGCCTGAGCAAATCGCTGACATGATGCGCAGGCTGTTCAATGACGGGAAGGGACGTACAGCAAATAAATTGCGCAGCTATCTGCATGCTGCCTATCAGGTCGCCCGGGCCGCAAAGTCCAAGCCGAGTATTCCTGTTGCCTTCAAAGACTTTGGCATCACCGTCAACCCGGTGTCTGATACCGCGCCTGATGAGGCCCAGAACAACGCGGACAAGAATCCTCTCACGCCAGAAGAGTTGCGTACCTATTGGCGCATCATTCGCGATGAACCCGGTTTCAAAGCGGCGGTTCTGCGCCTGCATCTGCTCACAGGCAGTCAGCGCATTGCTCAATTTGTCCGGCTGCGCACCCAGGACATCGGCAAGGGTGAGATCATGCTGTTCGATGGTAAAGGCCGTCCGGGCCGCCCGCCCCGTGAGCATCCCGTTCCTTTGATCGAGGCTGCAGCCAAGGCATTGCGTGAGTGTGAACCGCAGGGTGAGTATGCCCTGTCCACGGATGGGGGCGACACCCATCTTGCCCCCACCACCCTGAGTCATTGGGCGGTGGAGGCGGTGGGGGATGCCATTCCGGCATTTCAGGCCAAGCGGCTGCGCTCTGGTGTGGAAACCGTGTTGGCCAAGGCCAAAATCTCAAGCGAGATGCGGGGGCGGTTGCAATCGCATGGCATTGCAGGAGTCCAGGCCCGCCACTATGACGGGCATGACTACGTGGATGAAAAGCTGGAGGCGCTGACGGCGTTGTATCAACTGCTGGAGCCGTCTGCACGAAAGGGGCGGCGGAAAGCGACCGTTAATCGTTAGATTTATTCCAAATAAGATATAATTATCATGGATCGTATGCCTTCAGGACGGACAACTCTGGCTTCAGCGCGGGAAAAGCCGATGCACTGGATTGGGTCTGCCAAGAAGGACTACCGGGAGTTCCCGGTAGAGGTCCAGTCCGAGATGGGGTATGCCTTGAGCTATGCCCAACTGGGTAGCAAGCATCCTCATGCGAAGCACTGGAAAGGTGAGGGCCCTGGTGTGCTGGAGGTGGTCGAAGACTTCCGGGGGGATGCATTCCGGGCAGTCTATACGGTGCATTTCGATGGTGTGGTGTATGTTTTGCACTCCTTCCAGAAGAAATCGAAAACTGGCATCAAAACGCCCAAGGAGGATGTTAGCCTTGTGCATGAACGCCTGAAGGTTGCTCGGGAGCACTACGAGCGACATTACTTGAACATTGGAGGTCAGTCATGAGCCACCCCGAAGAAACCATCGTTACAGAAGGCACAACCAATGTTTTTGAAGACCTGGGCTTTCCCGACGCAGCCGAACGCCAGACCAAAGCGCGTTTGGCGCTTGCCATTAATCAGCTAATCAAGGCCAGAGGGCTGAAACAGCGTGAAACAGCAGAGGTGTTGGGCATTCCTCAGCCGAAGGTATCGGCCTTGAAAAATGTCCGCCTGGATCAATTTTCAGTCGAGAAGCTGATGGAATTTCTGACCGCCTTGGATCATGATGTTGAAATTATGATCCGGCCCCGTGCAACCGCAGGGGTGGGGCATATTTCGGTGCTGGCTGTTCAGTAAGCTGATTCTCTATGCCTGCAATTTTTTTTTCAGTGTTGGTAGTCGAGGCAGATGCAAGCGACATAATTACCTGAATCAAAAAACAAAAGAAATTATTCAGGCTTTCGAGTGATTCCGTCAGTAATAATTCGGGTTTCTTTCTTTTGTGTCGTGGTTGATGTGCTTCTTATGGAATAAAAGGCAGGCTACCTGTCGGAATTCTAAGTGCATGAAAAGATTAAAAAAATAATGGAGCTATTGATCCGTTGGGATACAAACCAACGAGGTCATACATGCTGGATTCCACCCATGAACCCATTAACCCAGAAAGCTCTGATCCTAGTCGTGACATCCGGGCTGTACGAGCAGATCAGGCTCGATGCCGCAGGAACGGTAGAGCAGCACAGGCTTTCGTAGATGAGATGTTCGACAGGCGATCACGATGCCTGGTGCTGTTCCTGACTGTGAACTATCAAAAGAAGCACAGAGAGGACATCACTCTGCCAACGATACAAAGGCATCGTGACTTGTTCTTTCGTCAGATAGAGCGTGCGAGCAGCGGTGTCTTGAGCGAGATTGACGCTTGCCTATGGCGACTGGAGGAAGGTGAGGACACAGGTGGATTGCATCTGCACCTGCTGATTTTCTATTCAGGTCGGTATCGAGGGGATGTGCGGATCGCCCGGTCGATTGGGGATCATTGGGTCGAACGGACGACCAGAGGGTGGGGCGACTACTACAACAGCAATGCTAACAGATCGCACTATGAGAGCCGGTGGGGCGATGGTCTGGGGCAGGTGAACCGTCACGATGAGCAGAAGCGAGAGGCTCTGACGCAGTTTATGACGGAGTACATGTCCAAGGCGACGCAGGTGCCATCCACGCGGACCAATCCGCATGATCGGCTCTTTGGTATTCGGCGGTTTTTCTGATGAAAACGAGATGGGGGTGGACTGTCGCAGCTAGTCCATTCCTTCATGGACTTCTGGAGCTTCATGGCAATGTCGGCACCGGGCTGGTCGTGAGGACCAGGCAGGGCATGGGGTATCCGGTTTTTTGCCTGATCAGCTTGGTAGAGCGCAGCTGTTGAGGGACATGCGACAATGCCTCGGATCTCATTTTGATTGTCACAAGACGTCACGAACAGGCTCAGCAGATATGACCGCACTGCAATCGGTTCTTCAAAGTTTTCGTCAGGCTTCCGTCACTGAACGCGAGAAAGGGACGTATTTTGAGGAACTGACGCTGGCATACCTCAGAAACGAGGCCACATACCGCGATCTATACCGTCAGGTCTGGGCCTGGTCTGATTGGGCGCAAGAGCATGGTTTCGATGCCCGTGATGATGGGATTGATCTGGTGGCCGAAGTTGCCGGAACCGGCGAGATTCACGCCATCCAGTGCAAGTTCTACGATGCGGATTACCGGCTGCGCAAAGAAGACATCGACAGTTTTTTTACGGCCTCAGGGCGCAAGCCCTTTGCCCATCGGGTGATCGTCAGTACCACTGATCAATGGACTGACCATGCAGAAAACGCTCTGGTTGATCAGCAACCGCCGGTTTCTAAGATCACACTGCACGATCTGGAAGCCAGCCAGATCGACTGGTCGCGCTATCAGCCGCAGGCCCCTGTGGTGTTCAAGTCGCGCAAGACGCTTCGGCCTCACCAGCAGGCCGCCCTGGAGGCTGTAACGGCGGGTTTGCAAACCGCCGAGCGTGGCAAGTTGATCATGGCCTGCGGCACGGGCAAGACCTTCACCAGCCTCAAGATCGCCGAGCAGTTGGCGGGGGCGGGCGGGCGCGTGCTGTTTCTGGTGCCTAGCCTGTCGCTGCTTTCGCAAACCTTGACCGAGTGGACCCAGGAAGCCGCCGTTCCGCTGCATAGCTTTGCGGTCTGTTCTGACCATGATGTGGGCAAAAAACGCGGGCGTAAAGAGGACGATGCGATCCAGACCCTGGCGCATGAGTTGCGGTATCCCGCCACTACGGATGCGGCCCAGCTTTCCCGCCATGTGGCCCAGCGCCATGACGCCGCACATATGACCGTCGTGTTCAGTACCTATCATTCGATCGGGGTGCTGCATGAAGCCCAGGCGGGGCACGGTCTGGGTGATTTCGATCTCATCGTTTGTGACGAAGCGCACCGCACGACGGGCGCCACTTATGCAGACGAGGACGAAAGCGCATTCGTGCGGGTGCACGATGCGGACTACATCCGGGCCTCGAAACGTTTGTACATGACCGCTACGCCACGGATCTACGGTGATAGTGCCAAGGCCGTGGCCGAGCGTGACAACGTCGCGCTCTACTCCATGGACAATGAAGCCTGGTATGGGCGCGAGCTCTACGTCATCAGTTTTTCCGAGGCGGTGAAGCGCAAGCTGCTGGTGGACTACAAGGTCATCGTATTGGCTGTCGAAGAGTCCCACATCAATCGGCGCTTGCAGGGTCTGCTCAAAGACGAAAACAACACGCTGCGGGTGGATGATGCGGCCAAGATCGTCGGCTGCTGGAAGGCGCTGGCCAAGCTGGGGCTGCATGAAGATGGCCGCGATGTACCCGAACCCATGCGCCGCGCTGTGGCCTTTTGCCAGGTGATCGAACCCAAGGCAGGCAAAGTCCACAAGGTCAGCTCGAAAGAGATTGCGGGCATGTTTCAGGCGGTGGTCGAGGCCTACCAGGAGGCCGAGGACATCGAGGAAGGCGCACGCCTGATTTGCGAAGCCGAGCACGTAGACGGCGGCATGAATGCCGGAGAAAAGGAAGCAAAACTCAGTTGGCTGAAGGCCGAAACGCCGCCCGATACCTGCCGCGTCCTGTCCAACGTGCGGTGTCTGTCCGAAGGGGTGGACGTCCCGGCGCTGGATGCCGTGCTGTTTCTGACCCCCCGCAATTCCCAGGTGGATGTGGTGCAATCGGTCGGGCGTGTCATGCGCACGGTCAAGGACGATCAGGGCAATGATCTGAAGCAGCGGGGCTATGTCGTGCTGCCGGTGGTGATTCCTGCTGGGGTGGAGCCGCACGAAGCCTTGAACGACAACAAGACTTATGCCGTGGTCTGGCAGGTCTTGCAGGCCCTGCGCTCGCACGACGACCGCTTCGATGCCATGGTCAACAAGATGGAACTTGTGGGGCCGGATCGCAGCCGGATGGAAGTGATCGCCATCGCAGACAAGGTGCAGCAGCGCAAGGTACCCAGACAGACGCCCAGCCAGAAGGCGCTTTCAAAAGCCCGGGGGCGGAACCAGTTGGGGGAATTGCCCCGCGAATTTCCTGTGCCGCAACAGGCGGAATTGGCCTTCGAGGTGGGCGAGATCGAACGCGCCTTGTACGCCAAGGTGGTCGACAAGTGCGGTAACCGTCACCACTGGGAAGACTGGGCCAACGATATCGCCAAGATCGCCCGGACGCACATTGATCGTATCCGGGCCTTGCTGGAAGATGGCTCTCAGACTGCTGCCCGCCAGGCATTTGAGGCGTTTGCTGCGGAGTTGCGCGATGATCTGAACGACCGGGTGTCCGATGAGGAAATCATCGAGATGCTGGCCCAGCATCTGATCACGCGTCCGGTTTTCGAGGCGCTGTTCTCGGACTACAGCTTTGCCAACCATAATCCCATGAGCCAGGCCATGCAGAAAATTCTGGATGAACTGGACGCGCAAAGCCTGCACAAAGAGGCCGCCGCCTTGCAGGATTTCTATGCCAGCGTGCAGCTTCGCGCCGAAGGCATCGACAATGCCTTGGGCAAGCAGAAGATCGTGGTCGAGCTCTATGACAAGTTCTTCCGCAATGCTTTCCCCAAGATGACCGAGCGCTTAGGCATCGTCTACACCCCAGTCGAGGTGGTGGATTTCATCCTGCACAGTGTCGATCATCTGTTGCAGCAAACGTTTGGTCAGCGTCTGGGCAGCGAAGGGGTGCATATCCTGGACCCTTTCACGGGTACGGGCACCTTTATTACCCGCCTGCTGCAGACGGGCCTCATCAAGCCTGCGGAGCTTGAACATAAGTACCGCCACGAGATCCACGCCAATGAAATCGTGTTGCTGGCCTACTACATTGCTGCCATCAATATCGAGGCGACCTACCATGGCTTGATGGGCGGGGATTACGTGCCCTTTGAAGGGATCTGCCTGACCGATACCTTCCAGATGTACGAAAAGGACGATCTGGTCGATCAGCTGCTGGAAGACAACAGCAAGCGCCGCAAGCGTCAGAAGAAGCTGGATATCCGGGTGATTGTGGGCAACCCGCCGTATTCGGTGGGACAGGGCGACGCCAATGCCAACAATGCCAATGTGCCGTATCCGGATCTGGATGCCAAGATTCGGGATACGTATGCCGCTCGGTCGAGTGCCACCAATAAAAATTCGCTGTATGACAGCTACATTCGTGCAATCCGCTGGGCAAGTGACCGCTTAGGTGATGCAGGGATCATCGGGTTTGTGACGAATGCAGGGTTTCTGGAAGCCAATACGGCGGATGGGTTGCGCCAGTGCCTGGCGGATGAATTTTCAAGCCTGTATGTCTTTCATTTGCGGGGAAATCAACGTACGTCTGGAGATACCTCGCGCAAGGAAGGCGGGAAGATTTTTGGTAGTGGCAGCCGTGCACCCATTGCTATCTCTTTGATGGTCAAGAACCCGCGATCCAAGGAGCAGGGCCAGATTTTCTTCCATGATATTGGCGACTATCTGAGCCGTGAGGACAAGCTGGACCGGATCGCACACTATGCCAGCGTGGCCGGGATTCCGGCGTGGCAGACCATTGTGCCCGATGCGCATGGGGACTGGCTGCGCCAGCGGGATGACCGCTTTGGGCAGTTTCTGGCGATGGGCAACAAGGATGACCGGACCGTCAAGGCCTTGTTCGAGAACTACTCCAACGGCGTCAAGACACAGCGCGACGCCTGGGCCTATAACGCCAGCAAGCAAGATCTTGCCGCCAATATGGGCCGGATGATCGGGTTCTATAACGCTGAGGTGCAGCGCTTTGATGCGGCCCATCCCGGCTTGGATAGAAAGCAGCGGGATGAGGCGGTCGATGGGTTTATCGACACGCGACCTGAGATGATAAGTTGGACGCATGCGTTGAAGCAGGATTTGGCCAAGGGGCACCAGCATGCGTATGACGATGTCTGTATTGTCCCTAGCTTGTATCGACCCTTTACGAAGCAATGGTTGTATTTCAATCGTGACTTCAATGAAAGGGTCTATCAGATGCCACGGCTTTTCCCCCGGCGGGATGATCAAAATCTGGTGATTATGGTGAAGCAGCGGCCATCTTCTGTTGGTCATTTGGCGCTGATGGTTGATTGCCCTCCAGAATTGCAAACTGACGGTGGCGCACAGTGCTTCCCGCTCTATCTCTACGATGAGGCGGAGCCCTCTGTGGAGGCAGGCAGTCTGTTTGCAGTACATGAAGGACAAATGGCACCGCAGCGCCGTGATGCCATCACGGATGCGGGCCTGGCACATTTCCAGGCTGCTTACCCTGGTGAGTCGATCACCAAGGAAGACCTGTTCTATTACGTCTACGGCATCCTGCATTCGTCGGATTACCGCGAACGCTACGTGGACAATCTGAGCAAGGAACTGCCGCGCATTCCACGGGCTCGAAAGGCAGAGGATTTCTGGGCCTTCAGTCGGGCAGGGCGGGCTTTGGCGGATCTGCACTTGGGGTACGAAGCAGCGACCCCATACCCTGTGACGATCCAGACCAAAGGCGAATTGGTGGACACCGATTACCGGGTGGAAAAGATGAAGTTCGCCAAAAAGAAAGATCCCGAGACCGGCAAATCCGTCGATGACCGCAGCACGGTCATTTACAACGGCAAGATCACGATCAGTGGCATCCCTGACCGTGCCTGGGATTATGTTGTCAATGGCAAGGCTGCCCTGGCCTGGGTGATGGAGCGTCAGGCCGTGCGGGTCGATAAGGCGAGTGGCATTGTGAATGATGCCAACGACTGGGCTACCGAGACCATGGGCAATCCCAAGTATCCCTTGGAACTGCTCATGCGCGTGATCACAGTCAGCCTAGAGACCCTGAAGATCATTGATGCCCTGCCTGCGCTGGATATCCTGGATACTTAAGACGAGGATCGATAGATGACCGTTCCGACTTATGATCAATTCATTGAACCCCTCTTACGGTTTTTGGCAAGTAGCTCTGACGAGCTTGGCATCAAGGCGAGTCTCGCCCATGAAGCCGCTGCAAATGCCTTGGGTTTGAATGACGCCCAAAGGCAGGAAAGCCTCGATAGTGGGCAGTCGGTCTACCGGAACCGAGCAGGGTGGGCGCATGATCGTCTAAAACGCGCTGGTCTATCGGAAAGTGCTAAACGCGGATATTGGCGCATTACGGATGCCGGGCGGGCGTATATCGCCCAACACCCGGATCCTTTACCTGCTAGCGAGGTCGAACGTCTCGCCAGTATCTTCAAAACAGTTGAATCCTTGCGTCCACGTGATGCAGTGCCGGTGGAGCCTGAATTGACATTGGTACAGCAGGTCAGTGCAGCATCCTTGAGTCCGGATGATCGCTTGATGCAGGCGGTAGCAGAATTGCGGGAGGCAACGGCTAGCGATCTGCATGAGAGCCTTCTGCAAGTATCCCCTGCGCGTTTTGAGGTGATTGTGCTGGATGTGCTGCACCAGTTGGGCTATGGCACCAGCCGCACGGATCTACAGCGTGTCGGCGGCACAGGCGATGGTGGCATTGATGGGGTGATTTCCCTCGATAAACTGGGGCTTGAGAAGGTCTATGTGCAGGCCAAGCGGTGGCAGAGCACAGTGGGCCGCCCGGAGTTGCAGGCCTTTTATGGCGCTTTGGCAGGACAGAAGGCGAAGCGAGGTATTTTTATGACTACGTCTGGATTTACTGCGCAAGCCGTAGATTTCGCCAGGTCTGTCGAAGGTATTGTGCTGATTGATGGTGCTCGCTTGGTCAATCTGATGATGGATCATGAGGTCGGGGTCTCATCCAAGGCTTTGAAGATCCCGAAGATTGACTCGGATTATTTTGAAGAGTGACCAGCAACCTATTCGGGTGCTGGCCAGTTCTGGGTAAGGCATCTTTGTTCCGACAGAGGCTATGGTAAGACAGCCTCTGCTTTTTTCTTCAGCTTGTCGGACAGGTTTGTGCCATTGATCACACTTGGAGTTGGGTGCTGGATGTGGGCTTGCTGTTGCTCAGGAAAAAACTCCTCCGCGACCGCAGGCAGATCATCGTCGGTTTCCTCGAGTGATCCGTTCCCAAATCCCAGCCGTGCCGCCTCATCCAGTGCCGCCTGGTCAAAGCCCTGCGCCTGACGCTCCGCATCGGCCTGCCGTGCCTCCTGGATGGCGTCGCGCAGCGTCATGCCGTCCCGGATGACCAGATCGACGTAATAGATTGGGGTGCGATAGCTTTGCGTCGTAGACTTGCCGCGTAGCTTCAATTCCAGCGGCAGGGTTGCCAGAAGACCGCCAGAGACAGCCGCGTAATAGCGCAGACGGGCGGCCAGCGTCCGGATCGAGTTGTAGGAGGTGGTGCGGAAGATGAAAACGCCCAGATCGTCTTCGTCTCCGATCTTCACATACAGCCGTCCGTAGGGCTTGGTGTCGCTCTGGTGACGGCAGCAGTCCTGGGTGGCTGCACAGGTGATGGTTTCCATGCCTTTGCCGGTACGGCGTTGACAGGTCAGCCCATCGCTGATCGCCACGGGTCGGCCTGTCTCCCGGTTGAACTGGATGTATTCCGCCCGCAGGTTCAAATCGGGATCATTAAAAGGCAGCATGACCGGGATCGTGCGCAGCTTCGTTGCCTGGGAGCGTTTCAACTGCGCTTCGTGGGCCGGGTGCAGCATCCAGCCGTCATGGTTCTGTACCTGGGTGGTCAGGGTGAACTGATCGTCTTTCTCCGGCAGGCGCTTGCCGTTCTTTTCGACAATCCGGCCAATGGAGATGCGCCCGACGATGGGAGGGGTGATGGCAAAGCCTTTGAGCATGGTGAGGTTCCTATAAATGAAAATGGCCCACCAGAGGCGAGCCATGTGAGAGGGAAATAGATAGAAGGCGTAGGGTCATGTCAGTACCCGGAAACGCCGGGAACCAGGGCGTGTGCTGGCGTAGGCCACAACCAGTTCCGGATGATCGAGCAACAGGCTATCGACATCGAGCAGCGTGGCATCCTTGCTGCGCTTGAAGGTGACGCGGCCCGTCTCAAACTGAGCGCAATCCGCATTGCCCATGGCCTGCTGCAGGGTCTGCTTCAGCTTTTCGGCCTGGGCCTCCCGATCCTTGATGTCGGCCCGCATCATGACCAGATCCGCGAAGGTGGCGGACAGCGTTCGGTCATCACTGAAATCCACCGTGGGGCCGTTACCCGGATACAGACAGCGCAAGGCCTGATCTGCCGATTCGGAGCCATCAGCAGGCGGCGGGGTGTCCTGCACAACGTAATCCCAGAACCGGGCTTCAAGCTGGATTAGCCGGTCAATCAGTTCATCGTCACGTTCGATGCGGTGAACATCCAGCCGCTGGCCGCACAGCAAGACTGCGACATCTGCTGCATGCTTGCCAGTGACGGCCAACTGGTGCTGAACCTGCAACTGCACATATTCCGGGACGCCATCGCGCCAGAGCGCAGCGCCGTATTCCCCGGCGGTCTTGCATTCGAGGATCTGCACGGCAGGACTGCCGATCACTTCCCGGTCGAGATTCGCCAGCATGAAATGGTGTTGGGGATGCTGTAGCACCGCATTGACCTTGCGTACCTTGCGCCCGGTCTGCTGGGTGTAGGCTGACGCCACAATCGGCTCCAGCAATGTTCCCCAATACACAGGCTCCGTGGTGTCCTTGGGATCCGGTTTGGGCAGTGTGTCATCCCGGCCTGTTTTTTCGAGCCACAGTTCCAGCGGGCTTTTGTAGGGAGACAGTCCTACAGCAGCGGCTGCATCTGATGCGCCAATGCCGGTCTTGCGGACTTCCAGCCATTCAGTGCGATCTAGCTTGCGGGTATCGACCAGACGCAGGGCGGGGCGGCTGTCTGGCTTGCGGTTGGGTAATGCCATGATGAAAACCTCCAGAATGACGAAACCCGGTCAGCGCATAGGCGCTGCCGGGCTTCATGGGGTTGATGGGTGCGAACGGAGGGACTTGAACGGCCCACAGCCGTCATGCGACGAGTTTGAGGGCTTCGTCCCAGGCTTTTTGCTTGATGGCTGCCCCCTGGCCGAACCACGCTGCATCCAGGCGGTGATCCGTGCTGCGGGAACGGCGGTGGTGATCTACGAATTCGGTGACGGAACCCAGTAGCCCCCAGGCCGTGCCAGCAGCCGAACCAAGCTCCGCACCCATGCCATGCCCGTTGTAGAGTTCCTGGACGCTTTTTAAGGCCCGATTGTTGACGGCAGGCTGTCCACCATCTGCCGCAGCCGGATAGGTCAGCACACGGCGCAAGAACGCTTCTGCGGCAGTATCCGTGACCTTGCAATCAGCCAGTGCTTTCATGCGCACCATGAAGCTGTCCCAACTGGACACTGCAATGCCCAGTTGGCGCTTCACGCTGTCAGGATCAAAGACACTGCGATGCGACACACGCACGGCACCAGCACCGTCGCCCAGGGCAATCGCCAGCGTGTTATTGCAGACGACACGAACAGAGGTGAATTGGGCGGTAGTCGCCAATGTGCCGTCGCAGGCTGTGGCCAGCAGCAGATAGCCGTTGACCTCATCCCGGCCCTTGAGGACGGCCTTCTGGCCGGTTCGGGCCAGCGCCCAGAGCTTGCGCCCGCCCTTGAGAACACCAGCGGTTTCGAGTTCGTAACCCCCGGCTTCGGTCAGGTCTTTGTAGAAGGACAGGATTTCCTCCGGCTGCACCACCTGAAAACGATCAGAGACCACGGACAGCGGGGCTTTGGTGTCGGAACGGTACAGCACCTTCTGGCCGGGAAATGCGTGGATGGAACCCAGGTGATCGCCTTGGGCGATGTAGCGCACATCACCGGCTTGGATGTGCCAGTTCATGCCCGCTTGCTGCGCCCAGACTTCAAGCGGTTGATGACGAGCGAGTTCATTGCCCAGGCCATGCCAGGGCGTTTGGCCGACGTAGGCCATGGATTCGACGAGATGAGCCATGATTGCTCCTTTGAAAGAGAACGACAGAAACGCCTATGCCTACAGCCGTCAGGGCTGTAGGCATAGACGCTATGAAAAGAAACGGATGGGGTTACTGCTCGGCAGTCGGAACGTGGAACGTGTGGCCGCAGTCCAGGCACTCATGGTTGTCGAGTACCTGTTCATCGAGTTGGCGACCGACAGCATGGCCGGTGGCGCAGCCAGTGGCACCACCTAGCAGCATGCCTATCAGGCCGCCCGCCAGACCGCCGACGATGGAGCCGACAGGGCCAGCCACAAGGCCCAGGGTTGCGCCGGTTTCTGCACCGGCAAACATGGCGGCGGCACCGCCTGCTGCGCCTGCGACCGCGCCAATGGCGCTGCCGGTCTTGCTGCCATAGTGGCGGGTGGTGATGTGCTGGGAGTTACAGCGGGGACAGGAAATGGTCATATCAGCCTCGGAGTGGAGTGACAGGCAGATGGGGGCTGCCTGGAGCATTCCAGTGGGGAAGCTCATGAGGGTGATATGTGGGTAAAAAAATTTAGGATCGTAGCTATGTGCGAGTCGATATGCCGATCTGTAGGCGGTGCAGCAATTTAGCGCAGTTTTCCGAAATAGCACCAGTATGACGTATTCATGTGTAACATGAGCGTAATCTATGGAGGTGAGATGGGGCAGGAGAACAATAAGCCCATACCACTGGGGCTGCCAGAACAGGTCGATGAGTTGGCGACAGTGCCTTTAGATCGTGGGGATGAAACGCAAGAGCGGTTTCGGTATCAATGGTCTGCCGGTGTATGGTTGCTCGCGCAGAGTTTGACTGCGGTTCGCACAGTTCGTGCATTGTGGTGTGAGCATCACGATGATTATTTACTGGAGCTTCCGACAGGTCGCTTCATTGCTGTGCAGGTCAAGACTGATAGTAGAGAGAACGCGTGTTGGCGGTGGGGCGATGATGCTTTAGTCGATGCGGTCTTCCGATTCTGTTCGTTTGAAGGCAAGCATGGGGCTGTTATAGATGGCTATGAGTTCTTTTCCAATGCTGCTCCTTATGTGCCAGCACCAACTACAAAAAGAGCAGATTCACTGAGGGCGAGTCCTATTCGTCTCACTCAGTGTTGTTCTCGAGTTTCAGCGTTTTCGGAATTGGAGGAGCCATATAAGGCGGCTTTCGCCTCTCTTGTTTGCAAAACTGGAGGTGATGCAGTGCTGCTCTTCCGTGTCCTGCGTAAGCTTAGATTTGTGCAAGGACCAGTCCTTAGGGGGTGTGATGATGCTTTGGCAGTCTCGGTCGTTCCAAAATTACCTGGTTGTGCTGGGTTGACAGCGGTTTCATGTTGTCGTTTGAGGGACGAATTGATAGGGCTTGTCCAAGCAGCATGCAGGCTGCGGGTTGCTGGCATAGATGGTGCTTTCGGGTATCTTGCTACGAACGGGCGGCCGGATGCGGCCATTCGAGGGAAGTGTTTAACCCCCGAGTCAGCAGCCGAATTGGTGGCTCGGACTCGACAGCCGACTTTCCGCTTTGTCGATAACGGAACAGGCATCTGCATTGGTGCCACGGCTGGTAGGGCTGAAGTTCTTAACCGGAAAATGCGAAATGCATATCTAGGCAGTCAGTTTGAGCCGTTGCGCATGCGTATGGACTCAGCAGATCAACGTTTGATGGAGCGAGCCTTTCTCGAGCCGGATGACTTTGATGAGATCGCAAATCAACTCATTAGTACTGTGCTGGTTGAGTGCAAAGATGCTGAGGTGATGACATTTGATCATGCCGATGAGAAAACACGTGGTCTAGCAATTTACAAGGAAATTTTGCAGCGAATGGATAGCCTCGCGAAAGAGGAATCAGCGCGTGTTTTTCATGAGCCGAAAGATACCCTGATGGGCATTGCCGGAATGCTTTCTGGTGAGTGTAAATTTGCATGGGGTACTCCGTTAGAGGAGGAGAATCAAGATGGCGCTTGAACTCGCACGCGCACTTGCCGCTACTGAGCGAGATGACAATTTGCATGTGGCACGATTGCTCTTGCTTATGTCTGCACATGCAGGTGACAAAGGGCGTCCTATCGAGGGGCTGACAAAGTTGGCGAAGCTCGACTTTCTGTTGCGTTATCCCAATTGTCTTGAGCGTGCTTTGGTGTCTGATGGGAAGGACCCGAGGAAGGCGGATGTGACTGAGTTTGAGCGAACAACCATTGAAAGCAAAATGGTTAGATTTCGCTATGGTCCTTGGGACTACAGGTACCGTCGTTGGGTTGCGCTGATGGTGGCGAGGGGGCTAGTGATTGTCGGTGTGAAGGGGAATACTGTTCAGCTTTGGCCTACTCCAGCGGGCCAAGCCATGGCCACAGTGCTTTCGGGTCAAGAGCCACTTGAGGATCTTGCTGCTCGCGCGAAACTTGTGGCAAAGAGCTTCGGAAATCGTAATGGGACAAACCTAAAAAATTTTGTTTATGCCACGTTTCCTGAACTGACCGATATGAAGTGGGGGGAGGAAATTAATATATGAGAATTAAATTTAAAGAACTTCACCTATCTCTTCATAGAACAGTCGAGCGGATCGGCCTGCCGCGGGTGGTTTATTTTTTCGGACCTATAGGGTCCGGAAAGTCCAGCATCGGTCGATTGATTGATTTTTGTCTTGGAAGTAATAGTGCTTGGACGCCCGCTTTGCAGGCGGAGATGCTTTCGGCAGCGTTGGGGATGTCTATTAATGATGTTCCCGTGATATTGCATCGGGATAAGGATTCAAGTCAGATCACTGTTTCCTGGCAGGATGCTAATGAGATTTTGCAGGTGCTTGTCCCTGCAAAAGTAGGGGATAGAGAGGTACTGCCTGATACTGGTGTTGCTGTGTTGTCAGATCTGCTTTTCTATCTTGCGGGAGAGGAACCGCCATATGTGCGTAGGCGTAAAGGAACCCCCAATGAGCGGCTGGAGCGATTGAGTTTTCGAGATTTGTTTAGATTTTGCTATTTAGATCAAGATGGGATGGACAGCGTCTTTTTTAGGCTGGACTCGGATAACTATGCGATTCGCGCAAAAAGTGTAGACGCTTTGCGATATGTCCTTGGTTATCGGACAGAGCAGGTTGCTGAGTTGGAGTCCTGTCTTCAGGATGTAAGAACGCAACGCTTGGGGTTGCAGGCTAGCGCGCAGGCGCTTGCAAAGGCGCTGATGGATGCTGGGTTGGATGATATCAATGCGTATGACACCAAGATTGAGTTGACCAAAGCTGAAATCGATCAGGCTCGCAAGGCAGCAAAAATCGCAAGGGAGCAGCGGTCGCCCGTACCGCATGCAGCAGAGGAACTTCGAGACCGTGCGCGACACCTTGCCCAAGAACAGATCGCGCTTGAACAGGCTTCTGCGGAGATCGACCAGCGTATTGATGAGCTTAAACGATATTCCAACGAATTGCAGATGCTTTCCGTTCGCTTTCAGCGAACGGCGTCTGCCCGAATGATTTTGGGCGGAGTTGATTTTTCGTCGTGTCCTAGATGTACCCAAAAACTCCCGGTCCGAGAGACAGGGCTTTGTGTTGTGTGTGGACAGCCTGAGCATGTCACTGATGCCGTAGGGACGCTTGATGAGGCAGTGGTCGATAAAGACTTGAGGGCTCGGCAGGCAGAATTGAAGGAGACCTTGGCGCGCATGCATGCTCAAAAGCGAGCCGTTCAGATTCGTGTTGACGAGGTAGTGGCAGAGCGTAGTGCAGCAGATCATGCGTTAGGAGTACGGCTGAGGGAATATGATTCTGCATTCCTCTCTCAGGCGTTGCAGCACGAACGCACTGTAGCGACCCTGGAACAACGGCTTGATGCGATGCTGAAATACCGAAAGTTGCCAGATGTGCTTCAAGAGCAGCAGACACAAGCAGAGGCTTTAAAGATTGATGAGGCAGATCTGCGGATTAAGTTGGATGCGGCCAAGAAATCTGCTTTCAATGATCGCAAGAACGTTGAGTTGCTTGGTGAGCTTTTTCTGGACTGCTTGGTGCGTGTGAAGTTCCCGGATGTTAGAGCAGACTATCGGGTGGAGATTGATCCCGCGACTTTTTATCCGAGTATTCCCCTTGGGGTAGGTGAAGCTCTTGTAGTGCTTTCCTTTGATAACGCTGGAAGCGGTGGGATGAAGGCGTTATTCAAGACCTGCTTTGCTTTGGCATTGCATCGGGTTTGCTCACGGGCGGGTGATGCAAAGCTGCCCTCAATACTCATCATTGATACACCTACTAAGAATGTTAGTTCGATTGAAAATCCTGAAGTGATTGATGCGTTTTTTAGGTTGGTTTATGAACTTGCTGCGGGGGAACTTGTCGGGACTCAGTTTATTATTATTGATAATGAGTTCAATGCTGTTCCTGATGGAATAAATCTTCAGATAAGCTGTCGCCATCTTGTCAATGGGGATCCGAATAATCCGCCACTGATCCCCTATCTTGCGGGGGATTTTTCATAGGACGATTCTTATTTAATAGGTGGTTTGGTTGTGAATTGCAGATGGCTTTTCAATAAACCGAGTGTGCTGCTTGGTAATGGGTGCTATTGTTAAATTAAATATTTTTATTTGGTAAATGTGAATTCCGTTAGGGTGTTCATGCTAGCTGGTCTCAATATCCAACCTTTTTAGCCGCATAGTTTTAATTGGATTTTTTTGATTCATGATTCAATCCCCGTTATGGTCTTCAGTGCTTCAATTTTTAGGGATTGGATGGGGGCTTTGAGCGCTTTCTCCATTCTCACAGCCGTTTCTGTCAGCCAATCCTGAATGGTTGGCCATTCGGTCTCGGGTGATTTCCAGCCTCCTTCGTTGAAATCCTTACAGATGCGGCAGCTACTTTTGGTCGGCAGTTCTTGCCAGTCTAATTCACCGCCGAATGTGGCCTCTATGGTGGTGTGCTGAGCTTTTAGTGCCCGGAATACAGCTTTGTTGATCGGCGCGTTGTCTTTGCCAATTCGGATGAAACATTCAACTCGGGCGCGGTCCTCGGTTAGTGACACGGTGAGAGCAAAACCCGCGCGACCAATGCCCGCTGAAAGCCAATGGTCGGTGGTTGTGCTGCGGTTGCGGAATAGCTCTGCATGCTTACTGGACCTGTCGATGAACTGGGTCCAGAACCGCTTGAAGATTTCCTGTCGCTTAGTACGTACTTTGCGCGTTTCTTCGACCTGCTCACGGATCTTGATTTCGTAATCGGCGGCTTCGGGTAAAGGGATGATCTGTGTGGCATCAATCAGCACTTGTGTGTTCATTTTGTAGGGCCGAAGACGGATGCATCGAATGTCCAATCCTTGGCGATTGAGCCAGATGACAGATGTAGTAATTTCTGGTGAAAAGTCGGCCGAGGCTAGGATGATGCGGACTTCGCCATTGAGTTCGGCTTCGTCAACTGAGTCCAATTCCAGAAACTCGAGAATGGCATCACGCGCTTCATTGGCGGCGTTGTCGCCACCCAGCATCTGGGCATGAGCAGCAATCACCTGATCCAGCGTCATGCTGGACACCATGGCGGCATAGCGGATGGCTTGTAGTTCCATGTGGCCACCATCTTCTGTGCGCTTGATCTCGACCACTACAACGTTGCGCTGTTTGTCTAGGCAAAGCAAGTCAATCCGGCGATTGCTGTCCTGCCAGTTACCGAACTCCTCGCAGAGCACCAGTAGATCTTCACCTAAGGGCGTTGCATCCTGGCGCAGCATGGCTTGTAGATGTTTGCGTTCCAAGATTGATTCTTGTGCGAAGGTGGTAGTTTGTACAGCTTTGAGTTGATCGTCATTGACAACATAGAGAGCCATGATGCGCTTCCTGCGTTTGTTTTGAATGTATTGATCGCACAGGCATGGGTGCGGACGGTTTTATAAAGACTTGATCCTCAGCGGGGGGGCTTAAATCCACACGGCGGTTGCACCAGTGAATGCAGCCATCTGTGGGTATCATACCGTTCTCTATTCAAGGACGTCTAAGGACTGCTATTGGTCAAGTTGAAGAATATGCTTATCGGCGACAGAGTGAGGGAAATCCACCGCCAGACAGAGTTATTGTAGTCAATGCGGCTGTTGAGGAGAGTGCGTGGCAACGTGCATTCCTTACGGAATATCTCGGTATAGGTTTAATTTGCAAATCGAGTAGATCGTATTCTGCATTCGCGCCAACCTCTTCCTTAACTAAGGATTACTGGTTATCTCTTTAATCTAGGCAATTGTGGATTTTCGTGCAGCGGAACGAGATACGCCCTACCACCCGGTGCAATCGCTAGATGCCAAGACCCGCCTTACCTTCACCGGGAGTTATGTTTATCCAACACGGGAGTAGGGGTATGCATTCTTGATCTGGTAGGCTAGGAATTGGCCTTTTGATCCTGCCTGCATGAGTTGTTCTGTTAGTGCCTTGCTTACGTTGTAGTACTGATAGATGGCTCCTGAGATGAACTCCACTTCTAGAGTTTGAGATGGTTCGTCATAGCCGATAGATGCGATGTTGGACGATGCCACGGATTCTCTATTCATTGCTTATCTCCTTGCCGGTCAGATTCATCCTCGACTAGAGTTCGTACGATGTGAAGATCTTTTATTACAGCAAATGTTCTTTGCGCTCGCCATGAGGCCACCACGCGGTCATATCCCTCTGAAATGCGCTTATTGGCCCATGCTTCAGAAACTTTTGGGTCTGAACTTTTAGGCCGTTGTTCTGGATGGGGGAGAGTAACCCTGCACCGTACTGGTAGTTTGGCAGCTTCCCCCGCTATGATCGCTTCACCGGTTCGGAGTACTGGCAAGAGATCTACTAGCCCGCCAAGGTTGTCTGGCAGTGTTCCTTTGACACGAGCACGATCTTCTGGGTTTGATAGTCTTAACGCTAGAATTGTGCCGCATTGTGAAAGGATCGTTTCATCTACTTCAGCAGGCCGTTGAGAAACTACCATTGCGCCAATCCCATATTTTCTACCCTCTTTGGCAATTCTCTTGACCACCTCTGCGGCTGGGGTGTCTTCTTTTGTACTTGCTAGATACCTATGTGCCTCCTCCATGACAACGAGGAGGGGGCGATGTATCCCACCCTCTGTTTTTTCACGGCCCCAGTAAAGGGCTTCATAGACAATTCTGAGGATGGATCCAATGAGAGTTGTGAGGACTGAGCTTGGGACTCCTGAAAGGTCTAAGATTGTGACCGGTTTTTCATGTCCTAGCCAGTTATCTAGCAGTGTGTCTAGATCGTTCTGTACCGACCCATCCAAAGAAGGCTCCCATGGTCCGGGGTGCAGAATGAAATCAAAACGGTGATCTAGCAAACGGGATCGCATTAGATTTAGCTGTCGTCGGATTCCTTTGGCCTGCTGATTAAGAAATGGCCCCGCCGCCCCCATTGCAGCCGGGGTGTATGTTGGCGGGATAAGATTTTCTGCATCTCCCGGATGTTCCAGTGCCGGTTGGTCTCGATGAGGGCCAGTAAATGTGGTGGTTTCGAAGTTGATGAGGTTGTACCAGCATTGCTTAAGGCTGAACGGGATAGGACTGTCTGCTGTAAGCGATTGGGGGTCTAAGCCGGGAAAGTTGCCTGTGCTTAACACAGCAGATTTCATCTCCTGAATTAGGTCAGAGAACGCAATTTCCTGATTCTCAGTTAAGCTGCCTGCAACAAAGTTGAGTAAGTCTTTAGACTGAAGCGCCCAATACGGAACGTATAGCGGATGCTCTCCCGGTTGAGGTGTGGCGCTGTATACCCGGGAGAAATCTGAAAGAGCGTGCGTATATTCTCCATGCAGATCTAGGAGGAGAATGCGGGCTGCTGGTGCTCCATCATCCTGGTTGGGTCTGACGATGGAACGTAATAGACTGGCGATTGTTGTTGATTTTCCAGAGCCAGTGGATCCAAGTACAGCGGAATGCCGTGTTACGAGTGCGTCTAGCGATAGCTGGACGGGGATGCTTTCGGAACTGGATAGGGTGCCGATAATAACCTGATCAGGTCCATTGGTACCATAGATACGCAGGAGATCAGGTTCGGTCACAATGTGTACTGCATCATTGATGGATGGTAACTGGCTTAGGCCGCGTTCGAAGCCTTGGCCAATGGCTTCTCCTGCCAGTTCCACCTTCATCCAACGTCCGCCATTGGTAGCGTTTAAATCTGTCGATGCACCAACTTCGCTGACTATGCCGAAGAGATCCTGATAGCCTTGAGGAATTCGGACAAAACTGCCAACCTGAGCGACACGATACATGTGACCATTGATTAGCGCTATGCCCGATGCTAGAGATTCCGCAAGGGATACGATTACAGTTGGCCCTGATACCGACGTAACTGCACCCAAGAATGTTGGGTCTTTCTCGCTCACAGAGTTGCCTCGCTTATTTTTGGATCCGCAACCGTAGCTGTGGAGGGGATTTCTCCGCTCGTGGGTGTCCCAGGTGAATCCTGGGCTGTTTGGGCATTCATGTCTGTTGCTTGGGCAAGTGCGCAAAAGCGTGTGAAGTGCGCAAAATCGCCAAGCAAGAACAAGCTTGGGGTGCCAGGGGATCGGGGGCCCCAGAATGTTGCTCGTATCTCTTCCCAGTTTTTGGGCGGGTCACCGAGCCTCCAGGTGCCCTTCACCCCTCCAATGACTGCTCCATCTGCTGCATATACAGAAAGATTGGGACGTTCGTATGCCATCTTGCAGGAAGGTTCTTCCGAGGCTAGGGGCATATATTGGAAAGCAACGACGGAGGCGTTTGCATTCATCGCCAGGGCCTCATCTAATACCGCGCAGATGTGTGCATCCCGAAAGGAAAAGCCGGATGTGAGCAGAATGCTATCAGGTGTGAGCAGAAATTGGCGTAAACGCTCGAACAGTGATGAGTACGGTTGTTTTTGAGTCAGCTCGTACTTCAGGTGGTCGGGGTAGACGAGTTGTGTAGCATCTCGCCCTCGACCTCGGACTACTGAGTTCCCTTCCAGTGCCCATCCTAAAGAGCCATGCAGTTTCCAAAGCCGCGACCATCGCGGAGGTAGATCATCACTAGCGACGCTAACAGGATCAAAGAAAGGAATATGCCCGCCGGTAAAACCATCGAAATACGAAGCATGAGACCTTTCGAATGCCTCTTCAAATAACAAATCATAGTTGGTGGTGAAGATTTCAACGGCATGAGTCCGCAGAGTCCCGCTGATCCAAGAGATCAGCTCGGTGTAAGGGTTACGCTCTTTTGGTAGTTCTGCACCAACGACCTCGCCAATCTTCTTGCATATCTCTGATCCAAGTGCTCGGTAGCCATCAGAATCGAGCTCATGCACTTTGGCTGGCCCTAATGCTTGTTGCAAGAGTCTAATGCGGGTTAGGATGGTCTCTATGTTGGCATTAGCTCCTAGTTCTTCACGAATCGCTTCGGCTGCTTTTTTGTGTTTTCCCTCAAGCGCATTAATAGATTGGCTGGTTAAGTCCTCCACGCCGGGCATTAGTGGTTGGCCCCCTTCAGTGACTAAGGATCCTGAACCGTCAACGCGTAATGACATTGGGGCTCCAGCTCCTACCAGTAGGCCCACTCGCTTCCTACCTTGCGACAGCACTTGACGGAGATCAGACATGAATCGGTCAGGATTGTGGAAGGTGTTCACGCTAGCATCCTTGGTGTGTCTTCTTGTAACTTCATTATGCATGATCCCGTGACTTATTTGCAGCGATTTGTCTTGGCCGTAGGTACAGGCTAGTACGGTCATAACGATGAAAAATCAGCAAGAGGTAGTACAGTGGCGGATATGCGTCCAAAGTAGCCCCCGACTGGAGGGCTACTTTGGACATGGCAGGAGGGAAACAGGTGTTTTTGCTATGCCGTGATATGTCCGTGTTCCGTGAGCGGGAGTGCTTTGCGGATAGAGTTCTTCGGCTGATGTGGCTCACGCCATTTCTGAGGAATGTCGGACGTAGTGAACGTGCGGAAGCCTGCCGACGCTTTGATGTTCAGAAACTGGTGCTTCTGCGCCCAGAGCAGCAGGCGGCGCAGGAGATGCGTTCGCTTTTCGACGTCGTTGGCCTGAATCCGCCCCGTTTCAGGGTAATCTACAGGATTCCAGCCGCAGTTCAGACAGGCCATCCTGCCGTTGGTCCGCTCAGAAAAATAGTCTCCGATTTGATCACCTAGCAGCAGGGTTTCCTCATTTCCCAACGGGGTGTCAAAAAACAGCATGATGCGTGCAAAGTGACCGCCGCTGCGGGACCACTCCATGCTGGTGGCATGCCCAATTTTGCCCCTGAAAATCGTTTTGTGTTTCATGCCGCCCAAGAGCATGGCCAGGTCGCGCTTGAGTGTGTCTGGCGGAATGACGGGAAATGCTTCCTCCTGCTCTGTTGCCGACGTTTGGTTCAGTTTGGCTTTCTGGTCTTGAAGCTTTTGCTCCTCGATGAGAGTCATACGGTGATCCAAGTCGTCACCATTGGCCATAGCAGACTGGGGATAGGTCAACATCAGTTCGATGAGAGTGATCTCAGGGGTGCGTTTGAACAGATAGCTCTCGTAGGCGTTGGCGCGGAGGATATTGCAGTTGACCGGGAGCTGCCATGACTGCATTCGGTGTGGTAGGTTGATACGGATCGCTTCCGACTGTATGCAGGTCACGAGATCAAGAAAAGAGTGCTGGGAGACCAGCAGACGCTTGTTGTCTGCCAATGGCAGCGCAGGATTAAAAATGCTGAATGGGCCATACCGGAAGCGGGTTTGAGGCAGAAGATCGAAGAAAAGCTGGGTTGCCGGGCAGTTGTTGAAGTCGTCGGAATACAGGCTGTGAAAGTAGTGATCCAGCAGGGGAAGATGACGCCAGAGGGGCTGCTTGACGTGGTCTTCGGGAAGAGATAACTCGTCTTTTAGCTTGGTTAGGTCGCAAGCTATGGCTGCATCCATGAAACGCAGCAGGCTGTTGAAAAGCTGTAGGCTGCCGCCTATGCGGCATGTCGTGCCATTGGCGAGGGGGGCGGTCTGCAGCATCTTGTCAAGGTATGCGGCAATCTGACTGTCACTCAGGCGCGGCATGTTTTCCGGGGGCGTATCCCGAGTCTGAGAATGGGTTTCCAGCAGGTGTTGGTGATATGGTTTCATAGCGCGTATTCCTGGAGCACAGAGGCGGCCGCCTCTGTGCTCGTGTCGATGATTAGTTGTCGAAACGGTCCCGCGCCATGTTGGGCTGCGAGGCAAGCCGTCCAGATGTCGGCTGGATGCGGTTAGGTGGGACGATAAGGATGCGGCCTGCGCGGGTTACCTCAATTCGGCGGTCAGCACCAAGCAGGCCCAGCGCATTGCCGAACCGGGCAGCGGAAGAAATCCCTGCGTTGAATGCTAGATTCTGCAGTTCCTGGCGAGTTGGCGGACGCTCATCCCTACGCAGTTCGTACAGCATGTCGAGCAATAGCTGGGCATCCTGAACTTCGTTGCGCGCAGGTGCTGGCTTGGCATGGAGCAGGCGGTGAACCTCCAAGTGGTACAGCACTACCTCAATTGCACCCTCCACATATTCGCTGGAAATGTCTCCCTCCTGGCCTTCAAATGCATTCCATGCTGCGGACATGCGGCTGACATGGTCGGGTATCTTGTTGATAAAGCCTGAGCAGGAAGGGTAGAGGCCAGACTGCAGGAGTTCAGCTGTCTGGCGTCGGAGTGCGTTTAGACGAGTTTTAGCGGATTGAGAGTGTTTGATGATGCGCATGCTGGTCATGCCTGAGCGCACGTTTTCGTCCATGCAGTCGAGAAGATCGTGGCAGCGGTCCGTGTACGCTTGGTTCATTTCCCGATCCGCTTCGCTGTCGGGGATGATGTTCTCCGTACCAACCCATTCTTCGGGGCAGTATGAGCATAGGGTGCGCGGCCCCAGGCCAGAGGTATTGAAGATAGTGCCGCTCCGTAGCAGAGACCTGCTGAAATTTTCATTCTGCGTTAGCAGAAGTACCGTCAGGAGAGGCATGTCGATGACTATTACTCCACTACTGACCCTGTTGAGTGCCATCGGTTCGCCATCCAGTGCGCTGTTGATTATGGAAAAGCCTTCGGCGCGAATCATGTCTAGTACCTGATTCCCTTCTGCTGTCATCAGGCCGCTAACAGGGTTGCGGGCCAGTTGACGTAGCAGCGCCTGTACGGTGGCGTTCGATTGCATCAGGGCAGAGTCCGCTACGTCTGCTGGGGCGTTGCGGATGAGCTGGAGCAGCTTGCCTTCCTGGTTGGAAGTATCTCCGCCCTCCAGATACTCTTTACCAATTTCTGCCGTGACAGCTTTGATCTTGCCGCCGGTGGCGAGGCGTTTCGCTTCGGTGTCATGGTGCGCTTCGCGGATGTGTTCCCGCAGTTTGGCTTCCTTGGTTTTGATGGGGGCAGTGGCTAGACGAAAAGCTACTGATTTGCCCGAGCCGGATGGGCCTATGGCAATGTTTGAACTGCTTAACACCATTGATGTGTCATTTTCAAGGCGGGCGACCTTGGCGACGCCTGATGTCAGCAATGATGCGACCCCTTGGAAACAGGTGCCGAAGATTCCAGCATCTTTGTCGGTATTTCCGTAACGCGTGTGCATTCGTCCAAGCATGCCAGGGATAGTGCGCTTGGGGTAGGTAGGGTGTTCATGTTGCATTACGCCACCCCGCTCGTGTCAGTGGCGACGAGTTCGTTGTTAGCCGGGATGGCCCCATCGCGCTTGGTTACGATCACGTCAGGCCACAGTAATCGGCCATTGGCGAGCTTGGTGGGTATGACCCCCAGGTATGCTCCGTTGATGCTGTATCCCTTGCGAACCGTTTGAGGCTTGACAAGGTTTTTGCTGGCAAAGAGTTTGGTGCCAACGCCGTGTGCTGACGGCGATGCGTTTTGAACTGCAGAAGCCATGATGGACTCCGTTTTCTGAACCGACCAGAGCGTGGTCGCCGCACCATCTATGCGGAGTTGCGTGGCTCTGCGTGGATGGCGAAACGGAGTATGGGAGTGGGGGCGAGTGGGGGTGCAACCAGAAAAGGTGGGAAGAAATTTCCCTACTTCCTGCCTGTGCTACGGCCAGTGAACTTCTCTCGCTCGCTATGAATGATGCGACCAGCCTTGCTTGCTGCTTTCCAGGCCTCTTCGAATTTAGAAGCGATGTTTTTGGTTCCGGGTTTGGTTGTGAACAAGTCGGGGTGGTTTTCAAGGCAGATGGGCAGGAGTTCTTTCTTCTTCCCCGGAGGAATACTCTTGGGATTGAGTCCCAGCTCACGCGCTTCTTTTTCGATAGCGCGTATTTGCCTTTCAAGTACCGTCAAGCCTGAGTCAGGGACTGCTGAGGTCTGGGGCAAGCTTTCCTCGTGAGGCAGTGGTCCGCTCCCTAGTGGAGTCGCCGTTTCGCTGCTCATGAGCGACGGCGCTGCCTCCGATTCTGGCCCCGACATTGCCTCCGGCTTCAGCGCGAGAACTGTTTCCGATAAAAGACGCTGCACATCTCCGCTGTCCACACGCAACATGTCCTGTTTGACCGGGCCGACTTCCGTTTCTGGGGGAAATGTCGGAATCCATCCCACCTGGTTTGCCAGCCGTTTCAGACGGTCAATCAACGATGTGGACGGTTTCTCTTGTTGGGATGCCTCCCACTCAAGCAAGAGACGATGCACTCGTTCCGGACAAACATAGCCTTCGGGCTTGACGGATCGCTCTATCTTGATCTTCTTGAGGTCCACAGGCAGCAGCATAGCGTAGTCGCCGTATTGCAGCCTTTCCTGAAAGATTGGCGCTGGATCGCCCCCGTTGCCCAATAACCGGGCGTGCGGCTGCCCATGTTGGGTTACTGGCCACGAGTACAGTGTCTCATGCAGGACCGGCGCGTAGAGTGCGAGTTCCCCGGCCAGCCCTTTGTCGAGCAGATCACCTGGCTGGCATTCCAATCGAGCGGCTGCATCCTCCAATGACAGGAAATCGCGTTGAGGGGATGTGTCCGGCTCTCGCAGAATTGCAAGCCAGCGACTTGCTGCGCGCCGTGGCGACAATTTTGAATCTTCCACCTGACTAGACTCCGTTCGTAGGCATATTCAACCTGTAGGCTACTGCATGATGTGGATTCGGGGTGATCTGTGCTGTTCCAAAATGCCTACATAGTGCCTACATGAAAGCCAAAAACAAAAAGGCCAGTTCCGAAGAACTGGCCTAAGTGTTTGATAATTCTGGTGGGCCCCCCGAGAGTCGAACTCGGCACCAACGGATTATGAGTCCGCTGCTCTAACCAGGCATGAGCTAGAGGCCCGCTCCGGCCAGAAGCGCGGTGCGCCCAGGGCCGGAAGACCGGGATTATCGCATGATCCTAGGGATGCCGGCCGATCACGCGGGACAGGCCCGCCGGCAGGTTCTGGTGCGGTTTGGCGGGTGGTGCGGACAGGGCGCCGGTCTTGCGCGGGCCATGGGCGGCGCGCACCATGCTTTCGAGCATGCGGACGGCGCTGCCGACGCCGTCGATCAGCGGCACCGGGACTTCTGCCTCGATTTCGCGGGCCAGCCCGGCGAGCGGCGCGCCCGCCAGGATGATGCTGTCGGCCCCTTCGTGTACGCGTTGCAGGCACATGCGCAGCAGGATGTCGCGCGCCTCCACGCCCACCGAACCGACGTCCTTGAATGCCTGCCCCAGGCCGTGGTAGCCGGCGTACCGGCGCGTCATGCCCAGCGCGGCGACGGTTTCCTCGTACCAGTAGCCGATGCGTTCAGAAATCCCCACGATCGCGAATCGGCCGCCCAGCAGGAAGGCGCTGGCGAGTGCGGCTTCGGTCAGACCGATCACGGGGATGGGAAAGACTTCCTTGGCCTGGACCGCGCCCGGATCGCCGAACGCGGCGACGACTGCGCCGTCGTACTGGTCGTGGCATTCGCCGAGGATGCGGAAGACTTCGTGGGCGGCCACGACGGCTTCTCCCGGCGTTTCGATATAGGCGACGCCGCTTTGCGCTGTCGCTGTCGCGAGGACGGTGTCGGGCAGGGCGGCCCGCCGGGCTTCGGCTTCGATGAGCGAGGTCACGCTTGCGGAGATGTTCGGGTTGATCAGCAGCAGATTCATGGCGAGATGTCCAGAGTGGATAATTAGGCGATTTGGGCGCGTGCCCGCTCCCAGAGCGCCTCCGAGGCGGCTTGCGCGTCGGCCAGGATACGATCCTGGTCGGCTTTGAGCGCCCGGCCTTGTTCGACGACGATGTCGCCGTCAATGATGACCATGGCGACGTCCCGACCCTGGCCGGTATGCACGATGTTGCCCAGTGCATCGATGCGAGGCACCAGATGGGGCCGCCGCATGTCCAGGCAGACCAGGTCGGCGCATTTGCCGACCTCGAGGCTGCCCAGCCGATCCTCCAGCCCCATGGCGCGGGCCCCGTTGATCGTCGCCATTTCCAGGACGTCCTCAGGCTGCCAGTCGTCTTCGATCTTTTCGGCCTGGATACGCGCCATGCACAGCGCCCAGCGCATGACTTCGATCATGTCGGCGTGCATATTGTCGGTGCCCAGTGTCAGGTTCGCGCCGGCCTGCCGCAGGGCCCGGGTGGGCGCGATGCGTCCGCCGGTCGCGTTCCCCTTGGGGACGTGCGCCAGATTGATGCGGGCGGCGCCGGCACGCCGGATGTCGTCGTCGCTCAGATACATGCCATGGGCCGCGACCAGGCGTTCATTGAGCAGGCCGACCGAGTCGAGCAGTTCGCAGGGGCTGCAGCCGTCGCGTTCCTGGATGCGGCGGTTCTCGAGCCGGCTTTGGGACAGGTGCGTCGAGACGCGCATGTCGTGGCGCGCGGCGCTGTCGGCGACCTGGCGCAACAGTTCGCGCGAGCAGGTGTCCGGGGCGTGCGGCGTGAGTTGCACGCCGGTGCGGCCGCCGAACTGGCCGCCCCAGCGTTCATGCAGGCGCAGGGCCTCGTTCAGGGTGCGTTCGCCGATGGCCGGGTCGTGCCGCCAATCGCCCAGGTGGACCCGGGAGAAGTCCACGTCGTGGACCCGGCCGCAGGTGTAGACGCGCAGTCCCAGGTCAGCCATCGCCGGCAGGGTCAGGTCGGCGTGGACGTAGCTGTCGTTGATGAGGGTCGAGCCGAAAAGCAGCGCCTCCAGCGCCCCCAGCCGCGCCAGCGCCACCGCTTCCTCTTCCGTGACTTCGTGGCCGTGCGGCACGCCCGGCGTGTAGGCGGGCGCAAAGCCCATGTCCTCGGCCACGCCCCGCACCATGGTCAGGATCGTGTGCGTGTGCACGTTGACGAATCCTGGAAGGATCACGTGGCCGTCGAGGCCGAGCGTGCGCCGCGCGGGAGGCAGGGCGGGCAGGGCGGCCCGGTCGTCGAGCAGGACGATGGACGATCCGGCAATGCCGATCACCCCGTCCTCGATCACCCTGCGGGCGCCATCTCCCGTGATGACGGTGGCGCCCGTCAACAGCAGATCCAGATTTGGATGGTTCATCAGCAAGCTCCCTAGAATCCGAGCGCCCTGGGCAGCATGGTGACGATGCCCGGGAAAATGACGCACAGGGCCAGCACGATGAACTGCAGGATCACGAAGGGCATCGATTCCTTGACGATGGCCCCCATGGGGGTGCGCGTGATGCCGCTCATGACGAAGAACAGCACGCCGACCGGCGGGGTCATCATGCCGACCACCAGGTTGTACATGAACAGGAAGCCGAACCAGATCGGGTCGATGCCGAAGTTGACGGCGATGGGCGCGAACAGCGGCACCAGCATGATGTACGCGGCATTGGACTCCATGAACATCCCGACGATCACCAGCAAGGCCATCGTGATCCAGATGAACACCATCGGGTCGGAGGTCAGGGACAGGACCCAGTCCGCGAGCTGCTGGGGCACCATGTCGATGGTCAGCACGAAGGTCACCGTCGAGGCGAAGGCGATCAGCGCCCCCACCATCGAGGCGGAGACGGCGGCGCGGAACAGGATGCCGGGGATGTCCGAGCACTTCAGTTTGCGCGTCACCAGGAAGCCGATCAGCAGCGAATACACCACGGCGATGGCGGCGCCTTCGGTGGCGGTGAAGATGCCGCCGATGATGCCGCCGACCACGATGATCGGCATCAGGATGATGATGTAGGCGCGCCTGAACTGCAGCCATGCGTTTTTGGCGTTGAAGGCCTCGCCGGTCAGCGGATACTTGCGGCGCCAGGAGATCCAGCTTGCCAGCCCCATGAACCCCGCTGCCAGGATCAGGCCCGGCACGATGCCGGCCATGAACAGGCCGCCCACCGAAACGGTGGATCCGGCCATCAGGGCGTAGACGATCATGGCGTTCGAGGGCGGAATCACCGGCCCCAGGTTGGCCGCCGAGGCGATCACCGCGCAGTTGTAGCCGTCCGGATAGTGCTTGCGCAGGGCCGGCACCAGGGCGCTGCCCAGTGCGCTGGCGCTGGCGACCGCCGCACCGGTGACCGAAGCCAGGATCGTTCCGGCAATGATGGTGACGTTGGCCAGACCGCCGTGCACCCGGCCCACGAGGCTGTTGGCGAAGGCGACCAGCCGGTCCATCATGTCGGCCTTGACCATGAGTTCGCCGGCCAGCATGAACAGCGGGATCGCCATCAGGGGGAAGCTGTCCATCGCATGCAGCATGCGTTGTGCCAGCACGACCAGTTCGAAGTCGGCCTGATACAGGACGGCGAGCGAAGCGAACCCCAGGGCGAATGCCAGCGGCATGTCCAAGAGCGCGAAGATGCAGAAGACGATGATGGCAGTGATGGTCATAGCGCCAGGTCTCCCCAGGCTTTCGAGCCGTAGCAGGTATGGATCAGAAGGTGCAGCGTCGAGTGCCCGACGCACCACAGCACGCTGATGTAGTAGACGGCTGCAGTGATCGGCAGGGTCGGCATCAGTTCCTGCCACTTGTCCGCCGTGGCAATCCAGGCGGCGTAGAACGTGGCGGCCATCAGAATCATGCCCGCCGCCGACACCAGGCGGAACAGCCGTTCTCGCATGGCCGGGCTGAAGGCGTAGAGGAACAGGTCGATGCCGACGTGGACCGAGTATTTCACGCC
The DNA here is from genome assembly GCF_042651965.1 of Castellaniella hirudinis. Taxonomy (NCBI): domain Bacteria; kingdom Pseudomonadati; phylum Pseudomonadota; class Betaproteobacteria; order Burkholderiales; family Alcaligenaceae; genus Castellaniella; species Castellaniella hirudinis. The sequence continues at coordinate 562,074 of NZ_JBHSDY010000010.1, forward strand.
CTGGGGGATGGCGAGGAACATCGCCCAGATGAAGAAGAGGCGTGACAGTTCATCGGCCGAATCGATCGAGGAGCTCAGCACGTAGCGCCAGAAAACCTGCAGCGACACCATGGCGGCCATGGCGGCCATGGTGGTCATGATCATCACCGCCGAGATCCGGTCAATGGCCCCGGTGATCGCCAGGAGGCGCTGCTTCAGACTGCCGGGATCTGCCGGGGCGCCGCCCGCAGGCGGCGGAGCATGTGGCGTGCCCGTGTTCATTTGGCGGTGCCTTCGGCGACGACCAGGTCGACGAACTTGGGATCGACCCGCGTGCGCAGCAGGTCAACCACCGAGGCCGTGGCCTTGCGCAGTTCTTCACGCGTTTCGGGGGTGATCTCGGTGAACTGCATGCCGCCCTTGATCAACTGTTCACGCCAGTGCGTATCCAGCTTTTCCGCTTCGGCGCGCTGCCATTGCATGGCCTTGGCCATGGCGTCGCGGACGGCTTGTTGCTGATCTGCGGGCAGGCGCTCGAACTGGCGCTTGTTGGCGACGACATTGATGTAGTCGAAGAAGTGCGCGGTGTCCGAGAGGTATTTCTGGACTTCGCTGAAACGGCGGGTCGCAATGATGTTGTAGGGATTTTCCTGGCCGTCGAGTACGCCCTGCTGCAGGGCGGAGTAGACCTCCTTGACGTCCATCGAGACCGGATTGGCGCCCAGGGCCTTGAAGGTTGCCAGGTGCACTTCATTCGGTTGCAGGCGGAATTTCAGGCCGGCGAAGTCCTTGGCCGATGCCAGGGGGCGGACGTTGTTGGTGGCGTGCCGGAAACCCAGTTCGCCGGTGCCCAGGACGATAAAGCCCTTTTCCGCCATTTTCTGGTCGAGCAGCTTGCCGGCTTCGCCATCCATGACGCGGAAGGCGGCGGTGCGGGAGTCGAACAGGAAGGGCAGGCTGACGGCTTCGAACTCGGGCACGATGCGCGTGTAGTAGGCGATCGAGCTGACCGACGCGAAGATCGTGCCGGAACGGACCTGGTCGACGTTTTCCATGGCCCCGCCCAGTTGCATGTCGGGAAAGAGGGCGATCTTCAGTTCGCCTTTGGTCGCTTGTTCGACTTCGGTCTTGAACAGCGTCATCGCCTGGCTGGCGGTGTGATCAGAGGGGAAGTTGCTGGCAATGCGCAGGGTCTGCGCGGCGTGCGCTTGCGGCGCAAGCACGGTCAGTGCGGCGGCAAGACCCAAAGCCGGCAGCATGAATGCGAGGGTACGGCGGGGGATTCGGAACAACATGATGTTCTCCTTGTGGCCCAGAGGAGGGCGTTCCGACACTGTGTGGCTGATGCCGGATGAGGGGCCCCGGTGATTGGTCGGATCATTCTAGACATGTGTTCCGAGAGGTATTCATCATCGTTAACACCTATATGGCCAATTTTAATAATTTATGTATACCGATTTATTTCTTATTAATCAGATGATTAGATTTAAAGATAAATACTGATTTCTATTTTGTAATAGATTGAAACTTACGTTATCTTGGTGGTGAAAACCCTTTTATGGAAATTTTGTGTGCTGCTCTGTATACATTTATAGGGAAAATGGTATCTTGAATGCTATAATCTGCGAAACCCACTGCCCAGATCACTCTGACCCCATCATGTCGAAACGCCGGCTCACGCCCGCCACGCCGCCCGAGGCGCATACTGCGGATGAAATCTATCAAAAGATCTACGTCGCAGTGCTCGAACATCGGCTCCGGCCCGGCACCAAACTGGTCGAGGGCAGGCTGGCCGCGATCTTCGGGTGCAGCCGTACGCGGGTCAGGGAAGCCCTGGCCAGGCTGGCCCACGAACTGGTCGTCGAGCAGATTGCGCAAAAGGGTGCGTTCATTGCACAGCCCTCCATCGAGCAGGCGCGCAATGTGTTCGAGATGCGTCGTGTGCTGGAACCCGCCATCATCCAGCGGCTCATTCAGACCCTGAATCCGGAAAAAATCCGGCGCCTGCGCGAGCACCAGCAGTTGGAGATCGATGCGCGTCGGCGTGCAGACAAGCCCAGCGTCATCCGTCTGACGGGTGAATTCCACCAGCTCCTGGCTGAACTGGCGGGCAGCGATGTGATGGCTCGAAGCATGCGCCAACTGTCGGTGCTGACGTGCCTGACCATTTTTCTGTACGACGCGCCCATGACCACCAGTTGCCGCGCCGACGAGCATTCGAACATCATCGATGCCGTCGAGGCGGGAGATGTCGCGCAGGCCCAGACGCTGGTGCTCAAGCATCTGGAGCATATCGAAGCCAGCCTGCGGCTGGAGGAAACGATCGAAGAGGTTGACCTCGAATCGATCTTCGATCTGTAGGGCGTCCCCGGGTCCGATGCGCGCGCGTTTCAGCGCGATAGCCGTGTCTGCGTGCGGATGGTAATCTGGTCCCCGGACATAAAAACAGACGCCCGGGAGGGCACCCCATGCGGCATCTTCTTACGCGCATCGCGCTGGCGGCGCTGACCCTGTGCGTTTCCGCCTCAGCCTCGGCCCTGACGGTCACCCGGTTTTCCCCCGAGGGCATGATGGCCCGGATTGCCCGGGTGCAGGCGGATTTTGATGCGCCGGCCGTGGCGTTGGGCAATGACGTTGCGGCCGATCCGTATCTGATTTCTTGCGGCGACGATGCCATCAAGGGCGCGGGTCGCTGGACCGATCCGCAGCATTGGGTCTATGTCTTTGACAAGCCCTTGGCGGGGGCGGTGTCGTGTCAGGCGCAGCCCAATCCGGCGTTCCGCGACCTGCAGGGCCAGCCGCTGGCGGGCGACGTGCGGCGCTTTGCCACCGGCGGGCCGCGCGCCCGGCTGGTGATGCCCTGGGACCGCACCATTTCAGAAGACCAGGTCTTCGTGTTGCGTTTCAATGCCGCGCCGGACACGAAGTCTTTGCTGGAACATGCGTATTGCGAGATTGAGGGGCTGGGCGAGGCCGTGCCGACGCGCCTGGTGACGGGCGTGGATCGTGCGCAGATCCTGAAGACCGTGACCGGCTCTGACGCGGCAGACGCCTGGGATGACGCCCGTTTGCTGCAATGCAAGCGTCTGCTGCCGCCGAAGGCGCGGGTGCGGCTGGTGCTGGCGGCCGGCGTGCGCTCCGTCGGGCAGGCCGGCCAGCCGGGTGTGCCGTCCAGGGTCGGGTTGGCCGAGGATTTCCAGGTCCGCACCGCGTTCAATGCGGTCATGAGCTGCACGCGCACGAATGCACAGGCGCCGTGCTCGCCGCTGTTTCCCGTCCTTGTCGCCTTCTCCAGGCCCGTGCCCCGGGATCTGGCGACTCGCGTTGCGTTGACCTCCCCGCAGGGGCCGCGCGTGGCGCGGCAGTTCGGCCCCGATGCCGAAGATGCGTCGGGCGACGCGGTCGAGACGCTGCAATTCGATCCCCCCTTCGAAGAGCGCTCGACTTTGACGCTGACGTTGCCCGATGCGCTGCACGACGACATGGGAGCACCGCTGGCCAATGCGGACCGCTTTCCGCTGAAAATCCCGATGGACGCCATGCCGCCGCTGGCCAAATTCGCCTCCGGCGAGTTCGGCATCGTGGAACGTTTCGCCGAAGGCGCGCCGGGCCAGGATCGGCCCGCCCTGGCGCCGCTGGCGCTGCGCCGGGTGGAATCCCCCTTGCAGACCCAGGACCTCCTCCTGTCTGCCGGGCAGGCGAGCGATCAGGTGATCACGGATGACGTCCAGGCCCTGCAATGGTATGCCCGGGTGAAGAGCCTCCAGGACGGCTCCTTGACGGCCGGCCAGTTCGCCGACCGGCTGGCGCTGCGCACGCCGCGCGAGGCCCGGGAAGGCGAGCGCACCATCGACGTGCGTTCGCGTTCCCTGTTCGGCCCCAAGGATACGGTCCGGAAGCTGACGCTGCCCGGGATCAAGGATGCGGATGGCCAGGACATCGAGATGGTCGGCATCCCCCTGGCCGAGCCCGGCCTGCACGTGCTGGAGGTCGCTTCGCCCCGGCTGGGGGCTGCGCTGCTGAAGCGCGCAGGCGCAGCCGCGGACGAGGAAGTCATGCACGTGCGTTCCGCCGTGCTGGTGACGAATCTGGCGGTGCACCTGAAAACCGGACGTGACGACACCCTGGTCTGGGTGACGACGCTGGATCGCGGCCAGCCGGTCGCGGGCGCCCGGGTGGCCGTGCTGAGTTGCGATGGCCGGCGCCTGCTGGACGGCGAAACCGATGCGCAAGGCGTCTGGCACGTGGACACGCCTGTGGCGACGGACGACTATTGCGAGGGCACGGAGCAGTCGGGCGTGTTCGTCACGGCCCGCATCCCTGCCGACCATGCTCAGGCTCACGGTCAGGCGGATTTCTCCTTTGCCTGGTCGAACTGGGACCGGGGGATCGAGCCCTGGCGCTTCAATGTGCCGACCAGCCGGTCCCGGGATCCCGATCTGGTGGCTCATGCAGTGCTGGACCGCACGCTGCTGCGCGTGGGCGAAACGGTTTCCATGAAGCTGTTCCTGCGCCGCCTGAGCCGCAATGGGGTGGAAAACCTGCCCGCCGATCGCCTGCCCGCGCAGGTGCGGCTGTCGCATGACGGCTCGGGCGATGCTGAAACGCTGGCGCTGGACTGGAAGACCCAGCCCGGCGGGGGCCAGTATGCCTTGCTGGACTACACGATCCCGCGCAAGGCGCACCTGGGCAGTTATTCGATCGAACTGCAGCCTTCGGCAGGCTCGGATAACGACTGGACGCCCTGGCTGCATGCCGGTGATTTCCGGGTCGAGTCCTTCAAGCTGCCGCTGCTGACGGGCTCGCTGAAGGTCACGGGGGATGAGGCGCAGGCCGGCGGGCCGCTGGTGGCGCCGCAGTCGGTCCATGCCGATCTGCAGTTGTCCTGGATTTCGGGCGGCCCGGCGCGCGATCTGCCCGCCACGCTGTCGGCCGTGGCGCGGCCCCTGACGCCCAGCTTCCCTGAATATGACGATTTCAGTTTTGGCGTGCAGGGCTTCGGCGAGGACGGCGCGCAATCCGGGGATCCGGAATCTGCCGGCGCCGCGCCTGCCGGCCTGCGGCGGCTGATCCTGGACCGGCGCGCATTGCGCCTGGACGGGCAGGGCGGGGCGCGGGTGGATCTGGCCGATCTGCCGCGCCCGTCCGAACCTCAGTCCTGGCTGTTCGAGGCGTCTTTCTCCGACCCTTCCGGCGAGATCCAGACCTTGGCCCAGACGGCGCGGGTCTGGCCTTCGGCCGTGGTGGTCGGCCTGCGCACGGGCCGGTGGATGTCGCGCGGGGAAAAGTCCAGCGTCACCTTGCTGGCGCTGGATGCGGCCGGCCGGCCGCAAGCCGGTGTGCCGGTCCAGCTGGACGGCCGCGTGCGCACGACGTACAGCACCCGCAAGCGCCTGGTGGGCGGCTTCTACGCTTACGATTCCCATGAACAGGTCGCCCCGCTGGGCACCTTGTGCCAGGGGAATACCGACGCCAAGGGGCAGTTGGAATGTCCGGTCAGCCTGGACCGGGACGGCCAGATCGAGTTGTTCGCCCAGGCCCGCGATGCGCAGTCGCGCGTGTCGCGCGCGTCGACCTCGATCTGGGTGTGGGGGGACGAGGCCTGGTTTGGCGAGGGCAACGACGACCGGATCGACGTGATCCCCGCCAAGGCCGACTACAAGCCCGGTGAAACGGCCGAATTCACGGTGCGCATGCCGTTCCGCCAGGCGCGCGCACTGGTGGCGGTGGAGCGCGAAGGCGTGCTGGAAACGCACGTGGTCGATCTGGACGGCGACGAGCCCGTCGTGCGCCTGCCTGTGCAGGCCGGCTGGGGGCCGAACGTCTATGTCTCGGTGCTGGCCGTGCGCGGCCGGGTGCGGCAGGTGCCCTGGACTTCGTTCTTCGAGTGGGGCTGGCGTCATCCGCTGGACTGGATGGATGCGCGCGCGGCCCGGTCCGACACGGTGCCTGAACCCACGGGTCTGGTGGATCTGGCCAAGCCGGCGTTCCGTTTCGGCCTGGCCGGCATCCGGGTGCAGAGCGAAGCCGACCGCCTGCAGGTCAAGGTCGAGGCTGATCACAGCAGCTATCAAGTGCGCCAGCACGCCCAGGTCCGCATCCAGGCAACCCTGCCCGACGGCAAGCCGGCCGCCGGCGCCGGCGTGGCTTTCGCGGCCGTGGACGAGGCGCTGCTCGAACTGCGTGACAACGACAGTTGGGATCTGCTGCGGGCCATGCGTGTCGAGCGTGATTACGGCGTGGAAACCGCCACCGGCCAGGGCGAGGTCGTCGGCCGCCGCCATTACGGCCGCAAGGCGGTCGCGGCGGGCGGAGGCGGCGGCTTCAACGCCACGCGGGAATTGTTTGATACGCGTTTGCTGTGGCGCGGCGATCTGACGCTGGACGCGCAGGGCCAGGCCACGGTCGATGTGCCGCTGAACGATTCCCTGACGCGCTTCCGCCTGGTGGCCGTGGTCGATCAGGGGCAGGGGATGTTCGGCACCGGCTTCACGGACATCGTCAGCACCCAGGACCTGCAGGTGGTGTCGGGGCTGCCTCAGGTGGCGCGCGAGGGCGACCGCTACGAGGTCCGCGCGACGGTGCGCAACCGCACGGAACGGTCCATGGTCCTGGCCTTGTCGGCGGGGGTGGCTGCGGCGGACGGCGCCGAGCAGGCCCTGTCCGAGCAGGCGGTGTGGCTCGAACCGGGTGCGGCGCAGACCGTGACCTGGCCGGTGACGGCGCCGCTGCTGTCCGGCCAATCGGAAACCGAGGCGCTGAAATGGCGTTTCGAGGCGCGCACCACCGAAGGCGAGGCGGCGTCCGACCGGATCGTGGTCGGACAGACGCTGCTGCCCGCCGTGCCGGTGACGGTGCGCCAGGCCACGCTGCTGCAGATCCTGGATGGGGTGCCGCAGCAGGTGCCGGTGAACGCCTCGGCGCGGGCCTTGCTCGATACGGCCGGCGTGCCGCGCGGCGGCGTCCGTGTCAGCCTGCAGTCCAGTCTGGCGGGTTCCCTGCCGGGCGTGAGCGACTGGCTGAGCGCCTACCCCTATACCTGCGTCGAGCAGCTCAGCGCCAAGGCGCTGGGGCGGCGCGATCCGGCTGCGTGGCAGGCGCTGATGAAGCGGCTGCCCGACTACCAGACCGAGTCCGGCCTGCTGTCGTATTTCCCGGGCGGACGCGGCAGCGTGGTGCTGACGGCGCACCTGCTGGAAATCGCCACGCGGGCGCAGGCGCCGGGGAACGCCTATGGCCTGCCCGGTGTCGAGCGTGAACGCATGCTGGCCGCCTTGCAGGACTATGTGTTCGGCCGTCTGACGGAAGACGGCTGGGCACCGGTGCGGGACGATTTCTGGCGCAAGCTGATCGCCGTCGACGCGCTGGCGCTGGCCGGCGCCTGGCAGCCCGGCATGCTGGACAGCTTCGCGCTGGAAGTCAGCGACTGGCCCACGGCCGCCGTGGTGACCTGGCTGTCGATCTTGCGGCACGTGCCGGAACTGGCGGACCGCGAGGCCCTGTCGACCCAGGCCGAAGCCGTGTTGCGCGCGCGGCTGACGCGTCATGGAACCACGCTGGTGCTGGCCGACGAGACGGTGGATTCGGGCTGGTGGCTGATGAGCAATCCCGCCACGGCCCAGGCCCGCCTGTTGATGACGGTGCTGGACCGGCCCGGTTGGCGTGCGGACCTGCCGCGCCTGATGACCGGGCTGCTGTCCATGCAGCGCGAGGGCGCTTGGTCCACCACCGCAGCCAATGTCCTGGGCACCCTGGCGGTGGATCAGTTCGCCCGCAAGGTGGAAACCCACGCGGGCGAAGGCGCCGTGCGCGTCGCCTTGCCGCCGGGCGAGCCGACCGTGCTGCCCTGGGCCGACATGCCCCAGGCGGACGGCATCCGCCGCCAGTCTCTGGCGCTGCCCTGGCCGCAGGCGCGTACCGGCACGTTGGACATTGCCCAGCAGGGGCAGGGCAGCGGCTGGGCCACGATCACGGCGCGCGCCGCCGTGCCGGTGACGCAGGCCGTGGATGCCGGCTTGCGGGTCGAGCGCACGGTGGTGCCGGTGTTCAAGGCCCAGGCCGATCGCTGGTCGGCGGGCGACGTCTACCGCGTGCGCCTGCGTGTCCGGACTCAGGAGTCCCTGGTCTGGTCCGTGGTCAGCGACCCGGTGCCGGCGGGGGCGTCCATCCTGGGCAGCGGGCTGGGACGGGATTCCAGCCTGTCGACGGCGGGCGAGGACCAGAACGACTGGAACCAGCCCAGCTTCGTCGAGCGTGACGCGGGTGTGTTCCGGGCCTACTACGAGGTCATGGAGCCGGGCGAACGCACGCTGGAATACACCGTGCGGCTGAACGTGCCGGGGGATTACCAGTTGCCGCCGACGCGCGCCGAGGCCCTGTACCAGCCGGATGTGTTTGGCGAGACGCCCAATACGCCCTTGCACGTGGGGCCGCAGCCCTGATGAAGTTGGCGGGGCGGGTGGGTTCGATGGGCCGGTGCCGCGTGACGGTCCGGCGGCTGCAGGCTGTTGCGCTGGCCTTGGGCCTGGGGCTGCTGGTCCCGGCCGTGTCCGCTCAGGCGCAGGCCCCGGAGGCCCGGGCCCAGACTCAGGCCGGGGCGGTTCAGCTCCAGGCCTCGGTCTTTCCGCCCGACTATGTGGCAGTCCGGGAGACCTGGCGACCCTCGGACGCGCGGCTGCTGGCCTCGGACGGGCGCGAACTGCAGCGCCTGCGCACCGACTTTTCCGGCCGGCGCGGCGACTGGTTGCCCCTGAGCGAGGTGTCGGTCGCCTTGCAGCGGGCCGTGGTGGTGTCCGAAGACCGGCGCTTCTATGAACACAGCGGCGTGGACTGGCTGGCAAGCGCCTCGGCGGCCTGGTCGTCGGCCTGGGGCGATGGCGTGCGGCGGGGAGCTTCTACCCTGAGCATGCAATTGGCGGCGCTGCTGGACCCCGCGCTGCGGCGCGGGCCGGGCGGGCGCGGCATTCTGCAGAAGCTCGATCAGATGCAGGCGGCGCGGGTGCTGGAATCCCATTGGACCAAGCCCCAGATCCTGGAAGCCTATCTGAATCTGGCGGCCTGGCGCGGCGAACTGGTCGGGGTCGATGCCTTGTCGCGCGTGCTGTTCCAGAAACATGCCTCGGGCCTGACCTTCCGTGAAGCCGCCCTGGCTGCCGTGCTGCTGCGCGGGCCGAACGCCCCGCTGCCGACGCTGGTCCAGCGCGGCTGCGCCTTGCTGCGCGAATTGGGCCGTCCGGACGAGTGCCAAGGCTTGCGGGGTTTTACGCAGGCGGCCTTGTCGCGCGCCCGCGAAGCGCGATTCGACACACCGGCGCTGGCGCCGCATTGGGCGCGGCTCTTGTGGGATGCCGGTCTGGCCGATGCACACGGCGAGATCCGTTCCACCCTGGATCGCGGGCTGCAGGCCGCCGCCGTGCAGTCGGTGCGCCGGCGCCTGGGTGAATTGCACGGCACGGGGGTGAGCGATGCCGCCGTGGTGGTGCTGGACAACCGCAGCGGCGCCGTGCTGGCCTACGTGGGCTCGTCCGGCGCCTTGTCCGAGGCCGCCGACGTGGATCACGCGCGCGCGATCCGCCAGGCCGGCTCGACCCTGAAGCCCTTTTTGTACGGTTTGGCGCTGGACCAGCAGCGCCTGACGGCCGCTTCGCTGCTGGACGACAGCCCGGTGGGGCTGGACGGGGGCGGCGGGCTGTACGTGCCGGACAATTACGATCATCGTTTCGGCGGCTGGGTCAGCGCGCGCACGGCGCTGGCGTCTTCGCTGAACGTGCCGGCCGTGCGCACCCTGATGCTGGTCGGGCCCGATGCGCTGGCCGAGCGTCTGGTCGCGTTGGGCCTGCCCCTGGACCGGGGCGGGGATTACTACGGCTACAGCCTGGCGCTGGGGTCAGCCGACGTGACCTTGTTGTCCCTGGCCAATGCTTATCGGGCGCTGGCGCGCGGGGGCGATTACGCGCCCGTGAACCTGCGCGCCCGCCCGGGCGCCGCAGCCCAGACGGGCGTCCGGCTGTATTCATCCGAGGCCGCCTGGATCGTCGGCGACATGCTGGCCGACCGCGCCGCGCGCGCCCGGACCTTCGGCCTGGACAGTCCGCTGACCATGCGCTTCTGGACCGCGGTGAAGACCGGCACCAGCCGCGACATGCGCGACAACTGGTGCGTGGGCTGGTCCGCCGACTACACGGTGGGCGTGTGGGTGGGCAATAGCGCCGGGGCCAGCATGCGGCACGTCTCGGGCGTCAGCGGCGCCGGTCCCGTCTGGCACGATGTGTTCGACTGGCTCTACCGGAATCATGCGCCCGGCGAGCCGGCCCGGCCGCCCGGCGTCGCCGCCCAGGCGGTGGTCTTTGGCGAGGCGCTGGAACCCGCACGCACCGAATATTTCCTGGGGGATACGGCCCAGGCCCGGTTTGCGCCGCCGGACGCGCAGGACGATCCCGGCCGTCCGCGCATCGCCGAGCCCGTGGACGGTACGATCCTGGCCCTGGACCCCGACATTCCCTGGGATCGCCAGCGCCTGCGTTTGCGGGCGGTGGATGCCCGTGCGCGGCCGGTGACCGAGGCGCGCTGGTTCCTGGACGGCGCGCCCTATGGCGAGGGCCGTGATCCGGGGCTGATAGCGGACTGGGCGCCCCGGCCGGGCGCGCACGTCTTCGAGCTGCGGGATGCGCAAGGCGGGGTGCTGGACCGCGCCCGGATCATCGTCCGGGGCGGGCGCTTTGCCATCGAGGCAGAAGGCGCCGGGCGTGCGCCTTCGGTGGAATCCGGTGTGCCCAGGCACGAGAATGCGCAGCCGGAAACCCCCGCGGATCGGCGCGTCCGGAACGATTCTGACGCTCAGGGTAAACATTGATCACGGCGAAATATGCCATCATGACACCATCGATAAGAGTGATAGGAGGCGGAGGATGCGTAATCCGGGCTTGGTAGTGAAACCATGGATGACGGCCTTGACGGGGGCGATGCTGCTGGCGCTGGCGGGTTGCCAGACCGCGCCCGGGACAAGGAGTACTGCGCAGGGCAAGACGGAGCCGCCGGCCGCCGCGGCGCCCACGCAGACACGGGCGGTCGGCACCCAGCATGCCATCACCGAAAACCGGCAGGCCCTGGATTTGCGGGTGTTCCTGGCCGATACCCGGTCCCGCCCGGATTGGACGCCGGTGACCTTGAAGCCGTCCGGCGTGTTGTACGTGCAGCCGACGGCGGTGATCAGCCGCAGCGATCTGATGGGCATCCAGTCGGCCACCGACCAGAAGGGCGACGGCATCCTGGTGCTGATCCTGAACGACGAAGGCCTGAAAAAGATGCGTGCGGCCACGACGGCCAACCCCGGCCTGCGCCTGGCGCTGGTCGTGGGTCACACCATGCTGGCCGCGCCCGGCTACGCCTCGCCGATCACGCAGCAGAAGCTTGCCTTCGGCGTGGGTTCGGCACACAACGCCGAACTGGCCGCGCGTTCGGTCGCCGGGGTGGATGCCACGTCGCCTGCCGGGGGCTTTTAAGTCTCCAGCAGGCTTTCGGGCGCAGGGCGGCTACTCCCGCTGGCCGTCCCGCTCGTTGTTTTTTCAGCGTCGGCTGCACGATGCTGAAAATTTCACTTGCGCCAGTTTCGCTGGATCGGTAAAAATATGCGCATTGCGTATATAGGAGCCGGTCATGGCGATTTCCCAGCAAGTTTTCCTGCGCGACGCGATGCGCCGCCTGAATCTGACCCGTGACGTGTTCGCGGCCCGCATCGGGGTCAAGCGCCGCGCCCTGGATACCTGGCTGCTGCCGGAGGGCTCCCAGGAAGCCCGCGCCATGCCGGAAGTCGTCGCGCGTTTCGTCACCGAGATCGTGGAAAACAGCGCGTTGATGGAAAAATACGCGCAGAGCGCACAATCGGGCCCTTTGCGCGACCGGATTGCGGCCGGCGGCAAGCATCAATTGCTGTCCGTGGACCAGTTCACGCGCGAATCCGTCGAGGAACTGTTCCGCGTCGCCGACCTGATGCAGCCCATCGCCCGGCGGCGCAAGGTCTCCCGCGTGCTGGAAGGCGCGGTGCTGGGCAATCTGTTCTTCGAGGCCAGCACGCGCACGCGGGTCAGTTTCGGCGCGGCCTTCTGCCGCCTGGGCGGCTCGGTGTGCGACACCACCGGCTTTACCTTTTCGTCCATGGCCAAGGGCGAGTCCATCTACGACACCAGCCGCGTGATGGGCGGCTACGTGGACGCCATGGTGATCCGCCACCCCGAGAAGGGTTCGGTGGCCGAATTCGCCGCGGCGACCAATATCCCCGTGGTCAATGGCGGGGACGGCGCGGGCGAGCACCCCAGCCAGGCGCTGCTGGATCTCTACACCATCCTGACGGAATTCTCGCGTCTGGGCAAACTGCTGGACGGTGCCCACATCGTCATGGCCGGTGACCTGAAATACGGCCGGACGGTACATTCGCTGATCAAGCTGCTGGCCCTGTACCGCGGCATGAAGTTCACCCTGGTTTCCCCGCCGGGCCTGGAAATGCCGGAATACTTGCTGGAGCAGGCCAGCCGCAACGGCCACGTCATCGAACAGACCCACGATCTGGCGACCGGCTTGAAGGGCGCCGACGTGGTCTACGCCACCCGGGTGCAAAAGGAACGCTTCGCAGGCGAGAACCTGGAAGGCTATACGGCCGATTTCCAGATCAACCGCGCCATCGTGGATGCCTGCTGCGGCCCGGACACGATCGTCATGCACCCGCTGCCGCGCGACAGCCGCGAGGGCGCCAATGACCTCAGCACCGACCTGAACACCGACCCGCGTCTGGCGATTTTCCGCCAGACCGACAACGGCATTCCGGTGCGGATGGCGATCTTCGCCGTGCTGATGGGGGTCGAAGGCTTGGTGCAGCATTCGCTGCGCGACGTGACCTGGGCGCCGCCGTCCCATATCGGGCCGGACGACAGCGTGTTCCACGGGCTGGATTGACCTGGACATGTGACAGTCCTCTGCGGGCTGTCACATGCCTGGTTGATCGGAGCGACTTGCAAGTCGCGAGGCGGGTTCAAGCCGCAGACGCTTTGATGCGATCTGGATTTTATAGGGGTATTACAAAGATTAATCCTGGCTCATGTTCTCCTGGCTAAGATAGTCAAAACTAATCAAAAGCGCCGATTGCCTGCAATCGACATATACCCAGGAGACATTCATGAGCCAGAGTCTTTTCGCACGGCCCGCCGTCCTTGCCGCCGCCTTGCTGGTCGGCTTGGGCGGGTTGGCCGCGAGTGGCGCGGTCCTCGCCCAGCAGAAGTTGCGGGTCGCCCACGTGTCCAGCACCGACAGCCTGATCAACCAGGCGCTCGTCCGTTTCGCGGATGAAGTCAAGGAAAAATCCGGCGGCGAACTGACGGTCACCCTCTACCCTGACGGCCAACTCGGCGATGAAGCGCCGATCGCCGATGCCGTGGGCGCGGGCGCGATCGACATGGGGCTCGGCGGCGCGCTCGACGCCATAGACCCGCGTCTCAATGTCGTCAGTCTGCCTTTCCTGTTCAGTGACGCGAACAATGTCCATGCCTTCCTGGACGGTCCGGCGGGGCAGGCGCTCATGAAGCTCGGGCAGGACAGGAACTATGTCCTGCTGGGCGCTTTGGATTCTGGATTCCGGCAGTTCGCCAACCAGAAGCGCCCGATTCACAAACCGGAGGACCTGGCCGGCCTGAAGGTTCGCACGCCACCAAATCCGGTGATTCTTGCGACCATCAAGTCGCTTGGGGCTCTGCCCCAGGCCATCCCCTATGGGGAGGTCTATACCTCGCTGCAGTCCGGCGTAGTGGACGGCGTGGAGCCTGAACTGCGGGACTTTTACGATCAGAAGTGGTACGAGGCGGCACAGTACGTCTCCATGTCCAATTATGTCTGGTCGGCCAACTTCTGGTTCATGAACAAGGCTCGCTACGACAAGCTGAGCGACCCGCAGCGCCAGGTGCTGCACGCGGCTGCGGCCAATAGCGTGAATTGGTACCGCGGCAAGCTCGACGAGGTCTATGAAAACATCACTCGAGCGATGAAGGAAAAGGGCGTGCAGTTCAATGACGTGGATGCGGCTGCTTTCCGCGACAAGGTCGGTCCGGTTTACCAGCAGTTTGCGAAAGAGTGGGGCGAGAGCTTCGTGGATTCGGTCCGCACGGCTGCGCAGCCGTAGACGGCGCCGACATCATGGGTACTATCGACGACAAGCGCCGGGCATTGAGGCGGCCGTTGCCCATACGGCTGCTCGAAGGCTTCGGGATCGTATTGCTGCTGCTGACCCTGGGGGCGACTCTGGCGGGCATGCTGGGGCGCTACCTGCATCTGCGAAATGTGGAAGGGTCTTTCGAGATTGCCGGCTTGGCCTTCGTCTGGCTGACCTTCATCGGGACAGTCATCGCAGAGGTCAGGCGTGAGAATGTGCGTTTCGAGGGCCTGATCCTGCTGCTGCCGCCTGTCGGCCGATATGTGCTCGAGTGGGTCAACCTGTTGGTCCTGTTGGGCGTCGGCCTTTGGCTGGCGAACAGCGGATGGTCTGTCCTCCAGCAATCCGGTCACGTGCCCACGCCCGTGCTGCGCTGGCCCGCGGGCATCCTCAGTTCGGCCCTGTTTTCCACCGCCTTGATGCTCGTTGCGCTGGCTGTATGGCGCCTGGCCGGCTTGCTGAAATCGTCCTCGAAGGACTCGCCATGACGGTCGCCCTCGTCTTTCTGGGCTTTGCCCTTTTCCTGGTCTCGGGCAGCCCCATCGTCTGGGCGATGGCCGCCGGCATTATCCTGGCGTTGAGCGCCGGCGACCTGCAGATGCCGGCGGCCTGGCTCGCGCAGCAGACCCTGCGGGGCGCTGACTCGATCAGCCTGGCGGCGATTCCGCTGTTCCTGCTCGCGGGCGAGCTGATGAACCGGGGCGGCCTGACCCGGCACATCATGGGGATCGCTGAATCCCTGTTCGGACGCATGCGCGGAGGCCTGGGGCTGGTGAATGTCGCGACGGCCTTCGTCTATGGCGGCATCACGGGATCGGCGACCGCGGACACCGGCGCAATCGCCAAGATCATGATCCCGGCCATGGAAGCGCGCGGCTACGGGCGCGCCTTCGCGGCCGCAGTGACCGCCGCCTCGGGCACGCTGGGCATCATCGTCCCGCCCAGTGTCGTCCTGATTCTTTATGGCGTACTGACCAATACCTCGATCGGCGGCCTGTTCGTCGCGGGCGTCGTCCCCGGGGTGCTGCTGGCCGCGAGCTTCATGGTGACGGCGTACATCGTGGGTGTCCGGGAGAAATTCCCCCGGCTCGAGCGGCCGCTGCAGGCCCGCCAGTTGAGAATCGATCTGGTCTACGCTTTGCCCGCCTTGCTCATGCCGGTTCTCGTGCTGGCGAGTATCGTGCTGGGCTACGCCACGACCACCGAGGCCGCCGCATTGTCCGTGTTGTACGCCTGGGTCGCGGGCGCCTTGATCTATCGGGAGCTGTCCTGGCGGGATCTCGTGCCGGCCATGATAGAGGCCGTGGTGACGACCGGCGCGGTCATGATCATCATGGCGGTCGCCACGCCGTTTGGCTGGATACTGACGTTCGAGCAGGTGCCGCATTCCGTGGCGGAATGGATCGCGGCCGTCCAGGCGGGGCCGTCCATGACGATCCTGATGATCATTCTGGCGCTGGCCTTCGTCGGACTCTGGATGGATCTCGGGCCTGCCATCATCATCCTTGCGCCGATTCTCGTGCCGATCGCCAAAGCGGCCGGATTCGATCCCTATCAGATCGGCATGATTTTCACGGTCACGCTGGGACTGGGGCTTTTCACGCCACCCGTGGGCACCAATATTTTCGTGGTGTGCAATGTCGGGCAGGTCGGGATCGGCGCGGTTTCAAGGCGGCTGGTCCCGTTCTGGATCGCGACTTTCATTGTCATCGGCTTGCTGGCGGCCTTTCCGGGCCTGTCCTCCTGGTTGCCCGGAATCATGGGCTATTGACCACTGCCGACCATCTATTTTTCCTGGAATTCGAACATGAATCATCTCATCGGAGGTATCTCCAGTGCCGGGCGCGCCTTGCCCGATCTGGACGGACAGCGTTTTCTGGTCGGGCGTTCGCAGGGACCCTACCTGTGGGATACGCGAGGCACCCGCTACCTGGACACCGCCATGAGTTTCGGCGCCACGATGCTCGGCCATGCGCCGCAAGCGGTGGTCGAGGCCGTCAATGGCGCATTCTCGAAAATGCCGATGCCTTCTTTCGCGCATGAAGCAGAGGAACTCGCTGCGGTGGCGCTGGCGGAATGCACGGGACCGCTCTCCCGGGTGGTTTTCGTCAACAGCGGCAGCGAAGCGGTGCATCTCGCATGCCGCGCCGCCCGGGCCGCGACAGGCCGCACGCGCATCGCCAAGTTCGCCGCCGGGTACGACGGCTGGTACGACCAGCTTGCATTCGGCAATGTCAGTTCCAGCGAAGCCGGCATGGATGCGGGCGCACGGCCGGAAAAAGACGGCATGCTGCTGCTGCGCTACAACGACTTCCAGGATATCGAACGGCTGTTCGCCGAGTGCCCGGATATCGCGGCGGTGTTGATCGAGCCTGTTTTGGCCAATGCAGGCTGCCTGGAACCCGCCCAGGGATACCTGCGGGCTGTCGCCGACTGTGCGCATCGGCATGGCGCGGTGGTCATCCTGGATGAGGTTCTGATGGGATTCCGGCTGCATGCCGGGCTGTGCGGGCATCTCTACGGGGTGGACGCCGACCTCGCGACCGTGGGCAAGGCGATCGGCAGCGGCACTGTCGTGGCCGCCGTCGTAGGCAAGCCCGAGATCATGGACGTCTTCGAGAACCGCCGGGCCAACCGTGCCGGAACCTATAGCGGCAATCCGCCCGCGTGTGCCGCCGTGCTGGCGACGTTGGGGCAACTGCGGGCCCAGGATTATCCCGCCTTGCTGGCGGCCGGGAACGCCTTTCGCGAACGGCTGGCGCGGATTTTCCACGATGCCGGCCTGCCGTTTTCCACGACCGGCTTCGGGTCCGTTTTCACCCCCTGGGCCAGCGACGAGCCGCCGTCGACCTATCTGGCGGCGTTCGCGCGCGCATCGAAGGAATGGACGCTCAGCCTGCACCTGGCGCTGCGCCGGGCCGGCATCATGACCATGCCGTTTGCATTCGGACGCCTGTACCTGACGTTTGCCCATGACGAGACCGCGCTGGACGAACTGGAGGCCGGGTTCGTCAAGGCAGTGCGGACGCTCGCGACGCGCGCGCCGCAGTTTGGAAGTAGCCCTGTATGAACTGAGCCACGCGGCGCACCAGCAAGGATGCATCGTTTGACATGCATAGCGCCAGTTCGAGGTCCGGCAGATCGGGCAGGCCGTGAGTTCGCCCCAGCGTGCGCCATCCGTCAAGTATCACCGATTCCGGCAGCACGGTCAGGGCGCCGCTGAGTTCGACTGCGGCTCGCACGCCGGGCAGGTGCGAGGATGAACACACGATCCGCCACGCGCGTCGCGCCTCGTCGAGCGCGGCGAGGATCCGCGGCCTGGCCCTGCACTGGTCGGCGAACAGGGCCAGGGGCAGCACGGAGTCCGTTTCCGGATAGCGGCCGGAGACGGTGCACCAGAGTTGGCGCTCGCGCGTCAGGAACTGGCCCACATCGAGGCCCGGCTGGCGCGTGATCACGGCCAGGTCGATGCTGCCCTGTGCGAGGAGGGGTTCGAGCCGGTTGGAGAAATCGCAGAGGATGTTCACCTGCACATCAGGATGGCGCGTCGCGAACTCGCGCAGCAACGCGCCGCCGAGCACGTCGAGGTAATCGTCCGGCATGCCGATGCGGATCACCGTCGAATCGGTGCCGCAGTTCATGGCGCACAGCATCTCGCTTTCGAGGGCGAGCATGCGGCGGGCGAAACCGATGAGCACCTCGCCCTGGCTGGACAGTGCGACGCCGTGGCGCGTGCGCTCGAGCAGTTTGCACCCGAGGCGGTGTTCGAGCCGGTTAATGATCAGGCTGACGGCTGCCTGCGTCTTGCCGATCCGGTCCGCTGCAGCCGTGAACCCGCCGCAATCGACCACAGCGACGAAGGCGGCCAGCGTTTCCGAGTTGAGGTGTCGCATGGCGGCTGAGACCGGGATGAAACAATCTCGATTATAGGCGTTCGATTCCCGGCAGGCGGCCGCACCAAAATCCCTACTGCGCGTCCTTGTCCAGCGTGACGCGCAGGATCTGCTCCTTGGCGCCCTCGACGAACTCCTCGGGGTTCCACTGCTTGCTGAATCCCTGCTTCAGGCCGACGTACAGCGCGCTTTCGTCGGCGGCCAGCGCCATCATGTTGGGGAACACGTGGGCGGGGATCTGTTTGGTGATCTCGTAGGTCTTGCCGTCCACGACGCTGATGGTGCCGCTGCGGAAATTGCTGACGTAGATCTCGTCGTGCTTCGGACTGTATGACAGCGTGACTCCGCCCTTTCCGGTCGGGACGAAGGCCAGTTGCTTGCCGCTTTTCTGGTCGAACACGTACAGGCCGTCCTGCTCGTCCTTGACCTCGGGCCGGGACTGGTGAATGAATTGCGAGGCGAAGATGCGGCCGCCCTTGGCATCGACGGCCAGCCCCACCAGATTGTTCACGCGCGGCTTGACCTTGTCGTCCAGTTGGATGGTGTGGACGACCTTGCGCGTGACGGGGTCGATTTCATTGATGTAGTCGGACCCGGCGGTGAAGAGGTGCCCGGTGCCGCGGTCCAGGTGCAGCGCATAGCCGACCGAGGGGAAGGCGTTTTCGACCTCGCCCTTTATCTTCAGGGTTTCGCCGTCCAGGATCAGCAGTTTGTAGAACGAGCGGTATTTGTCGTTTTCCTTGACGCTGCCGATGTAGGCGGTGAACAGTTCACCGGTCTGCGCGCTATGGACGACGTGGCGCAAATGTTCGTGCTGCGGTTCGCTGGGGTCGACGTGCAGCCGTTCGCTGGTCAGCGCCACCGTGCCGGTCTTCGGATCGACCTTGCTGATGCGCAGCGACGCGGCCTGGGTGTGGCCGACGTACAGCCATTGGCCCTGCGCGTCCTGCGTCAGCGAGAACGCGCGGTACGGCATGGCGTAGCGGCCCTTGACGTCCAGCGTCTTGCCGTCGAAGGCATACAGATAGCCCAGGTTGTCGTCCCGGCGCACGCGGTCCATGACCGAGGCGAACACCAGGCCGGTGGGGGCGTTGTATTGCAGTTCATACAGTCCTTCCTCGGGATGCTCCAGGTAATTGGCGCTCATCCAGAGCCGGTCCTTGGTGGATGACGGCGGCGATGCGCTGAACGCGGCGCTGGAGAGGCAGAGCGCCAGGGCGGCGGTCAGGATGGCGGCGGTGCGTTGCGGGGACGGCGAACGGAGCGTGTTGCGCATGGGAGTTCTCGCTGAGGGTCGAAAAGTGGAAATCAAGGACAGGTCAGTGACCTGTCCACAGGTAGTCGGCATGGCGGCCGTCGAAACCGGCCGATTCCTCGGCCAGCAGCAGGACCTTGACCCGGGGAAAGACCAGGTCCGCCCGCAGGTCGCGCAGGTGGATGGGCACCCCGATGGTCTTCAAGGCATGGATGTTGCCGGTGAACAGGACGACGGGTTTCGGGGCGCGCAGCAGGGTTTCGGCCATGCGCCGATCGCGCTGCATCTGCACCGCGATCATGCCGTCGAGCCTGTCGTCGTCGGCCTGCATGCCGTGGCTGTCGACGATGGTGTCGGCCAGCGTGCGGGCGATTGCGGGGTCGCCGCTGAGCGTGCCGGTCGGCCGCGCGCCGTTGCGCAGGATCCGTTCGACTTCCGGGCGGTCGAGGTTGGCGGCCAGCACCGGCGCCGGTTGCTCCATCAGCGTGGTGACCAGGCCGCCGTACTGGCGCCACGGCCAGCCGCGGCTCCAGTCGAGCTGTGCCTGCAGCGCTTCTCCGGTGGGCCGCGCGCCCGGGAATGCGCGCTGCGCCGCGTCGAGGCGGGCCTGCTGCGCAACGGTGGCCATTTCCAGCGCGTAGCTGCCCGCGGGGCGGCGCAGGGGCAGGGCGCGCACCAGCCATGCTTCGATCTGGTGGTGGGGATACACGTCGTGACGTTCGCCGACGATGACGATGTCGGCCTGGGCGAGCTCGTCCAGCAGCGCGTCCGCAGTCAGGGTTTCGCCCTCGGCCCCCGACAGGATGCGGCCTTGCAGGGCGGCCGGCGGCGGGGTTTCGGCCCGGCGGCCGGCTTCCGGCAGGTGCTGGCACGCGCTCAGCAGCAGGACCAGCAACCCGCCGGCGAGACGCTGCGCGGTGGCGAATTGCGGGAATGAGCGGTGGACGGCGCTTGTCATCTAGATGGAGTGGCTAATGAGAATAACAATCAATTTGATTTCAAATTATAATGGAAGGATTGTTTTTTTGTTTGCAGGCGCTGCGATCCCGGAACGAGGGCATGGCATCGCTATCGTCCGCCTGGGCGGCCGGGCCAGGCGGATGCCGGCGACGGCCCAGGCTGCCCCAGGATCGGGCACAGACCAAACCTGGGGTTTGTGACGGCTTTACGCCGCCGCGCGTTCTCCACCCAACGCCGCCACCAGATCGTCCAGCATGCGCGCCAGTTCGCCCGCCATCAGGGCGAAGTCGGCCTCGAACTGCTCGGCTTCGTTGGCGGCCTGGGCGTCCTGATGTTCTTTCAGCACGTCCAGCGGGGCGACGCGCTTGATGTCCAGGTTCTCGGTCAGCACGAAGGACACGCGATCGTTCCAGGTCATGGCCAGGCGCGTGCACTGCTTGCCCGCCTGCACGTGGCGGCGGACTTCGTCGAGCTCGACCGTCTGGCGCACGTAGCGCACGGTGGCGCGCGACTCGCCGGTGGAGCGCAGCTCCGTATCCTGGTCGATGGTGAAGCCGGCCGGGGCCTCGTCCTCGGACAGCCACAGCGTCATGGCGGCGCCCGGCGACATTTCCACGTGCAGCGGCACGATGGGGAAGGGCGTCAGGGTCTTGGCCAGCAGGCCCAGGACCTCGTCGCTGCGCGCGGTGGCGGCGGCGTCGATGGCCACCCAGCGGTTCACGGTGTCGATCCAGACGCGGGTGTCGTGGGCGATGACGAAGGCGCGCGGCAGCAGCTCCATCGTCATCTGCTCCTTGATTTCCTTCATCTGTTTGCGGCCGGGCTTGTAGCCCTGCTGCTCTTCCATCTGCAACGCGCGCGCGCGGCTGGCCTGGTTCACGACCGTGGCCGGCAGCAGTTTCTTTTCCGTCTGCAGGCGCAGCAGGATCTGGCCGTGCTGGGCGTAGGCCAGGCCGCTATCCTCGCGCGGAGGCAGCCATCCCGACACCTGGCTGTCCTGGCTGCTGCCGGGTTGGAAGGCAAGGGGTTCCAGCGCTGCTTCGAGGTCTGCGGGCGTCAGGTTGGCGTTGGGGGCGAGACGGTAGAGTTTGAGATTCTTGAACCACATGATCTTGGACGGCTGGCCGGCGGGCGGCGGTGAAAACGGGACTTGATTGTACGATAGTGCTCAACCACCTGATGCCTGCGTCCATGCCTTCAGTCCCGGGTGCCGACGATCCTTGTCTGACAGAACAGGTTCTGCAATCGGCCAGGGGATGGCCAGGTCCGGGCAGTCCCAGGCGATGCCCGCCTCGTCGGCCGGATCGTAGTAGTCCGTGCACTTGTACTGGAAGGTCGCGGTGTCGCTGATGACGCAGAAGCCGTGCGCGTAGCCGGGCGGAATCCAGATCTGGCGGTGATTGTCGGCCGACAGTTCCACCGCCACGTGCCGGCCGAACGTGGCGGATCGGGGATCGATGTCCACGGCCACGTCGAAGACGGCGCCTTCGGTCACCTGGATCAGCTTGCCCTGCGGGCGGGTGCGCTGGAAATGCAGGCCGCGCAGCACGCCGCGGGTGGAGCGCGAGACATTGTCCTGGACGAAATCCAGATCGATGCCGACGGCCTCGCGGTAGCGGCGGGCGCTGAACGATTCCAGAAAATAGCCGCGCGCGTCGCCAAAGACGCGCGGCTCGATGATGCGCACGCCGGGCAGGGCGGTGTCCGTGACCTTCATCGCCCGCCTGCCTCGTGCGCCAGGGCCAGCAGGTATTGGCCGTAGTCCGTCTTGGCCAGCCGCTCGCCGCGCGCGATCAGTTCGGCGCGGTCCAGCCAGCCGTTGTTGAAGGCGATTTCCTCCAGGCAGGCGACTTTCTGTCCCTGGCGGCGTTCGATGGTCTGTACGTAGGTGCCCGCGTCCAGCAGGCTTTCGTGCGTGCCGGTGTCCAGCCAGGCAAAGCCCCGGCCCAGGTGCTGGACGTGCAGGTCGCCGCGCTGCAGGTAGGCGTTGTTGACGTCGGTGATTTCCAGTTCGCCGCGCGCGGAAGGCCGCACCCGGCGCGCGATGTCCACCACGTCGTTGTCGTAGAAATACAAGCCGGTGACGGCGTAGGGGGATTTGGGGTGTGCGGGCTTTTCCTCGATCGACACGGCGCGGCCGGCCGTGTCGAATTCCACCACGCCGAAGCGCTGCGGGTCTGCGACCCGGTAGCCGAAGATGGTGGCTCCCGAGGCGCGCTGGGCGGCCTCGCGCAGCATGCCGCTGAAGCCATAGCCGTAGAAGATATTGTCCCCCAGCACCAGACAGACCCGGTCGCGGCCGATGAAGTCTGCGCCGATCAGGAACGCCTGCGCCAGTCCGTCGGGCGAGGGTTGCGCCGCGTAGGACAGGGCGATGCCGAAATCCGATCCGTCGCCCAGCAGACGCTGGAAGCCCGGCAGGTCGTCCGGCGTGGAGATCACCAGCACCTCGCGGATGCCGGCCAGCATCAGCACCGACAGCGGATAGTAGATCATCGGCTTGTCGTAGATGGGCAGCAGTTGCTTGGACACGCCGCGCGTGATTGGATGCAGCCGGGTGCCGGAGCCGCCGGCGAGGATGATGCCTTTCATGGAGCGCCTGGAGGGGGGACTGGACCAGCCGCCAGTGTAGCGAGGAACAGGGCCGGGCGATGCGGGGATCAGGCGGCGGATTTCGGATGCGCCGCCCGGATTGCAGAGGCGCCGAATGGACAGCGCCCCTGCTCGATCCTCAGACCGCCGCTTCCGCCCGCCGCTGCAGCACGCCGATGGGCGGCGCCCAGCGCGCATCGCGCGGCTTCTTGGACGTGACCAGGGTGATGTCGGCCGGCTCGAACACTTCCACGTTGTGTGTGATCGGCGTCGTCAGCACGTACTGGGCGCGGGTGGATTTCAGGAAATGGCCGACCAGCTGGATGTTGCGCACGTCCAGGTGGGCGAAGGGCTCGTCGATGAAGACGAAGCCGCCGGACATGTCGTCGTCCTTGAGCAGGCCCACCAGCAGGATCAGGGACTTGATGACCTGCTGGCCGCCCGAGGCCTCGCCGTCGTTCAGGCCGATGCGGCCCTTGCCGTCGAAATTGAAGCTGACCTTCAGTTCGGCCTGGCGCAGCACGTTGTCGTCGTTGTCCAGGTGGGGCAGGTCGGCGATGACTTCGACGCCGGCCAGGGCGCCCAGGTCGGTGATGTTCTTGCGGTAGCGGCGCACCGTGGCGCGCAGCACGTCGATGTAGCGTTCGCGGGCGTTGCCCACGGCCGTGGCCGCCGCCGCGTTGCGCGCCTTGCAGGTCTCCAGGCGGGCCGCCTGGTCGCCGACCGTGTTCTGCATCAGGAATTGTTTTTCTTCGACGGTGCCGTCGGTTTCCCACTGGCCTTCTTCCAGTTCACGGTCCAGGGTTTCGGCGCGCAGTCTGGCCTGGGTCGCGTTCTGGTAGTGCTCCAGCAAGGCGTGCCGTTTCTCGGGCGTGATCCAATGTGCGGGAAAGCGCCGTTTCAGTGTGTGCGATGCCGCCGCCCGGGTGCGTTGTTCCTCGCGCCGCGCCTGCCATTCGCGCACGGTGCGCTCGGTCTCGCGCTCGCCCTCGGACAGGCGCTGCTGCAGGCTGTCGTAGCGATTGCCGGCGCGCGTCTGTTCGATGAGGGCGTTCTTGTGGGCCTCTTCCAGAGATTGCCAGCGTTCGCCGGCTTCGATGCGGGCCTGTTTCAGGGTGGGCCATTGCCGGCGCGCCCGCTCGAATTCTTCGCTGCGCTGGATCAGGGTCTCGGCGGCGCGGTGGCCCGCGCCCGCCTGGCGCGCGGCCTCGAGTTCCCGGCGCAGGGTCCGGTCCTGTTGCGCCAGGTCGGTCAGTTGCTCATCCAGTTGCGCCAGTTGGCGTTGCAGGGCGTCGGCGCGCGCGGTCAGCGCGGCGGCGCCGAACTGGTGTTCCGCCGGATCGACCCAGACGCTGCGTCCGCCCCGGCGGTCGCGCCAATAAGCCTGGGGCGTGATCCATTCGCCGCCCGCCCGGGCGCCGGCCTGGGTGTCGGCGACGCGGCGGATCTGGGCCAGTTGGTGCAGCAGCCAGTTGGGCGCGGTATCGGCAAAGCGCAGCACGGCCAGCAGGCTGTCGGCCGGGGGCTTGGCGGGGGCGTGCTCGGCCTCGGCCACCAGATAGTGCCGGTAGCGTTCCTTTTCGGCCATGGCCATGGCCCGGCCCTCGTCCCGGGGATCGTGCAGCACCACTACCCAGCGGGCGGCGCGCAGCACGCCTTCGGCGGCGGCCCGCCAGGACTCGTCGGTGATTTCGATGACATCGGCCATGAGGTGATGGGCGATGTCCTGCTGGCGCAGGGTGCGCTGAAAGCGCTGGACTTCGGGCGGCATGGGCGCCTGATGCTGTCCTTGCAGGCTATCCAGGGCCGTGCGGATCTGGGTGCGCCGTTCGCTGGCGGCGTGCCAGCGGCGTTCCAGTTCGGATTTCCGGGCTTCCAGTTCGCGGACCCGTTCGGCCAACTGGGCCGCATCGCCCTCGATGGCGGCCAGTTTCTGCAATTCATCGGCCTGCTTGACCAGGTCTTCGACGGGGCGTTCCGCATCGCGGGCCTGGCGCTGCGCGGCCTGGGCCTGATCCTTGTCTTTTTCCAGCACGCTGACGCGGGCTTCCGCGGCCTGGCGGGCTTCCAGCAGTTCCAGCAGCCGGGCGCGGTCCTGCGTGCGCTGCCGCAGGTGAGCCGCGTGCTGCAGGCGCTGGCGGCGCAGTTCGTTCAGGCGCTGGGTCACCTCGCGCCGGTCTTCATGCCATTCCAGCACCGGTACGACTTCGGTGGCCAGTTCTTCGCGTTCGCGCAGCCGCATCTGGTATTGGCGGTACTGGGTGACGCGGGCTTCCAGTTCGGCCAATTGCGCGCGGCCATGGGCCAGTTCGCGGTCGGCGACTTCGACCTCGGCTTCCTGTTCGCGCAAGTGGCGGCGGGCTTCTTCGTAGCGGTCCAGCACTTCCTGGTCGCCGAACACGTCGAAGACCAGGCGCAGCAGTTCCTTGGGCGAGTATTCGCACAGCCGGTCGGTCTGGCCTTGTTCCAGCGCCAGCACGCGGGCGATGGCCCGTGACAGTCCGGCGCCTTCCAGGCGTTTGCGCCAGTGCTCGATGCCCAGCCAGTCCTTGTCCGGCGACTGCGTCAGGGTTTCGATGGACACGTCGCCGTCGGCCATCAGATAGCGGCGCTGCCAGTCGCCGCCGTTGCGGTCGATGCGGCAGGCCAGCGTCACCTGGTCCGCGTACAGCAGGTTGCGGGCGAATGGCCGGCTGGAGGTCTGGCGGCCGTGCGGCCGGTTGTCCACCACGGCGCGCAGCCAGGTCGTGTCGGCGTTGGCATGGCGCGCGTAGGTCTTGTAGTTGCGCCCGCCCGAGCAGTCCAGGCCCAGCAGGGTGCGCATGGCGTCGAGCAGGGTCGTCTTGCCGGACCCATTGGGACCGGCCACGGTGATGATGGCGCCGTCCAGCGGCAGCGTCAGGCGCTGGCAGTAGTCCCACTGCAGCAGTTCCAGGGATTGCAGGTGAAACATCAGTCCTCGTCCTCTGCGTTCGGAGCCGTGTCGGCCGGCGTAGTGGCCGCTTCGGATTCGTCAGGGTCACGGTCCGGCGTGGCCGGATCCGTTGCCGCCTTTTGCCGCGCACGTGTCAGCACGTCGCCCAGCGCGCCTTCCAGGATGCGCGGCGCCAGCGCGTCGTAGTCCAGCAGCAGGTCCAGCAGCGGCCCTTCGCCGATGTCGTCGCCTTTGCGCACGATGAAACCCCGGGTCTCCAGGCGCTTCAGATTGCCGTCCATGCGGGTCTTGCGGCCCAGTTGCAGGCCGAAATCGGCCAGCAGCGCCTTGTACGACACCACCGGGCTGACGCTGGCCGCGCTGGGGATCGGGCGCTCGGTGGTGAACATTTCCGCCTGGCCTTCGGCTTCCGCCGTCGCGGCGCGGGCCGCCTGGCGTTCACGCTTGGGCAGCACGATCAAGGACCACAGCAGCACCAGCAGCGAGACCGCGTCACGCGGCAGGCGGACATTGTTGTTGGCGTTCAGGCCGGTCTCGCCGAAGACCGCGGTTTCGGCGCCGCGCAGCAGGGCCACACAGACATGGTCGGCGTGGATGTTGTCGACCAGGCGCAGGCCCGACAGGGCCAGGCGGTCCTGCACGGTTTGCCACAGCTCGGCGTCGATCAGGGCGCGGCGCACGCGCGGGTGCCGCCGGGGCAGCCAGCGGCTGGCCAGCAGTTCGGCGATCAGCAGCGCGGCGTCGTCCAGAGGTTCATGCATGGGGTTCATCCGGGGAGTCGGGTTCCAGGGTGCCGGCGCTGATGAGGGCGACGTAGGGGTCTTGCGCGGGCTGCAGTGCCGGCTGCAGCGCGGCGTGCCAGGGCGATCGCGCCAGGTCGCCCGTCAGACCCCGCAGGGCGCGCGCCTGCGCATCGCCCAGCAGCGGCAGCAGTTGCATCCGGTAGGCCGCCTGGGCGTAGCGGCCGCCCAGCACCGCGTCCGTGACGGGGCGGGCGGCAGGCGGTTCACCGGACGGCGCGGCCTCGGCCCAGCGGGCCAGTTGTCCGATCAGGGCCTCCAGTTCTTCCGGCATGCGCAAGGCTTCCAGCGTGCCGGGCTCGGCCTGCGCGGCGGGCGGCAGGCCTTGGGCGCGTTCCGGGTCGGGACGGTCGCGGTCGAATTCCGCCTCGGCCACGTCGACCAGTTCGTGGCCGCTGACGAAGACGGGATGGAGACTGGCCGACAGGGCCTCGCCCAGCAGTTCGTGCAGATCGCCGCGCGTCTGCAGCCACTGGCGAACGTCCGAACTGGTGATGCCGGTGCTGCCCAGCGTGATGCGGCGGCGGTCGGCCTGCTGCAGCGCGCGGGTGAACTGGCTGGCCATGGACAACAGGCGTGCCTGTCCGCGACCCAGGGCGCGCGCCTCGTGTTCCAGGCGCGGATCGTCATGGTCGCCGCGGATCAGCGCCGTCAGGGCCTCGCCGGCCCGCTCGACCAATTGCAGGGCGCGTTCGAAGCGCGGCTGGGCGTCCCGCAGGCGGGCTTCCGAGCCGCTGGCGATCACATCGGCGAACTCGTCGTAGCGTCGCGCCAGTTGGGCGTGCAGATGCTGGATCTGGCCGGCGTCGGACAGGCCCAGCGCCTGGGCGCCGGCCACCTGGGCCAGCATGGCCGCCATCTCGTCGTCTTCGCCCGCGCTGCGCGCCAGCGGCGCCAGCATGCCTTGCAGTTGTTGAGCGAGAGCGGACAGGTGGTAGTCCTGGGCGGTGGCGTCCCAGATCAACAGATCCAGGTCGCGCAGCCGCTTGAGCGTCGCGTCCAGCGCCTCGGGTTTCAGGCTGAAAAACAGTTGATTCAGGTCTTCGCGCTGCAGCCGGCCCTGGGGCAGGGCGGCCAGTTCCAGGAACACCCACAGGCGCAGCCGGGCCGTCGCCTGGCCGCCCGACAGCAGCCCGCGCAAGGCGTCCAGGATCTCCAGCCGTTGTCCCAGCAGCCAGGCGAGCGGCGCCTCGGCCGCGAACGCAGGGTCGCGGAAATGGCTTTCGAACGAGCCGGTGTCGTGTTCTTCGTGGAGGGGGTGTGAATCCATGGCGGAGCCCGGCGAAATGATTTGCCAGGGACAAGGTGGGTGAGAGCCCTTAACCAAACAGGACACTAGGGGGCGGCGGCCGTAAAATGTACCACGCGCTCCGGGCCGGCCGAGGGCGACACTGACAAACAAGGAACACAGGATGTGCGGTTTAGTGGGTTTTCTGGCAGGAGACCACTGGCGTGAGGTAGGCAAAGCCGCCGCCGTCCTGACGCGCATGGCCGACACGATCGTGTCGCGCGGGCCGGACGATGCCGGTGTCTGGGCCGATGGCTCGGGCGTCGGGCTGGCCCATCGGCGCCTGTCCATCCTGGACTTGTCAGCGGCGGGGCATCAGCCCATGACCGGCCCCTCGGGGCGCCACGTGATCGTCTTCAATGGCGAAATCTACAACCACCTGGACCTGCGCCGGGAACTGGAACAGTCCGGCCGGGCGCCGATCTGGCGCGGCCACTCGGACACCGAGACGCTGCTGGCGGGCTTCGCGGCCTGGGGCGTCCGGGCCACGGTGGAACGCTGCATCGGCATGTTCGCCTTCGCCGTCTGGGACACGCAGACGCGTGTGTTGACCCTGGGGCGGGACCGCCTGGGTGAAAAGCCCTTGTACTACGGCTGGCAGGGCGCCGGGGACGTGGCCTGCTTCCTGTTCGGCTCCGAACTCAAGGCGCTGCGGACGCATCCGTGCTGCGCGGCGGATGTCGACCGCGATGCTCTGTGCCTGCTGATGCGGCACAACTACATCCCGGCGCCGCACTCCATCTATCGCGGGATTTCCAAGCTGCCGGCAGGCTGCCTGCTGACGGTGTCGCTGGATCGGCGCGAACCGTCGGTCGAGGCCTACTGGTCGCTGGCCGATGTTGCCGTGTCCGGCAATCGCGCGCCGTTCACCGGCTCCGACCAGGAGGCCACGGATGCGTTGGAAGACCTGCTGAAATCCGCCGTGCGCCGGCAGATGCTGGCTGACGTGCCGCTGGGCGCCTTCCTGTCCGGAGGCATCGATTCATCCACCGTGGTGGCGCTGATGCAGGCCCAGTCCGCACGCCCGGTCAAGACGTTTTCCATCGGCTTCCACGAGCCGGGCTACAACGAGGCCGAACACGCCCTGGCGGTCGCCCGCCACCTGGGCACCGAGCATACCGAGCTGTACGTCACCGCCGAACAGGCGCGGGACGTCATCCCCCGGCTGCCGGACCTGTACAGCGAACCCTTTGCCGACGCTTCGCAGATTCCGACCTTTCTGGTGTCGCAACTGGCGCGTCAGCATGTCACGGTCTCGCTGTCGGGCGACGCGGGTGACGAGCTGTTTGCCGGCTACGGCCGCTACGTGCGCAACAGCCGGCACTGGGAGCGGATCGCGCGCCTGCCGCGCGGCCTGCGGGCGCTGGCGGCCGGCGGCATCCGCACCCTGTCGCCCGAGACCTGGGACGCGATGCTCGGGCCGCTGCGTCCGCTGCTGCCCGGGTCGCTGCGCGCCGCGCCCGGCGAAAAGCTGCACCAGGGCGCCCGCAAGCTGGCGGCGGAACGTATCGACGACCTGTACCTGCAATCGATTTCCCGCTGGGACCCGGCCGGCCTGGTGATCGGCGGGCGCGAACCCCGGACCTGTCTGAATGGCCGGCCCCTGGCGCTGGACGGTCTGGACGGCATCCAGCGCCTGATGGCCCTGGACGCCGTCACCTATCTGCCCGACGACATCCTGGTCAAGGTCGACCGGGCCGCCATGGGCGTGTCCCTGGAAGGCCGCGTGCCGTTCCTGGATCACCGGGTGGTGGAGTTCGCCTGGCGGATTCCGCAGTCCATGAAGCTGCGCGACGGCACGGCCAAATGGATCCTGCGGCAGGTGCTGTACAAACACGTGCCGCGCGCCCTGATCGAGCGCCCCAAGAAAGGCTTCAGCGTGCCCGTCGGCGACTGGCTGCGCGGCCCGCTGCGCGATTGGGCGGAAAGCCTGCTGGACGAATCGCGCTTGCGGCAAGAAGGCTTCTTCAATCCGGCGCCGATCCGGCGGACCTGGGCGGAACACCTGTCCGGGCGGCGCAATGCGCAGTATCACCTGTGGGGCGTGTTGATGTTCCAGGCATGGCTGGAGCAATCCCGCACGGGGCAGATCGAGCCCTCTGGCTACGACCGGGAAGCGGCCTAGCGGGCGATGGGCGCGTCGCTGGTTGCGATGAGCACGTGCGGTTCAACCGCATCCACTGCACTTCGGTGCCGTCTGTTTGGCAGCGGCGCTTGTCTTCTGGTCACTGCGGCCGGCGCCCAAGGTCAGCAGCCATGCGGCGGCGGCCAAGCCCCCCGCCGGCCAGAGTGTGCCCGCCGGGCCGAATCCGTCCATGGCCAGGCCTCCCGCCCAGGCCCCTGATGCGATGCCGATATTGAAGGCGCCTACGTACAGTGCGGTGGCGATTTCGATGGCGCGGGGTGCGGCTTTCATCATCCAGCTCATCAGGCCGACGGATACCCCGCCGTAAGCCAGTCCCCAGACCAGCAGCGCCGCACCGCCGCCCATCCGGGAGTCGCCGATCGTCAGGAACAGCGTCGGTGTCAGCAGCAGGCCCAGCGTGATTGCCGTTAAGGCCAGCATCGTGCGGCGTGCGGCGACAATGCCAGCCAAGAAATTGCCTGCGATACCCGCAATGCCGTAAGCGAACAGCAGCGCGCCTATCCATTGCGCTTTGAACCCGGACACCGACAGCAGCAGCGGGCGCACGAAGGTGAAGGCCATGAAGTGCCCGGCTACCAGCAGCAGGGTCAGCAGCAGCCCGAACCGCACCTGGCGATTGGCGAACTGCTCTCCGAACTGATGCAAGCGGACCGAGCCGGTCACCGGTAGCGCAGGCAGGACGGCCAGGTGCAGCGCCAGGACCAGGGCGCTGAGCAGCGCCATGCTGCCAAAGGCCCAGCGCCATCCAGCCAGGTCGCCCATGAGCGCCCCGAACGGCACACCCAGCACGGATGCGGCTGCCACACCGCCGAAGATGATGGATGTCGCCAGCCCGATTGCGTGCGCCGGCACCAGTCGGGCCGCCAGACCGCCGGCGATGGCCCAGATGCCGCCCATGCACAGGCCGACCAGGACACGCGCCGCCAACATCCAGGCCAGGCTGGGTGCCAGTGCCGATGCCAGGTTGGCGGACGTCAACAGGGCCAGCAGGCCGCACAATATCTTGCGCCGGTCTATGCCGCCCGCGGCAAGCACCACCAGCGGTGCGAACAGTGCGGCCAGCAATGCGGACAGCGAGATCGTCAGGCCGGCGGTTCCGGTGGAGATGTCCAAGGCGTCGGCGATGGGTGTCAGCAGACCGACCGGGAGCATTTCCGTCGTTACGACGGAAAACGTGGCGAGACCGATAGCAGCGACGGCTGTCCAGGGATGCCGGGCGGCGGTTTCTACGCCAGTGGACGATGCAGGGGGCATGGTTCCAATCCTTATGCTGCCGAGAGCCCGCTTGTCAGAGCGTCACGGTGCGGTGAAAATACATTCATTTCGTATGAATAAAATCATACATTCATACGGAGTGTATGTAAATAAACATACGGATAGTACGTAAAAGGGGAAATGCATGGTTCGCCGCACGCGTGCCGAGACGGAGAAAACCCGCGCCACGCTCTTGGCAACGGCCCGCAAGGTCTTCAGCGAGCGTGGTTATGCCGACACTTCGATGGACGACCTCACCGCGCGCGTGGGCCTGACCCGTGGTGCGCTCTATCACCATTTCGGCGACAAGAAGGGATTGCTGGCGGCGGTGGTGGCGCAGATTGACGCCGAAAAAGATCTGCGCCTGCAAGCCATCTCTGATACTGCCGAGGACGCCTGGGAAGGCTTCTGCCGCCGCTGCCGTGCCTATCTGGAGATGGCGCTGGAGCCCGAAATGCAGCGCATCGTGCTGCGCGATGCCAGGGCGGTGCTGGGCGGCGCGTCGCCGGATTCACAACGGTATTGCGTCGAATCCATGCGGAAGTTGATCGACGAGCTCATGCGTCAAGGCATCGTGGAAGCCGCTGATGCGCAGGCCTTGGCCTCGCTGATCTATGGGTGCCTGGCTGAAGCGGCATGCTGGATCGCGGACGGCGAGGACGGCCCGGCTCGGCTGCTGCGCGGCATGGCCGCGCTGGATCTGCTGCTGCGCGGCTTACAGATCAGTCAGGGCGGACATCGCTGACCACGGCCAGGGCGCATGCCCGACCACCGCCCGGCATCTCCGGCGCGCCCCTACGGCGCATTCAAATCGTTGTGCCGGGTTTCCTTGACGAACAGCAGGCCCACGACCAGCGTCATCACGCACACCGCGATCGGATACCACAGGCCGTCGTACATATTGCCGGTGGTGGCCACCGTGGCGAAGGCCACCGGGGGCAGAAAGCCGCCGAACCAGCCGTTGCCGATGTGATAGGGCACGCTCATGGAGGTGTAGCGGATGCGCGTGGGAAACATTTCCACCAGCATGGCGGCGATCGGCCCGTAGACCATGGTGACCTGCAGCACCAGGAAGAACAGCAGCAGCAACACCATGGTGAAGTTGATCTGCGACGGGTCGGCATAGGCGGGGTAGCCGTGGGTGCGCACCGCCTGGCGCAACTCGTTTTGCAGCTGTTCGTTGCGGCGGGCGAAGTCGGCGCGTGGCAGCGATGTGCCGTCGAAGGCGTCGATGCGCTGGTCGCCCACCAGGGCGTAGGCGACGGTGCCCTCGGGAGCCGGCTGGTTGATGTAATGGACCGAGTGGCTCGCCATGAAGGTCTTGAGCAGATCGCAGGCGCTGGTAAAGGACGCAATGCCCACCGGATTGAACTGCAGCGAGCAGTCCTGCGGGTCGGATACGACGTACACCGGGGCCTGGTTCTGGGCGCGCTCCAGCGCCGGGTTGGCGTAGTGGGTCAGGCCCTTGAAGACGGGGAAGTAGGTCAGGGCGGCGATCAGGCAGCCGGCCATGATGATGGGCTTGCGGCCGATCCGGTCCGACAGGGCGCCGAACACCAGAAAGAACGGACAGGCCAGCAGCAGGGCCAGGGCCACCAGGATGTTGGCAATGTTGGCGTCCACGCCCAGGGTCTCGGTCAGGAAGTACAGGGCGTAGAACTGGCCGGTGTACCAGACCACGGCCTGGCCGGCCGTCAGGCCGATCAGGGCCAGCAGGATCAGGCGCAGATTGCGCCAGCGCCCGAAGGCTTCCTTGATGGGGGCGCGCGAGACCAGGCCTTCGCTTTTCATGCGCGTGAAGGCGGGTGATTCGTGCAGGCGCAGGCGGATCCAGACCGAGATCACCAGCAGCAGCACGGAAATCAGGAACGGCACGCGCCAGCCCCAGGCGTCGAAGGCCTCCTGGCCCAGCGTGGCGCGGGTGCCCAGGACCACGACCAGCGACAGGAACATGCCGGTCGTGGCGGTGGTCTGGATCCAGCTGGTGAAAAAGCCGCGCCGTCCCTGCGGGGCGTGTTCGGCCACGTAGACGGCGGCGCCGCCGTATTCGCCTCCCAGCGCCAGGCCCTGCAGCAGGCGCAGCAACAGCAGGATCGTGGGGGCGGCGGTGCCGATCGACGCCGACGAGGGCAGCACGCCCACCAGAAAGGTGGACAGGCCCATGATCAGGATCGAGACCACGAAGGCGTACTTGCGTCCGACCATGTCGCCCAGCCGGCCGAACACCAGGGCGCCGAAAGGCCGCACGGCGAAGCCGGCCGCGAAGGTCAGCAGGGCGAAAATGAAGCCCGCCGTGGGATTCAAGCCGGAAAAGAAATGCTGGGCGATGACGGCCGCCAGCGAACCATAGACGTAGAAGTCATACCATTCGAAGACCGTGCCCATCGAAGACGCCAGGATGACGCGGCGTTCCTCGTGGGTCATGGGACGGTTGGCTTCGTCCATGGGATCGTGCGGCATGGGTCGGGCTCGGTTCATGATCGGGTCCTGGGCGCATCGTCGCGAGGAAAGGAAACACGCAGCCGGGTGCCGGCGCTGAGTGGATCGCGGTGGTTGCCGGGCGGCAGGAAGGCAATGGTGGCGTGGTGGTGTTCGGCGACCTCGCGCACGATCGCCAGGCCCAGGCCGCTGCCCTCGGCATCGTGGCCGAGGATCCGGTAGAACCGGTCGAAGACCCGGGTCCGCTCTTCAGGCGGGATGCCTGGGCCGGAGTCCTGGACTTCGAGGCAGACCCGGTCGCCCTCGGGCAGGGCGCGCACCGTGACCTGGCCGCCCTGGGGTGTGTAGAGCAGCGCGTTGTCGATCAGGTTGTTCAGCAGTTCGCGGATCATCACCGCGTTGCCGAAAATCGGCAGGGGTTCGCCGGGCGATTCGAATCCCAGGTCGATGCGTCGTTGCAGGGCGGTCTCGACCCATGCCAGCGTGCAGGTCTCGGCCAGGGGCAGCAGGTCCAGCAATTCGGTGGTGCGCGCCTGGGTGGGGTCGATGGATTCCGCCCGCGCCAGCAGCAGCAACTGGTTCACCAGCCGGGTGGCGCGCCGGGACCCGGTGATCAGTTGCTGCAGGCTGTCGCGCATACGTTCCGGTTCCTGTTCGCGCAGCGCCAGTTCGCATTGGGTGCGGATGCCGGCCAACGGGGTTTTCAACTGGTGGGCGGCGTTGGCGACGAAGCGCCGCTGGGAATCGATGGAGTCCGACAGGCGTTGCAGCACGTTGTTCATGGACGCGATCAGCGGCACGATTTCGGCCGGCGCCAGATCATCGCGGATGGGCGACAGGTCACTGGGTTTGCGCCGCCGCATGTGCTCCTGGAGCAGGCTGAGCGGCTCCAGGCCCTGGGTCAGCCCCAGTCCGGCCAGCATGGCGGCCAGCGGCAGGATGATGAGCTGGGGCGTCAGCATGCCGGTCAGGATTTCCTGCTGCAGCGTCGCGCGCGCCTCGGCCGGTTCGGACACGACGGTCAGAAAACCGGTGCCGTCCTGGTCGCGCCCGCCCCAGACGTAGGCCATGCGGATGGACTGATGATTCTGGGACGCATTGCGAAAGCGGATCTGGTCAATGTCGTAGCCCCAGTTTTCCGGGGTGGGGATGGCGGGGTCGCCCGCCAGCAGGTGGCCGTTGGCGTCCAGGATCTGCCAACTGGTGGCGGACTCGTCCGCACCGCCGGCCAGCACCGTGCGGGCCGATTCGG
The DNA here is from genome assembly GCF_042651965.1 of Castellaniella hirudinis. Taxonomy (NCBI): domain Bacteria; kingdom Pseudomonadati; phylum Pseudomonadota; class Betaproteobacteria; order Burkholderiales; family Alcaligenaceae; genus Castellaniella; species Castellaniella hirudinis. Next base: position 597,061 of record NZ_JBHSDY010000010.1, read on the forward strand.
ACAGCGTCACCCCGTTGACCAGGCGTTGCTGCTCGACCTCGTGGCGCAGCAGGCGCAGATGGCTCGACAGCGTCCGGTCATAGGGCGAGTTGGCGATGTTCAGGGAAATGAAATAGGTGATGACGATGCCGATCGACCACAGGACGAACAGCGGCACGATCATCCACAGCAGGATGCGGCCCAGCAGCGTTGCGTGCCGGCGGTGGGGCCGGTGTGGTACCGGATCGGCGAACATGGCAGGGCCGCGTCAGCCGACGGCCGCCGTGTCTGCCGGTACGGCGCGGCTGTCGGGTTCCAGGCAGTACCCCAGGCCGCGCACGGTCAGGATGTGGACATCGGCCGGCTCGATCTTTTTACGCAGCCGGTGGATGTAGACCTCGATGGCGTTGGTGGTGACTTCTTCGCCCCATTCGCACAGCAGGTCCACCAACTGGTGTTTGCTGATCATGCGGCCGCTGCGCGACAGGAAGATTTCCAGCAGGCTGGTTTCGCGGGCGGACAGTTCGACGGCCGTGTCGTCGATGGTGGCGATGCGCCCGTTCAGGTCGAAGGCCAGGCGTCCGTGACGCAGGACGGATGCGCGTGCCCCGCCGTGTCGGCGGATCAGGGCGCGCACGCGGGCTTCCAGTTCGCTGAGGGCGAAGGGCTTGGACATATAGTCGTCGGCCCCCAGGTCCAGGCCTTCGACGCGCTGTTCGATGGAATCGGCGGCCGTCAGGATCAGAACAGGGAGGGGGGTGCTGCGCTGGCGCAGCTTGCGCAGCACGGACAGGCCGTCCAGGCGCGGCAGGCCCAGATCCAGGATCAGGAGATCGAAGGTCTGCAATTGCAGGGCGGAATCGGCGCTGGAGCCGTCGTTGACGACGTCCACGGCATAGCCTTCGTAGCGCAGCGATCGGGACAGCCCGTCCGCGAGAATGCTGTCGTCCTCGGCAATCAGGATACGCATGGCGGGAATGACATCCAGGGGGAGAGGGGCGTTGACGGCCCGGACTGGCGTCATTGTGGCACGCGGGACCCACGCGGTCATTTAGGGTAAACGATGGGCGGAGTATGGCGCGGGTGGCCGGACCGGCGGCAGGACCGATCGGCTCGGCTGCGACAGGATTGCCACATCTGTATTTTCATACAGTATAATTTAGTGCAATAATTTCCCGAATCCCGCTGTGCTCACCCGGACCGGACCGGCCGGCAATGACTTGCACAGCTTGTCTCTCAATAGGAATTCCCTCATGGATGAACGCTCCAAGGCCAACCCCGAACGCGCCAAGGCGCTGGCCGCCGCGCTGTCGCAGATCGAAAAGCAGTTCGGCAAGGGCTCCATCATGCGCTACGGCGACAATCAGGTCGAACACGACATCCAGGTCGTGTCCACCGGTTCCCTGGGGCTGGACATCGCCCTGGGCGTCGGGGGCCTGCCGCGCGGCCGGGTGGTCGAGGTCTACGGTCCGGAATCCTCCGGCAAGACCACGCTCACCCTGCAGGTCATCGCCGAAATGCAAAAGATCGGCGGCACCTGCGCCTTCGTCGACGCCGAGCACGCGCTGGACGTCCAGTACGCCGCGCGCCTGGGCGTGAACCTCGAAGACCTGCTGATCTCCCAGCCCGACACCGGCGAACAGGCCCTGGAAATCACCGACGCCCTGGTGCGCTCGGGTTCGGTCGACCTGATCGTGATCGACTCGGTCGCCGCGCTGGTGCCCAAGGCCGAAATCGAAGGCGATATGGGCGACTCGCTGCCCGGTCTGCAGGCCCGCCTCATGAGCCAGGCCCTGCGCAAACTGACCGCCACGATCAAGCGCGCCAACTGCATGGTGATCTTCATCAACCAGATCCGCATGAAGATCGGCGTCATGTTCGGCAACCCCGAAACCACCACGGGCGGCAACGCGCTGAAGTTCTATTCCTCCGTGCGCCTGGACATCCGCCGCATCGGCTCGATCAAAAAGGGCGACGAGGTCGTCGGCAACGAGACCCGTGTCAAGATCGTCAAGAACAAGGTCGCCCCGCCGTTCAAGCAGGTCGAGTTCGACATCATGTACGGCGCCGGCATCTCCCGCGAGGGCGAGATCATCGACCTGGGCGTCCAGGCCGGTCTGGTCGACAAGTCCGGCGCCTGGTACAGCTACAACGGCGAACGCATCGGCCAGGGCAAGGACAACGTCCGCGAATACCTCAAGGAACACGCGGACATGGCCTTCGAGATCGAAAACCGCGTACGTGAACAACTGGGCATCGCCCTGCGGGCCACGCCCACGGCATCTGCCGCCCCCGCCGCTGCCGATGGGGAATAGGCGCGACGACGGGTTCAGCACCGTGTTCGGCGACGATGAATCGTCGCCGGGCGGTGATGATTCGTCCGGGCGCGGGGCCAAGTCCGGCTCCAGCGGCGCCGGCCTCAGTTTGAAAGCCCGGGCCGTGGCCTATCTGTCCCGGCGGGAACATTCCCGCCAGGAATTGCGCCGCAAGTTGTCCGCCTGGTGCGATGATCCCGCTGCCGTCGAGGCCGTACTCGACGATCTGGCGCGCGAACACTGGCAGTCCGACCAGCGTTACGCCCAGGCCTATGCCCACCGCGTCGCCGCCCGCCAGGGCACGCAGCGCATCCTGGGCGCCCTGCGCCAGCAGGGGCTGGCCGACGAGCAGTTGGCGGATCTGAAAGATGGGTTGCGCGCGTCCGAAGCCGGGCGCGCGCGCGCCGTCTGGCAACGCAAATTCGGTCAGGCGCCCGCCGACCCCCGCGAATACGCGCGGCAGTACCGTTTCATGGCGGGGCGGGGGTTCTCGGTGGATTGCATCCGGCGCCTGCTGAGCAGCCGGGAAAACTTCGATCCGGCAGACTCCGCTGCGGAAGACGAGCAGGACTGAATTCGCTGCACGGCACCGTGCCGTGCGCTAGCCCGCCGCCCGTATCCCCGGCAAAGTCTCGAAACACGTGCGCCGCGCTTGTTCCAGGAACGCCTGCACGTAGGCCGTCTCCGCGTCCTCGGTGCGGATGCCGGCCTGCAAGGTGCGCCAGATCCCCGACCCCAGGCGGCAGATCTTCAGCCCCGGCAGATTCTTGTATTCATCCAGCGCCCAACTGGGCAGCGCGGCCACGCCCCGGCCGCTGGCGACCAGTTGCACGATCATGGGCGTCAGTTCCGCCGTGCGTACGGCGGCGGGTTCCACGCCGGCCGGGTCCAGAAACGTCGTATAGACGTCCAGGCGGGCCCGGTCGACCGGGTAGGTGATCAGGATCTGGTCGGCCAGGTCTTCCGGCCGGATCCGGTCGGCCGCGCCCAGCGGCCCCTGGCTGGCGACCGCCAGCACCAGTTCGTAGGCAAAGAGCGGCGTGTAGTCCACCGATTCCAGCGGTTCGGGGTCGGAGGTGATGACCACGTCCAGGTCGCCGCGCGCCAGGGCGGGCAGGGGGGCGAAGGAAAACGCCGCCGTCAGGTCCAGGGAGACTTCCGGCCAATCCTTGCGGAAGGTGTCCAGGGTGGGCATCAGCCACTGAAAGCAGGAGTGGCAGTCGATGGCGACGTGCAGGCGGCCGGCGCGGCCGGCCGCCAGGCGGCGCAATTCCAGCTCGACCGCGCGTACGCGCGGCAGCACGTCCTCGGCCAGCGCCACCAGCCGCAGGCCCGCCGTGGTCAGGCGGGCAGGGCGGGTGCGCCGGTTCAGCAGCGGCGTCTTCAGCCGCACTTCCAGGTCGCGCAACTGGTGCGACAGGGCGGACTGGGTCAGGTGCAGCCTTTCGGCGGCCTCTTGCAAGCTGCCGCCCTCGCGGATGGCCAGCAGGGTTTCCAGGTGTCGGACCTCAATCATGAATTTCTCTCATGTTATCCGTGCAGGATTTGATTTTTTATTTTTCGCCACCAAAGGCAGAATGTCGTTCATTGAATAATTTTAATGTTATCAGGATTCATCATGACGATCATTCATAATCTTGGCTTCCCTCGAATCGGCGCTGCCCGGGAATTGAAGCGCGCCCAGGAAGCCTACTGGGCCGGCAAGGCCGATCTGGACAGCCTGCTGGCGACGGGCCGTGACCTGCGGGCCCGTCACTGGGCGATCCAGGCCGACGCCGGCGCGCAATGGGTGCCCGTCGGTGATTTCGCCTGGTACGACCAGATTCTGGAGTGGACCACGCTGCTGGGCGCGGTGCCGGCGCGCTTCGGCCAGGCGGACGATGCCCCGGTCGAACTGGACACCCTGTTCCGCATGGCCCGCGGCCGCGCCCCATCGGGCACGCCGGCGGCGGCCTGCGAAATGACCAAATGGTTCGACACCAACTATCACTACATCACGCCTGAACTGCATCCCGGCCAGACCTACCGCATTGCGCGCGATTCGCTGTTCGAACAAGTGGCCGAGGCCCAGGCGCTGGGCCACCGCGTCCGCCCGGTGATTCCGGGGCCGCTGACCTGGCTGTGGCTGGGCAAGGGGGACGCCTACACGGCCGGCGCCGCCGACGCCGCCAAGCTCGATCTGCTGCCCGGCCTGCTGGCCGTCTATGAACAAGTGCTGCAACGCCTGGCCGCCCAGGGCGTGGAGTGGGTGCAGATCGATGAGCCCATCCTGGTGCTGGACCTGCCGCAGGCCTGGCGCGAAGCGCTGGCCGGCGTCTACGCCCGCCTGGCGGCGCAGGGGTCCAACGTGCTGCTGGCCACGTATTTCGGCAGCGTCGAGCACAACCTGGACGTCATCCAGGCCCTGCCTGTGCAGGGGCTGCACGTGGACCTGGTGCGCGCGCCGGGCCAGCAAGCGGCCGTGCTGGCCGCGGTGCGCAATGATCAAGTGCTGTCGCTGGGCGTGATCGACGGGCGCAACGTCTGGCGCGCCGACCTGGACCGCATCCATGAACAGGTCCGGGCGGCGGCGCAAGCGCTGGGCGAACGCCTGTGGCTGGCGCCCTCGTGCTCGCTGCTGCACACCCCCATCGACCTCAGCCTGGAAACCGCGTTGGATGGTGAGTTGCGCAGTTGGCTGTCCTTTTCCGTGCAGAAACTCGACGAACTGCGTTTGCTGCGGACTCTGGTGGACGGCGACGCCGATGCGCGTGATCAACAGGCGCTGGCGGCGGCCCGCCAGGCCGTGCGCGACCGCGCCGCGTCCAGCCGCATTCACCGCAAGGACGTGGCCGAGCGTCTGGCGGCCTCGGCGGCGGTGCGCCGTGACCGTGCGCCGTTTGGCCGACGCATTGCCGCTCAGCAAGCGCACCTGGGGCTGCCGCGCTACCCTACGACGACGATCGGCTCTTTCCCGCAGACCGCGGAAATCCGCGCACTGCGCCGTGACTGGCGGGCCGGGACGCTGGGCGACGCCGCCTACGAAAAGGCGATCCGCGCCGAAATCGAACGCGTGGTGCGTTTCCAGGAGGAAATCGGCCTGGACGTGCTGGTGCACGGCGAACCCGAGCGCAACGACATGGTGGAATATTTTGGTGAGCTGCTGGCCGGTTTCGCCTTCACCGCCTACGGCTGGGTGCAGAGCTACGGTTCGCGCTGCGTCAAGCCGCCCCTGATCTATGGCGACGTGGCGCGCCTGGCCCCCATGACCGTGGCCTGGTCGGCCTACGCGCAGTCCCTGACGGACAAGCCGGTCAAGGGCATGCTGACCGGTCCGGTGACGATCCTGCAATGGTCTTTCGTGCGCGACGACCAGCCGCGCGAGCAGACCTGCCGCCAGATCGCCCTGGCTCTGCGCGACGAGGTCCAGGACCTGGAGCAGGCCGGCGTGACCGTGATCCAGATCGACGAACCGGCCATTCGCGAAGGCCTGCCGCTGCGGCGCAGCGACTGGGCCGCCTACCTGGACTGGGCGGTGGACAGCTTCCGCCTGTCCACCAGCGGGGTGCGCGACGACACGCAGATCCACACCCATATGTGTTATTCGGAGTTCAACGACATCATCGAGGCGATCGCGGCGATGGACGCAGACGTGATCACGATCGAGACCTCGCGCTCGAACATGGAGCTGCTGGGAGCGTTCGAGAATTTCGCCTACCCGAACGACATCGGTCCCGGGGTCTACGACATCCATTCGCCCAACGTCCCGCGCGAGGACTGGATGGTGGACCTGATGCGGCGCGCCGCCCGGCGCCTGCCCGCCGAACGGCTCTGGGTCAATCCGGACTGCGGCCTGAAGACGCGCGGCTGGCCGGAAACCCGCGCAGCGCTGCAGGCCATGGTGCAGGCCGCCCGGACGCTGCGCGAAGCGGCCTGAGCATGACGGCATCGGCCGGCCTCGTTCCTGGGGCCGGGCCGTGTCGGCCGAGCCGGCCGGCTGCGCGCCCGGCCGGCGCACCTGCTGATCCGGCCGGGCCGGGGCCTGCGGCCTCGATATAACCCGGGACTTATACAGGGTATATAATCGAAAGGTTTCACGAATTCCGGCCTTTTCGTCCCTCATGCCCTTGTCCGATCCGGCGTGCCCACGCCGTCCCGTCCACACGCGCTCCATTCGCGTCGATTCCTATGCCAGGGATGACGGGCAATGGGACATCGAAGCCGAACTCATCGACACCAAGACCTACGATTTCCCGATCCGCGGGGGCGGCGTCCATCCCGCGGGCGCGCCGGTGCACCACATGCGCCTGCGCATCACCATCGATGATCAATTCACCATCACGGCCTCCGAGGCCGCCTACGAGGCCGCACCCTACGGCGAATTCTGCAGCGCCATCGCGCCGGAATACAGCCAGTTGGTCGGCCTGAATCTGCTCAAACAGTTCCGCCAACGCGTGCGCGAGCGTTTCGGCCGCACGGCCGGCTGCACCCACGTTACGGAACTGACCAATGTGCTGCCCACCGTGGCGGTCCAGACCATGGCCGACCGCCGCCGCAAAGCGGACACCGGCGAGCGGCCGTTCCAATTGGACGGCTGCCATGCCTTGCGCGTGGACGGTCCCGTGGTGCGCATGCATTATTCCCCCTGGTACGTCCCCGCCGAGGGACTCTCCGATGAAACCGAGGCGAAGTCCGATGAACGCTAGGGACCCTCTGAACAAGTCCTCGCGCCGCGTGCATCTGCGGTCTCGGGCGGTCTGCGGCGTTGCTCATCCTCGCGATAGCTACGGCTATCGCTGCGGTTCGCGCCTTGCATCCCATCCCGATCCGCAGCGCCCGCTTTCCGCTCGACTTATTCAGAGGTTCCCTGGCGTGCTCCAGGGCGCTGGCCGGACGGCGGTCTTGGACCGGTTCGCCGAAGCGGCGGATCGACGGCTTTCTTTTTTCTTCACTGACAGGTAACTCATGAAAATTCACGAATATCAAGGCAAGGAATTGCTGAAGAAGTTTGGCGTGACTGTCCCGCGCGGCATTCCCGCGTTCTCGGTCGAAGAGGCCGTGGCGGCAGCCGAAAAATTGGGTGGTCCTGTCTGGGTCGTCAAGGCGCAGATCCACGCCGGCGGCCGCGGCAAGGGCGGCGGCGTGAAGGTCGCCAAGACGCTGGATGACGTCCGCACGCTGGCCGGCCAGATCCTGGGCATGCAATTGGTCACGCACCAGACCGGTGCCGACGGCCAGAAAGTGCGCCGCCTGTACATCGAAGACGGCGCCGATATTCAAAAGGAATACTACCTGTCCGTCGTGACCGACCGCGCCACGCAGAAAGTGGCCTTCATCGCTTCCAGCGAAGGCGGCATGGACATCGAGGAAGTCGCTCACTCCACCCCGGAAAAGATCATCACCGTGATGATCGACCCGCTGCAGGGCTTCACCCAGGCTGACGGCGAAAAGCTGGCCAAGGGCGTCGCCATGCCGGCCGATTCCGTGGCGCAGTTCATCGACGTGTGCAGCAAGCTGTACACCTGCTACATGGAAACCGATGCCTCGCTGGTCGAAATCAACCCCCTGAACCGCGACAGCAAGGGCAATATCATCGCCCTGGACGCGAAGTTCAACTTCGATTCCAACGCGCTGTTCCGTCACCCCGACATCGTCGCCTACCGCGACCTGGACGAAGAAGACCCCGCTGAAATCGAAGCCAGCAAATTCGATCTGGCCTACATCCAGCTCGACGGCAACATCGGCTGCCTGGTCAACGGCGCCGGTCTGGCCATGGCCACGATGGACACCATCAAGCTGTTCGGCGGCGAGCCGGCCAACTTCCTGGACGTCGGCGGCGGCGCCACGGCGGAAAAGGTCACCGAAGCCTTCAAGATCATGCTCAAGAACGAGGGCGTGAAGGCCATCCTGGTCAACATCTTCGGCGGCATCATGCGCTGCGACGTGATCGCTGAAGGCGTCATCGCCGCCTGCAAGGCCGTGAACCTCAGCGTGCCGCTGGTCGTGCGCATGAAGGGCACCAACGAAGAACAAGGCAAGAAGATGCTGGCGGCCTCGGGCCTGCCCATCATCAGCGCCGACACCATGGCCGAAGCCGCGACCGCCGTTGTCGCCGCCGCGAAATAAGCATCGAAGGGAATAGAACATGTCGATTCTGATCAACAAGGACACCAAGGTCATCACCCAGGGGATTACCGGCAAGACCGGTCAGTTCCACACCCGCATGTGCCGCGAGTACGCCAACGGTCAAGCCGCCTTCGTGGCCGGTGTGCACCCGAAAAAGGCGGGCGAGGACTTCGAGGGCATCCCCATCTACGCCTCCGTCAAGGACGCCAAGCAAGCCACCGGCGCGACCGTGTCGGTCATCTACGTGCCGCCCGCAGGCGCCGCCGCCGCCATCTGGGAAGCCGTCGAGGCCGACCTGGACCTGGCCATCTGCATCACCGAAGGCATCCCCGTGCGTGACATGCTCGAAGTCCGCAACCGCATGCGCGCCGAAAACCGCAAGACCCTGCTGCTGGGCCCCAACTGCCCGGGCCTGATCACGCCCGATGAAATCAAGATCGGCATCATGCCGGGCCACATCCACCGCAAGGGCCGCATCGGCATCGTCAGCCGCTCCGGCACCCTGACCTACGAAGCCGTGGCGCAAGTCACGGAACTGGGTCTGGGCCAGTCCAGCGCGGTCGGCATCGGCGGCGACCCGATCAACGGCCTGAAGCACATCGACGTGCTGCAGATGTTCAATGACGACCCGGATACGGACGCCGTCATCATGATCGGCGAAATCGGCGGTCCCGACGAAGTCAACGCCGCGCAGTGGGCCAAGGACAACATGAAGAAGCCCGTGGTCGGCTTCATCGCGGGCGTCACGGCGCCTCCGGGCAAGCGCATGGGCCACGCCGGCGCCCTGATCTCGGGCGGCGCCGACACGGCCGACGCCAAGCTCGAAATCATGGAAGCCTGCGGGATCCGCACCACGCGCAATCCCTCGGAAATGGGCAAGCTGCTCAAAACCGTGCTGTAATAATTGATCGGCGCTGAATGCGTTCGGCGCCGATCGCTCAGGCCTGCCCTGTGGCAGGCCTTTTTCTTGTGCTGCGTGATGTGCCGCAGCATGGACCGCGCCCCATGAACATCAAACGTCCTACCCTGCTGCAGGGCCTGGCCATACTGGCTGCCATCGGCCTGCTGCTTCGTCTGCTGCTTTCGAGGTACACCGCATGACCGCCGTCACGGCCCCCCGCACCCTTGTGATCGCCACCCGGGCCAGCCGCCTGGCGCTGTGGCAGGCCCATCATGTCCAGTCCCGCCTCCAGGCCCTGTATCCCGACTGCAGCGTCGAGCTGCTGGAAATGACCACGCGCGGCGACCAGATCCTGGACCGCACCCTGTCCAAGGTCGGTGGCAAGGGCCTGTTTGTGAAAGAACTCGAAACCGCGCTGCTGGATGGCCGCGCGGATCTGGCCGTGCATTCCCTCAAGGACGTGCCGGTCGATCTCACGGTGCCGTTTGCCCTGTCCACCATCCTGGAACGGGCCGACCCCTGTGACGCGCTGGTGTCCAACACCGCGAATTCCCTGGATGAGTTGCCGCCGGGCGCCGTCATCGGGACTTCCAGCCTGCGCCGCGAGGCCCAGTTGCGCGCCCGCTACCCCCATCTGGAGGTCAAACCGCTGCGCGGCAATCTGGACACCCGGCTGGGCAAGCTCGACCGGGGCGATTACGCCGCCATCGTGCTGGCCGCGGCCGGTCTGCAGCGCCTGGGCCTGGCCGAACGCATTCGCGCCGCCTTGCCGGTGGAACTGAGTCTGCCCGCCGCCGGGCAGGGCGCCCTGGGCATCGAAATCCTGGCCGACCGCACCGACCTGCGCGATTGGCTGGCGCCGCTGGCCTGCGGCGAGACCACCGCCTGTGCGCTGGCCGAGCGCGCCGTGTCACGCGCGCTGGGAGGATCCTGCCAGGTGCCTCTGGCGGCGCACGCCGTCCTGCGGGACGGCCGTTTGCACCTGCGGGCATTGGTGGCCGAACCCGACGGCAGCCGCATCCTGCGCGCCGAGACCCAAGGCGCGCCGGAGGACGCCGGCACGCTGGGCGCTGCGGTCGCCCAGGACCTGCTCGGCCAGGGGGCGGACGCGATCCTGGCCCGCCTGTCCGAACCCGCCGCCTCCTGATCGTCCCCCGTCGGATGGGCCGCCCGTGCGCCGTGCTGACGCGTCCTGAAGGGCGCAATACCTCGCTGGCCTCCGCCCTGCGGGCGGCCGGCCTGACCGTGATCGAGGCGCCGGCCTTGGCGATCCGGCGATTGGACGCGGCTGTCCCTCGCCTGGTCGCGGGGGATCTGTGTATCTTTGTCAGCCGCCAGGCCGTGGATGCCTGTTTTGACGGGGGGGCCGTCACGCCCTGGCCGGACGGCGTCCGGGCGGCGGCGGTGGGCGCCGCGACCGCCCGGGCCTTGCGCGACCACGTGCCGCCGGATTTGATTCTGGCGCCGGACCAGGATGCGCCTCCCGATTCAGAGTCCTTGCTGGCCGCCATCGAGGCGGCGCGCCTGACGCCGGGCCGCGCCCATATCCTCCGGGCGCAGCGGGGGCGCGACTGGCTTGCGCAGCAGCTTCAGGCGCGCGGCTGGCACGTGACGTGCCATGCGCTGTACCAGCGCAGTCCCGTGATCTGGGACCGTGCGACGTGCGAGGTCTTGGCGGGACCGGACGCGTGCACGCTGCTGCTGACCAGCCCTGAAGCAGTCGAAGCCGTGGATGACAGCCTGCGCCGGCAGGGCCTGGACTGGCCGACCGCCTTGCGGGTCGTCACACTGCACGAGCGGATCGCGCGGCGTTTACAATGCCTCTATGCCGACCGCCCTGCGGGCGCGCTCGCGGTGCGCCTGAGTGCACCCGATGAGGCCGCCTTGTTTCAGGCTATATTGGCATCTGCGAGATCAGCCTAGAAGGACCCGTACGCCACCATGACCGATACCGACCACAGCTCGCCCGAACAGACTTCCGCCCCGGCGACGCCCGCCTCGGCGCTGGCCACGGCCCAGGCCGGGGCGGGGCGGTCACGGTCGGGAGGCTCCATCCTGGCGGTGGTCCTGTTGATCGTGCTGGCCCTGGTCCTGGGCGGGGCGCTGTATTACCAGAATCAGGAATACCGCGCCGTGCGCGCCGATCTGCAGCAGCAACACCAGCAAAGCGTCCAACTGGTCCAGGAAACCCGCGCCCAGGCGGATCAGGCCTTGTCCCTGGTCCAGGCGCAGACCGCCCGGCTGCAGGAACTGAACAGCGCCCTGGAGACCACCTCTGCGCAGGTCCAGGAGCTCGACCAGGCGCTGCGGATGATGACGGACAGCGGCTCGGATCTGCTGCTGCTCAATGACATCGATCATCTGGTCACCATCGCCCAACAGCAGCTTGCCCTGGGCGGCAATGTCGCCAACGCCATCATCTCCCTCGAAGCCGCACAGGCCCAGTTGGCTCGCGCCAACCGCCCGGGCCTTGCGGCCTTGCAGCAGTCGATCAATGGCGACCTGGACCGCCTGCGCGCCGTGGCGACCATTGACCTGCCGGCCCTGACGGCCCGGATCGACCGCCTGTCCAATCTGGTCGGGACTGCGCCCCTGCTGGTGCCCGACGCGGCTGCACATCCGGCGGATCTGGCCGCTTCGGCGCCGACGCCTGAGGCCTCCGCCGCACCCCGGACGCCTGACGAACCGGCCCCCGAGGGCTGGCGCGCCATGGCTGCCAATGCCTGGCACTGGACGCGTGACGCGGCCGGCCTGGTGTCGCAGGACTTGCGCAGCCTGTTCGACGTGCGCCGGGTGGACGATGCCGCTGCCTTGCTGATGTCGCCCGATCAGGCGCTGCGCTTTCGCGAAGTGTTGAAGCAGCGGGCGGTCACCGCCCAACTGGCCCTGATGATGCATCAGTCGCGCATCTGGCAGGCCGAACTCGATCAGCTTTCCACGGCGATCGACCAGCGCTACGACATGCGCGATGAATCCGCGCGCGAGGCCCTCAAGATCGCCCGCGAGCTGCGCGACACTGCGATCGAGATCAAGCTGCCGACGGTGGACAACAGCCTGGCCGCGATCGCCGCCGCCCGGGACGCCGTCGAGGAAGACGAGCAGGACGGCAGCGCGCCCGACGATGCCAGCCCGGGCGAAGCCGTTCCGGCAGAGCCGTCGCCTGCCGGAGCGCCCGTCGGCGCCGGCGCGGTCTGAGGAGCGCGCGATGCGATCCTGGATCTGGACCCTGATTCTGTTCGCGGCCGCCGTGGCCCTGGCCCTGGTGCTGCGCGAACACGGCGGCAACGTCCTCATCGTCGCCCAGCCGTGGCGTATCGAACTGTCCCTGTCGCTGGCCGTCGTGCTTGCGCTGGTGGCCTTTCTGGCGCTGCACTGGCTGCTGCGCGCGCTGAACTGGCTGAGCACCAGCCCCGGCCGGCTGCGCGCCTGGCGTGGGCGTCGTGCCCAGAAGCGCGACGTCGAACTGCTTGAACGCGGCTGGATCAATGTACTGGAAGGCCGTTACGTCCAGGCCGAAAAAGACCTGTCCAATCTGCTGACGCGCACCCGATCGGCCGACCGCAAGGTGCTGGCCGGGCTGAGCGCGGCGCGCGCCCTGCATCTGCTGGGCGAAACTGCGCGGCGTGATCAGGTGCTGAAGCTGGCCCAGGAGGGCGCCGGCCAGGATTCCCGCCTGCGCCAGGCCGTGGACACGGTGACGGCGGAAATGTATCTGGACCAGAATCGCGCCGAAGAGGCCCTGGTTCTGCTCGAACCTTTGCAGGATGCCTCGTCGCGTTTTTTGCACGGCACGCGCCTGCTGCTGCGCGCCCATCGTCAATTGGGCCACGCGGACCGCGTGTATCAACTCACGCGCCTGTTGCTGCGCCGGGGCGCCATCGACGAAACCCAGGCGCGCCAGTTCATCCGTGAATCGACGGTGCAGCGCCTGTCCAAGGTCGAGGAATCCGGCTGGAGCGCCGTCTGGGGCGACTTGAGCGCCGACGAGCGGCTGGATTCCGACGTGGCCCTGGCCGGCGCCCAGGTCCAGATACGCCTGGGCCATCCGGCCGAATCGGCCCGCATCCTGGAGGCGGCGCTGGGCCGCCGGATGGATGATCGCCTGCTGCGGCTCTACGCCCATTGCGATGCGACCCAGGCTGGCCAGCGTCTCGGGCATGCCGAACTGTGGCTGAAGTCCAATCCCGACCATCCCGGCCTGCTGGCGGCGCTGGGGCAGCTTTGCCTGGCGGCCCAGCTCTGGGGGCAGGGCGAGCATTACCTGGAGCGCAGCCTGGCGCTGCGCGCCGACACCCATATCCATGCACTGCTGGGCAATCTGCATGACGCGCTGGGCCATCCCGAGCAGGCCTTGCGCAACTGGCGCCTGGCCTGCCAGGCGGCGGACGACGAGATGCCCGTCATCGCCCGCCTGCTGCCGGCAGCCGACACGCGCGGCGATCCGCGTTTTGAAGAAACGACCGCTGCGGCTGACCCGGCACCGGACGAACAGCCGCTGGCGACTTCGTATGCCGCCAGCGGCGTCTACGTCCAGGACGAAACCGGCCTCGACGCAATGCCGATCTCCGCGCCGCCGCCTCGAGCGCCGGCGGCCGCTGCCGTGCCCGAGCCCCTCTCTGCCGAGGACGAATACTTCGACACGGCGCCGATTCCCGGGGTGGACATGTCCCAGACCTCGGACGGCAGCGCGCGCAAGTAGCTATTTTTCTGTCTGAACCATCCAATCCGAACCTACCAAGGACCTTCATGAGCCTAGATCGAGTGCCGGCCGGCGATAAGCTGCCCGAGGAATTCAACGTTGTGATCGAGATCCCGATGAACGCGGATCCGGTCAAGTACGAAGTCGACAAGGCCAGCGGCGCCGTGTTCGTGGACCGCTTCATGCTGACCGCCATGCACTACCCCTGCAACTACGGCTACATCCCCCAGACCCTGTCGGAAGACGGTGATCCGGTGGACGTGCTGGTGATCGCGCCGTTCCCGGTGCAGGTCGGCTCGGTTATCCGCTGCCGCGCCCTGGGCGTGATGAACATGGAAGACGAAGCCGGCAAGGACGCCAAGCTGCTGGCCCGCCCGGTCGACAAGCTCTACCCGCCGTACCGCCACATCGACTCGACGGCGGATCTGCCGGCCGAAGAACTGCAGCGCATCCAGCATTTCTTCGAGCACTACAAGGATCTGGAAAAGGGCAAGTGGGTCAAGGTCCAGGGCTGGTCGGGCCTGGATGCCGCCAAGCAGGAGATCCGCTCTTCCGTTGAACGCTACGAGCAGACCAAAGGCTGAGACGTCATGACGGAAACCGTGATTCCCCGCCCCGAGGCGGCGACTGTCGCCGTCCAGGGCACGACGGCCCGCTTTCCCGTGCGGCGCATCTACTGCGTCGGCCGCAACTATGCGGAACACGCGCGGGAAATGGGTGATTCGGGACGCGAACCGCCGTTCTTCTTCGCCAAACCCGCCGATGCCGTCCTGAACGTTGCCGAGGGCGCCGAAGGCGTGCTGCCGTATCCGCCGCTGACCCAGGATCTGCACCACGAGGTCGAACTCGTCGCCGCGCTGGGTTCGGGCGGCCGCGACCTGACGCCCGAGCAGGCGGCCGCCTGCATCTGGGGCTATGCCATCGGCCTGGACATGACGCGCCGCGATCTGCAAGGCGCTGCCAAAAAGGCCGGCCGCCCCTGGGAAACCGGCAAGGCCTTCGACCATAGCGCGCCCATCGGGCCGCTGCATCCGGCCGCGTCCGCCGGTGCAATGGCGAAGGGTGCGATCACCCTGTCGGTCAACGGCCAGCCGCGCCAATCAGGCGATCTGTCGGACATGATCTGGTCAGTGCCGGAAGCCATCGCCTACCTGTCCACCCTGTTCGAACTGCGGGCCGGCGACCTGATCTACACCGGGACCCCGGCCGGGGTCGGCGCCGTCGTGGCCGGCGATCTGCTCGAAGGCGCCGTTGAAGGGCTGGGCACCTTGCGCGTGCGCATCGGCTGATTTTTCGGGCCTCCTGGGCGCAGCATCCAGTCGCGCTCAGGGGACCCGAATGCTGCATGCCGCAGCAGGCTGGACATTTTCAGCCAAGGCGGGAAGTGCGAATAGGCGGGCTTGAAGGGGCAGGGCACACTGGGCTCCATCCCGTTCCCGGAGCCCGCCATGACCTCCTTTCTGCGCCTGTCGCGCCGCGTCCGCCAGCCGTTCAGCCGTATCCGCCGCGTCCTGCCCGGCGCTCCGTCCTTTGCTGTGCGCACGCCGCCGCCGCCGTCGGGTATCCCGCGTGTGCCGGTGCTGCTGGCGTCCCGATCCAGTCCGTGCGACCGGGCCGGGCAGCGTGGTCAGGCCATGGTCGAGTACGTGATCGTGGTCGCTCTGGTGGCCGTCGCCGCCATCGCGGTCTATCAGTTGTTCGGCCAGGTGATCCGCGCCCAGACGGCGGCCATGGCGCGCGAGATCGCCGGCGAGGACGGTTCGGAACAATCCCGCGTCGCCCAATCGGCGGCTGAATCCGCCGCCGCCCAGGCGGCCGCCAAATCGCTGAAATCCTTTACCGGCAATGCGGCGGCGGGGCAGTGAGATGGCCGCCCCGCACCCTACGCTACGCAAGCAGCAGGGCCAGGTCCTGGTGCTGGGCATGCTGCTGGCTGCCGTGCTGGGGCTGGCCTGGATGCGCTATTTCGCGACCGGACAGGTGCTGGCGGCCAAGACCCGGATGGTCCACGGCCTGGATGCCGCCGCTTACAGCGGCGCCCTGGTCCAGGCCCGGACCCTGAATTTCCTGGCCTATCTGAATCGCGCCCGGATGGCGCATCAAGTGGCCATGGCGCACCTGGTTACGCTGGGCAGTTGGGCGCACTACGCCGGTATGGAATCGCGCCGTCTGGCCCAGGGCAATCCGCCCGCCCACCTGATCGGCCTGCTGTTTGGCGCCGATCATGGCCGCGCCTATCTGGCGGCGGCCGGCGCCGTCGGCCTGGAGGCCCGGGCACGCGCCGAGGGGACCTTGGGCCAGGCTTATGCCACGCACGAGCGTTTCGTGCACGAGCTCTCGGCAGACCTGTCCCGTGTCCTGGCCAGGGACCTGCCCCAGGCGCGCCTGGGAGCGATGCGGGCCGTGCTGGCCGGGCATTATCCCGAGCACCGCGATCTGCGGCCCATGGTGACGGATGACGCCTGGCCCGGTCTGTTGCGCCGTCATGCGCCGGACGCCCCTTTGTTCGACTGGACGCGGCGTTTGGCCGGGCTCTATCCCTTTCTCGACCCCCGCGACCATACCGCGCGCAATCCCTGGCCGGTCAGCGCGCGCTGCCCGCAGTTGCGCCACGAATTGCGGCGGCGCGGCGGCACGGCATTGGACGAGTCGGGCCGCTGGCAGGCGGGGGATACCCAGTCCTTTCATGCGGTGCGCTCGAACCGCTGGATTGGCTGTTACTACCGCGAATACGCCATGGGCTGGGCCTGGATGCCGGCGCAAGCCGGTCAGGCGATGGATGCCGACCACGTCGATGCGCCGCCGGAGGATTTTGCCGATCAGGATTTCTGGCGCTGGGTGCGGGCGGCGACGCAATGGGATCTGGTGGGCGGCCGGGACAATCCCCTGGCCAATTCCTATGCCTTGCGTGATCGTCAGGCCTGGGCCTCGCGCGGCCTGGGGGATTATCTGGACATTGCGGCCGGGACCGGGCCGGACGCCGCCTCGGGCTTTGTCGTGCGCCTGGAACTGCCGGATGCATCCGGCCGTCCGATCCGCGCCCGCAGCGCGGCGGAAAGCCTGTTTTCCCGGTCCGGGCGGCGTGCGGACGGCCTGGATGAAACCCCCAGCTTGTTCCACCCCTACTGGCATGCGCGTCTGTCGGCGGGCGTGTCAGATGTTTCGGGAGACTGAGATGCCGCTTCATGCGTCACAGGGCGGCCAGGCCCTCGTCGAAACGCTGGTCGTGCTCACTGTCCTGGGCAGTCTGTGGCTGGGCATCGCCTGGCTGGGGCGCCTGCAGGATGCCGGCTTGCAACTGGCCCATGCCAGCCGGCGCACCGCCTTCGCCCATGCCCACCAGGGGCTGACTCCGGCGGCGTTGGACCGCGCCGGGGATGGCTATCTGGATGCGCCCAGGCATCGCTGGCGGACCCGGCAGGGGCGGGATCTTCTGGCGGGCGAAGCGCGCCTGGACATTGAATCCTTGGGCGCCATGACTGGATTGCAAGCCGGCGATCCCGCGGCCGGGGCGGCGGACCTGCGCCGCGAGCTGCGGCTGGGCGATCCGACCGTCTGGCGCGCCGTTGCGCGGGTCCAGACCGCCGGTGGGGCGGACACGACCGGCGCCGTGCATGACTTCGACCGGCTTGGGCTCAGTCTGCAGCGCCACACCGCGATTCTGAGCGGCGATGGCGCGGCGGGGGACGATGCCGAGGCCCAATCGCTCATGGCAGGCAGTCCGCGCGCCTGGGGTGCCGCGGCCTCGGCATCCCGGGCCGCGGGTCAGGCGGTCCTGGGTCGCGTGAAGGGCGTGGACGCTGCCTGGGGCCGTGCCTTGCCCGAGTGGGACTGGACCGGCCCTTGGACGGGGAGCGTACCGCGTCCGCACCTGCAGCCCTGGAGGCAGCCATGAAGTCATGTTTCCTGCGCCCGTTCCTGCGCCTGCTCTCGTCCCCGCGTCCGTCCGCGATGCTTTCAGCCGTCGTGCTGCTGTCCGTCGGTCCGTCCGTCGCAGCGCCGCCGCTGTGGGATCCGGCGCGCGCTGCCGGGCTGGCGGCCTGGACCTGGGCAGCGCCTCAGGGGGTTGATCTGCCCGGGGCCCGCTTGCGGATGCGGCGCTTTCGGGCGCCGATGGCGCCGGCAGACGCGGCGCGGCAACTGGCACGGGCAGGGGCGTCCCGCTTCGATCGCGTGCAGTTTTCCGGCGCAGTGCTGTCCCTATCGGGTGTTTACGAGGGACAGCATTGGTTGGCGCAACTGCGGCCGGCCGATGACGGCGGTGCGGGCACGATCGGTCTGCTATCCAGCCTGGGGCCGGCGGATCGACGCGAGGCCGGCTTCAACCCGGCGGAACTCGCGCCCGTTGATGCGCGGCCCGTGCTGCGTGCGTCCAGCCGCCTGGCGGGCGCTACCGGTTTGGTGGCCAGCTATCTTTGTCCCGGCTCGTATCCGCGCGTGGCTGCCGCCGTGCGCCGTGCCCTATGGGTCCGGCACTGGCGTCCTGTGGCGGTTCCGGGTGCGGGGGCAGCAGCTCCCGGGGCCGTGAAAGGACAGGCCGACCCGGTCGCCGGAGAGTGGGCGCGGCCGGATGGCGCCCGCCTGACGGTCCATCTTTACGCTCGGGCGGATGCCGTCACCCTGACATTCTGGCATCGGCCCAAGGAGTCCTCATGAACTTTCCATTCCTTCGCATTCCACGGTCCGCCGTGCTGGGGGTGTTGGCCCTGGGGGCTGGTCTGCTGGCGGCGGGCGCTCTGGCCTTGCACGTCCGCGAACGCGAGCGGCAGATCGAGGACCGCGCCCGCCTGGACATGGTCGAACGCATCGTGGCGGCCCGGGACCTTACGGCCGGCACCCGGTTGACGCCGGACGATCTGGCGGTGCGCAGCTTTCCTGCCCGCTGGGTGGGTGGCGATACTTTGCCGCTGGCCCGGCTGGGTGAGCTCGAAGGCCGGGTCCTGGGGGCCGCCGTGCGGGCCGGCGATGCGCTGGTGCCCGCGCATACCGTGCGTTCCCAGGCGGCTTTCTCCGAACACCTGGCCCCGGGGCGGCGGGCGATCACGCTGCCCGTGGATCAGGTCAATGCCTTGTCCGGCCTGCTGCAGCCCGGCGATCTGATCGATCTGTACGTGTCCTTTGATCATCAGCGCAAACGTCTGACGGCGCCGTTGCTGCAGGGCGTGCTGGTGCTGGCGACGGGCCGTGAGACCCGAGCAACCGAGGCCGGGGCCGAGGAATCCTCCTATTCCACCGTGACCTTGGATGCCGCCCCCGAGGACGTGGTGAAGCTGGTCGCCGCCCGTCAGGCCGGCACGCTGACCGCCATCCTGCGTCATCCCGGCGATGCGCGCGCCGACCGCCGGGCCGCCCGGGGCGATCTGGCGTCCCTGCTGGGCGTGGGCGACCCGCCGCGCACTCCGACTCGGCGCGCCGTCATCTTGTACGGCACTTCGGGCGCCCGCGCCTTGCCGGCCTGGGCCAACCCGGAAGGACAGGCCGCACGGCCCGGCAACGGCTGGTTCGACCTGCCCGAGGGGCAGGCCT
Organism: Castellaniella hirudinis; assembly: GCF_042651965.1. Taxonomy (NCBI): domain Bacteria; kingdom Pseudomonadati; phylum Pseudomonadota; class Betaproteobacteria; order Burkholderiales; family Alcaligenaceae; genus Castellaniella; species Castellaniella hirudinis. Next base: position 616,586 of record NZ_JBHSDY010000010.1, read on the forward strand.
TGGCCAGCGCCTGGATGCGTGCGCTGGCGGGACAGGCCGTGTCGGCGGGCGATGACGAGGGTGATGACTCCGGTTCGGCAGAGCCGCCGGATCAGCGTGCGGATGGAGAGGCTTCATGAAGGTGTGTCCGGCCTTGTGCCTGCTCTGTATCCTGACCCTGCCGATGCCTGTTCCGGCGGCCGTTTCGGCTCCCGTCACCGAAACGCCCCTGGCCCTCCAGGCGGGCGAGGTCCGGGTGCTGGGCATTCCCGGCGTGGCTCGCGTCGCGGTGGGCGACGGCAAGATCCTGAATGCGGTCAGCACCGACGACCGTGAAGTCATCGTCTTCGCCCGCAAGCCGGGTTTCAGCACCTTGCATGCCTGGACGGCGGATGGGCAGGCCTACCGCTATGCCGTCGAGGTCGCCCCTGAGGGCGCGCGTCAGTTGCAGGATGAATTGCGCGGCCTGCTGGAGCGCATCCCGGGCGTGCGCGTGACGTCCCTGGGCGACAAACTGCTGGTCGAAGGCGACGAACTGTCCGACGGTGACCGCCAGCGTTTGACGGAACTGGGACGCCGCTATCCGCAATTGCTGGATTTCACCGGCACGGTCGGCTGGGACCAGATGGTGCTGCTGGACGTGCGCGTGGTCGAAGTGCCTCGCTCTCTGCTGCGCGAAGTCGGCCTGCGCTGGGGCAGCGAAGGCGCCGGGGGCGTGAATGCCGGCCTGGGCTGGGACGGGGGATCACGCCGCTACGCCGACCGGCCGGGGGAAACCGTGCTGCCTCTCGTCTTCCCGTCACCGCAGGCGGCCGGCTACTTCGGCATCAATGCGCTGCTGTCGGCGCGCATCGACCTGCTGGCCCAGGACGGACGGGCCGTGGTGCTGGCCCAGCCCCAACTGCTGGCCCGCAGCGGCGCGACCGCTGAATTCCTGGCGGGGGGCGAAGTGCCCTACAGCACCGTGGACGGCAACGGCAATACCCAAACGGCTTTCAAGCCCTATGGGGTGTCGCTGCGCATCACGCCGTCCATCGAACGCAGCGGCGCCGTGCGGTCGCGCCTGGAGGTCGAGGTCAGCGCCATCGATCCCGCCTTGTCGGTGCCGAGCGGGCCGTCCCTGAAGACCCGGCGCACAGCCACCGAGTTCAATGTGCGCTCGGGCCAGACCCTGGTGCTGGCCGGATTTCTGTCGCGTGACGCGGCCCGCAACGTGGACCGTCTGCCGGGCCTGGGCGACCTGCCGATTCTGGGGGCGTTGTTCCGCTCCACGCGCTTTCAGCGCAATGAAACGGAATTGGCCATTCTGGTGACGCCGCACCTGGTGACGGCGGACCATCCCGATCTGCGCCGCCGTGTCCAGCGCGCGGATGCGATCCTGGACCGGGCATTTCCGGCCGAGCCCTCGCTGCTGGCCCCCATCCGGGCCTTGCCGCCGGCTTCCGTCCAGACGCCTCGGACGGCATGGAACCCGCGCGCCGTCGGCCCCGGTTCCCAATGGCAAGGAGCCGCCGTCGAACCGCAGCATACCGTTGGGGGAGCCAGACCATGAATGCATCGCGGCAGGCGGACGGTCCTGTTCACGCTCATGATCTCTTGCATAGGCCGCGTCCCATCGATCCGGCCCACGCCGTCGAACTCGACCTCTGTTTCGAGGACGGCCGGCGCCGGCGTGAACGCTGCGTCCTGCCGCTGCTGATCGGACGGGATGCGGCGTGCGGACTGGCGCTGCGCGCCTGGCGCGTCGGGCGCCGTCATGCGCGTTTGCAGTGGCGTCGGGACGAGGTCTGGATCGAAGACCTGGGGTCTCTGTGCGGCACGACCGTCAATGGAGAGAGGATCGCCGCGTACGGCCCGCTCCTGGCGCATGACGAGGTGGTCATCGGTCCGTGCCTGATGCGTGTCCTGCCGGCGGGAACGGCCGTCGAGCCGCAGGCGGATCAGGCGGCGCCGACTGTGGCTGCGGAATATGCATTGGACGCTGCCGCAGCGGGCGCCGGGGCGATGGATGTCGGGGTGGAGGGCGTTCGCACGATGGCCGGGATCCGTCACGAACCATGGCGTGCCGACCCGTCGCCGTACCGGGCGGCGCCCGGGCACGAGACGGGCGGCACGCATCCGGGCGACGTGCATGCAGACGAGCCAGGAACGCCGCCCATTGACGTCGCCAGGTCCGCGGCACCCGCGGCGCAAGCCCACCGCCGTCGCCTGCACGAGGGCCTGATCGCCGCGCTGCAACTGCGGCGCCGCGACATCGGCGGCATGAGCGACGCCGCGCTGCGGGCCGAGGCCGCCGCCGTGCTGGCCGGCCTGATCGCGGCCGATCAGGCCTTGCCGCTGGATCTGGACCGCGAGGCGCTCGTCCGTGAACTGGTGGACGAGGCCGTCGGCCTGGGGCCGCTGGAGCCGCTGCTGGCCGACCCGAGCGTCACGGAGATCATGGTCAACCGCCATGATGAAATCTTCGTCGAGCGGGGCGGGCGATTGACGCGCGCCGCAGCCGGCTTCAGCGGTGAACAGGCCGTGCTGGGCATCATCGACCGGATCGTGGCGCCGCTGGGGCGGCGGATCGACGAAAGCGCGCCCATGGTCGATGCCCGTCTGCGCGACGGTTCGCGGGTGAACGCGGTGATCGCGCCCATCGCCTTGCGCGGGGCCAGCCTGACGATCCGCAAGTTTCCCGCCCGGCGCCTGGACATGTCCGACCTGCTGGCCGTCGGCGCCCTGGACGAAGCCATGGCGCGGTTTCTGACGCACTGCGTGCGCCATCGCAAGAACCTGATCGTGTCCGGAGGCACGGGCTCGGGCAAGACCAGCCTGCTGAACGTGTTGTCCAATGCCATCCCGGACGGTGAGCGCATCATCACCATCGAGGACGCTGCCGAATTGCGCCTGAATCACGCCCATCTGGTCAGCCTCGAAGCCCGGCCGCCCAACCCGGAGGGCCGGGGCCGCGTCGAGATCCGCGATCTGGTGCGCAACGCGCTGCGCATGCGCCCGGACCGCATCGTGGTGGGGGAATGCCGGGGCGGCGAGGCCTTCGACATGCTGGCTGCCATGAACACCGGGCACGAGGGTTCGCTGACCACCTTGCACGCGAACAGTCCGCGCGACGCGCTGGGTCGATTGGAAACCATGATCCTGATGGCGGGCATGGATCTGCCGCTGGCGGCGATCCGCGAACACGTGGCTTCCAGCATCGACTTCATCGTGCAACTGGTGCGCGCCGCCGACGGCCGGCGTCTGGTCAGTGCGATCGTCCAGGTGGCAGGCCAGGAAGGCGGCCGCATCCAGTTGCAGGACCTGTTCCTGGGCCGCGCCGGGCCGCCTGCCGTGTTCACCGGCTGCGGCCTGCCGCCCGATGGTTTCGAGGGCGCGGCTGCGCTGGACGTTGCGCTGTTTTCCGGCCGCACGGTGGTCCAGGGCCGGGCGGCGATGGATCCGGAGCGTCGATCATGACGATCCTGGTTTTTTTGGCGCTGGCGGGCAGTGTCGCGTGCGCCGTCTGGTGGCTGCTGGTCCGGGCCGAGCGTGCCTGGACCCGCTACGAGGATCGCCTGCGCGACGAGACCCGGCACACCTTGGACGCGTCCTTTCTGTTCCTGGACATGGCGCAACTGCGGCCGGCCGTAGCCGCCCTGGGCCTGATCCTGATGCTGGCGGCGGCCTGGCTGGCGGGCCGCTGGTGGGGCGTGCTGCCCGTGCTGGCGGGACTGCTATGCGCGCCGCCGCTGATCCTGCGCCACGTGCGCCGTCGCCGGGCGCGGCGCTTCGACGCTCAATTGCCCGATCTGGTTCAGGCGCTGGCCGGGGCATTGCGGGCGGGGGCAGGGGTCCAGCCGGCCTTGCAGCATCTCGTGGCCCAGTCCAGCCCGCCGCTGTCCCAGGAATTCGGCCTGATGCTGCGCGAACAGCGCCTGGGCCTGAGTTTCCAGGATGCCTTGCTGCAGTTGCGCGCCCGCATGCCGACCGAATCTTGCGGGCTGGTGGTGTCGGCGCTGGGGATCGCCGCCCGCACGGGCGGCAGTCTGGCCGATACGCTGGAAAGCATCGCCCAGACGCTGCGGGCGCGCCAGCACTGGATGGGGCGGGTCGAGGCGTTGACCGCCCAGGGGCGCATGCAGAGCCGCATCATGGCGGGCTTGCCGGTAGCGCTGGCCCTGGTGCTGAGCCGCCTGGAACCCGAAGCCATGGCGCTGCTGTGGCAGACCTGGTACGGCTGGATCGTGCTGACGGCGATTCTGGTGCTGGAAGGCCTGGGCATCCTCTGGATCAGACGGATGGTGGCAATCGAGGTGTAGCGCGAACACCCGAGGAGACGACATGACGTGGTTCTGGATCGGTTTGTGCTTGGCGGTGCTGGCGGTCTGCCTGGGCTTGTGGGTGCTGGGCAGTCCCTGGGCCGCCGCGCGCGGCGAAGCCCGGACGCGGGCGCCCGCGTTCTGGTGGCCCTGGGTGCTGGCGCTGGCGCCCTGGTGCGCGCCTTTCGTCACCTGGCGCATGCGCCGGGACTTGCGGCGCTGGGGGCCGCGCGCCGGCCTGGCGGCGCATTGGCAGGCGGATCGCTGGCTGGCGGCCTGTGTGCTGGCGGCAGGCTGTGGCGTCGCCTTGGCCGGGGCGGGGGCGCTGATGGGGGCCGCATCCGCGCGGATCGGCATCCCGGCGGTACTGGCGGGCGCTGCCTTGGGCTTCGCCTGGCCGGATCAGGCGCTGCGTCGCCGCGCCGCCCTCAGGCGGGGGCGGATGATGCGCGAGCTGCCCTTCATGCTGGATCTGCTGACCCTGTGCGTGGAAGCCGGCCTCAGCCTGCCGGCGGCCCTGCATCAGGTGGCCGGTCATGCGCCGGAAGGCCCGTTGCGCCAAAGCCTGCGGGACGCGGCCGCGCTGGAGCGCACTGGCATGGACCGGCCGCGCTGGCTGCAGCACTGGGCGGATCATGCGGATGTGCCCGGCGTCCTCAATCTGGTCACGGCCTTGTCCCAGTCCGACCGGCTGGGCATGAGCCTGGGCCCTCTGCTGCGGGCCCAGGCCGAGCGCCAGCGCAGTGAACGCTTTCTGCGCGCCGAGAAACTGGCGCTGGAGGCGCCCGTGCGGATGCTGTTCCCCATGGTGCTGTGCATCTTCCCCTGCACCTTTCTGGTCATCGGTTTTCCCGTGGCGGCGAAGCTGCTGGATGCGGGGTTCTAGGGATGTCGCGTCCCTTTCGGCAACTCTCCTGGCGCGGCCCCCGTGGGCCCGCTCCATGGCTGGATACGGCGCAACCGCTGCGCCTGTATTGCGCGCGTTCTTTCGTCGCGCGTCTCCTGGGCTTGCGTGGATGGCCGGACTGGGGGACGTCGCCCCGAGGCCTGCTGTTGCCGGACTGCCGCGCCGTGCATACGCTGGGGCTGGCGCAAGCCGTGGATCTGGTGTTCCTGGATGCCGGGGGGCGGGTCGCAGGCATGAGGCCCCGGGTCGCCCCGGGGCGCTGCGTTTTACAGAAAAACGCCCGATCCGTCATCGAACTGCCTGCGGGCTATGGCGCCCGACGGGACTGGCAGGCTCAGGTCGAGGCCGCCTGCCTGGCGCGGAAGATCGTCGTATAGATAGGGTAAAAGCTGCAATACAGCAGGGCCGTAATCACGATGTCCAGCGGCTGGGACAGCCAGGTCAGCAGCACCGTGGACGTTCCGGCTGCGGCCAGTCCGTCCAGCAGGCCGCGCAGGCCGAAGAACACGGCGGCCCAGCTTGCCACGTAGACGAGGATGGGATACTTGTTGCGCCAGCAGGCCACCATGGAATAGAACAGCGCCCGGCGCAGGGGCAGGGCGTGCCAGCCCACCAGGGCCGGCGTGTGCCAGAACAGGGCCGACAGCAGCACGTAGAAAATGCCGAACACGATCATCGGGCCTTGCATGGCCTGGGCCAGTGCCGCGTAATCAGGCTGGTCGGCCGTGCCCAGGGACCCGAGCAGCGAGGACAGGAAAGGCAGTACGGCCGCCAGGGCGGTGAGGAATGAGCAGCCCAGGTAGGCCAGGCCCAGCCTGATTTGCGCGCCCGTGACGCCGGGGGCTTGCAGCGGTTGCAGCCACAGACCGGGCGCCATCCGGACGCCTTCGTCCAGATTGCGGCAGGCGCACAGTGTCAGAAAGGTCAGCAGCGGGGTCAGCAGCACCAGCACGGTCTGGCCGAGCACCGGGATGAGGGCGCCGATATTGATGAAAAAGCTGGTGGCGATGCTCCAGAACAGCATCGCCATGGGCTGGCGGCGGAACAGCTGGTATCCCTGGATGATCCAGACCCAGCCCGCGCTGGGGGGCAGGATGGCGGCTTGTAAAGGCGTCATGGACGGGGCAATGCGGGTGCGGGCTGATCGGTGCGCAGCCGCAGGATGCGTTCAAAGTGGCGCGGGTCGTGCGGCTTGAGCGTCTGGGCCGGCCGGGGCAGGTGGAAATCGTACAGGCGCGAGATCCAGAACCGCAGGGCGGCTGCGCGCAGCATCGCCGGCCAGGCGGCGCGCTCTTCGTCGGTGAAGGGGCGCACGGCGTGGTAGGCCTGCAGCCAGGCTTCCAGGCGCCGGCGCACAAAGGCACCCGTCGCCCGGTGGATGCACCAGTCGTTGACGCTAACCGCCACGTCGAACAACCAGGTGTCGCAGCCGGCGAAATAGAAATCGATGAAACCGCCCATATGGGGCGATTCGAAAGTGCCGTCGAACAGCACATTGTCGCGGAACAGGTCGCAGTGCGCAGGTCCGAAGGGCAGCTTGGCAGGCGCGTCCGTGGCGGCAAAGGCAATCTGCTCGTCCAGGGTGTTGCGCAGCAGTGCGGCCTGACCGTCGTCCAGGAAGGGCGCCAGGGCCGGCGCGGTGGCCTTCCACCAGTCCAGGCCGCGCAGATTGGGCTGGCGGATGGGAAAGTCCTGTGCGGCCAGATGGGCGCGGGCCAGGGTCTGTCCGGCCAGTGCGCAATGGGCCGGACCGGGCTCGGGCTCGTAACCGCCGGACAGACGCGTGACGATCGCAGCCGGCTTGCCGTTCAGCGAGGTCAGGCGGGTGCCGTCGAGCAGGGTCTGGGGTTCGGGCACGGGCACGCCGCGGCCGGCCAGGTGGTGCATCAGCTCGATGTAGAACGGCAGTTGTTCGGCGGTCAGCACCTCGAACAGGGTCAGCACATAGGCGCCCTGCGTGGTGTCGAGAAAATAGTTGGTGTTTTCGATGCCGGCGGTGATGCCGCGCAGGGCGACCAGTTCGCCCAGCTGGTAGCGCTGCAGCAGTGCGCGGGCGTCGTCTTCGGTGACGGAGGTGAATACAGCCATGGGGGGATACGCATGCGGCCGGGCAAGGCCGGGTTTGGGTCGGAGTCGGTCAGCGGGGATTTTAGACGAAAAGCAGGACGAGGCCAGACGACGGCGCGGCGGATCCCGCCTCTCTCCTGCGCGTCCCTGCCGGGCCCGGCTAAAAAATGCCCCCACGCCGCGCCCTGCGGGCTTGCTGCCTCCCAATGAACTGACCCCCAGAAGTTGGACGGTCACAGATTAGGCGGTCAAGGCCTGTGAATCGCCCCGGAACCTCTAGACACCCACGTGCCTCATAATGAGGCGATGAGGAGTTGTCATGAGCAC
>NZ_JBHSDY010000011.1:0-227099 GCF_042651965.1 Castellaniella hirudinis
CCCGGTAGAATTTGAGAGACGCCATTTTTTGAAAACCGGGACTGTCTAGAAAATCCGGGTCGATTCAAAGCATGAGTTAAAATAACTCACGTCCCTCTAGCATGGGGCAGTAGTGTAGGCTACAAAATCGCTGCGGGTCGGGGCTGGAACCCCCTCTCGCAGCACTCTCAAAGACACAGACGTCTAGGAAAATCCCTGTACGTCCAGCCGTGTCGCCACAACTCTACCCGCAAACAAAAAATCCTTCAGCGACACTTGCGTCGCCGTACCCCCTCGATGTGGGGTTAAACATGGGGTTAAATTCCCACAATAAAAAAACCGCCTAGGTTGTTGGCCCCTAGGCGGTTTCTAACCTGTTGAAACAACAGGGTAATTCTGGCGCGGCTGGCAGGATTCGAACCCACGACCCCTTGGTTCGTAGCCAAGTACTCTATCCAACTGAGCTACAGCCGCTAAAGAAGCAAGATTATAACGTGCTTTTCAAGGCTTGTCATCTCGCTGTTGCCGGTGCTTTTTCAAGCATGATTTCCGGCATTTTTTCCAATTATCCCAGGCGGATCAGGGTGCCGTCATCCGGCGCCATCAGCCATGCCTGAACTGGAAAGCGCGAAATCATACCACGGATCGTGTCGGCGGGCATTTGGGCAAAGGCCGTGGACAGCGCATCGGCGGTCGTGGCGTCGGGCGCGCGCACGGTGACGCTGCGCCAGCGCGGCGTGGCCTGGCCCGTGTGCGGATCGAACAGGTGCGTGTAGCGCCCGCCGGCGTCCAGCGGCGTGCCGTAGCCGCCTGAGGTGGCCAGCGCCTGATTCGACAAGTCGATGGTCTCCAGGACGCGGCTGGGTTCCCGGGGGTCGGCGATACCGGCGCGCCAGGGGCGGCCGGGTCCGGGCGAGCCCAGGCTCCGGGCTTCGCCCAGGTCGATCATGGCGTGTTCCAGGCCGTTGGCGCGCAGCAGTTCAGTCACCCGGTCGGTGATGTAGCCCTGGGCGATGCCGTTCAGGGTCAGCGCCATGCCGGGGCGTTCCAGCACGATGGCGTCCGCCTCGATGCGGATGGCGCGGTAGTCCACCTTGGCCAGCGCGGCCCGCAGTTCGGCGGGATCGGGAGGCAGCGGCAGGCCGGCGAGCACGCGGGCGGCGTACAGGTCCCACAGTGTCTGCACGCTGGGGTCGAACAGGCCGCCGGTCCGGTCGCCGAAGGCGATGGACTGGGACAGCAGGCGGCTCAGGTCCAGGGGCGGCGCGTCCAGGCGGCCGGCGCGATTCAGGCGCACCAGGGCGCTGTCCTCGCGGTACAGGCTGAAGACCTGTTCCAGGCGATGGACTTCGGCCACGGCCATGCGCACCAGCCGTTCGGCGTGGGCGCGGTCGGGGTGCAGCAGTTGCAACTGCGCGTCGGCGCCCAGCGCGACGCCGCGCCAGGTGACCGGCTCCGGCAGGGCGCCCGGGGTGTTCAGGGCGGCGCGCAGAGAGCCCGGTCCGACCAGGGCGGCGCTGGCGGCGAGGATGCCGAGGAAACGGCGGCGAGGGGTGTTCATGAGGAGGCTCCGACGGGTTCCAGGTCCGCGCGGGGGGCGAGTTCGGGGGCGCGCAGGACATAGTCTTCCGGCATGTTCTGGAAGCTGACGATGCGCCCGCCGTGCCGCTCGGCGAAGGCGCGGGCATCCTCCAGCCGGGCAAAAGGCAGGGCGTCGGGCGCGCCCATGCCGCCCACCGCGCCGCTTTCGATCAGGTAATGGGCCGTCGTGGCGTCGATCCAGGCGTCCGCAGGCGGATTGCCGTCCGCGCCCGCGCGGCCCATGTCCTGCACGTAGATGGCGAGGACGGTCTTGGGCTCTTCGGGCAGGATGGTGTAGGCAAAGACTTCGCGGATGGTGGAAAACCAGACCGGGACGTCCCGGTCGCGCAACAGGATCTGGCCCTTGGGACCGATGTGTTCGTAGAGATTCATGCCGCAATAGTGGCCGACAGCCTCATCGGTCATCGCCACGGGAGTAGGTGGGGGAGAGGACGCGTCCTGCCGGCCGCCGCAGCCGGCCAGCAGGGCCGCCAGCCCCAGCGCCGCACCGGCCAAAGCCAGCCGCAGTGCGCCCGACGGGTGTGATGAAGCAGGGGCTTGATGAGCAAAAGTCACAGCGCCCTCCGGTTGAAAGCCAGGGACGCCAGGCCGAAGGGGACCGCGATCCACAAAAGCTGGGCCAGCAGCAGGACGCTGGTGGACAGCGTCGCCTGCTCGCTCAGGCCGGCCATGCCGGCGAACATGGCGATGTTCTCGTGGCCGGTCAGGTTCAGCAGGCGATAGACGTCGGTCGGGTTGAACAGCAGGATGGCATTGAGCAGCGGGGCCGTGATGACCCGGCCCTGGTCGGCGACCAGCACGCCCAGCAGCGCCATGTCGTAGATCACCACCAGGAACAGCCAGACGCCGATGGCGATGCCGGCGGCCGTGGCGCGTTCCTGGACCAGCGCGCTGATCAGGTAGCCCAGCGACAGAAAGCAGGCGCCCAGCAGGATGCTGGCGAGGATCAGCAGGGCGAAGGGCGTCCAGGCCGCCAGGTCCAGCCCGCCGTGCGCCAGTTGCAGCGTCAGCCCGGCGATGCCGTAGCCTGCGCCCGTGGCCAGCGCCAGGATGGCCAGGTGGCCCAGGAACTTGCCCATCATCACCTGGCGGCGAGCGACCGGATAGCTGAGCAGCAGGGCCATGGTGCCGCGTTCGATCTCGCCCACGATGGCGTCGTAGGACAGCAGCATGGCGATCAGCGGGATCAGGAAGATCGACAGGCTGGACAGGCTGACGACCGTGACGGTCAGGGGATCGACCTTGACGGTGCCGGTCGGCGCGCTGCCCAGGAAGCCCAGCGACAGGGCCAGCATGGCCAGCAGCGCGGTGATCGCCAGCACCCAGCGGTTGCGCAGGCCGTCGCGGATTTCCTTGCGGATCAGGATCAGGGTCGGATTCATGCGTCCTCCCGGCGCAGGAATTGCGCGTACATTTCGTCGAGCCCGGGATGTTCCAGTTCGATGTCGCGGATGTCGGGCATGGCCTGGGCGTCGCGCAGCCGGCGCAGCTTGTCGGCCTCGGCGCAGGTGAGTTCGATGCGGCCGGCGCCGAGGCGCCGCCAGCCTTCGGGGAGCTGGATGGGATCCGTGTCCAGCGTCAGGCGGATGCGGACCGGCAGGTCGGCTTCGCGGCGCAGATCGCCCAGAGAGCCGTCGGCGATCTTGCCGCCCTTGCGCATGACGATGACGCGGTCGGCCAGTCCTTCGAGTTCGGCCAGGGCGTGGGTGGACAGCAGGATGGCGGCCCCGGCGTCGCGCAGTTCGCGCACGATATCGTAGAACAGCAGCCGGGAGGCCGGGTCCAGGCCGGTGGTGGGCTCGTCCAGCAGCAGCACCCGGGGTGAACCGAGCAGGGCCTGGGCCAGGGCCAGGCGCTGGCGCATGCCTTTGGAATAGCCGCCCACGCGCCGTTTGGCGGCTTCGGCGATGCCGACGCGCGACAGCAGGGCGGCGTTGCCGTCGGTGGGCAGGCCTTTCAGGCGGGCGTAGAAGGCCAGGGTCTCGGCGCCCGTCAGCGAAGGATGCAGGGCCACGGTTTCCGGCAGATAGCCGATGTGGCGGCGGGCGCGGGCGGCGGCCGGCGTGCCGGCGGTTTCACCCAGGACGCGCACCGAGCCGGCCTCCGGACGGATCAGGCCCAGGATCAGCTTGATCAGGGTGCTTTTGCCGGCGCCGTTGTGGCCGGCCAGGATCACGCATTCGCCGGGTTCGATGAACAGGCTGACGCTGTCCACGGCCTTCAGCGCGGCGTAGCGTTTGGTGACCGATCTCAGTTCGATCGGGGGCGCCGTAACGGTCATGGCAGGGCCTCGAATTTTTTCAGGGTCGGCGTGGCCGGCACCCCCATCAGGGGGGCGCTGTCGATCACGCCGCCGGGCAGGATCGCGGGAAACTGGGACTGGGCCCAGCGGACGATGGACACGGCCGGGCTGTTCAGCAGCAGCCGCGCATTGGGCGCGCGCCAGACGACCTGATCGATCAGGCCGTTGGGGCGGTAGGCGGTGTCGGCGATGCCGTCACCATCCAGGTCGAAGGCGGACAGGTCGGACCAGTAGTTGCCGCGTCCTTCCTGCGACCATTCCAGGAAGCGGGTGCCGACGTATTTCACCTGGTTCTGGTTGCCGACGAAGGCATTGCCATGGATGCGGTTGCCCTCGGAACCGGTGTAATGCACGCCGATGCCGCAGTCCTGGAAATGGTTGTCGGCCAGTTCGTTCAAGTTGGCGTTGTAGACGAACACGCATTTTTCGGCGCGCACGATGACGTTGCCGTCGATCACGGAATCGTCCGTGGCGTTGAGCATCAGGCCCTGATGCGCGTTGTCGACGGCGATGTTGCCGCGCACGGTCAGGCGGCGCGAGAACATGATGGCGTAGCCGATCTCGTTGCCGCGCGACACGTTGTCGCTGACCTCGCTGTCGTTGGTGTACATATAGTGCACCGCGTAGCGCAGCTTGTGGAAGACGTTGCGGCTGAAGGTGTTCTCGCGGCTGTTGTTCGAGAAGATGCCGTCGCGGCCTTCGGAAATATCGTTGTCCAGCACCTTGGAGCCTGGGGCGTTCCAGACGGTCACGCCGTTGCCGCGTTCGTTGACGCGCAATCCGGTGTTGCCGACGATGCGGTTGCGTTCCACCAGGGCGTCGTGCGCGCCCCACAGGTAAACGCCGACGGAGTTGTCGATGATGTCGTTGTCCGCGACGTGGGCGCGGGCAGCGGTCTTGTCCAGGAAAATGCCGGCGTCCATGTCGGGCAGGCTCAGGCCCGAATGGCGGACGGTCAGGTGGCGCAGGGTGACGTCCTCGGCCTGGACCCAGATCGTGCGGCCGGTGCGCTCGCCCAGGATGCGGGCGCTGCGGTCCTCCGGGCCTTGCAGGGTCAGGGGCTTGGCGATCACCAGGTTGCCGGAGTAGTCCCCCGGCGCCAGACGCAGCACGTCGCCCGGCGCCGCCGCCGCGACGGCGGCCCGCAGGTCGGAACCCGCGGGCACGTCGATCTCGGCAGCGGCCGCCACGGCGCTGGCGATCGAAATCATCAGCGCAGTCGTAACAGAAACCAGGGCGGTCGGGTGACGCATGGACATCAAACCTTCAATGAACATCAGGCCTTCTTCGGCTTCACGTACATCTGGCCCGACATTTCCATGTGCAGCGCGTGGCAGAACCACTGGCAGTAGTACCAGTGCACGCCGGGGCGCGAGGCCGTGAAGGTGACCGAGGACGTCGCCTGGGGTCCGATTTCCATGGCGATGCCGTAGCCGGTCATGGTGAAGCCGTGGGTCAGGTCCTCGATGCGCTCCATATTGGTGACCACGACGGTGACTTCGTCGCCCTCGTTGACCTCGAAGCTGGGCAGGCTGAACACCGGCGCGATGGCGACCATGTAGACGCGCACCTTGTTGCCGTCGCGGATCACGTTGGCGGCGGATTCCAGGGTGACGCCGTCCTTGGCGGCCATCTGGCGGGCGTCTTCCCACATGGGGTCGTTGCGGTCCCAGATGTGCAGCGGGCGGACCTTGGAACGGTGCACCAGCAGCATGTCGTGCGGCTCGGCGAAGCTGGGGCCGTCGTGCACCAGCTTCATCTCGTCGCCGGAGATGTCGATCAACTGATCGTTTTCCGGCTTCAGGGGGCCGACGTTCAGGAAGCGGTCCTTGGAGAACTTGTTCAGCGACACCAGCCACTTGCCGTCGGCTTCCTTGGTTTCGCCCATGGTGGTGTGGTTGTGGCCGGGCTGGTAGTGCACGTCCAGCTTCTGGATGATGGGATCGACCTTTTCGCCCTGGTAGGCCTGCTTGGCCTTCTCGATGTTCCACTTGCACATCTGGCTGTCGATGAACAGCGTGGTGTAGGCGTTGCCGCGGCCGTCGAAGGCCGTGTGCAGGGGGCCCAGGCCCAGTTGCGGTTCGGCGACGACCACGTCGCGTTCCTTGATCTTGCCGGCGAACAGGTCGTCGAGCTTGCGCACGTCGATGACGGTGACGGTGGGCGAGAGCTTGCCGTTGAACACCACGTGGATGCCGTCGGGCGCGGCATTGCAGCCGTGCGGCGAGTTGGGCACCGGGATGTAGCGCGTGTATTTCGAGCCCTTGCGGCCGTCGATGACGGGCACGCCGTTCATTTCCTTGTAGTCGCCGTTCTTGACGGCTTCTTCGATGAGCTTGATGTTGAACACCACCGCCCAGTCCTGCTCGTTGGCGGACATCTCGGTGACGCTCAGGCCCTTCTCGGAGTTGTAGCAGGTGGCGAAGGAGTACTTGCCCTGGTAGTCGGCGTCGCCGTTGTCCAGGTTGCCGTCGACCATGACCTGCCAGGCCACTTTCATGGTCTCGCCGTCCACGGCGGTGTAGATGGCCCAGAAGTTCTTCTTCGGGTCGTCCATCACGGAGCCGTCGTTGGGCAGCGGCACGATGTGCTCGCCGTTGCAGAAGACGTAGCCGGTCTTCGGATAGCGTTGCGGACGCAGGCCGTGGATGCCGTCGGCGTTGGGGATCTCGATGATCTTGTCGGTCTTCATCACATCGCAGCGGATGCGGGCCACGCGGGTGTTGGCCTTGTCGTTGATGTAGATGTAGCGACCATCGTAGGTGTTGTCCGTGAAGGACATGTGGGGATGGTGCGCGTCGCCGTTGGGCAGCACGCCGCCGATGGACTCGGAGAACTTGAGCGTGGCCGGCGTCAGGCCCTCGTTCAGGATCTTGCGGCTTTCATTGGTGCGGCCCCAGCCCGTGGCGCTGCACATGTTGAAGACCGGGATGCGCATCAGTTCGCGCATGGACGGCAGGCCCAGGATGCGGACTTCGCCCGACTGGCCGCCGGAATTGAAGGCATAGTATTCGTCCAGATCACCGGGGGCGACTTCGACGCTCTGATGGCCTTTCTGCTTGTCGTCCTTGGCGTTGGCCGTCAGGTGGGTGGCGCCGACGGCGGCGGCCCCCGTCAGTGCGGCGGTGCCGAGGAATCCTCGCCGGCTCAGGCCGGATTTGTCGCTGGTGTGGTCGGACATGGTGTACTCCCTAGGGTTGTAGGCATAGCGTCCAGGCTCGGTGGCCGGGTGCGGGCGCTATGGGTTCGACGAAACGGGTTCAGATTCGGACGGGTCGCGCGGGCGCACGGTCGGCTTGCGGCTGGCGACGATTTCGCCCGGGATGCCGGCGTCCGGCGGCGGCGCCTTGTGGCGCTTGAGCTTGGCGTTCTTCTGGATCAGGTGCGGGCAGCGCTTGTCGTTGTGATAGAGCTGCTGGCAGTTCAGGCACTGGATGCACTCGTTCGGGTTGATGTCGCCTTCCGGGTTGATGGCCTGCACGGGGCAGTCCACGGCGCAGAGCTGGCAGGGGTTGCCGCAGGTCTTGTAGCGGCGCAGCCAGTCGAAGATCCGCAGCCGCGCCGGGATCGCCAGGGCCGCGCCCAGCGGGCACAGGTAGCGGCAGTAGAAGCGTTCGATGAACAGCCCCGCCAGCAGCAGCACGGCGGCGAAGATCACGAAGGGCCAGTCGCGCACGAACTTCAGGATGATCGCGGTCTTGAAGGGTTCGACTTCGGCGAATTTTTCCGCCGTGCCCAGCTCGTACAGCGAGATGCCGAACAGCACCAGGAAAATCAGATACTTCAAGCCGGCCAGCCGGGTGTTCAGGCCGTGCGGCACCTTGATCTGGGGCACGCGCAGTTTCCGCGCGGCCTGGTTGGTCAGCTCCTGCAGGGCGCCGAAGGGACACAGCCAGCCGCAGAACGCCCCCCGGTTCCAGAACAGCAGGGACATGGCCGTGGCGATCCACAGGATGAACACGATCGGGTCCATCAGGAAATATTCCCAACTGAAGTCCGTGCGCAGCGAGGTGGTGAAGGTGAGCACGTTGACGACCGAGAGTTGCGCCTGGGCGTACCAGCCGATCCAGAACAGCGTGAAGATCAGGAACACTGTGCGGAAGCGCCGGTAAAAGACCTCGTGCTTGACGATCTGGTTCTGGAAGAAGAACACCATGATCAGGGTCAGCAGCGCGATCGAGACGATGACGATCTGCACGGTCTTGGCGACCCAGATCTGTTTCCACAGCGGCGGCGCTGCGTCGGCTTCGTCGTCGGACGGAGCGGCCTGGGCGGCGTCCGCCGGGGCGCCGGCCTGCGCGGCCGGTGCCGGCGCCACCGCGTCGAGCCTGGTGTAGGCCTGCGGCAGGGTGTAGTTCAGGTTGAAGGCGGTGAACGCCTTTTCCTTGACGTTGATGACGCGTTGCACCATCAGTTGCAGGCGCCAGGGCTCGGTCGGGTCGAAGACGGCGTCCGTGGGTACGGTGAACAGCGCGATTTCCTTGAACCGGGGGACGCCGGCCGCCATCAGATCGGCCAGACGCTGGTGATCCAGGTCGGTGAAGTGGAAGCTGTTTTCTTCCTGGACGACCTCGATGCGGTCGAAGACCCCGCCGCGCACATAGCCCGAACCCTTGAAGGAATAGGGACCGTTGCCGGCGATCAGCACGGCTTGCTGGCCGGGCTTGAGCCGGTCGCGCAGGTAGTTGTATTCGGCGTCGCCCAGCAGGCTGCGGCCGATACCGGGGGCGCTGACCAGGGCGGCGTACAGGTCGATGAAGGTGTCGTCGGGTTCGCCCGGCTCGGGGCGGTCGGCGGCGCCCGCGCGGCCGCTTTCCTCGAAGGCGCGGTTGACGTCGGCCACGCTGACGCGCAGATTGGACACCGCGCCGGCGGCCAGCAAGGCGTCCCAGGACTGGATGTCCGCCTTTTCCATGTCCACACTGCGCTTCTGTTCCGGCGCGGCCTGGGCGGCGCCGCCTTCGCGGCCGATGCCGTGGTGGCGCGCCACGGCCATGACCGATCGCGTCAGGCTGTCGCCGATGACCATCAGGGTCACGGTGGCGCCGCTGATGATGTCCACCGGCGGCGGGGCGCCCGGACGCGGCGGCTCCTTGACGTAGTTCTTGCCGACGTAGCCGTCGATGAAGGCCTGCACTTTGGTTTCGGGGATGCCGATCAGCACGATGGGCTCGTGGTGCTCGACCAGCCGGGCGCTGAGGATCGTGCCGTCCGGGGACAGTCCCACCAGCACGTCGATGGGCTTGCTGGAATAGCCCCGGGTGTTGACGGCGTCCGTGGTCACGTAGGCGTAGCCCGCCAGGGTGTCGCCCTTGTAGGCGCGGGCGATCACGGGCTTGCCTTCCGGCGGGCCGAAGCGGTCCGCGCCCGGGACGATGTCGCCGGGCTGGAACTTGCCCAGGAAGGCCTCCAGCCGCGAGCCGACGCCGACCGAGGTGCCGCTCTGGCCGAACTTGTATGCCTGTTGCGCGCCGGGGGCCGCGGCATGGGTCGCCCCGGCCGGCGAGGCGATCATACAGGACCACAACAGGAGCAGGGAGGCGGCCCAGATCAGGCCGGAGGACCATGACTGTCGAGGTGTGGCGAAGCGGCGCATGAAGGGAGGCGGATGGGTGACTGGAAGATGTCACCATCCTAGCCTTGGGGGTTAACCCTGGCCTTGCGCCGGATCAAGAAAGTCTTAAACGGGGCTGAATGTGCGGGTCGGGCGCTCGACGGAGGGCGCCCGCGGGCTACCCCGCGCGGGGGCGCCTCTTACCCTTTGTTTTTCGGCTTCGGCGCCCGGCTGACGGCCGGGTGGCCCGGCACGAAGAAGCGCAAGGGCTTGGCGGCCCACTCGCCCGCGTAGTCCACCCCGATGCGCGGGCCGGCGGCGACTTCGGCGGGCGCGGGGGCGTCGTCCCGGGCGAGCCACAGCGTGTCGCCGCACAGGTCGATGCCGTAGTGGTCCATCGTGACGCCCATGGCGCGGCACAGCCGGCCGGGGCCGCTGGTCGAGGCGTCCAGGTCCTGCACGGGAGCCAGGGCGCGCAGCAGTACGGCCGTGCCGCTGCCCTCGGGGCCGGTGACCACGTTCATGCAGTGGTACATGCCGTAGATCAGGTAGACGTAGGCGTGGCCCGGCGGGCCGAACATGGCTTTGGTGCGCGCCGTGCGTCCGCGCGAGGTGTGGGCCGCCAGATCACCGGGGCCCAGATAGGCTTCGACCTCGACGATGCGGCCGATGCGCCGGCCGTCCGGCGTGGCGTGCACCAGCAGGCGGCCCAGCAGGTCGCGGGCCACGGTTTCGGCGGGGCGGTCGTAAAACGTACGGTCCAGCCGCAGGCAGTCGCCCTGGATCGGGTCGGCAGGCGTGACGAGCTTGGCAAGCTGGGCGGGACTGAGCATGATGTGTCCGGGGGCGTGAATCTTAGCTTTGGCCTGCTGCGATCGACAGCCGATCCAGCAGACCGGCCTGTTCGGCCGGCGGCAGGAACGAGGCTTTCAGACTATTGGCGGCCAGCGTGACCAGTTCGTCGCGCGACAGGTCCAGGGCGTCGGCGCTGGCGATGTAGTTGTCCAGCACGTAGCCGCCGAAATAAGCCGGGTCGTCGGAATTCACGGTCACGACGGCGCCCGCCCGCAGCAGCTTGGCCAGATTGTGGTTGCGCAGATGATGGACCACGCCCAGTTTCAGGTTCGACAGGGGGCAGACTGTCAGGGGCACGCGGCGCCGGATCAGGTCCTGCAGCAGCGCGGGGTCTTCGCTGCTGCGCACGCCGTGGTCGATGCGGGCGACCTTGAGGGTGTCCAGGGCGCTGCGCACGTAGGCGGGCGGGCCTTCTTCGCCCGCATGGGCCACCAGACGAAAGCCCAATTCGGCGCAGCGGCCGTAGACCCGGGCGAATTTTTCCGGCGGATTGCCGCGTTCGGACGAATCCAGGCCGATGCCGATCCACAGATCGGCGTAGGCCTCGCGCAGCGGCAGGGCGGCCTCCAGCGTGGCGAAGGCCTCGTCCTCGGACAGGTGGCGCAGAAAGCTGAGCAGCAGATAGCTGCTGATCCCGAGCGTGTCGCGGGCCTCGCGCAAGGCGCGGGCCAGTCCGGCGAACACGGTCTCCAGCGCGATGCCGCGTTGGGTGTGGGTCTGGGGGTCGAACATGAGTTCGGCGTGGACGACGCCGTCGGCCTGGGCGTGGCGCAGATAGGCCATGGTCAGGTCGTAGAAGTCCTGCTCCGTGACCAGGACGCCGGCGCCGGCGTAATACAGATCCAGGAAGGACTGCAGGTCCGTGAACTGGTAGGCGTCGCGCACGGCCTGGACGTCGGCGTAGGGCAGGACGATGCCGTTGCGTCCGGCCAGCTCGAACATCATTTCCGGTTCGAGCGTGCCCTCGATGTGCAGGTGCAGTTCGGCCTTGGGCAGGGCGCGCAGCCATGCGTGCCATTCGTGATCGGGAGAGGCGGCCATCGGAGCTCCAGTCGGGCTAGACAGGGTTTTATTATAGGCAGGGGGAGCGACAGGCCGCCCAGGCGAGCGTCAGCCAGGACATGATCATCAGCAGTCCGCCGATGGGCGTGACGGCGCCCAGGGCGCGCAGGTCCGTCAGCACCAGCGCGTACAGGCTGCCGCTGAAGACGATCAGGCCGGCCAGCATCAGGCCGCCCGCCCAGGCGGCCGGCGTCGGGGCCAGGCGCGGCCACAGGGCGGCGATCAGCAGCAGCCCGGCGCCATGGATCAATTGGTAGTGGGCGGCCGTGCGCCAGACTTCCAGCAGATCGGGCGCGACCAGACGTTTCAGCCCGTGGGCGCCGAAGGCGCCGGTCGCCACACCCAGCGCCAGGGCCAGGGCGCCGCACAGAATCAGGATACGAGGAGTCACAGCAAGTCTCCGGGACGAAGGACGGATCGATTGTATCCGCGTCCGTATCCGCGCCTGTCGTGAATGCTTACGAGACGGGGCGCCGCAGCCTGGGCGTCGCCGGGGATCGCGGGTAGACTGGGGTCGTACATGGCAGGAGGACATCGGATGCATCTCGAAGACAGGGCGGCGCAGACGAATGGGGCTCAGGCGGCGTCCGGGGCCGGCCAGCCCGGGACCGACAATCAGGTGCCGGATCTGCCTGATTGCAATCTGTACCTGACGGACGAGGCCCTGGTCGAAGGCGTGCGCCGCGAAGGGGCCGGGGACCGCGAGGCCGAACTGGAAACCTGGGGCGCCCGGCTGGGCCGCGCCGATCTGTCCAGGCTGGCGGCCGAGATCAACCGCCAGGAGCCGGCGCTGCGGTCCTTCGATCGCCGGGGCGCGCGTATCGACGTGGTGGACTTCCATCCCGGGTGGTCGGAATTCCTGTCCCTGGCCTTCGCCCAGGGCATGCACGGCAGCGCCTGGACCGAACCGGGGCCGGGCGCCCAGGTCGCCCGGGCGGCGCACTACCTGATGCACGGCCAGATCGAGGCCGGTTCCTTGTGTCCGGCGACCATGACCAGCGCCGCCATTCCGCTGCTGGCGCGCGAGCCCTGGTTCGCCGCGATCCAGCCCCTGCTGGCCAGCCGCGAGTATGACGGGCGTGACGTCCCGGTGACTGAAAAACGCGCCATGATGATCGGCATGGGCATGACCGAACGGCAAGGCGGTTCGGACCTGCGCGCCAATCTGAGCCATGCCGAGCCGCTGGGCGAGGGCTGGTTCCGCCTGACGGGCCACAAATGGTTCCTGTCCTCGCCCATGTCGGACGTCCATCTGGTGCTGGCGCGCGACGGCGACGGCCATTCCTGCTTTTACATGCCCCGCTGGCTGGACGACGGCCGTCGCAATCCGGTGCGCCTGCTGCGGCTCAAGGACAAGCTGGGCAACCGTTCCAACGCCAGCGCCGAGGCCGAATTCGAGGGGGCGGCGGGGCGCCGGGTCGGCGAGCCCGGCCGGGGCATCGCCACGCTGGTCGAGATGGCGTCCTACACCCGCCTGGACTGCGTGTTGGGCAGCACGGCGCTGATGCGCCAGGCGCTGGTCCAGGGCATCCACCATGCCCGCTATCGGCGGGCTTTCGGCCGCCTGCTGATCGACCAGCCCCTGATGCGGCAGGTGCTGGCGGATCTGGCCCTGGAAAGCGAGGCCGCCACCGCCCTGGCGCTGCGCCTGGCGGGCGCCTTCGATCGCCCTGAACAGCCTGCCGAACAGGCGCTGCGCCGCCTGTTGGTGCCGGCGGCGAAGTTCTGGGTCTGCAAGCGGGCCATAGCCGTCACCGCCGAATGCATGGAAGTCTGGGGCGGCAACGGCTATGTCGAGGACGGCCCCATGCCTCGCCTGTACCGCGAGGCGCCGGTGAACTCCATCTGGGAAGGCTCCGGCAACGTCATGTGTCTGGACGTGCTGAGGGCCGCCCGGCAAGAGCCGCAGTTCGTCGCCCAGGCGGTCGACGGGCTGGCGCGGGCGCATGCCGGCGAACCGGCCCTGCGGGCTGCTGCCGACCGCCTGCTGGCCGTCCTGGCGCTCGATGCGGACGGGCAGCAGGCGATGGCCCGGATGGTGGCCCGGGATCTGGTGCTGCTGGTCCAGGCGGATCTGCTGCTGCGCCATGCGCCGCCGGGCGTGGCGCGGGCCTTCGTGGACAGCCGCCTGGGCGCGGATGGCGGGGATGCGTTCGGCGCCCGGCCGGTGATGCTGGCGTCCGACACACTGCTGCGGCGGGCCTGGCCGGATTGACCATTACAATGGGCGCATGATTTCTTTTCTGCTTCCATGCGCCCGACGCCCCGCCGCTGTTCCGGCTTTGGCGTTGCTGAGCGCCGGTGTGTGCATCGCGCTGGCGGTTCCGGCCGTCTTTGCGGCGGGACCCTATCCCTTGTCGGGCCGGGTCGTGGACGTGTCCGACGGCGACACCCTGACACTGCTGGTCGGGCGGGACCGTCATCGGGTGCGGCTGGCGAGCATCGATGCGCCGGAAACCGGCCATGGCCGCAAGCGGCCCGGCCAGCCCTATGGCCAGGCGGCCCGCAAGGCCCTGGCTGATCTGGTGGCCGGCAAGACGCTGACGCTGCAGTGCTACGAGCAGGACCGCTACGAACGCGACGTCTGCGACGTGCCGTTGCCTGGCGGCCGCACGGCCAACCGCGTCATGGTCGAGACCGGCCTGGCCTGGGCCAACCAGCAGGGCGGCGGCAAATACCTGCGGGACGACTCCCTGTCCGACCTGGAGCGCCAGGCGCGCGATCAGCGCCTGGGTCTGTGGCGCCAGGTCGGCGCCATCGCGCCCTGGGAATGGCGCTGGCAATGCTGGGATGCGCTTGAAAACGGCCGACCCACCTCCATCTGTTGATCATGGCACTCAAAGTATTCGACCTCTCGTGCGAGCATGACCACGTCTTCGAAGGCTGGTTCTCGTCCCAGGACAGCTACCAGGACCAGTTGTCCCAGGGGCTGGTGCGCTGCCCTGTCTGTCACAGCGATCAGATCACGCGCCGGGTTTCGGCGCCGCACCTGAACGTCAGCCACCTGCGGGCCGAACCCGCGCCGCGTGCCGGCCAGGCTCCGCGTGAGGAATCCGCGCCCCAGGGACGGGCCGCCGTCGCGGCGCCGTCCGGCGACCAGATGACCCGCCTGCAGGCCGAAGTCCTGCGCCAGATCCGCCGCATCGTGCGCCAGACCGATGATGTCGGCGCCGGTTTCGCCGACGAGGCCCGCCGCATGCACAGCGGTGAAATCGAAGAACGCCCCATCCGCGGCACGGCTTCGGCCGAGGAATGCCGCGAACTGGTGGACGAAGGCATCTCCATCATGCCGATCCCCGACATCCTGGACGACGATCGGCTGCAGTAGGCCGGCGGGATGCGCGGCTGGCCTGAGCGGGTCTGCCGCACGCCGGATCGCCATGAAAAAACCGGGCCTGGGCCCGGTTTTTTTACGCACAACGCAGCGATTACATCACGCGGCTGCGGTATTCGTTGGTGCGGGTGTCGATTTCGATCTTGTCGCCGATGTTGCAGAACAGCGGCACGGCCAGTTCGTAGCCGGTGTTGATCTTGGCGGGCTTCAGGACCTTGCCGGACGTATCGCCCTTGACGGCGGGTTCGGTGTAGGTGATCTCGCGCACGATGATGGTGGGCAGTTCCACCGAGATGGCGCGGCCGTCGTAGAACACGACTTCGACCGTCATGCCTTCTTCGAGGTAGTTCAGCGCGTCGCCCATGCTGTCGGCTTCGACTTCGTGCTGGTTGTATTCCTCGTCCATGAAGGCGTACATCGGGTCGGCGAAGTAGGAATAGGTGCATTCCTTGTTTTCGAGCATGACCTGCTCGAACTTTTCGTCGGCCTTGTAGACGGATTCGCTGGCGCTGCCGGTCAGCAGGTTCTTGAACTTGAGCTTGACGACGGCGGCGTTACGGCCGGACTTGTTGTATTCGGCTTTCTGGACGACGAGGGGATCGTTGCCGACCATCACGACGTTGCCAACGCGCAGTTCCTGTGCGATTTTCATGGGAAAACTCCGGGGATATCTGCCCCGAGCCAAAACGCATTCCGAGGCAATGCTGAAAAAAAACTAACTATATATTCTAACCGAAGGCGCGCCGTGGGGGCGATTCCTTAGGCAAAAATCCAGCAAATCTTGACCCAGATCGGGTCGATCGGCCAGTTCGGCGCACCAGGTGCGGCTGCGCGCGCGCCAGTCGGACCAGGCCGGTTCCGCCAGCGCAGCCGGCAGCGCCCGGGCCACGGCCGCGTCATCCAGCCGGTTCCAGGAGCGGATCAGTTCAGCGGCGGGGGCGGGCCAGCGCGCCCGGTCCAGCCAGGCCTCCAGCTTGTCCAGATGGGCGTCTTCCGCCTGGCGGTAGATCTGCCAGACCAGGGGCGAGCCGGCCCAGAGCGCCCGCACCAGGGAATCCTCGCCGCGCACGAAATTCAGGTCGCAGCAGCCCAGCAGCTCGTCGAAGCGGGCCTGGGGCACGAAAGGAATGGACACAATGCGCAGGCCGCCCTGGTCGCGCAGTGCAGCCGGGGGGCGGTCGCCGGGGGAGAGCAGCCGGACGGGCCGCTCCAGCCCGGCCAACGCCGCCTGCAGGCCCGCCAGCGGCGCGTCGGGGTAGCAGAACAGCAGCACGGTCAGGGCGTCGTCATCGGCGGGGGGCAGCGCATCGGCACGTCCGGTCAGCGCGCGCAGGCGTTCGCCGCGATCCTGTGCCTGCGCGGCTTCGTGCCGCGCCAGCAGGTCCGGTTCGCGCAGCAGCCCGCCGGTGGCCGGCGTGAAGCCGGGAAAGAAAAAGAATTTCGGCACTCCGTTGGCCTGCGGCGAGGGCAGGCCGTGGCAGCCTTCCACCCAGGGTTCGGCGCTGAGGTATTCCAGATTGATCCACAGG
Source organism: Castellaniella hirudinis (assembly GCF_042651965.1). Taxonomy (NCBI): domain Bacteria; kingdom Pseudomonadati; phylum Pseudomonadota; class Betaproteobacteria; order Burkholderiales; family Alcaligenaceae; genus Castellaniella; species Castellaniella hirudinis. Next base: position 16,218 of record NZ_JBHSDY010000011.1, read on the forward strand.
CAGTCGCGTCCGGCCATGGCGGCCTCAAAGGCCGGGGGCAGGGCGCAGGCAAAGGCTTCGATCACGACGCCGCCCCGGGGCGGCCGGGCCTGCCCGGCCCGGTCCCAGGCGCTGATCTGCACGCCGTCCAGGGTCTGCACGGCCGCCTGCGCGTCCAGCGCCGGCAGCAGCCGCGCCAGGACCTCGGGCCGGTCGATCCACAGGCGCACGGACTGGCCCAGCGCGGCCAGCCGACGGGCCAATCGCCAGCACACGCCTGCGTCGCCGAAGTTGTCGACGACGCGGCAGAACAGGTCAAAAGACAGAGAACCAGACACAGTCAGCCTCTACGGGTGAATCTGTGCCTGCCGAATCCGAGCCGCCTGCAAGCGATCAAGAGGGATGTCACGACCGGACGCCGTCTCAGTGAAACTGAACCGGCTCCGGATCGATTTCTTCCGGCAGCTCGGGATGCTGCATGTCGCCCAGCATATTGGGGAAGTAGGGCGTGCCGCAGTCCTCGCAGAATTCCATGGGCTGCAGGCCGGGCAGGCGGCGGATGTCCTGGACGCCGCATTCGCGCAGCAGGGCCGCGATCGTATCCCAGGTGTCGGCCTGGCCTTCGACGTCCACGTCGGGCTGGGATTCCTCGCGGCTGAGCGCGGGCCAGACACAGCCGTAAATCACGTCATTGCTCTGGCGGGTGCAGAAGCCGATGCGGTATTCCTCGATGGTCTGCTCGCCGCAAGCGATCAGTGCGGCGCGCAGGTCCGTGCCCGGGATGTGGGCGGCGGTCTGCAGCCAGGTGGCCGCGGCCTTGAGGGTCAGGGGGCGGATGCCCTGGTCGGCCTGGCGCGTGCCGGTGTAATAGGCCTCGGGACGCAGGTATTCCAGTTGGCAGCCGGTGAAGGCAGGCTCCAGGATGCGCGCGCAGCCCTCGGCCCAGCGTTCGGCGACGGCGTCCTGGGTGAGGGATTCGGCGGGCAGGGGGGATTGCCATTGGAAGACGGCTTCGCCGCGCGGCACGACCACGGCGCCGACCAGGAAGAACACGTCGGCCAGGAGGTCTTCCGGGGCTTCGGCGTCGCGCAGCGTGGGGCCGTCGCGACGCTGCCCCAGGGCGCGGTGTGCCAGCGCCTGAGTCCACGAGCGGGTTTCCTGGAACGATTGCGGCAGACGGTCGAAGCGGATCAGCGAGGGCAGCAAGGCAACCCGGGCCTGGGCGCCCAGCACGATTTCGCCCAGCAGGGTTTCGAGCGCCTGCAACTGGTCCGCGCTCAATTGGCCGTTCGGCAGCCGGTAGCGGGTCCAGGCCAGGACCGGCGCCGAGATCAGCAGCGTGTCGCAGTCCTGGTCGTCCGGACCGGGCATCAATGATTCGGAACGGGCTTCGGCCAGTTCGACCAGGATTTCGTAGGCCGCCGAACGCTGTTCGAGCAGCACGTCCAGCGCGGATTCCACGGCGCGCCCGTGACGCGCGCCCAGGGCCTTGTCCAGGGCTTCGCCCAGGCGGCTTTCCCAGTAGGTGTCTTCCAGGTGGCTGCCCGAGCGCGACAGCGACTCAGCCAGGGAAATCAGGGTCTGCGACGTACGTGACAGAGAGGATGAGCGGGAACGAGGGGCCATGGTGAACCGACAAACAGAGTAAACCTTAGTGTACCTGTACTGGGTTCAGGCTGAAGGGCGGGCCGGGTGCGTTTCATGCCGCTGTTGCCCCTTTCCTGATCCGAGGCCGGTCGCTAGAATCTTCAAAGCCATCAGCGGGATAACCGAAGCGCCAGCTCGAAACCCGATGTCCACAGTGTGCCGGCCCGGGGCCGGATCGTGCATCGGAGGATTTCCATGAGTATCCGCGTCTGGCTGCTCGCCCTGACGACTTTTGTGACCGGGCTGGCGGAAAATATCACGGTCGGCATTCTGCCTGCCTTGTCCGGGGGGCTGCACGTGACCCTGGGCGTCGCGGGCCAGCTCACCACGATCTTCTCTCTGGGCTTCGCCGCCGCCGCGCCTGCCGCGCCGTTGTTCGCCGGCCGCTGGCCCTTGCGCAATGTCTTGGGGGGCGCGTTGCTGCTGTTTGCCCTGTGCAATGTGGCGGCCGCACTCGCGCCCGGCTACGAGGTGCTGCTGGCCGCGCGCATCGGGATGGCGGCCGCCAGTGCGCTGACCTGCTGGGCGGCCACGCTGTTGGCCACCCGGCTCGTGCCTGCCGCCTATCGCGGCCGCGCCATCGGCGTGATTTTCATGGGGATCAGCGGTTCCCTGGTGCTGGGGGTGCCGGTGGGCATGCTGCTGGCCGAGGCGCTGGGCTGGCGCAGCGTGTTCGCGGGCCTGGCCGGGCTGGCCTGCGTCGCGTTGTGCGTGACCCGGCCGGGCTTGCCCGACTGGCGCGGCGGCGAGCGGATCGCGGCCTCCGTCTACGTGCGGCATCTGCGTGACGGCCGGCTCGCGGGGGCGCAGGCGGTTTCAGTCCTGATGATCGCCGGCCATTTCACCGTGTTCGCTTATCTGGCGCCCTATGCGGTGCGGGTGGCGATGGTGCCGGAGGCCTGGCTGGCGCTCTTGTTCGCCGCCTTCGGCGTTGCGGGGGTGTCGGGAGGCTATCTGGGCGGATGGCTGGCCGATGCGCTGGGTCCGCGCCGCGCCGTCGTGCTGACGCCGCTGCTGTATCTGTCCAGCCTGCTGGCGCTGCCCTGGTGCGCGTCGACGCCGTGGGCCTTTGTGCCCGCAATGATGGTCTGGGGCGGCCTGAGCTGGATGATCTCCCCCGTGGTGCAAAGCTACCTGGCGGCCGCGGGGCCTGCCACGCTGCAGGCTGGTCTGAGCCTGAACCTGTCCGCCATGCATCTGGGCGTAGGGCTGGGCACGGCGGCCGGCGGTCTGGTCGTTACCTATGCGTCCTTGTCGTCAGTCCCTTGGACAGGCGCCGCGCTGGCCGCCGTGGCGGTGATGTGCGCCGCCACGGCGGCGTGGTCGACGAATCCGGGGCGTGGCGCTGAAGATGCCGCTGTGGTCCGGAAATGAAAAAAGCCCGGAACCGAGGTTCCGGGCTTTTCAAGGCGCGGCCTGAAAGAATCAGGCGTCCACGGTATTGGCCACCGCCGTGAAGTCTTCGATCTGGTCGAAGTTCATGTAGCGGTAGATGGACTCGCTGTCCTTGCTCAGCAGGCCCATGGACTCCAGGTATTCCTCGCGGGTGGGGATGCGGCCCAGGCCGGAGCAGATCGCGGCCATTTCGGCCGAACCCAGGAACACGTTGGAGTTCTTGCCCAGACGGTTGGGGAAGTTGCGCGTGCTGGTCGAGAACACCGTGGCGCCTTCGCGCACCTGGGCCTGGTTGCCCATGCACAGCGAGCAGCCCGGCATTTCCATGCGCGCGCCGGCCGTGCCGAAGGTGCCGTAGTGGCCTTCCTTGGTCAGTTCGCTGGCGTCCATCTTGGTCGGCGGGGCGACCCAGAGCTTGGACGGCAGGTCGCGCTTGCCCTTGAGCAGCGTGGCGGCGGCGCGGAAGTGGCCGATGTTGGTCATGCAACTGCCGATGAAGACCTCGTCGATGGCGGTGCCGGCCACGTCGGACAGCGTCTTGACGTCGTCCGGATCGTTCGGGCAGGCCACGATGGGCTCGTGGATGTCCGCCAGGTCGATGTCGATGACGGCCGCGTATTCGGCATTGGCGTCGGGTTCGACCAGTTGCGGGTCGGCCAGCCAGGCTTCCATGTTCTTGATGCGGCGCGCCAGGGTGCGGGCGTCCTGGTAGCCGTTGGCGATCATCCACTTCAACAGCGTGATGTTGCTGTTCAGGTACTCGATGACCGGTTCCTTGTTCAGGCGCACGGTGCAGGCGGCGGCGGAGCGTTCGGCCGAAGCGTCGGACAGTTCGAAAGCCTGTTCGATCTTCAGGTTCGGCAGCCCTTCGATTTCGAGGATGCGGCCGGAGAAGATGTTCTTCTTGCCCTTCTTTTCGACGGTCAGCAGGCCTTGCTTGATCGCGTACAGCGGGATGGCGTTGACCAGATCGCGCAGCGTGACGCCGGGCTGCATTTCGCCCTTGAAGCGCACCAGCACGGACTCAGGCATGTCCAGCGGCATGACGCCGGTGGCGGCGGCGAAGGCGACCAGACCGGAGCCGGCCGGGAAGCTGATGCCGATCGGGAAACGGGTGTGCGAGTCGCCGCCGGTGCCGACCGTGTCGGGCATCAGCATGCGGTTCAGCCACGAGTGGATGATGCCGTCGCCCGGGCGCAGCGCCACGCCGCCGCGCGTGCTGATGAAGGCGGGCAGTTCGTGGTGGGTCTTGACGTCCACGGGCTTGGGGTAGGCGGCGGTGTGGCAGAAGGACTGCATCACCAGGTCGGCCGAGAAGCCCACGCAGGCCAGGTCCTTGAGTTCGTCGCGGGTCATGGGGCCGGTGGTGTCCTGGCTGCCGACCGAGGTCATGCGCGGTTCGCAGTAGGTGCCGGGGCGCACGCCCTGGCCTTCGGGCAGACCGCAGGCGCGGCCGACCAGCTTCTGCGCCAGGGAATAGCCCTTGCCGCTGTCGGCGGGGGATTCGGGCAGGCGGAACAGCGTCGTGGGCGGCAGGCCCAGGGACGCGCGCGCCTTGGCCGTCAGGCCGCGGCCGATGATCAGCGGGATGCGGCCGCCGGCGCGGACTTCGTCCAGCAGCACGTCGGATTTCAGTTGGAACTCGGAGATGACCTGGCCGTTTTTCAGGGCCTTGCCTTCGTAGGGGCGCAGTTCGATGACGTCGCCCATGTTCATGGCGGACACGTCCAGTTCGATGGGCAAGGCGCCGGAGTCTTCCATGGTGTTGTAGAAGATCGGGGCGATCTTGCTGCCCAGACAGACGCCGCCGAAGCGCTTGTTCGGCACGAAGGGGATGTCTTCGCCGGTGTACCAGATGACGGAGTTGGTGGCCGATTTGCGCGAGGAACCGGTGCCGACCACGTCGCCGACGTAGGCGACCAGGTGGCCCTTGGCCTTGAGTTCTTCGATCAGCTTGATCGGACCGACCTGGCCCGGGGCGTCGGGCGTGATGCCGTCGCGCGGGTTTTTCAGCATCGCCAGCGCGTGCAGCGGGATGTCCGGGCGGCTCCAGGCGTCGGGGGCGGGCGACAGGTCGTCGGTATTGGTTTCGCCGGTGACCTTCAGCACGGTCAGGGTCAGGCTTTGCGGGACTTCGGGGCGGCTGGTGAACCACTCGGCGTCGGCCCAGCTTTGCAGCACGGCCTGGGCGTGGACGTTGCCGGCCTTGGCTTTTTCTTCGATGTCGTGGAAGGCGTCGAAGACCAGCAGGGTCTTTTTCAGGCCTTCGGCGGCGACCGGCGCCTGGTCGGCGTGGTCCAGCAGTTCGATCAGTGCGCCGATGTTGAAGCCGCCCAGCATGGTGCCCAGCAGTTCGGTGGCGCGGCGGGCGTCGATCAGGGGGCAGGATTCTTTGCCCAGCGCGACGGCGGCCAGATAGGATGCCTTGACCTGGGCGGCGTCGTCCACGCCGGCGGGGACGCGGTGCGTGAACAGGTCCAGCAGGAATTCGGCTTCGCCGGCGGGCGGGTTTTTCAGCAGTTCGATCAGGTCGGCGGTCTGCTTGGCCGTCAGGGGAAGCGGCGGGATGCCGATCGCCTCGCGGGCGGCGGCTTCGGTGCGGTAAGAGTCCAGCATGGAATAATGCCCCAGGAGAGAGGGTTGGAGAACGCGGCTATTTTACCGGTAAGCCCGGTGATCAGGCAATAGTCTTATATAAGATATAAGACCGAAGCCATGAACCGCAGCCTCCAACCCGCCGGGGGCTATTCCAGGCTGCTTAGAAGCGGTAGCCGACCCCGACGGTGGCGACCCAGGGGTTGATCTTGGCCGTGCCGATGTCCGTGCCGTTCAGGTGGACCTTGGAACGGATGTCGATGTAGCGCAGATCGGCGTTCAGGAACCAGCGCTCGTTCAGCTTGTAGTCCACGCCGACCTGAGCCGCGACACCCCAGGAATCCTTCAGGCTGAGGTCGTTGCCGGCCAGCGCGCCGTGGGTCTTGGTGTCGAAGAAGGTCGTGTAGTTCAGACCCACGCCCACATAGGGTTGGAAGGTGGCGTCCGGCAGGAAGTGCCATTGCAGGCTGAGGGTCGGCGGCAGATGCTGGGTCGAGCCGATCTCGCCCATGCCCTTGGCGTTGATGGAGTGCTTGAAGGGGAAGGCGCCCAGCAGTTCGATCCCGATGTTGCGCGTGGCCATGTAGGTCAGGGTGAAGCTGGGACGGGTGCTGCCGTCGATGTCCAGCTTGACCGTGCCGCCGGCCAGGGTGCCGTTGTCGGACTTGGGTTCGACGTGCGTGACGCCGACCTTCAGCAGGATGTCACCCGCTTCGTGGGCCAGCGCGGGGGCGGCGGCGATCGAGCCGGCAGCCAGGGCGCAGGCGAGGGCGGTGTGACGAAGGCGGAATGACATGGGGTTCTCCCTACATACGGTGTGGTTATGGAAAACCGTATTGTGGGGAAACCCCGAACTTGATGACTTAATCAGGATCAAGGAAACAGTGATTTTTCGCTTATTTATTAGCGTTTAAAGATTCAAACCACCAGATCCTGATATTCCGGGTGGCGCCGCACGAAGGCAGCGACATACGAACACACGGGGCGGACCCGCCAACCGCGCGCCCGGGCCGTGTCCAGCCCGAAGCGCGCCAGGTCGGCGGCAATGCCGCGACCGCCCACGGCGGCCGGTACCCCCGTGTGCGTGAACGACGCGACCGTGCCGTCCAGGACGTAGTCCAGCACGCAGAGATGACCGTCCTCCGTCCATTCGAAACGGTGGGCGGCCTCGTCGTGACGGATGGCGCGGGCGGGGGCCTCAGATGACATACAGATCCACGTACTCGTGCACCGGCATGGCTTCCAGTTTCGCCTGGTCCAGCGACACGTCCAGGATGCGCTGCTGCTGGCGGGCCGGGAACTGGCGGGCCAGGTTCGTGCGGAACTTGGCTTCCAGCAGCGGGATGCCGTCGGTGCGGCGGCGCTTGTGGCCGATCGGGTATTCGCAGACGATCTCGTCGAGCCTGGAGCCGTCCGTGAATTCGACCGTCAGCGCGTTGGCGATGGAGCGCTTTTCCGGATCGTGGTAGTCGGCGGTGAAGGCCGGGTCTTCCACGCAGACCATCTTGTCGCGCAGGGCGTCGATGCGCGGGTCGGCGGCCACGGCGTCCTCGTAGTCGCCGGCGGTCAGGCGGCCGAACAGGATGGGCACGGCCACCATGTACTGGATGCAGTGGTCACGGTCGGCGGGGTTGTCCAGCGGGCCCTTCTTGTCGATGATGCGGATGCAGGCCTCGTGGGTGCGGATCGTGATCTTCTTGATGTCGGCGTCGGTCTTGCCCAGGGACTTCAGCTTCGCGTGGATGTCCATGGCGCATTCCACTGCGGTCTGCGAGTGGAATTCGGCCGGGAAGGAGATCTTGAACAGCACGTTTTCCATCACGTAGCTGCCGTAGGGGCGCTGGAACTTGAAGGGCTGGCCCTTGAACAGCACGTCGTAAAAGCCCCAGACCGGCGCGCTCAGCACGGACGGGTAGCCCATTTCGCCGGTGCGGGCGATCAGCGCCAGGCGCACGGCGCGGCTGGTGGCGTCGCCCGCCGCCCAGGACTTGCGGCTGCCGGTGTTGGGCGCGTGGCGGTAGGTGCGCAGGCTCTGGCCGTCCACCCAGGCCAGGGACACGGCGTTGATGGCTTCTTCGCGCGACAGGCCCAGCATCTGGGACACCACGGCGGTGGAGGCGACCTTCACCAGCACCACGTGATCCAGGCCGACCTTGTTGAAGGAGTTTTCCAGCGCGATGCAGCCCTGGATTTCGTGCGCCTTGATGATGCCTTCGAGCACGGCGCGCATGGTCAGCGGCGCCTTGCCGGCGGCCACGGCGTTGCGCGACAGCCAATCGGCCACGGCCAGGACGCCGCCCAGATTGTCGGATGGATGGCCCCATTCGGCCGCCAGCCAGGTGTCGTTGAAGTCCAGCCAGCGGATCATGCAGCCGATGTTGAAGGCGGCCTGCACCGGGTCGAGCTGGAACTGCGTGCCGGGGACCTTGGCGCCGTTGGGCACCACGGTGCCGGGGACGATGGGGCCCATGAGCTTGCGGCAGGCCGGGTATTCCAGGGCTTCCAGACCGCAGCCCAGGGTGTCGATCAGACAATTGCGGGCGGTTTCGAGCGCCAGTGCGCTCTCGATCTTGTAGTCGAAGACGTAATCGACGATATCCACCAGGACCTGGTCGGGTTGGGGACGGACGTTGGAAATGGGTGCAGACATGTGGGTTCCTGAAAGAAGTGCGGCTTACTTGCGCTTGGACAGGGGAACGAACTTGCGGTCTTCCGGACCGACGTAGTTGGCCGTCGGGCGGATGATCTTGTTGTCGATGCGCTGCTCGATGATGTGCGCCGACCAGCCGGCGGTGCGGGCGATCACGAACAGGGGGGTGAACATGGCGGTGGGCACGCCCATCATGTGATAGGACACGGCCGAGAACCAGTCCAGGTTGGGGAACATCTTCTTGGCGTCCCACATCACCGACTCCAGGCGCTCGGCAATGTCGTACATCTTGGTCGAGCCGGCGGACTTGGACAGTTTGCGGGCCACGGACTTGATGACCTGGTTGCGCGGGTCGGACACGGTGTAGACCGGGTGGCCGAAGCCGATCACGACTTCCTTGGCTTCGACGCGGCGGCGGATGTCGGCCTCGGCCTCGTCCGGGGTGTCGTAGCGTTTCTGGATTTCGAAGGCGACCTCGTTGGCGCCGCCGTGTTTCGGGCCGCGCAGCGCGCCGATGGCGCCGGTGATGGCCGAATACATGTCCGAGCCCGTGCCGGCGATGACGCGGCCGGTGAAGGTCGAGGCATTGAATTCGTGTTCCGCGTACAGGATCAGCGAGGTGTGCATCGCATGGACCCATTCCTTGGACGGGGTCTCGCCATGCAGCAGATGCAGGAAATGGCCGCCGATGCTGTCGTCATCGGTCTCGACGTTGATGACGCGGCCGTTGTGGCTGTAGTGGTACCAGTACAGCAGGGCCGAACCCAGGCTGGCCATCAGGCGGTCGGCGATGTCGCGCGCGTCCGGCAGATTGTGGTCGTCCTTTTCAGGCAGCACGCAGCCCAGCACCGAGGCGGCGGTGCGCATCACGTCCATCGGGTGGCTGGCGGCGGGCAGGGCTTCCAGGGCGACCTGGACCTGGGCGGGCAGGCCGCGCAGACGGCGCAGCTTTTCCTTGTAGGCCTTGAGTTCGGCCGAGGTCGGCAGCTTGCCGTGGATCAGCAGGTGGGCGACTTCTTCGAATTCGCAGGTGTCGGCGATGTCCAGGATGTCATAGCCGCGATAGTGCAGGTCGTTGCCGCTGCGGCCGACCGTGCACAGCGCGGTGTTGCCGGCGACGATGCCCGACAGGGCGACGGATTTCTTGGGTTTCGGGCCGGCGGGTGCCGCGGGTGCAGCGGCGGGAGCAGCAGCGGCAGCGGCCTGGACGGCGGGCGCCCTGGGCGTAGCGGGCTTGCGCGCAGGGGCCTTCTTTGCCGCCGGGGTTTTCTTGGCAGTCGCGGTGTTCTTGGTCGCCATCAGCGATCTCCTTGGATGAGGTGTTCGGTTCGGAGGCGGGGTCCGGTCAGGACGCCTTGTTCTTGCCCTGCTGGAACAGGGCGTCGAGCTGGTTTTCGTAGCGGTGGTAGCCGATGCGGTCGTAGAGCTCTTCGCGCGTCTGCATCTGGTCGATCACCGCGTGCTGGTGGCCGTCGCGGCGGATGGCCTGGTAGACGGCCTCGGCCGCCTTGTTCATGGCGCGGAAGGCCGACAGCGGATAGAGCACCATGCCGACGCCGGCGCCCTTGAGTTCTTCGACGGTGAACAGCGGCGTCTGGCCGAATTCGGTGATGTTGGCCAGCACCGGGACGTTCAGGCTGCCGGCAAATTTCTGGTAGGTGCCCAGATCGTAGGATGCTTCGGCGAAGATCGCATCGGCGCCGGCTTCGACGCAGGCGTGCGCGCGCTCCAGGGCCGCGTCCACGCCGTGGACGGCGATCGCGTCGGTGCGCGCGATGATGTAGAAATCGCTGTCGGTGCGGGCGTCCACGGCGGCCTTCACGCGGTCGGCCATTTCTTCGGTGCTGACGATTTCCTTGCCGGGCCGGTGGCCGCAGCGCTTGGCGCCGACCTGATCCTCGATGTGGCAGCCGGCGGCGCCGAACTTGATCAGGGATTTGACGGTGCGGGCGATGTTGAAGGCCGAGGGCCCGAAGCCGGTGTCGATGTCCACCAGCAGCGGCAGGTCGCAGACGTCGGTGATGCGGCGCACGTCGGTCAGCACGTCATCGAGCGTGTTGATGCCCAGATCGGGCAGGCCGAGCGAACCGGCGGCCACGCCGCCGCCCGATACGTAGATGGCGCGGTAGCCGGCGCGTTTGGCCAGCAGGGCGTGATTGGCGTTGATGGCCCCCACGATCTGCAGGGGGGATTCTTCGATCAGCGCCTGGCGCAGCAGTGCGCCGGGAGAAGCGGGACGGGTCATGGTGGACGCTCCGGTGGGCCGCCGTCTCCAGGCGCGCCCGGGTTTGCGGCAAGACGCCCCGGGTAGGGGCGGGTTCCGGTCAATGGCAGGAGCATTCTGGCCGCACGGGCCCCGCCTGTCTGTCATCGGCCGGACATTCGGCGGCGGGCGCGGCGGCCGGGCCGCTGCGCGTCCGCCGCCAGGGGCTTACTTCAGCAGGTCGGCGACGCCGTCGCGTTCTTCGAGCAGTTCGTTCAGGGTGAAGTCCATGCGTTCGCGCGAGAATGCATCGATCTCCAGACCGGCGACACGGGTGTATTCGCCATTGGCCGTGGTGACCGGCACGCCGTAGATGATGCCTTCGGGGATGCCGTAGGAGCCGTCCGAGGGGATGCCCATGGTGACCCACTTGCCGTTGCTGCCCAGCACCCAGTCATGGATGTGGTCGATGGCGGCGTTGGCCGCCGAGGCCGCCGAGGACAGGCCGCGCGCAGCGATGATGGCCGCGCCGCGCTTGCCCACGGTGGGGATGAAGGTGTCGGCGATCCAGGCGGCATCGTTGACCAGGGCCTGGGCGGGCTGGCCGCCGATGGTGGCGAAGCGCGTGTCCGGGTACATGGTGGGCGAGTGGTTGCCCCACACGACCAGCTTTTCGATGTCGGCCACGGCCTTGCCGGTCTTGGCGGCGAGTTGCGACAGCGCGCGGTTGTGGTCCAGGCGCAGCATGGCGGTGAAGTTCTTGGCCGGCAGGTCCGGGGCGGACTTCATGGCGATGTAGGCGTTGGTGTTGGCCGGGTTGCCGACCACCAGCACCTTGACGTCGCGGCTGGCGACTTCATTCAAGGCCTTGCCCTGGGCGGTGAAGATCTGGGCGTTGACCTGCAGCAGGTCTTTGCGTTCCATGCCGGGGCCGCGCGGGCGGGCGCCGACCAGCAGGGCGACGTCGACGTCCTTGAAGGCGGTGCGCGGATCGCTGTGAGCGCTCATGCCGGCCAGCAGCGGGAAGGCGCAGTCGTCCAGTTCCATCATCACGCCTTGCAAGGCCTTTTGGGCCTTTTCGTCGGGAATTTCCAGAAGCTGCAGGATGACGGGCTGGTCCTTGCCGAGCATTTCGCCCGAGGCGATGCGGAATAGCAAGGCATAGCCGATCTGGCCGGCGGCGCCGGTGACCGCGACGCGCATGGCGGGTTTGGACATGGTGATTCTCCGATAGGGTGAGAGGATAGCTGGGGGTGTACGAAATCGCCGAAAAGAGTAGTGTATTCCACCCCTCAGCGTCAAGAGTCTTATATCTTATATAAGACACAAGAGTATTAGACATCCGGCCCCGGAAGTGCGAAAATGCGTCGTCTCATCTTGTAGCATAGCCGCACTGCAGCATTCCTGACCGACATGTCCGAATCCCCCCCGATTGATCGCCAGCAGACGCCGAGCCGCGCTCCCCACAGCGCTGCGTTCAGCCCGCTGTATCAGCAGATCAAGGGCCTGATCCTGCAGGGACTGGACCGGGGCGAATGGAAGCCCGGCGAATCGATCCCCAGCGAACTCGAGCTGGCCGCCCGTTTCCAGGTCAGCCAGGGCACCGTGCGCAAGGCGATCGACGAACTGGCCGCCGAAAACCTGCTGATCCGCCGCCAGGGCAAGGGCACTTTCGTCGCCACGCACAACGAAGCCAAGGTGCGCTACCGTTTTCTGCGGCTGACGCCCGACGAGGGCCGGCCCGGCGTGTCCAGCAGCCAGATCCTGGACTGCCGCCGCGCCAAGGCATCGGCCGAGATCGCCGCCGCGCTGGATCTGCGCGCCGGGGATGCGGTCGTGAACATGCGCCGCGCGCTGTCTTTCGACGACGTGCCCACCATTCTGGACGATATCTGGCTGCCCGGCAGCATCTTCAAGGGCCTGACCCTGGAATCGCTGCTGCGCTATCGGGGGCCGGTGTACGCCCTGTTTGAAACCGAATTCGGCGTCAGCATGGTGCGCGCCGAAGAAAAAATCCGTGCCGTGGCGGCGACCGAGGCTCAGGCCGAACTGCTGCGGGTCCAGCCCGGCAGCCCGCTGCTGCAGGTCGAACGCATTGCCTATACCTATGGCGACCGTCCCATGGAGTTGCGCCGCGGCCATTACGTCACCGAGCGCTACCATTACCGCAACAGTTTGAATTGACACGCGGATGGGCGAAAATGCCAGGTGTATCCCGAATTCTTTCCATCTTCCAACTACGAGGCCATCATGTCTGAATCAGCTTCAAAGCCGCGCCCGCAGTTCCGTAACCTGGGGTTGAGCGACCTCATGAGTTACCGGCTGCCTCCGGCTGCCAAGGCATCCATCCTGCACCGGGTCAGCGGCGCGCTGCTGTTCCTGGCGCTGCCGCTGGTGATCGTGCCGCTGTTCGCGCAAAGCGTGCAGTCGCCCGCGACCTTCGCCGCCATGAAGGAATGGGTCGCCAACCCGGTCTGTAAGATCGTGCTGCTGGTGCTGATGTGGGGCTACTTCCACCACTTCTGCGCGGGCATCCGCTATCTGACGCTGGACCTGCACGTCGGCAACGCGCGCGAACCCTCGCAGCGCTCCGGCGCCCTGGTCATCGGCGTGGCGCTGGCACTGACCGTGGTCTTCGGTCTGAAACTCTTTGGAGCATGGTAATGGCTCAAGAACGCATCGGTCGCAAGCGCCTGGTCGTCGGCGCGCACTACGGCACGCGCGACTTCATCGTCCAGCGCGCCACCGCCGTCATCATGGCGGTCTACACCCTGGTCCTGGTGCTGTACGCAGTCCTTGGCAGCAGCCTGGATTTCGAATCCTGGCGCGCCTTCTTCGCCTTCACCGTCGGCACGCTGCCGGTCGGGCAACTGCTGGCCACGCTGGCCTTCCTGTCGCTTGCCTGGCACGCCTGGATCGGCGTGCGCGACATCTGGATGGACTACGTGCATTCCGACGGCCTGCGCCTGTTCCTGCAGGTCCTGACGATCCTGTGGCTGGTGGCCGCAGTGATCTTCTTCGGTCAAATTCTCTGGAGTCTCTAACGTGGCCGCTGTCAATAAATCCCTTCCGCGCCGCCAGTTCGATGTGGTGGTCGTCGGCGCCGGCGGAGCCGGCCTGCGTTGCGCCTTGCAATTGGCCCAGGCCGGCCTGTCCGTGGCCGTGCTGTCCAAGGTCTTCCCGACGCGTTCGCACACCGTGGCCGCCCAGGGCGGCGTCAGCGCTTCGCTGGGCAATATGAGCGAAGACCACTGGCAATGGCATATGTACGATACCGTCAAGGGCTCCGACTGGCTCGGCGACCAGGACGCGATCGAATTCATGGTCCGCGAAGCGCCCAATGCCGTGTACGAGCTCGAACACTTCGGCATGCCCTTCGACCGCAATCCGGACGGCACCATTTATCAACGCCCGTTCGGCGGCCACACCTCGCACTTCGGTGAAAAGCCCGTCCAGCGCGCCTGTGCCGCGGCTGACCGCACCGGCCACGCGATGCTGCACACGCTCTACCAGCGCAACGTCGCCGCCCGCACGAACTTCTTCGTCGAATGGATGGCGCTCGATCTGCTGCGCAACAACGACGGCGACGTGCTGGGCGTGACCGCCATGGAAATGGAAACCGGCGAAATCTACGTCCTGGAAGCCAAGCACACCGTGCTGGCCACCGGCGGGGCCGGTCGGATCTGGGCGGCTTCGACCAATGCCTTCATCAACACCGGCGACGGCCTGGGCATGGCCGCGCGTGCGGGCATCCCGTTGCAGGACATGGAATTCTGGCAATTCCACCCCACCGGCGTGGCCGGGGCCGGCGTGCTGATCACCGAAGGCGTGCGCGGCGAAGGCGGCATCCTGCTGAACAAGGACGGCGAGCGCTTCATGGAACGCTACGCGCCGCAGCTCAAGGACCTGGCGCCGCGTGACTTCGTCTCGCGCTCGATGGACCAGGAAATCAAGGAAGGCCGCGGCTGCGGCGATGGCAGCTACGTGGTGCTGAAGCTCGACCACCTGGGTGCGGAAACCATCCAGAAGCGTCTGCCCTCGATCCGCGAAATCGCCATCAAGTTCGCCAACATCGACCCGATCAAGGACCCGATCCCCGTCGTGCCGACGATCCATTACCAGATGGGCGGCATTCCGGCCAACTATCACGGCCAGGTCGTCACCCGCGTCAACGGCCAGGAAAAGATCGTCAACGGTCTGTACGCCGTCGGCGAATGCGCGGCGACCTCGGTGCACGGCGCCAACCGCCTGGGCACCAATTCCCTGCTGGACCTGATCGTGTTCGGCCGCTCGGCCGGCAACTTCATCGTCGATCAGCACCCGGAACGCACGCACAGCCACCAGCCGCTGCCGGACACCGACATCGAGGCCTCGCTGGATCGCGTCAACCGCCTGGAAACCCGCACCTCGGGCGAAAAGGCCCAGGACGTGGCCAACAAGATGCGCATGACCATGCAGGCCCACTGCGGCGTGTTCCGCAAGCTGGATCTGCTGAAGGAAGGCGCGGAAATGATCGCCGACCTGGTGCCGGAAGTCCAGGACATCTATTTCGCCGACAAGTCCAAGGTCTTCAATACCGCCCGCATCGAGGCCCTGGAAGTCTCCAACATGATTGAGGTGGCCCGCGCCACGACGACCTCGGCGGCCGCCCGCCTGGAATCGCGCGGGGCCCACGCCCTCGAGGAATACCCGGAACGCGACGACGTGGACTGGCTCAAGCACACGCTGTGGTTCGCCGGGGACAACCGCCTCGAATACACTCCGGTGCGCATGCAGCCCCTGACCGTGGACAGCATCCCGCCCAAGCCGCGTACCTTCTAATCTGGATATCGTCATGAGTCAAAAACGCATCGTGAAATTCGAGATCTACCGCTACGATCCGGACAAGGACGAACGGCCTTACATGCAGAAGTTCGAGGTCGAGCTGCAACCGACCGACAAGATGCTGCTGGACGCGATCCTGCGCATCAAGAACGATCTGGACGACAGCCTGGCCCTGCGCCGGTCCTGCCGCGAGGGTGTGTGCGGGTCCGACGCCATGAACATCAATGGCAAGAACGGCCTGGCCTGCACGACCAACCTGCTGTCGCTCAAGGAGCCCATCGTCCTCAAGCCGCTGCCCGGCCTGCCCGTGGTGCGCGACCTGATCGTGGACATGACCTTCTTCTTCGACCAGTATCATTCGATCAAGCCGTTCCTGATCAACGACACGCCGCCGCCCGAAAAGGAACGCCTGCAGTCGCCTGAGGAACGCGAGGAACTCAACGGTCTGTACGAGTGCATTCTGTGCGGTTCCTGCTCCACCGCCTGTCCGTCCTTCTGGTGGAATCCGGACAAGTTCGTCGGCCCGGCCGGCCTGCTTCAGGCCTACCGCTTCATCGCCGATTCGCGCGACGAAGCCACCGGCGAACGTCTGGACAACCTGGAGGATCCGTATCGCCTGTTCCGCTGCCATACGATCATGAACTGTACGGACGTCTGCCCCAAGGGCCTGAATCCGTCGGCCGCGATCGGCAAGATCAAGGAAATGCTCGTGCGTCGCACGGTCTAGGATTCGGACATGTCCGGCGACCTGACCGTGTTGGATCGCGCCCGCCTGCGTTGGCGGGCACGTCGCGGCCTGCTCGAAAACGATCTCATCATCACGCGCTTCCTGGATGCCCACGAAACGCAGTTGACCGAGACCGACGTGCAGGCCTTGACGCTGCTTTTCGAAATGGTCGATACCGAATTGCTCGACGTCCTGTTGGGACGTACGGACCTGTCGGGTCCCTACGACACGCCCGACATCCGTCGGCTCGTCGAGCAGATGAAAGCGCTGTAACTTAAAGGAAGATTCACATGCAGCTATCCGATAAAAAAGCCACGCTCTCGTTCTCCGACGGCAGCCCCTCGGTTGAATTCCCGGTTTACCAGGGTACGGTCGGCCCGGACGTGGTCGACATCCGCAAGCTTTACGGTCAGACGGGGATGTTCACCTACGACCCCGGCTTCATGGCGACGGCCGCCTGCGAATCCGCCATCACCTACATCGATGGCGACAAGGGCCAGTTGCTGTATCGCGGCTACCCGATCGACCAGTTGGCGACCAACTGCGATTTCCTGTCGGTCGCCTATCTGATCATGAACGGCGAACTGCCTTCGCCGGACCAGAAGCGCGACTTTGACAATCTGGTCACGCACCACACCCTGGTGCACGAGCAGATGCACACCTTCCTGCAGGGCTTCCGTCGCGATGCGCACCCGATGGCGGTGCTGACGGGTCTGGTGGGCGCGCTGTCGGCCTTCTATCATGACTCCACCGACATCACCAACCCGCGTCACCGCGAGGTCTCCGCGATCCGCCTGATCGCCAAGCTGCCGACCCTGGTCGCCATGGCGTACAAGCATTCCCTGGGCCAGCCCTTCATCTACCCGCAGAACGACCTGTCCTACACGGGCAATTTCCTGCGCATGATGTTCGCCACGCCTTGCGACGACTACCAGGTCAACGACGTGGTGGAACGCGCGCTGGACCGCATCTTCATCCTGCACGCCGACCACGAACAAAACGCCTCCACCTCCACGGTGCGTCTGTGCGGTTCCTCGGGCACCAATCCGTTTGCCGCCATCGCGGCCGGCGTGGCCTGCCTGTGGGGCCCGGCGCACGGCGGCGCCAACGAAGCCTGCCTGAACATGCTCGAAAGCATCCAGGCCCAAGGCGGCGTGGCCAAGGTCGGCGAGTTCATGGAAAAGGTCAAGGACAAGAATTCGGGCGTGCGCCTGATGGGCTTTGGTCACCGGGTCTACAAAAACTATGACCCGCGCGCCAAGCTGATGCAGGAAACCTGCCGCGAAGTCCTGGGCGCCCTGGGCCTGGAAAACGACCCGCTGTTCAAGCTGGCCATGGAACTGGAACGCATCGCCCTGGAAGACAAGTACTTCGTGGATCGCAAGCTGTACCCGAACGTGGACTTCTACTCGGGCATCGTGCAGCGCGCCATCGGCATCCCCACGTCGCTGTTCACGGCGATCTTCGCCCTGGCCCGCACGGTGGGCTGGATCGCCCAATGGAACGAAATGCTGTCCGATCCCGACTACAAGATCGGTCGTCCGCGCCAGTTGTATACCGGCGCCGCCGTGCGCAACGTGAAGTAATCCAGCGTCACCCTTGGGCCTTCAGGGCCCAGGTCGGGTCGATGGCCGCCAGTTCGCGCAGGGCTTTATGCGCGGCTTCGCGGGCCCTCTCGATCTGATCATCGTCCTGGCCCGCGTCATCGCGGGCCAAAATTTTTCGGGCCGTCTCCAGGTGCAGTTGCCAGGCCTGCCGGGCCAGTTCCGGCTCCCAGTCGGCCAGTTTGCGCTGCCGGCATTCGTGGGTCAGGGACGCCGCCAGCGCC
This sequence comes from Castellaniella hirudinis, assembly GCF_042651965.1. Lineage (NCBI taxonomy): Bacteria > Pseudomonadati > Pseudomonadota > Betaproteobacteria > Burkholderiales > Alcaligenaceae > Castellaniella > Castellaniella hirudinis. Next base: position 34,066 of record NZ_JBHSDY010000011.1, read on the forward strand.
AGCGGATCGGGCAGCGTGTCGTCGGACAAGGCCAGTTCGGCCTGCCATAAGCGCGCCTGGAATCGGTCGCGCCCGCTCCAGCTGGATTCGACCAGCGTCTGGTAGCAGGCCGCCGCTTCGTGGCGGCGACCCATGTCCAGGGCGGCGCGCGCCTGCCGCCGAGCCTGTTCCAGGCGGCTGGCGGGCAGGCCGGCTTCGCCGCCGCCGGCCTGGCGGCAGTCTTCCAGCCATTGCCGCGTCGCCTCGTCGGCGAAGGGCATACCGTCCGAAAAGCTCAGGAGTTCGATGCCGGGCAGCCGCTTGACGAAGGCCAGGGTGCTCTGGATGATGGCCTGCTGCATGGCCAGGCCCGCCGGGCCCAGCAGCGCATAGCCTCGGGCCGATTCGCGGTCCAGGTCCAGCCAGCAAGGGTGCATGGCGATGCGCGATTCACAGAATTCGATCAAGCCGTCGGCGTTGCCGCTGCGGATGATGGTGCCGAAGGCATCGCTGATGGCGACCGGCGGGGGACTCAAGGCGGTCAGGCCGTCTTGCGCCGGCGGCGGGGCGAGCAGCGGGCTGCGTGCGGCAAAGCGCACCATGTCGATCGTCAGCGGGTTCAGGCGGTCAATGGCGCGCAGGGCGCTGGCGATTGTGCTGATGTGGCTGAGCGCCGGTGCCAGCGCATTCAGCACGCCGTCCAGGTCTTCCAAGGCGCCCTGGGCCGGCGCATAGGTCGGAACGGGCGCCGGCGCGGCGCGGGCCGGCGCGGGGGCTGCCGCCGGCGCGGCCGTCGCGGGGCCGGCCGTGGAGGCCGTGCCGGGCGCGTCTGCCGATGCCGCCGCCGGAGCGTCTGTTGCGGGCTGCAGGGCGGGATCGGCGGCCGGCGCCGGGTCGGGCGAGGGCGCCGGCTCGATGACGGCCAGGCGGCGGATCTGCTGCACGAACGGTCCCAGCGGCTCGGAATCGGGATCCAGCTCGGCCAGCCGGCTGTCCAGGGTCTCGGCGGCCTGCACCAGGCTTTGGTGGGTTTCCTCGCGCAGCGGCGGCACATCGATGTTTTCGAGCCAGTTGCCGGCGCGCTCGATCCACCAGGACAAGGCGTTGCGCCGCCCTCGCAGCCGTTTGACGGGCGGTTGGGCGGTTTCCCAGTAGTGGCTGACCAGGCCTTCCTGGAGGATCAGGCCGGCGCCCAGGCCCTCGATCCCGTAGCGCATGGTCCAGGCGGTGGCGACCCAGGCGGCGACCATGAAGTCCTTCCCCTGGCTGCTGAACAGTCGTGTGCCCAGGTTTTCGACCTTTTGCCAGTCGATCTGCCCCGAACTGGTGGGGCTGGACAGTTTCTCGATTTCGGCGGCGATGGTCTCGTAGTCGGGGGTATCGCGGATATCGGCCCCGCCGGGTTCTTCCGGCGATACAGGCGCAAGCAGAGGGGTGACGTCGATGATCATCTTGGGATTCGGCGGGGTGGTGAGGACGGCGGATCACCCCAGGGCGATGAGGCTGACGGCATCGGGCTCGCCTTCAGGCAGCATGCCGCAGGCCAGCACATCGGGTTCTCCATCCAGGCGCGTGTAGTAGCTGGATTCGGGCTGCAGGCTGTTTCTGAGTCCCCAGGCGTGGAAGGACTGGCCGGCCGCCTCGAATTCGAGGCCCTGCAGTTCATATTCGTTGTGGGTGCGATCGGGCAGCCGGCCCGCAGGACCTACGGCATGGAAGTCGATGCGGGCCTGCTCGCCGGCGACGCCCGTCAGGGCGCCGCTGGCCGTTTGACCCGGCGCGGGATGGGATTCCAGCCAGATGCCCAGGCGCTCGTGGGCGTGCAGTCCCAGCCGCACCGGCCAGGCCGGCGCCACGGGGGCATGCAGGCGCGCCACCACCCGGGCCTGCCAGCGTTCGGGCTGGACGGCGGTCCAGTCGGCCAGCAGGGCGGTGCCGGGCAGCGCGGTGGGAGCCTGGGGACCGGACAGCAGGGTGTAGCCGTTGACGACGCGGCCCAGGCGGGTCTGCAGCGACAGCCGGAACAAGGCCAGGCCGCGCCGCAGCGCCGGCTGCGCGTAGCGTTCGGCCGAGCCGGTCACCAGCACCACGCCGGCATGGGCCTCGGCGGCTTCCTGGGCCGAGACCAGCCAGGACTGGGCCTCGTCGGGCCAACGTTGGCCCTTGATGGTCAGGCCGTAGGCCTGCAGTTGCGAGGCCGCCAGGCGGGCTGCCTGTTCGTCCTCGTCCAGACGGATCATCCAGACAGTGGGGGTCGCCATGGGGTTCCTATCTCTATTCGAAGCGGGCCGTGAACTGGCCGTGTGCGTCCGTATCGAGCACGGCGCGGCTGAGCGTGTCGGCCTCTGACATGCGCTCCAGCAAGGTGTTGGACAGCAGCGGCAGGATCGAGCCCCGGAGGATGAAGTCGATGTTGCGCGCGCCGGTCTCGACCTCGGTGCAGCGCTGGGTGATGGCCTGGATCGCGGCTTCGGAAATGTCGAGCGTGATCTTGTTGTTGCGCTGCATGCGCTGGACCAGCTTGTGCAGCTTCAGGCGCACGATGCCTTCCAGGGCATCGGCCCGCAGCATCATGTAGGGCACGATGGTCATGCGCGCCAGCAGCGCCGGCTTGAAATGATGGGACAGGATCGGCCGGATGGCCGCCTGGATGGCTTCGATGGGGGCCGGCTCGTCGCCTGCGCACATCTCGGTAATGACGTCCAGGCCCAGGTTGGAGGTCAGGAAGACCACGGTGTTGCGGAAATTGATCTCGCGGCCCTCGCCGTCGGAAAGCACGCCCTTGTCGAATACCTGATAGAACAGGTTGACGACGTCCAGGTGGGCTTTTTCGACTTCGTCGAGCAGCACGACGGAATAGGGACGCTGGCGCACGGCTTCGGTCAGCACGCCGCCTTCGCCGTAACCGACATAGCCCGGGGGAGAGCCCACCAGGCGGCTGACGGTGTGCTTTTCCTGAAACTCGCTCATGTTGATGGTGATCAGCGATTGCTCGCCGCCGAACATCAGATCGGCCACGGACAGCGCGGTCTCGGTCTTGCCGGTGCCCGAAGGTCCCACCAGCAGGAAGATGCCCATGGGCTGATCGGGATCGCGCAGGCCCGAGCGAGCCGATTTCAAGACTTCGGCCAGGGTGGCCATGGCGGTGTCCTGCCCCCGGATCCGCTGTTTGAGCGTGTCTTCGAGGGCCAGGGCCGTGCTGGCCTGGTCGCGCAGCATCTTGCCCAGCGGGATGCCGGTGCGGTCGGAGACGACCTTGGCGATGGTGTCGGGCGAGACGTCGATGAAGATCAGTTTTTCGTCGGCCTGCAGCGCCTCGAAGGCCTGTTCGGCCTGCACCAGTTCGGCTTCCAGGGCGGCGGCATCACGCGGCGTGCCAGTGTCCTGGCCGGCGGCGTCCGCGCCGCTGTCCTGCGTCCCGGCGCGCTGCGCGCGCAGGCGCAGAATGTGTCGGGCGGCGTCGAACTGGGCCTGGAAGCGGGCCTGCAAGGCGTCGAGTTCCGCCTGGGTGCGGGCGGCGTGCTCGTCGATTTCCTGCAGCCGGTTCGTATCGACGGCGATGCGGTTCTCGATGTCGCGCTGCAGGCCGCGTTTCTCGCGCTCCAGCATCTGCAGGGTGCGCTCGCGGTCCTCGATGAAATCGGGCTTGGACGACAGGTTCACCTTGATGCGGGCGCAGGCGGTGTCCAGCAGGTCGATGGCCTTGTCGGGCAGTTGGCGGCCCGTGATGTAGCGATCGGACAGTTCGGCGGCGGCGTGCAGGGCGTCTTCGCGGATGATGACCTGGTGCACCTGTTCGTAGCGCTCTTTCAGGCCGCGCAGGATCTGCACGGCCATGCCCACGCCGGGTTCGTCGAGTTTGACGAGCTCGAAGCGCCGGGCCAGGGCCGGATCCTTTTCGAAGTACTTTTTGTACTCGCTCCAGGTGGTGGCGGCGATGGTGCGCAGTTCGCCGCGCGCCAGCGCGGGCTTGAGCAGATTGGCCGCGTCGCTGGTGCCTGCGGAGCCCCCGGCGCCGATCAGCGTGTGGGCCTCGTCGATGAACAGGATGATGGGCGTGGGCGAGGCCTTGATTTCGTTGATGACGCCGCGCAGGCGGTTCTCGAATTCGCCCTTGACCCCCGCGCCCGCTTCCAGGGCGCCCAGGTCCAGGCCCAGCAGGGTGACGTTGCGCAGCAGTTCCGGGACGTCGTCTTCTGCGATGCGCAGCGCCAGGCCTTCGATGACGGCGGTCTTGCCGACCCCGGGGTCGCCGACGCAGATGGGATTGTTCTTGCGCCGGCGCGCCAGGATGTCCACCATCTGGCGTATTTCGGCATCGCGGCCGAAGACCGGATCGATCTTGCCTTCGCGGGCCTTGGCGGTGAAATCCTCGCAGAAGCGCTGGATGGCCGTGCCCTGGCGCTGGCCGTCGGCGCCCGCCTGGGCGCCCGGCGCGCCGCCGCTGCGCACGGCTTCGCCGGATTCGCGCGAGGCGGCTGCAACCACGCCCAGCAATTCCAGGATGCGGGGCTTGTCCAGGTCCTGCAACAGCCCGGCGTAGGTCGTGCCGGCGTAGAACGAGGCGCGCTGGACGAATGCCGCCAGCAGGGCGCCGGAACGGATGGACTGCTCGTAGAGATCGACTGAAGCGATCATCCAGGCATCGCCGAACAGGTCGGGCAGCAGGGGGGAGAATTGCGGCCGCCCCGTGTTGCCCGCCTTGAAACTTTCCAGGGCCTGGTCCAGGGCCCGCAGAACCCGGCCCGGGTCGATGTCGGCCTGTTTCAGGATCAGGTGCAGGTCGCTGCCCGGATCATCGAGCAGGCGCGCCAGCATGTGCTCTATCGTGATTTCGTAGTGTGTGCGGTTCAGGCAGAGACCGGCGGCGTTTTCCAGCGCGTCGCGGCAGGTGGGGTTCAGTCTGCTGACCAGGGACTTGAACTCGACGATAGGCATGCTGCCCCCAAAGGAATTGAGCATACCGGGCGGCGATCCGACCGTGTCCGTGCCGGGATCGCCGCCCGTGTGAGCGTGGGAATGGACGCTGCGCCTCGCCGGAACCTATGTTCCGGCGGCGCGGCGCATGGGGCGGCGGAGGTGTTGCGGCGCCGCCGCCGATGCGGGATCAGGACTTGGGCGCGTTCCAGGAATCCTGGGCTTCGATGCCGTCCGGCGTGAAAGTCTCGATGATGGTCTCGTAGGTGAAAGAGACCGCTTCCATGTGACCCATGGACTTGTTCGCCGGGTCGAGGCACATGGGGACGAATTTGTGCATCGAGGTGATGATGGCGTTCTTGATTTCGACGGTGTAGTAGAGCTCTTCTTTGCCCTGGGGCGAGATGCGGTAGTACTCGAGCTTGGCGTCGGTGAGCTGTTCACCCGAAGTCAGCGCCTGGAACAGCTTGGGCGAGGACTTGTCGATTTCCTTGGTGATGGTGAGCGGCCCGTGGATGCGCTTGCCCGTCGGCAGCCCGGTCTGGATGGACTTCGGGATCTCGATGGTGTGATCGACGGCCTGGACCAGGATCGTGTCCTCGTGGCCCTGGATGGTGCAGCTTCCGTCGATCTTGCCTTGGGTTTGTCCCGTCAAAGTGAAGTAGCCTGGCATTGGCATAGTAATGGTCTCCTAACCGTATTGCTCGTAGCGTGAGTGCTGCCTGTTGCGCAGCGAGGGTGGACGCCGGGGGGCATCCGTCATTTGCGGTCCAGCTTGCCCACCAGCGAGAGCGTAAAAGAGGCTCCCATGTACTTGAAGTGGGGGCGCACGAGCATGGACACGCGATACCAGCCGGGGTCGCCTTCGACGTCCTCGACGTTGATCTGTGCCGTGCGCAACGGCCGACGACTGCGGACTTCAGGCCCCGGGGCGTCCATGTCGGCCACGTACTGACGGATCCAGTTGTTGAGCTCGCCTTCGAGGTCGGCGCGTTCTTTCCAGGTGCCGATGTTTTCGCGCTGGAGCACTTTGATGTAGTGCGCCAGGCGGCTGACCACGAAGATGTAGGGCAGTTGCGTGCCCAGCTTGTAGTTGGTTTCGGCTTCTTTGCCTTCCTTGGTGTTGCCGAAGAATTTCGGTTTCTGGCAGGAATTGGCCGAGAAGAACGCCGCATTGTCGCTGTTCTTGCGCATGGCCAGGCCGATGAAGCCTTGTTCGGCCAGTTCGAATTCGCGCCGTTCGGAAATCAGGACCTCGGTGGGGATCTTGGTCTGGATCTCGCCCATCGCTTCGTAGTTGTAGATGGGCAGATCGCCCACCGTGCCGCCGCCTTGCGGGCCGATGATGTTGGCGCTCCAGCGGTAGTCGGCGAAGCTGGCGGTCAGGCGGGAGGCGAAGGCGAAGGCCGCGTTGCCCCACAGGAAGGCGCCGTTGCCGGCCGAGACGTCTTCCTCGTAGTTGAACTTCTTGGACGGCGTGGTGTCGTTGCCGTAGGGCGTGCGCAGCAGGAAGTGCGGCAGCACCAGGCCGACGTTGCGCGCGTCCTCGCTTTCGCGAAAGCCGTTCCACTTGGTGTATTGCGGCATTTCGAAGATCGAAGACAGATCCTTCAGGTCGGGCAGCTTGGCGAAGTCGTCCAGGCCGAAGAACTGGGCGCCCGCTGCGGCGATGAAGGGCGCGTGCGACATCGAGGCCACGCTGGCGCAGTATTGCAGCAGCTTGACGTCCGACGAGCCGGGACCGAATTCGTAGTTGGCGATGATGGCGCCAAAGGGCTGTCCGCCGAACTGGCCGAATTCCGCCGTGTAGCAGTTCTTGTACAGACCGGATTTGGTGACCTCGGGCGAGTCTTCAAAATCACTGAGCAGATCGTCCTTGCTGACGTTCATGATCTGGATTTTGATGTTCTCGCGGAAGTTCGTGCGGTCGATCAGGAATTTCAGCGAGCGCCAGGAAGATTCCAGCCGCTGGAAGTCCGGGTGGTGCAGGATCTCGTCGACCTGGCGGCAGAGCTTTTTATCGAGCTCGGCGATCATGTCGTCGGCCAGCGAGGCCGTGATGCGGTCCGTGGCGCGGGAAGGATCGAGCAGGGTGGAGATGAAGGTCTGGATGCCCTGGCGGGTGATGGCGTAGGATTCGTCGCCCGGGCGTACCCGGGTGGTTTCCAGAAGCTGGTCGATGAGAGAGCCGCTGGAGGCCTCGCCGGCCGCGGCTTCTTCTTGTTTGGTGGTTTCGTCGCTCATTGTCTCAATCCTGTGTTACGCGCCGTGCTTGGCGGTGTGGTGTGCAGTGGACCGCGGCATCATTTGTCTTCGATGCCGAGTTCCTTGAGCAGCTTGTCGCGCGCGCCTTCGTCCTGAACGAGTTCCTGGAGTTTCTTGCGGAAGTCGGGGATGTTGCCCAGGGGACCCTTGAGGGCCTTGAGCGCGCCGCGCAGTTCGACGATGCTGCGCAATTCGGGGACTTTCTCGACGATGCTGTCGGGTTGGAAATCCGCCAGGGAGTCGAATTTCAGGTTGACCGCGATGTTGTCCTCGGAGTCGGGTTCGAGGCGGTTGGCCACCGAAAGGTCCAGCGACAGGTTCTGCGCCTTGAGGACGTCGTTGTAATTGTCTTTGTCGACGTTGATGGGCGCGCGGTCCTCGACACTGCGGTCATCCTCGCGCTGGGTGAAATCACCCAGGATCAGCAGCTTGAGGGGGAGCTCGACCTCGGTCTGGGCATCGCCGGTCGCGGGTTTGTAGGTGATGTTGACGCGTTCCTTGGGGGCGACGGATCCTTCTGTGGCCATGACGATCTCCTGTTCGTGGCGTGCCGGATCGGATGCCGGGATGCGTGGTTCCTGCGTGGAAGCCAGGCAATCCCGCTGGCATTCGGGCTTATTTGTGGGTGTATATGCTTTGTTTCACTGGTTGAATTTTGTCGTATGCAGTACAGAGTGTCAATGTTTGAAAACTAAACCAGAGAAAACCCGAATGCCTCAAGAGGCGCGGGCAGGGCCGGTTTCGACGGGGCCGGCGGTTGCGCCTGCGGGCGGCAGTTTCAAGATCTGGCCCTTCATGATCAGGTCCGTGTTCTTGAGGTGGTTGAGCTGCTGCAAGGTCTGGACGTCGGTTTCGTATTGGCGCGCCAGCGAATACAGCGTGTCGCCGTCTTTGACGCGGTGGGTGCGTTCGGGCATCTGCTTGACGACCGGCGGCGGGGGCGGGGGCGGAGCGATGCGCTTCTGGGCGCGTTGCTGGATGTACAGCGGCAAGGGCGTGGCGGTCTTTTCGGGCGGACCTTCGGTCCAGCACTGGCCGATCCGCTCGGGCACCTTGATGGCCAGGCGCGCGGGCGTGGCGCCGACCACGGGCGTCGAGGTGTCGGCCAGATAATCCAGGTTGCTCGCCATGTTCAGCAACTGTTCCTGACCCGAGAAGTCATAGCGCACATGGATGGTGCGCACGTCCAGGGCTTCCAGTTGATCGCTCACCTGAGGGAAGTCCTCGGGGGTGAAGATGCGCTCGCCGTCCTGGAATTCGGCGATGAAGCGCGCCATGCCCATCGGACCCGGATAACGCTGGGTCAGCGTGAGGTCGTCGATGAAGATGCGCAGGGTCACGTCGCCGCACTGGTCGGGTGACCAGTCGAAGCTGTTGGTCACCGACATATTGAAGTTGTCGAGCGTGATTTCCTGCTGGGCGCACTGGATCGACAGGGTGACCGAATAAGGCTTGGCCTTGGCGCCTTCGTTGACGCCGATGGGCCGGGCGGTGATCAGGATGGTGGCGGATTTGCCCTTGGAGGATTCGGCCAGTTGCGAACGCACGACGGCTTCGACGCGGGTGTCCACCGAGCGGTTGAGGAAGGGCATGAAGGTGCTGGAGAACGGCAGTTCGTAGTCCTGATGGCGGGCCGGGACGAACTGGCTGGCCTTCTGCAGGACGAAGGGCTTGGCCGGTCCGTCCACAAAGGCCCAGACCGATCCTTTGTCGCCGAAGAGCTGGTCGTTGGTCTCGCGGGCGCTGACGGCCATCTGGGTCTTCCAGAGGACTTTTTCTTCCCATTCTTTCTGGGCGTAGCACGAAGCCTGTTCCAGCGCGTAGCGCGTCAGGACGCGCAAGGGACCGCCGATCAGTTTCCAGATCACCTGGTCGTCGGGCAGGTCAAAGCCCGAGGCCTTGCGGAAGGCGTTCAGGCTGTCCTGCGTGGTCTGCAGCGCCGAGGTGGTGGTCTCGGGGTTGACGCCCAGATTGAAGTAGTCGGCCATCATCTGGTAGGACTGGCCGGTGCCCTGCAGGGCCAGCGAGGCGGCGATGTCGAACTGGTGCGCGTAGTCGGCATAGGCCTGGACCCCCCGGATGGAGCGCCGGATGGTCGAACTGGCCGAGGCCGAGCGGTTGCCGCTGATCGGGCGCACGACGCGCTCGCCCACGGTGTTGATGGTCTCGACCAATGCCTTGGCCTTGTCCACCGACACCCCCTGGCTGGCTGCGCGCCGCATGGCCGGGAATTCGCGGGCGAACAGCATCAGGCCGGGCAGGTCTTCGTCCGGGATGCCGGCGAATTCCTCGCGCAGCCGGTCGATGAAGGCGTAGTAGGGGCTGGTGTCGGTATCGACCTTGGTGACCAGGTCGCGCCAGGCCGGTTCGTTGGCCAGCAGCAGTTCGCCGTCGTCGAAGGACCAGGCGAAGCTCTGCCAGGCGTTGAAGCGTTCGGTCTGGTACCAGGCCTCGAAGGCGCCGCGCTTGAACTGATAGTTGGTCGAGTTGCTCAGGGCCTGCTCGATTTCGTTCAGGAAGCCTTCGATCTTGCGCCGGCCCGCCAGCGTGAGTGCGGGCGGGATGCTGACGGCATTGGGGCCCTGGGACCCCGGCAGCCAGAATGCGCGCAGGGTCACGGGGCGGAGGTCCCGCTGCTTGTTGGCCCAGGTCACCAGCCACGCAAAACGCTCGGTCTGGGTGATGGCGCTCGATAGCGCCCTGCGGTCGGCCTCGAGGCCTTGCAGCAGCACGGGATCGTCGGGATCGCTCCAGGCTTTGTAGGCGGCGGACATGTGGGCCGGCGCCTGGGTCAGGTTGGCCGGCAGCTCCAGCCCGAGTATTTCGGAGAGCTGCTCGGGGGCCTGCGGCATTTTCAGGAGCTGATCATAGTCCGCGCCGTCGATGCGCGCCTGCGTCATGTTGATGCTGCGCGTCAGGGTGAGCAGGGCCTCGGCGTAGTCGGTCGAGCCCTCTGCCGTCTTGTCCCGCAGCGTCGGCAGAATGTCTTCGAGACGGTTTCTCTGCAGCAGTTCACGGAACCCCCGGACGTAGGTGGCCTTGATGTCGTCCTCGAGCTGTCTGAGATCGGGACTGAACGCCAGCCAGCGGGTTTGCCAGTTGCGCTCATGATTTTCGATCAGCTCGATCAGCCGCAGCAGTTCCTGGAGGGTGACCAGGCGCTGTTCGGCGGGCTGGTCGCCGATCAGGACGCCCATGGGGTAGGCGTCGCGGATGTTGGTCAGGCTGCTGCGTGTCTGGTGGTAGGACAGCATCAGGAACAGCAGGGCGGCCGCGAAGGTGCAGATCCAGAACACCGCCGCCAGATTGCGCGTGGCCAGCCGCCAGCGGTCGACGATGATGGTGGGGCGGAATGTGCCGCGATCGGCGGGCAGCACGCGCTCGAAAAAGTCCTGCAGGAAGGTGCCTTTTTCGGTGACCTGCGGCGCGTCCGTATTCTGGATCAGGCTGCCGAGCAGGCTGGGCAGGACCCCGCCGTCCTGGCGCGCGCTGCTCAGGAACAGGCCGCGCAGCAGGGGCTGCTCGAGATAGGGATTGTTGCCCATGCAGGCCGCCAGGAATCGCTTGAGCCCGCCCCGCAGGCGTTCGATTTCCTCGGGCAGGAGCAGCAGGGGGGCGCTCAGTTCGACCCCCTTGACGCCCATGTCCAGGCGCAACTGCTTCAGGCGCGCGGTGATCTGGTCGAGCGCCTGATCCGAGAAGCGGGCCTCGGCGCCGTCGCCGTCTTCGAGCGGGCCGACGTAGCCCATGGCCTGTCCCAGCGCTTCGGCGGGCAGGGTCTGCGCCCACTGCTCGAAGCCGTAGATCCGGTCGCACTTGGTGATCAGCAGGAAGATCGGGAAGCGTTTGTCGAACAGGCGGATCAACTGGTCGATGCGTTCGCGGATCACGTGGCCGTGGTGCTCGAGCGCATCGTCGCCCTGGAGCAGTTGTTCGGCGTTGATGGCGAGCACGAGACCGTTCAGGCCCTCTTTGAGGCGGTACTTGGCGAGCAGTTCGAGCATGCGCTCCCACTCGGCGTGGTCCTCGGGCGTGCCCGAGGCCGACACGTAGCGGCCCGCCGTGTCGATGACCACGGCCCGGTTGAAGAACCACCAGTCGCAGTTGACGGTCTGCGTGATCGGTTCGAAGTGGTGGCCGCCTTTGTTCAGCGAGCCCAGGCGCGAACGGGTGAGGGCCGTGGTCTTGCCTACGCCCGATTCGCCGATGACCATGTACCAGGGCAGGGCGTAGACGGGGTTGCCGAAGCGCCGCAGGCTGGAGCGCCGCAGCGTGGCGATGGCCTCTTTCCATTTGTGCGTGAGATCGGCTTGTGCGTTGGACTTGTCCTGCACGAGCCGGCCCGCCGCCTCGGAGGCGGCGAGCTTGACCCGCGAGCGCGACACCAGCCACAGGCGCTTGGCCAGCTTGATGCCGAAATAGGCGCCGATCACGCCGAAGAAGATCGCCAGGCCGCCCCAGGCCGGCCAGGACAGATACAGCATGACCACCCAGCTGAACAGGGCCAGGGCAATGAGCTGGAGCAGCCTGAAGAGCAGGTTCTTCATAGATTGACCGCCTCGCGGAACGTCTGGACCGCGTGGGTCAGGTTGGCGTGCATCACCAGCCCGACCGCGAGCAGGATCAGCGGCGGCAGGAGGATGAACAGGATGCGCCGCATGGGCAGGCGATCGAAGAATCCGCGGGAACCGGTCGCGGCGCCGCCCTTCTGGTTATAGGCCAGCGGGAAGAGATCGTGGCTGTTCTGGGCCAGGGCGGGGTCGTGCTGCTGCAGCAGGCGGTATTGTTCGATCCGGATGCCGGCCAGGCCGGAGGCGTCGGGCGAGATGCTGTAGCGTCCCTCGAAGCCCAGGCAGAGGCACAGCAGATAGACTTCGCGCAGGGCCGAGTCCTTGGCCTCGATGCCTTCGAGGCGTTCGAAGAATTCGCGGCCCGCCAGGCCGGTCTTGAAATAGCGTCGTTGCAGCAGGAAGCGCTGCCAGGCGTGCTCGTTGTCCCAGGCCCGCGAGCGCGCGATGCGCTCGTCGATCCAGGCGGCGACTGCGAACAGCGCGTCCTGGAAGCGGGACAGTTCGATGCCGTCCTTCAGGGCCCGCACCCGGGCCTGGTTGATGAGCCCGTCGATTTCGCCGGACAGCGCTTCGGGCGTACGTCCCGAGCCCGGGCCGAAGGCCTGCACGAAGGCGGTCAGCGGGATGAAGTAGTCGGTGAGCGTCATCGGTCAGCCTCGCAGAATGACGACCTGGGCGCGCAGATCCGCCGGGGACTCGGGCCAGAACAGGCCGATCTCGGCCGCCTGTTCGATGAGTTCCCATTCGTCGCTCATCTGTTCGATGCGGAAATAGCGCGCATTGGCGCGCTTGGGCATGCCTTGAGGCGGCGTCGAGACCTCGATCATGTCGATGCCGGGCAGGGCGTGGTCGATCATCTTGGGCAGGGCCTCGGGGGTGGCCAGGCGCGCGACCCGGAGGAAGTCCTGGCCGCCGTCCTCGCCGATTTCCGAGGTCTGGATCACGAGGTAGAAGCGGTTGCGCGAGCCGAAATATTCGCGCGGGATGGCGCCCACCAGGTAGTTGTCCTGGGGTTCCAGGGTGACGCGGAATTCGGGGCCGACGGAGATTTCGCTGAGCAGGCGGTTGATCAGGCGGCGCGCGGCGTGAAAGCAGGCGTACAGCCGCTGGTGATCGTAGGGCGGCAGGCCCTCTGCGTCGCCGGGCGCGTCGCGGCGGCGGCCCACGGCGTCGTACTGGTCGGAGAAGGTGCTGATCTCGCCCACGCATTGCCGCAGGATGCCATAGACTTCCCAGGGGTGGATCTGATCGGTCTCGGTCAGATGGATCAGCGTGGGCACCATCCGGTTCAGCGCCTGCAGCGATTGCATCAGGATGAAGAAGTCGGCGTCCAGGTCCTGATGCAGCATGTCGCGCGGCGCCTTGTATTCGGCGAGCTGGCGCATGCGCCCGGACATGTCGTCGCGGATGTCTCGCACCAGATCCTGCAGGGCTTGGGAGCCCGACATGGCGTAGCAGGGCGGCACGCTGTCGGCGCTGAGCTTGACCGTTTCGTTGTCGCGGATCAGGCTGCCGATCGGAATCAGGTCGTATTCGTCCAGGGCTTCGAGTTCGGGGCCGAAGAAAATGCGCACCGCGTTCATCACCACGGGAATGTGCGCGGTCGGACCTTCGCCGTAGAAATCGGGCGTGGGCTGGCCGTTGGCTTCGGAGACGTAACGCGTCTGGACGGCAGCGGCGTCGCTGAACGTATCCACGACGGTGGCGTTGGGCGTGACGATGGAAAATTTCTTCAGGCCCAGGTAGACGTCGAGCGGCTGGTCGGTGTTGGTCCAGATCTTGTCAAAGGACCGCGGCGGAATGACGGCGTTGCCCGGGAATTCGACGTAGGTGTTCTGGGCGAAGATCAGGCGGGCGCGGCGGACCTCGACCGTGTGGGCCGACAGGGACTCGGGCGCGCATTCGAGTTCGCCCACGCCCCAGAAATGCGGGGTGATGAGGTCGAACAGGGGCTTCTTCAGGAATTGCTGGTGCAGTTCCTGGCGCTGGAAATGCTGGGGCTGCAGAAACAGCCCCTGATGCCAGTAAGTTGCCGTCCGGAAGTCCATTGAAGATCCTTATTCTTTCCTGAGCTTTCTGGCGGCGCCGGTGGATGCTTCGGCGTCGGTCAGGGTTTTTTCGTTGACTTCGATTTCAAGTGTCGCGGTCTCCAGCGGCACGGTTTCGACATTGGGTTTCTTGTCGGCATCGAAGGTGAGGCTCTGCGCATTGGCGATGCGCGCGCGTCCAAGCTGCAGACGCAAGGCCAGATGTGCCGGTTGAGCCGTGTAGGTGGTGCTGACCCAGCCGCTGCTGTCGATATTCAGCGGGATGCGAAAGAGCCGCGCCGAAGTCGCCGGGTTGAACACGTAATATCCCGCCACGATACCCACATATTTGGCGTCTTGCACACGGTCGATATCCAGGATGGTCCGCTTGCCCGGACTGACGACGTAGCGATCGAGCTGGAGGACGTCCTGGCCCGCATCGCCCGTGGCAAGGATGGTTTTCAGTTTGTCGGCATTGCCCAGCAGCGCCATGAAGGCCTTGGCGTCCTCGATCTGGAACACGCCCATGACCAGCGTGTGCGGCTGGTTGACGTAGGCATTCAGGTTGTCGTCGGAGGCCAGTTCGATCTGGATGGCTTTGGCGGCGTACTCCCAACTGACTTCGGCCTTGGCTTCTTTCTGGGTATTGCCGCCCATGGCGGAATTCACGCTCGAACAGCCCTGGACCAGGAGCAGCGTGCCGGCCAGGGCGAGTAACAACAGTTGTCGTTTGTCAGGCATTCGAGTCGGAAGCTTGCAAGGTCCGGGGTATGAAAATAAACTGCCTTGGTACTGGAATTCGCCCCCCGAGTGAGTGGGATTATAGCCCATGCCCATCCGCCGTATCCCCAGCCTCCGGCATCGCACCCTAGGGAAATCATGTATTTGCATGATTTACTCGATGTCTTTTCTAGCTTTGAGCACGGCGGCTGCACAGACCGGTCCGGGCCCGGCGTACGGTGCGCGACAGATTGGGCCGGACGGCAAAGTGCCGGTCCTGGCGGTCACACATGAAACAATCGCCAAAACACGGAAAGAAGATGTCTGCTGGGATACCATCGTCAGCGACCGCGAGCGGGCTCGACAGCAATACGAGAACCAGTCCTGGGCGGTCAAATACTGGAAACCCATCCTGGGCGGTGTGCTGGGCGGCCTGGTCGGCTTTCAATTCACCCGCAATTACACCGATCACAGCAAAAAATGGATCTATCCGACGGTGGCCGGCGGCATCGGCGTCGGCGCGGTCGCGGGGCCGGGCATGGTGGCCGGTTCCTATGGACTGGGGACATTGGCCTATACGTACTGGCCGGGCAAGCTGCCCCTGGTGGCCGCAGCCTCGCTGATCGGCGGGATCCTGGGCGACGGCCTGTTCAACTGGCTGTTTCCGGACGATCCGTCCAAGGACCTGATGGCGCCGACGCAGCCCGGGCAGTTCCTGGCCGAGCAGCGTTTCTACATCCAGACCACCTGCGTGCCCAGGGTGCGCGTGGAATACACCGTATCGCCTTTTTTTCGCGTGACCTACGAATATCTGGGGGAACGCCGCAGCGCGCTGTTCCATCACTATCCCGGTGACAAGATTGCGCTGGACGCCGCGGGCCGGCCGGTCAAGGAGTTCAGGCCCGAACCCTGAGAGGCACCCGGGGATGCCGGGGACGGCGCCGCCGGGTCTGCGCGGCGCACGGCTGATCAACTGCAGTCGACCTTGAACTGGCTGGGTTTGATCAGCGTGCCGAAGGTGTTGCCTTTGTTTGATTTGGCGCTGTCGCCCAGGCGCACCACGGGCTTGCCCTGGAACTTGACCTTGAAGCTGGCGGTGACGAACTGGCATTCGCCCATGATGCCGCCCGAGACCAGGCCGCCGCCGGCGGTGCCGGCGGTGTCGCCGTTGCTCAGGGGGATCTTGGAGGACTTGACGACGGCCGGCGCCCCGTCGACCAGCACCTTGGTGGTGGGCGGGTTGGCCAGGCTCGTCATCGCCTGATTGGGATAGGGGAGCGGGATGGGGCCGGCCGGCGACGGCGTCTTGCAGACGTCGGGGAAGCAGAAGATCTGGGCGGATTTGATGGTGGCGGCGAAGGGCATGGTGTGTTCAACCCAGGTCGATTTTCTGGCCGTCGATCTTGACGAAGCCTTTGGCTTGCGCGGTGATGTGGCCGGCCTTGAGCCGGTGGTCGTCGCGCACCGTGGTGCGGCTGCGGCCCGCGCGGGTCTCGTCCAGGCCGTCGACGCTGCGGAAGCTTTCGAGCGCGCGTGACAGCAGCCGCCCTACCTTGGACGACAGGGTCTTGGCCGCGTATTCGATGCGCACGGCGCGGGCTTCCAGGGTGTCGAACCAGCCTTGCCAGTGCTTGACGGTGGTGTTGGCGCTGACGGCGGCGACGTCGAGGTGGCCCGTCTGCAAGGACAGGGTTTCGCGGCCCGCCAGTTGCAGGGACTTGGTCTGCCAGCAGACCTCGCCGTCGCGGCTGTGGATGTGGCCGCCGCCCGGCAGGTTCAGGCTGGAGTCCTGCGGCCCCGGGCGTTCGAGGATGGCGAGGATGTGGCCGTTGTCCTGGGCCGGGTCGTGGGACAGCAGCACGGTATCGCCCGCCCGGGGTTCGATCAGGCAGCTATAGGCTTGCCGGGCCTGGGGGCAGGCGGGGTCTTCGAGCAGGAACACGCCGTCCCGCACGTCACTGACGCGGGTGCTGAAGGTGCGCGTTTCCGTGGCGTGGCGGACGGGTCTGAGGGAATGAACGTTGGCGGCCATGGTGGACTCCGGCGGCGATTACTGTGGGGGCGCCCAGTGGTCCTGGGGAGGTGCCCAATTTTCAGCTTGGAGGCGCTCCGGGTTGGTGCGAAGCGCGTCGTTGAATGTGGTGCCGTCCCAGAGGGTTTTTTCTTCTGACAGTCCGTGCAGGTTGCAGATGTTCAGTGCGCCGTTGCGGAAACTGGCCTGGTCCAGCACCATGTGCGACAAATCGCAGAGCTTGATCGAGGCCCCGTCCCAAACGCTGCTGCGTGCCTGGATGCCGACCAGGGTGCAGGTGGTAAAGCGGGTATCGGTGCAACGTGCTGCGTTGAGGGTCGCCTGGGTAAAATCGCAGAGTTCAAACTGGGCGTCGGAGAGGTCGGCGGCGCTCATGTCCGCCAGCGCCAGGCTGACGTTTTCGGCATGCACGCCTTTGAAGCTCGCGCCCATCAACTTGGATTTGGCGAATTGCGTCTGAGACAAGGAGGCATTCGAGAAATCGGCATTTTGAAGATCGGCCTCGATGAAGAGCGTCAAGGTCAGGTCGCACTCCGGGAAACGCTGGCCCGCCAGCCGCGCATTCATCAACATGGCCTGTTCCAGTGTGTTGCCCCGGAAGGTCGCCTGGCTGAGATCTGTCTCGATCGCCATGAAGCGTGCCATATTCGCGCCCGAGAAATCGACGGCTTCGAGCGTGCTGCGGTTGATCTTGGCCAAGGACAGATCCGCCCCGCCGAGAGTGGTCCGGCGCAGTTCGCATTCGTCCAGCATGGCGGCGGATAAATCGGCTTTTTCGGCCTGGACATCGTTGAGGCTGGTCCCGGCCAGGCTGGCGGTTGTGAAACTGGCCTCTGTCAGCCGTGTCTGGTCGAGCCGGCATGCGACCAGCGAGGCCCCTTCAAAATTGGCCTGTGTCAGGTTGGCACCGGTAAAGTCGCAGTTCTGCAGATCGGCGCCACTGAAATTGGTCTCGCTGAGATCGGCATTTTTGAAATCGACCTGACGGAAGATGATGGTCGAGAAGTCGGTACGGGCCAACAGGGCGTCGGACAAATCGGCATTTTCGAGCACGCCGTCAATGATCCGTGGAGCTGGAGTGGGAGGCATGGCAGTTTTGATCCGTTGAGTTCGTCGGCTCAGAGACTGAGAGTCGTGGCGCCCAGATTGGCGTCTTGCAGGTTGGCTTCGTCCAGGATGGCGTTCATGAAGTTCGCAGCATACAAATTGCTGGCCTGAAGCGCGCAGTGGCCCAGGTTGGTGTGGATGAACGAAGCTTCCATGAGGTTGGACCGGCTGAGATTGGCGTGGCGCAGATCGGCGCGATCAAATACGGCTGAACGCAGGTCTGATCCATGCATGAGGACACTGGTCAGGGAGGTGTCCGAGAAATCAGCCTGTTGGGCTTTGATGCCGACGAGCGTGGCGCCATCCAGGGTGGCGCCCATCCAACAGATCTCGTCCAGGATGGCCTCTTGCAGATTGGCCCCTGACCATATGGTGCCTGGGCCGGCCTGGCTCGCACTGAGGTCACAGCGAGGGAGGCTGGTGTTGGTGAGATCCGCCTGTGTAAAGTTGCCGGCGACGCAACTTGCATGGTCGAATCTGGCCTGCTTCAGCCGGGTTCCCGAAAAATCCGCCCGGTCGAGGCTGGCGGATTGGAAATCGGCGCCTTCGAGATTGGCGTGAGAGAAATCGGCATTCGTCGCCTGGACTCGGGCGGCCTTGACGCGCTGGAGCCAGGCCCGGCTCAGGTTGGTCTGATGCAGGCTGGCGCCCGTGAGATCCGCGCCGGAGAAGTTGGCTTCATTGCAGTCGCTGCCGTCCAGTCGGGCACCCTGGAGGTTGGCGCCCGCGAAGCTGGCCTGGTCCAGAGTCGCTTGCGTCAATTGACCGCCTGCGAGGTTGGCGGCATCGAAGGTGGCGCCCTGGAGGTTGGCGCCCTCCAGCGTGGCGCCCTGCAACTGTGCGCCCCGCAGATTGGCCCCCATCAGCATGGCATTGGAAAAGTCCATGCCTGCCAGATCAAGACCAGCCAGATTGGCCTGGCTGAGGTCCAGGCCGCTGCAGGTCCGCCCTTGAGACATGTGGGCTAAAACGGTCTGGCGATTGTGTGAGGCCAGATGTTCGTCGCCGAGTGCTGCCGTGTGGCCCGATTCGATAGGCGCGATGGGGGCTTCCTGGGCGGTTTGCACCCGGCTGGGGCCGAGCGCTTCGAGCCCGGGGCGTGGCGATGGTGAGTGGCTGAGGGCGTCCTCGCTCGTCAGCAATGCCAACAGGCCTTCGATTTCGTTCAGAAAACCGCTCAGCGATCCATTGCGCTGTGCAATGATCTGCGCGAATCGTCGTGTGTGCGGATTTTCCTGTAGCTGGCGTTGCAGGCTGGCCTCGTCGATGTCATGCGATTCGAGTGCCTGCTGGAACAAGGCCTTTTGCTCGCGGACCTTTTCCAGCAGTTCCTGGCCTGACAGGTCGGCGTATTCGTCCTGGAGCGTGTCGAGGTCCGGGATGTTCCGGAAGGCTTCGGGCGCCGCCAGACGCAGGCAGCGTTCCGTGTAGTGTTCGATCGGAAGTTCGGGCGTGTCCTGCGGCTCGAACTCTGCGTAGAAGCAATTGACGTCCCTGGCCTCCGGCAGATTGACGGTGATGGCCGCGCGGTAGATCACCAGCCCCAGATTTTGCTCCGGCAGCAGCCAGAGCGTATCCGCATGGACGTACAGTTCGAGAAAACCGGGCTCGCCGTCCGGCTTGGTTTGATGGATGAAGAATCGCGGGCGCAGCGCCGGCACCTGGCCATGGAGGTCCGGGTGTTCGGGGTGCATGTTGCGGACGAGGATCTGCTCGCCGCCCTTCCAATAACCCTGGATTTGCTGGTCTTCGGGCGCAGCCTGGAAAAAGCGAGGATCGACCTCCGCAGGCAGATGGGGCCACCGGTTTTTGAGCCAATCCTCGCTGAAGTCGCCCAGATGGCCCGCCCGTTGCGGGCCGTCCGGCGGCAAGGGGCCCAGGCAGGCAGGCGCCGGATGGTCCGACGCCGAGGCGATCAATTGGCCGGGATACTCGATATTGGGCAATTCGGCGCCGTCCGTGACGTCCGCTCCCTTGCCCTGTGCGTTGGCGGGGACCTCGGCGCCGCCGAATGCATGAGCCAGGGTGACCGGCATCCGGTCGAAGGGCCGGGGGGATGAGATATGGCCGCCCGGGCCATAGCGCCTTTCACCGAACACGGCCAATTGCTTGCTCAACGTACCGGCCTGGACGTGCACGGCCACGGGCTGCATGAGATGCCCCTTGGGGGGATAACAACATCCGGCGACGAGCAGCTCGCCTCGTTGTTTGGGCCATCCTTCGTCGAACACGTCCTCTTTGCCCAGCACTTGCTGGATGGCGGACCACAGTGAGCCGAGTGCCGGCGGCTCGGGATGCCCGGATGCCGACAGAGCGAATGGTGTGATCAGCCCAAGTGAAAGGACGGTCTGGCCGGGTTGGGGACTGAACAGATGGTGGATGAGCTCGGTACTGTCCGGCTTGAAGGTCTTCAGGGAAGGCAGGATGGCGTTCATGGGCTACTTTGTGCCGGACTCGCTTGTCTTGGCGGCGACTTCGTCGACGGTCGTCCGAACCGCGATCAGGGATTCCTTGAGGGTTGTCAGCGCCTGTTCTTGCAGTTGCTGTTTGGTGCTCAGTGTCTTGAGGGCAAGTGCGTCGCTGTTGAGCTGAGCATCCCACAACGTGGCCTTGCTCTTGATGCTGGTGAGCTCTGCCGAAGTCAGTTGGGGCGCGCCAGGTTCCAGGATCGTCAGCGCCCCTCCGATCTTGACGCCGGAACTGCTGAGTTTGATGCTGATGCTGCCGAATTTGAGTTCGACCCCGGCGGTTTTGCATATGAGCTGGTTGCCTCCGGTGCCAAAAGAGCTCGCTTTGGCTTCTAGGCTCATTGCCGAGCCGCCGCCGCCGATGGCCGTGATCTTGCCGGCCCCCGCATCCAGTGACATCGTGGTGCCTGCCTTGGCTTTCAGCCGGACACCGTCCTTGTCTATTTCAGCCACAGAGGCTTTGTCTTTGACCTGCAGGGTGTGCTTCTTGGCGATGTGCCTGGCGTTATCCGACGCGACGTGGACGGCATTCTTGCCCCAGGACTTGATGTCGCCGTCGGCATAGAGTTTTAAACGGGCGCCGGGTACGTTGGCCCTGCCTGGCTGCTTGTCGAAGCCGATGATGGATGGGCTGTCATCGACCATATTGAAACCCAGGTTCTGGGTGGAGGTGCTCAGATCGATGCCGCTTTCATCCAGCGTGGCCCCCGAAGAGGCGGTCTTGCCTAGCGGTGCGATCCCCAGAAATGCGGCGGACTGCTTGTCCAGGGACAGCACGGCGTTCGGGGCGGCGTTGGTCTGGCTCTTCTTGTAGCGTGCATAGATGAGGAGGAACATGGCTGCGAGATTCGCGATGATCGTGAGGGCTGAGGATAGATAGCCCATCGGGAATGTGCGAAACCCATGCAGCGCATCGGAAACTTCAGCGTCTTTGGGGATCTCGACTTCCCCTTTGTCATTTAATTTACCGTTGACCGTCTGGTCGATCAGCCGGCCCAGGGCCAGAACGGCAAAGGAGACCGCTACCGCCGACTGGGCGCCGACCAGAATCCAGGTCAGGAACTCTAGCCGCTTGAGGGTGGCGACGTCCGTGGCGTCGGCTGCGCCGACACCGGTTACCGCGCTGTCTGCATAGAATTCGTTGAATTTCTTGGCGATGGAAAAAGAATTCTGTTTTTTGATCGTAAAGGATTCGCCGACCGCGACATCGACGCCGGCATTCAGCGCCAGGGCGGTCTTGATGCCGATCGCAAGAGAGGAACTGGCGCCGATGGAGAAATCGGTTTTGACCCCGTAGGTGAACGACGCCGAGGATTGCGCGACGACTTTGGTCTCGCCTTTGCCAACCCACAGGTTGACATAGCCATTCGTGAATTCGCGTTTGCCTGACATGCGTTGAGCCTCTTGGCGATGAAAAAAGAATGCGGTTTTTTTTGATTAAACAGATCGCGCCGACCGCGGCGGAAACGCGGGCGCCGACGGAGCGATCGATTTTGCCCCTGTTCTGACGGCCCTGCTCAGGGGGTCGCCTTGACGACGTCGGATGGATTGCTCAGCGGGCTGGGCGGACTGCTGCTGGCGGAATCGGGGAAGTCGCCAAGGTAAATCATCGAGTTTCCGACCGGCGAATACATCGTGATGGCTTGCTTGCCCGGGGTGTCGATCATCTGCAGCGCATTGCCCCCCACCGTCCGGATGCCGTTGGTGGCTGCATTCCGGTCGCGGATGATGCTGGGGGTCTCGGAATTCGGGACCGCGCTCAGGATGATGGGCTGATCGGGGTCGCCCTGCAAGAACGCCAGCAGCACCTCGGTGCCCTTGAGCAGCGGGAAATGCATGCCTTCGTATTTGCCGGCATACGGTGTCGCCATGCGCAGCCACGACGAGCCCTTGTTGGCGGCCTTGTCGGAATAGTCGTACAGCAACTGGACCTTGTACTGGCCGTATTCGTTGAGCTCGGCCAGCTCGCCGCTGCCTTCGGCGTCGATGACGGCGCTGAGCACCCCGTCGATGCTGGGGCGCGGGGTGAGTCTTTCGGGGCGATATTGCAGATTCGAGGCGATGGCCTGGAACGTGCAGTGGTAGATCGACCCCTGCTCGCCGTCGTTGTAGGCGGTGTTCTGGCCGGCGAGGACGACGCCTGCCTGGGTGCCTTGGTGGGTGACCTCGGTGACCAGATAACGGGCGTTGAAGTCCTTGCGGAAGTGGCTGTTGACGTCCAGGAAATGGCCGCAGCGCACGCCGATCGCCGGGGTTTCGCCCGAAAACACCGTACCCCGTGCCGCGATTGCCTCGGCGCAGATCTGCGACAGGCGCTGGGCATCGGCCTCGGTGCGCAGGTTCTGGCCATACAGCATGTATTCCCCGTTGCCGCCGCCCTGAATCTGCGTATCGGATTTGAGGTTGTCCCCCAGGCTGGCGCGCCGATAGTTGAAGTCCTGCACCAGTGCGGCGCCGGGCAGGTGGGTCTTGCGGCAGGTAAAGGCCGTCACGCAACTGTCCTGGCGGTCGGTCTGCACCTGCTCGGGCGGGGTGTAGCGCAGGTCCAGGGCCTGGGGCGGCTGGGCTTCTTTGTAGTCGACGATGGTCAGCACCTCGCCGGCGGCGTTGCTGTCGTGGTCGAAGTAATAGTAGAGGCCTTCCTGTTCCATCCAGCGCGAGATGAAGGCCAGGTCGCTTTCCTGGTATTGGCAGGTGAAGCTGCGGCCTCGGTAGACAGAGGGGTCTTTGAGCTTGAGGGCGATGTCGGGGCCGCGCAGCGCGTTGCGTTCGAGCACCGTCTGGATGATTTCAGGCACCGACTGTTCGCTGAGGTAGATTTCATTGAGCCGGTTCAGCCCGGCGCGCCAGAGGCGCGGCACGAGGGTGGCGCGGTAGAAGTAATAGCGGTCCACGCCGCCCAGCTGCTCGAATCGTGCGAGCATGCCGCGATAGGGGATGGAGGTGTTCAGGTCGCGCGAACGGATCGTCAGGGTTGCGGCGGCGTTCAGGGCCGCGTCCAGGTCCATGTCCGGGTCGTCGCTGACCAGCGTAATGTCGAATTCGAACATCCGCGAGATCGCCTCGCGGCCCTCGAAGCGGACGACGCGCAAGGGGATGTCGGAACTGTCGAGTTCGAAAGTAAAAAGCAGTTCCTTGTCGGAAATCGCCATCGGATCACCTTCTTTTTGCTGTCTCTCTCAGTTTCAAAGCTTACACCAAGATGCGGACGCGGGTCTTTACTTAGCCCGTTCCTTTTTAGATGTCAAGATTTTTTGGGCCGGCAAATCGGCCCTGAAAACCGGGCCTGGAAATCGGATCTACAACGTGAACCCCGGCACGCCGTGGACCGTGGTGTCCTCGCTCATCAGCCAACTGTCGCGGCCCAGGGACGCCCAGGACGCGCCGCCCAGGGGCAGCGGGCGCGCCACGTCGGGCTTGAGCCCGATTTCGAGGTGGATGTGCAGGGGATCGAGCAGGTAATACCGCACGATGAAGCGCAGCTTGGCGAATTCTTCGCCGCCGGGCAGCAGCTTCAGGAACAGCTCGCTGCCGACCTCGGTGATGCGCAGCGTCAGGTTGCCGGTGCGGCATTTGATCTGGGCGCCGAGGTGGGTGTCTTCGCCCAGGCCGCAGGCCTGCCCGCCCAGAACCGTGCGCTGGTCCTGGGGGATGGGCTGCCAGCGCTCGTCCTGCTGGACGATGTCCACGCGTGTGCCGGGATACAGGGCGGCGACGATGGTCTGCAGCCCCATGGCCGAACGTGGATACTGGCTGAACAGGCCCGCGAAGCGCAAAAGCTGCGCGACCCCGGGGCGGTCCATGTAGCGCAGCGGCCGGTTGACGCCCACAAAGGTGTGGAAGATTTCCAGCAGCCGGCGGTCGTCGAATTCCTTGATGCGGATGTGGGCCCGCGATTTCAGCCAGGCCCGGAAAAACAGCGGGTAGATGGTCTGGCTGATGATGTCCAGGAAGTCACGATTGCTGTGGCGGCCTTCGTGCTGCTCGTCGAGCAGGTCCTCGGTGTAGAAGGTGGGCAGCGGCGAGGTGACGCCGTACAGGCCCAGGAAGTTGGCCGTCAGGCGGTATTCCGCCGTGCCGACTTCACGGATTTCACTCAGGTCGTTGCCGGGAAAATCCAGGCTGAGATTGGGACGGACCTTGATGGACGGGTTCTGGGCGCCCTCGCGGTGCGCAAGCAGGCGCAGCAGGCGATAGGCCTGCGAGAACGAGAAACGCTCGCCGCTGGCGAGCAGCCGGGATTTCATAGCACCGGCTTGCGACCCATGCGCATCGGCCATTTGAACAAGGTCCCCGTGTTCTTATCGTGCATCTCGAAACGTGTGTAGGAGTTGATGCCCGCGTAGCAGGCGAGGAAGCGGTCCAGGACGCAGCCCCACAGGTACATCGCCCCGGGGCTGGGCCAGTTCTTTTCCTCGGAGGCCAGCAGGACGTGCTGGCCTTGCATCATGGAGCCGCGCACCAGGCGGGTTTCGCGGGTGATGGTCAGGTCGAGCAGGCCGTCAATCTGGCGCTCGTTGGCGCTGCGCACGCCGCTGTCGTACGAGCAGGTCGAGTTGTACAGCCGCAGGATGGCGCGCAGGTTCTCGATGCTGGAGAGCGACAGCAGGTTCAGCGTGGTGTGGCTGATCACGTCCCAGAGCAGTTTCTCGCCGTGCGGCGGATCAATCGCGGCGGTGATGGGCGTGATGTTGCGAAAGGCAAAGCGTTCGGGCGAGGTGCCGGTTGCGCGCGATACGTCACCCAGCTTGAGGGTTTCGGGCAGGTTCCGGTTCGTGCAGGTCAGTCGCAGCGACAGGGTCTCGTTGGCAGGGGTTTCGTCGGCCTCGTAGACCACCGACAGATAGGTGTCGATGGTGCGGCCCACCATGGCGGGCCGCATCGAGGTGCGGTAGCTGGCCTGCGCCTCCTGGCGCGAATGCGTCAGCAGCGAGAAGGGCACGTAGCGCTTGGGTTCGGCGCCGCCCTGGCGGTAACCGCTGACCGCGTCGATCGAGTAGATCTGATAATGCTGGCGCTGCGCCCCGTGGGGCTGGATCAGATATTCCGACATCTCGTGGTCGAGATTGATGGGCTCGGCCTCGACGGGGAACAGATTGACGGCGGGCGTCACGTTCAGCGCGAAATGGCGCGCCGTGACCTGCGGCATGGTGAAGCTGTTTCTGTGAAAGGCGATTTCGATGCGGAACCGGCTGCCCTGGAGCAGGCCGCGGCCTTTGTGCAGGTCGGTGAACTCGACGAACAGGAACTTTTGCGGCAGGAACAGCAGTTCCTGCATCCAGCTGAAGGCCGGGAAGGCATTGTCGGGGTAGGGCAGCAGCGATTCGTCAAAGCCGGGCAGGGACAGCGCGGTCGACAGGGTGACGGCGTGGCCTTGCTGGTCGAGCAGCCGCACACTCTTGACCTGATGGCCCAGCAGCATGAACAGGTTGGCGGCCTCGGCCTGTTCATCGGCGAGGAACAGGCGCAGGCGTTCGGGCAGCATCAGGCCCTGGGCGTCCTCGGGCGCCTGGAACTGCAGGCGCAGGGTGTGCGAGCCGTCGGCCTGCCGTTCGCTGGCGGCGGTTTCGAGCGACAACTGGGGGATGTGCAGCGCGGCCGTGGTGCGGAACCGGCAACTGACGCCTTCCACCGGCGTCGAGCCGATCTCGGTGCCCTCGGGGATGGCGGCCGTTTCGGACAGCGGGGCCTTGGGCGTGAACGCGATCATGGTCGAGGCCGGCAGGGGCCGCAGGAACTGCGGCACCAGGATGCTGGCCAGTTCCTGGACGATCTCGGGGAATTCGTCGTCCAGTTTCTGGCGCGTCAGGCCGTTGAGAAAGGCGACGCCTTCGAGCAGGCGTTCGACGTCGGCGTCGGTCGACACCGAGCCGAGCATGGGCGCGACGGCGGGATTGGCCTGGGCAAATTCCAGGGAGTGGGCTCGCAGACGCGCGAGTTCGGTGGTGTAGAACCGATTGAAGCTGGTGGCCATGGCCTGGTGATCCGTTCCTTGCGTACGTCCATAGGCCCGGCGCTCGGGGCGGGCTGCGGAGGACCATACTGCATGAACCTGTTTCCTGGTGTCAAGCAGGCCCGGCCTGCCTTTGCGGGTGCGGGCGCCGCGCCGGCCCTGGAGATTCCCGGACGGGTCGGGTACGATGAACCCCTTTTCCGCCATCAGATAAAGCACGGCACGCCATGAGTCAGGTCCGTTTGCTGGAACGATTGTCCGCGCTCGAAGACCCCGCCCACGTCGCCGGCGCATCGCCGGACCGGCGGCTGCGCGAGTCCGTGGTCCGGCACCTGGATCGCCTGCTCAATACCCGGGCCGGGTCCGTGCCCATCGACCACGATTACGGCCTGCCCGACATGAGCAACATCGCCGGCTCGTTCGCGCTGGGCACGACCGAGTCGCTGAGCGAAGCCATCCTCCGCCAGATCGTCCGCTACGAGCCGCGCCTGAAGAACCCGCGCATCACGGTTGAGCCGGAACAGCGCGAGGTCATCACCTTGCGCTTCGAGCTGCGGGGCCAGCTCGAGTCCGACCGCGCCGACGCGCCGGACCAGACGTTCGTCATGATCCTGCGGGTGAATTCGTCGGGCCGGGTCTTCGTCGAGCCGCAGGCCTCGACCTAGCGGGGGCGCTCAGGCGGCTTGCTGCGTCACCGCATCCTGCAGCAGGCCGCGCGCCCGCCGGTTGGACAGGTAGATGTTGTCGCGCACCGGCTGCGCGCCGGTCTTCACGCTGTCGACCCAGTCCTGGGTGGACATCACCGCCGCGAAACGCGATTGCAGCACTACGCTGAACACGCGGTGGATGTCTTCGGCGCTGGCGTATCCGGCCTGGTTGCGGTAGGGCACTGAACCCGAGGCATCGTGCAGGAATTCGACTGCGGTGCCGTGGTGCAGGGCGTGGTTGATGGTCGAGGCATCGCAATTGTGCGTCATATAGCCGGCCACCGTCAGCGTGTCGATGCCGCGCGCCTGCAGCCAGGCCGCCAGATCGGTTTCCGGGTAGGCGCTGGGCAGCGTCTTGCGCAGGTAATGGTCGTGCGGGCGCGAGGCGACCACGGGATGCAGTTGCCAGCCCTCGGAGTCGACGGCGAACAGCGGCGAACTGGCGGGCGAGGTCTGCTGCACCACGATCACCGGGATGCCGGCCGCCTGCGCCGTGTCCATGGCGAGGCCGATGTGGGCAATGGTGAGCGACGGGTCCGGATATTCGATCGGCAGGCCGCCGGTGAAATATTCGTTTTGCGCATCGATGACGATCAAGGCGCGCTTCGGGGCGGTGTGGGCGGTCATGGCGGGATTCCTGAAAATCGATGAGGGGAGGGCGTGTTGAACGCCCATGGACAGCATCTTCGCGCACGGCTATGCTTCCAACAAGTGTCCTGAATAACCGTTATCGAAAGGATCGGGCCAACCTGCCCTGCTGCCATGCCGCCCCGGAAAATCGCCGTTCTGGCCTTTGATCACATCAGCCCGTTCCACTTGTCCGTGCCGTGCCTGGTGTTTGAAAACCGCGCCGGCCAACCCGAGCACGAACTGTGGATCTGCGCCGCAGAATCCGCCCCCGCGGGCGGCCTGCGCACCACGGCCGGCTTCACGGTGCAGACCTCTTTGACGTTGGCCGATGCGGTTCAGGCCGACGTGCTGATCGTGCCGTCGTGGCGCGATCCGGACGAATGTCCGCCCGCGGCGATGCTCGATGCCGTGCGCGCGGCCCGCGCACGCGGCGCGACCGTGGTCGGCCTGTGCCTGGGGGCGTTCGTCCTGGCCGAAGCCGGCATCCTCGACGGCCACGAGGCGGCCACGCACTGGAGCGCGGTCGAGAAGCTCTCGCGACGTTACCCGCATGTGAAACTGAGGCCCGACGTGCTGTACCAGGACGCCGACGAGGGCCGCCTGGTGACCTCTGCCGGCACGGCCGCCGGCCTGGACTGCTGCCTGCATCTGCTGCGCCGCTGGCACGGCGCGGACGTGGCCAACCTCGTGGCGCGGCGGCTGGTGGCGGCCCCGCACCGGCAGGGCGGGCAGGCGCAATACATCGAGCAGCCCTTGCATGACGCGCCGGGCGGCGATCGCTTGTCCGATCTGTTGAATTGGGTGGCGGCCCATCCGTCCGAACCGCACACGCTCGATTCGCTGGCCGGGCGCGCCGCGATGAGCCGCCGCAATTTCACGCGGCGATTCCGGGATCTGACCGGCACGACGGTCGGGCAATGGCTGCTGGGGCAGCGCCTGGCCTATGCGCAGCGCCTGCTGGAGACCACGCACCAGTCCGTGGAAACCGTCGCGCAGCAGGCGGGCTTCGGCAGCGCGGCCTCGCTGCGCCAGCATTTTAGCCAGGCGTATCGGACCTCGCCCAGCGCGTATCGCGCGCTGTTTGCGCGGGTATGAAAAAGCCGGCCGCCTTGTAAGGGGCGGCCGGCTCCAGGCGCAGGGCAGGGCGATCAGATCGCCTGGCCTGCCTCTTGCTGGGCGTCCACCACGGCCAGGGCCGTCATGTTGACGATGCGACGCACCGTGGAGCTGGTGGTCAGGATGTGCACCGGGCGCGCCGCGCCCAGCAGCACCGGACCCATGGCCACGCCGTGGCTGCCCGTCATCTTCAACATGTTGTAGGTGATGTTGCCCGCGTCCAGATTGGGCATGATCAGCAGGTTGGCCGGTCCCTTCAGGCGCGTGTCGGGGTAGGCATGGACGCGGATGTTCTCGGACAGGGCCGAGTCCGCGTGCATTTCGCCGTCGACTTCCAGTTCGGGCGCGCGCTGTTCGATCAGGCGCCGGGCCTCGGCCATCTTGCGGGAGGACGCCGTGGGGCGGCTGCCGAAGTTGGAGTGCGAGAGCAGGGCGACCTTGGGCACGATGCCGAAACGGCGGACTTCCTCGGCGGCCAGGATCGTCATGTCGGCGATCTGTTCGGCGGTGGGGTCTTCGTTGACGTGCGTGTCGCAGATGAACAGGGTCTGGGTCGGTAGCATCAGCACGTTCATGGCCGCGTAGGTGCGGGCCGTGGGCTTGAGGCCGATGATCTCTTCGACGTATTTCAACTGATTGTCGAAGCGGCTGGCCACCCCGCAGATCATCGCGTCGGCGTCGCCGCGTTGCAGCAGCATCACCCCGATCAGGGAGTTGTGCTTGCGCACCATGGCCTTGGCGATGTCGGGCGTGACGCCGTCGCGGCCGCGCAGCTTGTAGTAGGCGTTCCAGGTCTCGTTGAAGCGCGTGTCGTCCTCGGGATTGACGATTTCCACGTTCTGGCCGGGCACCAGGCGCAGGCTGAACTTCTGGATGCGCATGTCGATCACGGCGGGACGGCCGATCAGGATCGGCTGGGCGAAGCCTTCGTCCAGCACCGTCTGGGCGGCGCGCAGCACGCGTTCGTCCTCGCCGTCGGCGTAGATCACGCGCTTGGGCGCGGACTTGGCCTGGCGGAACAGCGGGCGCATCAACTGGCCGGAGTGGTAGACGATGCTCATCAGGGACTGGCGGTAGGCGTCCATGTCCTCGATGGGGCGGCGGGCCACGCCGGAGTCCGCGGCGGCCTGGGCGATGGCCGGAGCGATCTTGACGATCAGGCGCGGGTCGAAGGGTTTGGGAATGATGTATTCCGGGCCGAAGGTCAGGTCCTGGTCGACGTAGACGCTCGCCACTTCGGCGCTGCTTTCAGCCTGGGCCAGTTCGGCGATGGCCTTGACGCAGGCCAGCTTCATCTCTTCGTTGATGACGGTGGCGCCGCAGTCCATGGCGCCGCGGAAGATGAAGGGGAAGCACAGGACGTTGTTGACCTGGTTCGGATAGTCCGAACGGCCCGTGGCGACGATGCAGTCGGGCCGGGCGGCCTTGGCGTCCTCCGGGCGGATTTCCGGGTCGGGGTTGGCCAGGGCCAGGATCAGCGGGCGGTCGGCCATGGAGCGCACCATGTCCTGGGTCAGCACGCCAGGGGCCGAGCAGCCCAGGAACACGTCGGCGCCCTTGCAGACGTCGGCCAGGGTGCGGGCGTCGGTCGCTTGGGCGTAGCGGGCCTTGTTGGCCTCCATCTTTTCATCGCGGCCCTGCCAGATCACGCCGCGTGAATCGACCACGTAGATGTTCTTTTGCGAAACGCCGAGCTTGACCATCAGGTCCAGGCAGGCGATGGCGGCGGCGCCCGCGCCCGAACACACCAGCTTGACCTGGCCGATGTCCTTGTCCACGACCTTCAGGCCGTTCAGGACGGCGGCCGAGGAAATGATGGCGGTGCCGTGCTGGTCGTCGTGGAAGACGGGGATCTTCATGCGCTCGCGCAGCTTCTTCTCAATATAGAAGCATTCCGGCGCCTTGATGTCTTCCAGGTTGACCCCGCCCAGGGTCGGTTCCAGCGCAGCGATGATGTCGACCAGTTTGTCCGGGTCGTTTTCGTTCAGCTCGATGTCGAACACATCGATGCCGGCGAACTTCTTGAACAGGCAGCCCTTGCCTTCCATGACGGGCTTGGCCGCCAGCGGGCCGATATTGCCCAGGCCGAGCACGGCGGTGCCGTTGGTGACCACGCCCACCAGATTGGCGCGCGAGGTGTACTTGGCTGCAGCGGATTCGCCCTCGGCATGGATGACCATGCTGGCGGTCGCCACGCCCGGGGAATAGGCCAGGCTCAGGTCGTCCTGGTTGGCCAGGGGCTTGGTCGGGACGACGGAGATTTTGCCGGGGGTGGGAAATGCGTGGTAATCGAGCGCCATCTTGGCGCGGTCGTCTTTCAGGTCCATGGCTGCCTGTGCTCCTGAGGGTTTGTGTCGTTTGTATTGTGACTGAAGTTGCTGAAATGCTGTGCGGCGTGGGGCATGTGTTTGTTAATCCCAACGCCAATCGGGCGAAAAGCAGCCTGGAATGGGCGTTTTCGGCCGATCAGTTTAAACCTATGCCATCGGACGGGTATACTTTGCCCTTAATACGGCTTATGCAAGGCGTCGTACTGTTTGCCTTCTGCCCCTGCTATCCGCTCATCGGTCTGGCCGAGTCGCGGAAGGTTTCTCAATCTGCATCGTTCGGGTGAAGCACCCGTCAGGTGAAGCGCACAATGTCCACGGAACAAGAACTCCAGTCCAATTCCTATTTGTTCGGCGCCAATGCGCCCTACGTAGAAGACCTCTACGAAGCCTATCTGAACGACCCAGGTTCCATTCCGGACCAGTGGCGCTCCTACTTCGATCAGTTGCAGCATCTGCCTGCCGCTGACGGTCGTGAGGCCACCCGCGATCAGGCCCACGCCCCGATCGTCGCCTCTTTCGCCCAGCGCGCCCGCGAAAACACCCTCCAGATCCGCCCCGCGCAAGCCTCCGACCAGTCCCTGGCCATTGCCGGCAAGCAGGTCTACGTCCAGTCCATCATCGCCGCTTACCGCACGCTGGGTTCCCGCATCGCCCAGCTCGATCCGCTGAAGCGCCGCGATCGTCCGGACATCCCGGAACTGGACCCGACCTTCTACGGCCTGTCCGAGGCCGACCTGGATCAGATCTATTCGGCCACGAACACGTATTTCACCAAGGCCGATACGATGACCATGCGGGACATCCTCAAGGCCCTGCGCGACACGTATTGCCAGAACATCGGCGCCGAATTCATGCACATCGCCGATCCGGCGGTCAAGCGCTGGATTCAGGAACGCCTGGAATCCACGCTGGGCGTCGGTGAGTTCACCACTGAACAGAAACGCAACATCCTGCAGCAGGTGACCGAGGCCGAAGGCCTGGAACGCTTCCTGCACACCAAATACGTCGGCCAGAAGCGCTTCTCTCTGGAAGGCGGCGAAAGCTTCATCGCCTCGATGGACGAGGTCGTGAACCACGCCGGTGAAAACGGCGTCCAGGAAATCGTCGTCGGCATGGCTCACCGCGGCCGCCTGAACATGCTGGTCAACATCATGGGCAAGATGCCCGGCGACCTGTTTGCCGAATTCGAAGGCAAGCACGCCCAGGGCCTGAGCGACGGCGACGTCAAATACCACAACGGCTTTTCCAGCGACCTGTCCACGCGCGGCGGCCCGGTCCACCTGTCGCTGGCGTTCAACCCCTCGCACCTGGAAATCGTCAACCCGGTGGTCGAAGGCAGCGTGCGCGCCCGCCAGGACCGCCGCGACGACGAGGCCGGCGACCAGGTCCTGCCGGTGCTGGTGCACGGCGACGCGGCCTTTGCCGGCCAGGGCGTCGTGATGGAAACCCTGAACCTGGCCCAGACGCGCGGCTACGGTACGGGCGGCACGCTGCACATCGTCATCAACAACCAGATCGGCTTCACGACCTCGGACCCGCGCGACACGCGTTCCACGCTGTATTGCACGGACGTGGTCAAGATGATCGAAGCCCCGGTCTTCCACGTCAACGGCGACGATCCCGAAGCCGTGGTCTTCGCCACCCGCCTGGCCCTGGACTACCGCCAGCAGTTCAAGCACGACGTGGTCGTGGACATCGTCTGCTTCCGCAAGCTGGGTCACAACGAACAGGACACGCCGTCCCTGACCCAGCCGCTGATGTACAAGAGTATCGGCGTTCACCCGGGTACGCGCAAGCTCTACGGCGACCGTCTGGTGGCCCAGGGCGTGCTGGCTGCCGAAGAACCCGATCAACTGGTCAAGGACTACCGCCAGTTGATGGAAGACGGCCAGCGCACGGTCGAACCCGTGCTGACCGACTACAAGAACAAGTACTCCACCGACTGGTCGCCGTTCCTGGGCGCCAAATGGACGGACCATGCCGACACCGGCATCCCCCTGGCGGAACTGACCCGCATCGGTGAACGGCTGACCCAGGTGCCGGACAGCTTTACCGTGCACCCGCTGGTCAAGAAGCTGCTGGGCGACCGCCTGGCCATGGCGCGCGGCGAGCACCCGGTGGACTGGGGCATGGGCGAGCACCTGGCCTTTGCCACCCTGGTGGCCAACGGCTATGCCATCCGCATCACCGGCCAGGACTCCGGCCGCGGCACCTTTACCCACCGTCACGCCGTGCTGCACGACCAGAAGCGCGAGCGCTGGGATGACGGCACCTACGTGCCCCTGCAGAACGTGTCCGACAGCCAGGCGCCGTTCACGGTGATCGACTCCGTGCTGTCCGAAGCCGCCGTGCTGGGCTTCGAATACGGCTACGCCACCGCCGAACCCAATGTGCTGACCATCTGGGAAGCCCAGTTCGGCGACTTCGCCAACGGCGCCCAGGTCGTGATCGACCAGTTCATCTCGTCGGGCGAGGCCAAGTGGGGCCGCCAGTGCGGCCTGACGCTGATGCTGCCGCACGGCTACGAAGGCCAGGGTCCGGAGCACTCCTCGGCGCGCATCGAGCGTTTCCTGCAACTGTGTGCGGACAACAATATGCAGGTCGTGCAGCCCACCAACGGCGCGCAGATCTTCCACGTGTTGCGCCGCCAGATGATCCGCCCCTTCCGCAAGCCGCTGGTCATCTTCACGCCCAAGTCGCTGCTGCGCAACAAGAACGCCACTTCGCCCCTGAGCGATCTGGCCACCGGCGGCTTCCAGCCCGTGATCGGCGAAGTCGACGCGAACATCGCGCCGGCCGACGTGAAGCGCGTGCTGCTGTGCTCCGGCAAGGTCTACTACGACCTGACGCATGCGCGCACCGAACTGGACCGCAAGGACGTGGCCATCATGCGCGTCGAACAGCTCTATCCCTTCGCCCACAAGTCCTTCCAGGCCGAACTGCAGAAATACCCCAACGCCACGGAACTGGTCTGGGTGCAGGACGAGCCGCAGAACCAGGGCCCGTGGTTCTACGTGCAGCACCATCTGTACGAGAACATGAGCGACGGCCAGAAGCTCGGCTACGCCGGCCGTCCGGCCTCGGCCTCGCCCGCCGTCGGCTACCTGGCCAAGCACCAGGAACAGCAGCGCGCCCTGATCGAGCAGGCCTTTGCGCCCAAGCTGAAAAGCTTCTCGCTGATCAAGTAATCCGACCTCCTTCAAATACAGAAATACAGACTACACGGAAAAAATATCATGGCCATTACCGAAGTCCTCGTTCCGCAGCTTTCCGAATCAGTGTCGGAAGCCACTCTGCTCAACTGGAAGAAGCAGCCCGGCGAAGCCGTGCAGGCCGATGAAATCCTGATCGAAGTCGAAACCGACAAGGTCGTGCTCGAAGTCCCGGCCCCCGCCTCGGGCGTGCTGGCTGAAATCGTCAAGGGTGACGGCAGCACCGTCACCTCGGGCGAAGTCCTGGCCCGCATCGACACCGACGCCAAGGCTGCCGTTGCGGCGCCGGCCGCTGCCGCCGCGCCCGCGCCGGCTGCCGCCGAGGCGGCCAAGCCCGCCGCCAAGTCTTCGGTGGCGTCTCCGGCCGCCGGCAAGATCCTGTCCGAAAAGGGCATCGACCCCGCCACGATCGAAGGCACGGGCCGCGCCGGCCGCGTGACCAAGGCCGACGCCCTGGGCGCCACGCAAGCCCCGGCGGCTCCCGCCGCCCCGTCCGCTCCGGTGCCGGTCAGCCTGGACGGCCGCCCCGAACAGCGCGTGCCCATGAGCCGCCTGCGCGCCCGCGTGGCCGAACGCCTGATCCAGTCCCAGACCGAAAACGCCATCCTGACGACCTTCAACGAGGTCAACATGCAGGCGGTGATCGATCTGCGCAAGAAATACAAGGACTCCTTCGAAAAGGAACACGGCGTCAAGCTGGGCTTCATGTCCTTCTTCGTCAAGGCCGCCGTGGCGGCGCTCAAGCGCTACCCGGTCGTCAACGCCTCGGTGGACGGCAAGGACATCATCTACCACGGCTACTTCGACATCGGCATCGCCGTGGGCAGCCCGCGCGGCCTGGTGGTGCCCATCCTGCGTAACGCCGACCAGCTCAGCATCGCGGAAATCGAAAAACAGATCGCTGATTTCGGCCAGCGTGCCCAAGCGGGTAAACTGGGCCTCGAAGAACTGACCGGCGGCACTTTCTCCATCTCCAACGGCGGCGTGTTCGGTTCGATGCTCTCGACCCCGATCATCAACCCGCCCCAGTCGGCCATCCTCGGCATCCACGCCACCAAGGATCGCCCGGTGGTGGAAAACGGCCAGATCGTGATCCGTCCGATCAACTATCTGGCGCTGTCCTACGACCACCGCATCATCGACGGCCGCGAAGCCGTCCTGGCCCTGGTGGCCATGAAGGAAGCCCTGGAAGATCCCCAGCGCCTGCTGCTGGGCGTCTGATCCCGGACAGTGCTTCACTTCGCGCGCGCCCCCCAGGGGCGCGCCCGGCGGGCATGCGTTTGGTTTCAACGTATGCCCGCTCATCCTTTTGAGAATTGAGAACTCATCATGGCAAAACAATTCGATGTGATCGTGATCGGCGCCGGTCCCGGCGGCTATATCGCCGCCATCCGCGCCGCCCAGCTGGGCCTGTCCGTGGCCTGCGTGGACGCCTGGACCAGCCCGGCGGGCAAGCCCGCGCCCGGCGGCACCTGCACCAACGTCGGCTGCATCCCGTCCAAGGCCCTGCTGCAGTCGTCCGAGCACTACGAGCAATTGAACCATCACTTCGCCGAGCACGGCATCACGGCCAAGGGCGTCAGCCTGGACCTGGACAAGCTGATCGGTCGCAAGGACACGGTGGTCC
The DNA here is from genome assembly GCF_042651965.1 of Castellaniella hirudinis. Classification (NCBI taxonomy): domain Bacteria; kingdom Pseudomonadati; phylum Pseudomonadota; class Betaproteobacteria; order Burkholderiales; family Alcaligenaceae; genus Castellaniella; species Castellaniella hirudinis. The sequence continues at coordinate 69,727 of NZ_JBHSDY010000011.1, forward strand.
AGCAGAACAACGCCGGCATCCTGTTCCTGTTCAAGAAGAACAAAGTGTCCTTCTTCCACGGCACCGGGACCCTGGCCGCCAAGACGGACTTCGGCTGGTCGGTGAAAGTCGCCGGCAAGACCGACGAAGATCTCGAAGGCCGCCACGTGATCGTCGCCACCGGTTCCAGCGCGCGTGCGCTGCCCGGCGTGCCCTTCGACGAAGCGCAGATTCTGTCGAATGACGGCGCGTTGCGCATCCCCGCCGTGCCCAAGAAGCTCGGCATCATCGGCGCGGGCGTCATCGGTCTGGAAATGGGCAGCGTCTGGCGCCGCCTGGGTGCGGAAGTCACCATCCTGGAAGCCATGCCCGAGTTCCTCGGCGCAGTGGACCGCGACGTGGCCAAGGAAGCCCAAAAAGCATTCGCCAAGCAGGGCCTGGACATCCAGACCGGCGTGCGCATCGGCGAGGTCAAGGCCTCCGCCAAGGGCGTCAACGTCCAGTACACGGACGCGGCCGGCGCCGAACAGAAGCTGGCGGTCAATCACCTGATCGTGTCCATCGGCCGGGTGCCCAACACCCAGGGCCTGGGCGCCGAGGTGGTGGGCCTGAAGCTGGACGAGCGCGGTTTCGTGGTCGTCGACGAAGACTGCCGCAGCAACCTGACGAACGTCTGGGCGGTGGGTGACGTGGTGCGCGGCCCGATGCTGGCGCACAAGGCCGAAGAAGAAGGCGTGGCGGTGGCCGAGCGGATCGCCGGCCAGCACGGGCACGTCAATTTCGGCACCATCCCCTGGGTCATCTACACCTCGCCCGAAGTCGCCTGGGTCGGCAAGACCGAACAGACGCTCAAGGCCGAGGGCCGTGACTACAAGGCGGGCAGCTTCCCCTTCATGGCCAACGGCCGCGCGCGTGCGCTGGGCGACACCACCGGCTTCGTCAAGATCCTGGCGGACGCCAAGACCGACGAGGTCCTGGGGGTGCACATCGTCGGCCCGATGGCCTCCGAACTGATCGCCGAAGCCGTGACCATCATGGAATTCCGCGGCGCCGCCGAGGACATCGCGCGCATCTGCCATGCGCACCCGACCCTGTCCGAAGCCGTCAAGGAAGCCGCCCTGGCCGTCGACAAGCGCACGCTGAACCTGTAAGCCGCTGACGATGGATGTCAGCGCGTATTACGCGCAAGCCCTGAGCGAGCGGGGCTTCGTCGCTGACGAAGCCCAGCGCGCGGCGGTCGAGCGCCTGCAGCAATACTATGACGACTGGATCGAGTTCAAGCGCCAGCGCTCGAACGGCCTGAAAAAGCTGTTCCTGCGTCCGGCCGTGCCGCGCGGGGTCTACCTGTGGGGCGGCGTCGGACGCGGCAAGAGCTTTTTGATGGACGCGTTCTACATGACCGTGCCCGTCAAACGCAAAGTGCGCCTGCACTTTCACGAGTTCATGCGCGGGGTCCACCGGGAAATCCGCGCCGTCAGCGGCGAGGCCGACCCGCTGGACCACGTGGCGCGCAAGGTCGCCGCGCGCTATCGCCTGATCTGCTTCGACGAGTTTCATATCTCGGACGTGGCCGACGCCATGATCCTGTACCGGCTGCTGATGCGTCTGTTCGAGCACGGCACGTCGTTCGTCATGACCTCGAACTACGAACCGTCCACGCTGTACCCGGACGGTCTGCACCGCGACCGCATCCTGCCGGCCATCGCCCTGATCCAGGAAAAGATGGACGTGATGAACGTCGATGCGGGCGTGGACTACCGGCGCCGCACGCTGGCGCAACTGCGCACCTACATCACGCCCATCGTGGCCGCGACCCACGATGAATTGCGCTCGGCCTTCGAGCGCCTGGCCGACACCGCTGAACAGAAGCCCGTCCTGCAGATCGAGAACCGCGAGGTCAAGGCGGTGGCCTTGGCCGGGACCGTGGTCTGGTTCGATTTTCAGGCCTTGTGCGGCACGCCGCGCTCGCAAAACGATTATCTGGATCTGGCGGATCGCTTCCAGACCGTGATCGTGTCCGACGTGCCGCGCATGAGCCCGCGCCAGGCGTCCGAGGCACGCCGTTTCACCTGGCTGGTGGACGTGCTCTACGACCACAAGGTCAAGCTGATCCTGTCGGCCCAGTGCCCGGCCGATGCGCTTTATACTCAAGGGCCGATGTCGAATGAATTTTCCCGTACCGTGTCGCGTCTGATGGAAATGCAATCGCGCGAATACCTGGCCGAAACGCGCCGGGTCTCGGTCGTTCTGTAGGGGCGGGACACGCCCCGGTCGCCTGGAACCCCCTCTGGAAACCCCATGAGCACACCCGTCACCCGCGTCTTGACCGGCATCACGCCGTCGGGCACCCCCCACTTGGGCAATTACGCCGGCGCCATCCGTCCGGCGATCCAGGCCAGCACCGAGCCGGGCGTGGATGCCTTTTTCTTCATGGCCGATTATCACGCGCTGATCAAGTGTGATGACCCCGCGCGCATTGCGCGTTCGCGCCTGGAGATCGCCGCGACCTGGGTCGCCGCCGGCCTGGATACGGACCGGACGACTTTCTACCGCCAATCGGACGTGCCGGAAATTCCGGAGCTGTGCTGGATGCTGAACTGCGTCACGGCCAAGGGCCTGATGAACCGCGCGCATGCGTACAAGGCTGCCGTGGATGCCAACGGCGTCAAGGGTGTCGAACCGGACGACGGCGTCAGCATGGGCTTGTTTTCCTACCCGGTGCTGATGGCCGCCGACATTCTGATGTTCAACGCCCACCGCGTGCCGGTGGGGCGCGACCAGGTCCAGCACCTGGAAATGGCGCGCGACATCGCCCAGCGCTTCAACCATCTGTATGGCCGGGGCGAAGCCTTGTTCGTGCTGCCGGAGGTCCAGGTCGACGAGGCCGTCGCCACGCTGCCGGGCCTGGATGGGCGCAAGATGTCCAAGAGCTATGACAACACCATCCCCTTGTTCGAGGGCGGGGCCAAGGCCCTGAAGTCCGCCGTGGCGCGGATCGTCACCGATTCGCGCGCGCCCGGCGAGCCCAAGGATGCCGAGGGCTCGCATCTGTATATGTTGTACCAGGCCTTTGCCACGTCCGCGCAGGCAGCGGATTTCCGCACCGCCCTGGAAGGCGGCCTGGGCTGGGGCGAGGCCAAGCAGGCGCTGTGCGAGCGGATCGAGGCCCAGATCGGCCCGATGCGCGAACACTACGCGGATCTGATGGCCCATCCCGAGCGGATCGAGGACATTCTGCAGGCCGGCGCGGCCAAGGCCCGGCGCACCGCGACCCCCATGATGGCGCGTTTGCGCGAAGCCGTGGGTCTGCGCATGACGGCCGGGACCGGCGCTGCGCAGACGGCCGGGGCGTCCGTGCGCGCGAGCCGCGCCCGGATCGTGTCCTTCCGCGACGAGGACGGCCGGTTCCGCCAGCGCCTGTTCGGCGCCGACGGCGCCGAGCTGCTGCTGTCCGAGCCCTTTGGCGACCCCAAGGTCCTGAACGCGCTGGGCCGGTCTTTCGCCGGACGGGACCTGTCGGGCCTGGCGCCCGGGGCCGACGGCCAGGTTGCGCTGGAGGCCGACAGCCTGTGCTGGGCGCGTGTCCCGGCGGATCGCCTGGCGGCGGTGCGGGACGCCCTGGCGCAACTCTGAGCGCCGCCTTCAGGCGGCGCAGCCGGGTCGGCTTCAGGCCTGACTGCGTTCGGCATTCAGCCAGAGCTGGTCGAACAGGTATTCCTGGATGTGGGCGAATTCCTCGCTCTGGATGACCAGCCCGAAGTTCTCCCGCCGCGAGGAAATCAGGCTGACGCAGTCGTCGTGGATGAACATGGTCATGGAAAAGTTCGTCAGCGCGGGTGCGTAGCGCAGTTCCCGCTGGATGGCCGGGTTGGTGCCCCAGATGTTGCTGACTTCCTCGGTGCGGGTGCGGATCACGCGCAGTTCGATGCCCCGGCGGATGCGTTCCTGACTGAACTTGTCGACTTCCTCGAAGCCCGGGGTCTCCAGCATTTCGGCCATGGACAGACAGGCGCGCACCACGCCTGATTTGCATTCGAGCGTGTTGTGCAGCACGGTGCGGATCCCGGCTTCGCCTTCGTACAAGCGCACTTTGGGCCGGATGGGCGAGGCATTGTGCAGCGCGGTCAGTTCCGGGATCAGGTCGCGCAGGTGCGCCAGCCGCGTCTCGTGGCGCTTGAGCAGTTGCTCGGGCGGTTCGGGGACGACAATGATGCGCCCCTGTTTCTCGTGTCGGGTGACCAGGCCGTTTTCCACCAGACGGGCCAGCACGTCATAAGCGGTCGTGCGGCCGATGCCGGCCTGCTTGGCGATCAGGTGCACCGGGGCTTCTCCGGTTTCCAGGGCGGCCAGATACAGTTTCGCTTCCTTGCCGGTGATGCCGATCGCAGCCAGGCGCTCTCTCAGATAAAACATCGGCCTTTTTCCTTGTTGAAAAGGTGGGGGATAGACAGGCCGAGCGTATCACGACGGAGTGTCGAAAATGATCGACAGTCTATTGTTTGAAGTCGTATCGGGCTGAATTTATTTCTCTATCAGATTGAATAATATGTGATTTTATGAATTGTTCGATTTGACGAATAATTCAGACTGCTCCGTCATCTTGACGTCCTTGGGCGCCTCTCTAGACTGTTCTGTCTACGTTGTTTTCCGTCTGATCGCTTGAGGTGTTCCATGCGTTACAAAGCAGCAGTCGTCCAGGCCGGTTCGGTCCCTTTTCATCCGGAAGCGTCGGTGGACAAGGCCTGCGGCCTGATCGCCGAGGCCGGGCGGGAAGGGGCGCGCCTGATCGTCTTTCCCGAGGCCTTCATTTCGGGCTATCCGAAGGGGTGTCATTTCGGCGCGCCCGTCGGCTACCGGACCCCGGAGGGGCGCGAGGATTTCTTCCGCTACCAGGCCGGTGCGATTACGGTGCCGGGGCCCGAAACCGATCGCCTGGGCGAGGCCGCCCGCGAGGCCGGCGCCTTCGTCGTCATAGGCGTGATCGAACGGGACGGCGGCACCCTGTACTGCACCGTGATCTTCTTCGGGGCGGACGGCGCGTATCTGGGCAAGCACCGCAAGCTGATGCCCACGGTGGCCGAGCGGGTCGTCTGGGGCTTTGGCGACGGCTCGACCCTGCCGGTGTTCAACACGGAACTGGGCAATGTCGGTTCGGTCATCTGCTGGGAAAACTACATGCCGGCCCTGCGCCTGGCGATGTACGGCAAGGGCGTCAACATCTATTGCGCGCCCACGGCCGACGATCGCGACGTCTGGCTGGCCTCGATGCGGCATATCGCCCAGGAAGGGCGCTGCTTCGTGTTTTCCGCCTGCCAGTACATCACGCGCGGCGCCTATGACGAGGACTACCGCTGCGCGCGGGGCGATGAGCCCGGCACGGTGCTGCTGCGCGGCAACAGTGTCATCGTCGATCCGATGGGCGAGATCATTGCCGGGCCGTATGCCGAAGGGGAAACCATTCTCTACGCCGACGTCGACCTGGATCTGATCCAGCACACCAAGTTCGAATTCGACGTCGTGGGGCATTATGCCCGCCCGGACATTTTCTCGCTGCAGGTCAACGAGCAGCCCCTGTCGCCCGTGCGCTATATGAACGGGACCGCGCCGAAAGCCTGAGCGCCGGCCGCTGACCACTCAATTCTGGAATTCTGGAGGATACAACCATGAAGCGCATCAACCACACGTCCGGCACGCGTCTCACCACCCTGGTCGCCGCCTTGTCTGCGGGCTTGTTCTGCGCCGGCGCCGCCCAGGCGCAGGCCGGCGCCTTTTCCGATGGCGTCGTGAAAATCGGCGTGCTGACCGATTTGTCGGGCGTCTATTCCGACGTGGGCGGCAAGGGCTCGATCATCGCGGCGGAAATGGCCGTCAAGGATTTCGGCGGTTCGCTCGACGGGACGCCGGTCGAGGTGGTGTCGGCGGATCACCAGAGCAAGGCGGACGAGGGCGCGCTGGTGGCCCGCACCTGGTTCGACCGCGAGCAGGTCGATACCATCGTCGGGATGAACAATTCGTCGGTCGCCCTGGCGGTGGTCAATATCGCCAAGGCCGACAACAAGATCGTCATCAACACCGGCGCGGGCACGACCGCGCTGACGAACGAGAGCTGCGCGCCGACGTCCATCCACTACAACTACGACACGTATGCGCTGTCGCACGGCACCGCCAAGTACGTCGTCAAGAACGGCGGCGATTCCTGGTATTTCGTGACGGCCGATTATTCATTCGGCAAACAGCTGGAAAAGGATGCCACCGCCGTGATCAAGGAAAACGGCGGCAAGGTGCTCGGGTCCGCCCGCCACCCGATCAATACCGGCGACTTTTCCTCGTACCTGATGTCGGCCCAGGCCTCGGGCGCGAAGATCGTCGGCCTGGCCAATGCGGGCAAGGACACCATCAACGCCATCAAGACCGCACACCAGTTCGGCGTGACGGAAAACCAGGACCTGGCCGGTCTGCTGGTGTTCATCCAGGACATCCATAGCCTCGGCCTGGACGTGGCCAAGGGCCTGTACATCACCACGGGCTTTTACTGGGACCGCAACGAAGAGACGCGCGCCTGGTCCAAACGCTTCTACGAACAGGCGGGCAAGATGCCGTCCATGAATCACGCGGCGACGTATTCGGCGACGCTGCATTACCTGAAGGCGGTGCAGGCCGCCAGGACGGACGCGACCGACGCCGTGAACCAGCAGATGCGCAAGACGCCGGTCGATGACTTTTATTCCCGGGGCGGCGTCATCCGGCCGGATGGGCGGATGATCCACGATATGTACCTGGTGCAGGTGAAGTCGCCGGCGGAATCGAAATATCCCTGGGACTACTACAAGGTCATCGCCACGATTCCTCAGGACGATGCCTTCATGCCCTTGTCCGAGAGCAGTTGCGCTTTGCTCAAGCAGTGATGCTGCGCGCGGGTGATCCCGCGCGTGTCATCCTGCGTGCGCTCCAGGAGCGGCCCGGCTGAACGCCGGGCCGCTCAGTCGTCCAGCCGCACGGTCTTGGCCTCGACGCGGCCGCGCAGCCATTCCAGGGCCAGCAGCAGCGCCGTCGAGAACAGGATCAGGATGGTGGCGACGGCGGCGATCACCGGGCTGATGTTCTCGCGGATGCCGGTGAACATCTGGCGCGGCAGGGTGACCTGTTCGGGACCGGCCAGGAACAGCGTGATGACGATTTCGTCGAACGCCGTGGCGAAGGCGAACAGGGCGCCGGCGATGACGCCGGGCGCGATGATGGGCAGCGTCACCTTGAAGAAGGACTGGACGGGGCCGGCGCCCAGGCTGTAGCTGGCGCGCAGCAGATTGGGGTCGAAGCCCTGCAGCGTGGCCGACACGGTGGTGACCACGAAAGGCGCGCCGATCGCGGCCAGGGCCAGGATCAGGCCGCCGTAGCTGTTGACCAGGCCGTAGGGCGCGAAGAACAGGTAGATGCCCAGGCCGGTCACCACCAGCGGCACGATCATCGGCGAAATCAGCACCGCCATCAGCAGGCCTTTGCCGCGAAACTGCGCGCGGTGCAGACCGGCGGCGGCCAGCGTGCCCAGCACTGTGGCCAGCAGCGTGGCGGCCGGGGCGATGATGAAGCTGTTGGTGGTCGCCCGGGCCCAGTCGTCCGAATGGAACAGCGCCTCGTACCAGCGCAGCGAGAACGACTCGATGGGGTAGAGCAGCATCGAGCTCTGGTTGAACGACAGCGGGACGATCACCAGGATCGGCAGCAGCAGGAATACCAGCAGCAGCGCGCACAGGATGCGCAGCGCGTAGTGCCAGGTGCGCTCGGTCAGCGACAGGTAGGGCGGGAATTCGGTCTTGAACATTTTCGCGTCCTCAGTTCAGGGCCAGTTCCTTGCCGGAGATCCGGCGGTACAGGGCGTAGAGCAGCAGGGTGGCCACCAGCAGGATCAGGCCCAGCGCGCTGGCCATGCCCCAGTTGATGGTCTGATTGGTGAAGTAGGCGACGTAGTAGCTGATCATCTGGTCGCCGGCGCCGCCCAGCAGGGCCGGCGTGATGTAGTAGCCGATGGCGATGATGAACACCAGCAGCGAGCCGGCGGCGATGCCGGGGTAGGTCTGCGGCACGTACACGCGCCAGAAGGCGGCGAAGGGATGGCTGCCCAGCGAAATCGCGGCGCGCTGGTAGCTGGGCGGCACCGACTGCATGACGCTGTACAGGGGCAGCACCATGAAGGGCAGCAGGATGTGGACCATGGCGATGTAGACGCCCAGGCGGTTGAACAGCAGGGGCAGGGGCTCGGAGATCAGGCCCAGGCCGCCCAGCGCGCTATTGATCAGGCCCTCGCGCTGCAGCAGCACCACCCAGGCGGCGATGCGCACCAGCACCGAGGTCCAGAAAGGGATCAGGATGCAGATCAGGACCAGATTGGCGCGCCGCTTGGGCAGGCGCGTGATCCAGTAGGCCAGGGGGTAGCCCAGCGCCAGCGCGATCAGCGTGACCACCAGGCTGATGACGAAGGTGCGCGAGAAGATTTCCTGGAAGGCCGAGGTGCCGGCCGGCGCCGCGACCACGTGGCCCTGGGGGTCGAGCTTCAGATCCAGCGAGGCCAGCAGGTAATAAGGCGTCCAGTGCTGGTTGTTGTTGGCGATGACCGTCCAGTAGGCGGGCTCGGCCCAGCGCTTGTCCAGTTCGGTCAGTTGCGCGCGCGCGTCGGCGGCGTCGGCCGCCTGGATCGGCATGTGGCGCAGGGTCTTGAAGATCAGCGAGCGATAGCCGGCGATCTCGTAGTTCAGGCGGCGGGCCAGTTCGCCCGCGGCAGGGGTGTTTTTGGCGTGCGCCAGATCCTGGGTCAGCGCTTCGAAGGCGGTGTCGGGCGGCGTGGCGCCGCCGTCCCATTGGGACAGCGCCTGCAGGGTGCGAGGCAGGGTGTCGATGACTTCGGGGTTGTCGGCGGCCCGGGTCAGCAGGGCGGCGATCGGAATCACGAAGATCGCCAGCAGGAACAGGGCCAGCGGCCCGACCAGCAGGAGGGCGCGTCCGGTCTGGCGCCGCTGCGTGGCGCGCATCGAGCGCCGGATGGCGCCGGGGTCGTCTAGGGTCGTGTCCATGGCGGAGTTCCTTGGTCAAGCGCAGGGGCCGGCGCCCGGCCGGCCCCCAGGCGAATCAACGCTTGGGTCAGCGGGCGGCCCAGGCCGTGAAGCGCTGTTCCAGTTCTTCGCCGTGGTCGGTCCAGAACTCCAGATCGTTGAACAGGGCGTTGCGGGCGTTGGCCGGAGAGTTGGGCACGTTGGCCAGCACTTCGGGCTTGAGCATGCTGATGGCCTCTTTGCTGACCGGGCCGTAGGCGATGTGCTCGGAGTAGGACGCCTGCGCCTTGGGCGAGCTGGCATAGCGGATGAACTCGATCGCCTGGTCCTTGTTCGGCGAGCCGACCGGGATGACCCAGTAGTCGAAGTCGTAGACGCTGCCGGCCCAGACGACCTTCAGGGGCCGTCCTTCGCGCTGCGCGGCGTCGATGCGGCCGTTGTAGGCGGCGGACATGACGACGTCGCCGGCCGACAGCATCTGCGGCGGCTGGGCGCCGGCTTCCCACCACTGGATGTGAGGCTTGAGCTCGTCGAGCTTCTTGAAGGCGCGGTCCACGCCTTCGGGCGTCGCCAGCACTTTGTAGACGTCCTGCGGCGGCACGCCGTCGGCCATCAGGGCGAATTCGACGTTGTAGTGCGCGCCCTTGCGCAGGCCGCGCTTGCCGGGGAATTTTTTCACGTCCCAGAAATCGGCCCAGCCGGTCGGCGGCGTCTTCAGGGTATCGGCGTTGTAGGCCAGGACGGTGGACCAGACGAAAGTGCCTACGCCGCAGTATTTCAGGGCGCCTCGCACCATGTCGGCCTTGTTCAGGACGGTGCTCCAGTCGATGTTCTCGTACAGGCCTTCGTCGCAGCCGCGGCCCAGATCGCCGGTTTCGACTTCGACGGCGTCCCAGACGACGTTCTTGGACTGGACCATGGCTTTGACCTTGGCCTGTTCGCCGTTGTAGGCGACGGGGATGATCTTCTTGCCGGTTTCTTTTTCGTAGGGCTGGATGAATGCGGCGGTCTGGGCGTCGCCGTTGGCGCCGCCGAAGTTCACGACCGTCAGGTCGCGGGCCTGGGCGGGCGCCTGGGCCAGGGCCAGGGGCAGCGCGAGCGCCAGGGCCGTCAGCAGAGTCTGGTTTTTCATGGAATGTCTCCTGTGTTGTCGTGGGAATGTCAGGGGAGGAAAACGCGGACGTGCCCGGGATCGATCCGCAGGGGGATGCGGGTTCCGGGGGCATGCGACCCGGCGTCCGCGGCCAGGGGCATTTTGACGAAGAAGGTGTCGCCGCCGTCCAGGCGGCAGCGCAGGCGCACGTGGTCGCCGAAGTAGACCTCGTCGACCGTCTGGGCCTGGAAGCCGTTGTCGCTGCCCGCCGGGGCCGGCTGGACGCGTTCCGGGCGCATCGCCACGATGCAGGGAGCGCCGGCTTGCAGGCCCTGGACGTTGAGCCCGCGCAGCAGCGTGCCGCCGGCCAGTTCGACCTGGCAGCGTTCGCCCTCGACGGCGCACACGGTGCCGGGGAACTGGTTGCTGTCGCCGACGAAACCCGCGACGAAGCGGTTGCACGGGGTTTCGTACAGCGTGTCGGCGGCGCAGACTTGCTGGATGACGCCCTGGTTGAACACCGCGATGCGGTTGCTCATGGTCAGGGCTTCGCTCTGGTCATGGGTGACGTAGACGAAGGTGATGCCCAGTTGCCGGTGCAGCGCCTTGAGTTCGAGCTGCATGTGTTCGCGCAACTGCTTGTCCAGCGCGCCCAGCGGCTCGTCCATGAGGACGATCTGGGGCTGGAAGACCAGCGCGCGCGCCAGGGCGATGCGCTGCTGCTGGCCGCCCGAGAGCTGGGCGGGGTAGCGTTTGGCGAAGTCCTGCATCTGCACCATGGACAGGGCCTCGTGGATGCGTTGCGCGCGCTGCGCGGCGGGCATCTTGCGGACCTTCAGCGGGTATTCCAGATTGCGCTCGACCGTCATGTGGGGAAACAGCGCGTAGTTCTGGAACACCATGCCCAGGTTGCGATGGTGCGGCGGGACGTCGTTCAGGCGGCGTCCTTCCAGGAAGATGTCGCCCCGCGTCGGGGATTCGAAACCGGCGAGCATCATCAGACAGGTGGTCTTGCCCGAGCCGGAGGGACCGAGCAGGGACAGGAACTCGCCGGGGTGGATGTCCAGATTGAGGTCCCGGACGACCAGATTGCTGCCGTCGTAGGATTTCTGGACGCTCTGGAAACGGACCAGGGGTTCGGGGGCGGGAACTGCGGACATCAGGGGCAACCTCCGGGATGGATGAGGGGGAGCCAGAGCGGGTCGGGGGCTGGGGGTGCGAGCGGACCCTAGGCCATGGCTTCCTTGAGGATAGCCAAACCTTCTTCCAGCAGGCCATCCGGGATTGTCAGGGGAAACAGGAAGCGGATGACGTTGCCGTAAGCGCCGCAGGTGAGCAGGATCAAGCCGTGCTCCAGGGCGCGGCGCTGGATGCGGGCGGCGCTGTCGGGGTCGGGGCTGCCGTCGGGATGGCGGAATTCGGCGGCGACCATGGCGCCCAGGCCGCGGATCTCGGCCACGCGCGGGTGCGCGAAGCCGGCCAAGGCCTGGCGCAGGCGCGCGCCCAGGGTCTCGGCGCGCGCGATCAGGTGTTCTTCGTCGATGATGTCCAGCACGGCCAGGGCGGCGGCGATGGCCAGCGGGTTGCCCGCGTAGGTGCCGCCCAGCGAGCCGCGCGGCGCGGCGTCCATCAGCTCGGCCCGGCCGCAGACGCCGGACAGCGGCATGCCGCCGGCCAAGCTCTTGGCCATGGTGATCAGGTCGGGCGCCACGCCCGAATGCTCGATGGCGAACATCTTGCCCGTGCGGGCGAAACCGGTCTGGACTTCGTCGACGATCAGCAGCATGCCGTGGGCGTCGCAGCGTTCGCGCAGCGCCCGCAGCAGTTCCGGCGGGGCGACGTTGAAACCGCCTTCGCCCTGGACCGGCTCGATGACGATGGCCGCCACCCGGCTCGGGCTGATGTCGGCCTTGAACAGCAGGTCCAGCGCGCGCAGGGAGTCCTGCGTGGTGATGCCGTCCAGCGGGGTGGGGAAGGGGATGTGATAGACCTCGGCCGGCAGCGGGCCGAAATCCTGCTTGTAGGGGGCGACTTTGCCGGTCAGGGCCATGCCCATGAAGGTGCGGCCGTGGAAGGCGCCGGAAAAGGCGATGACTCCGGTGCGACCGGTGGCGGCGCGCGCGATCTTGACGGCGTTTTCCAGGGCTTCGGCGCCGGTGGTGAAGAAAGCGGTTTTCTTGGGATGGTCGCCGGGCGTCAGGCGGTTGATGCGCTCGGCCAGTTCCACGTAGGAGCCATAGGGGGCGACCTGGAAGGCCGTGTGGGTGAAGGCGTCCAGTTGGGCGCGGATGGCGTCCACGATGCGCGGGTGGCGGTGGCCGGTGTTGGCCACGGCGATGCCGGCGGCAAAGTCGATGTAGCGCCGGCCTTCCACGTCCCACAGTTCGGCGTTCAGGGCGCGCCGGGCGTAGAAATCGCAGGTGATGCCGATGCCGTTGGGGATGGCGGCGTTCTTGCGGGCCTGCCAGTCCTGGTTGTGTTGCGTCATGCTTGTCTCCTGTTGAGCGGGGTGTTCCCGCTCTGCTTTTTTTTCACTATACTGATCTTTTGGTTTGTCAAATAGATCCATTTAGATAAATTTAATGGAGCCAATTTGGAAGCGTTCATCCTCTCTGAATGGTTGCAGCAACACTTCGTTCCAAGCGAAGATAGTCCTGCTTATCATCGCTTGTATCGACTGATCTGTAGAGCCATTCTAGAAGGGCATCTGGCCGCAGGCGCCCGCCTGCCGTCGACGCGCGACCTGGCGGCCGAGCTGGGCATCGCCCGCAATACGGTGCTGCAGGTCTACGACCAGTTGGCCGAGGAAGGCTATGTGAACGCGGGCGTCGGCCGGGGCACCTATGTCGAAGACATCCGCCAGGACCTGTTCGACCCTCCGGCCGAGGATGGCGAGGACGCGCCGATCGATGAACACGCCGCGCCGGTGCATGATCTTTCGCGCCGAGGACGCCGGCTGGTGTCCAGCCTGGGCTTTTCCAACCGCCAGGCGGGCGCCTTCATGCCCGGCATTCCGGACGTGCGGGAATTTCCCTTGAAGACCTGGTCGCGCATCCAGAACCGGCAGTGGCGCGCCGGCCCCTGGGATCTGATGCGGTATGCGCCGGCCGGCGGCTATGGCCCGCTGCGTCAGGCGATTTCGGATTACCTGGGCAGCGTGCGCTCCGTGCGCAGCACGGCCCAGCAGGTCGTCATGACCACGGGTATCCACCAGGGCATCGACATCGCGGCGCGGCTGTTGTGCGACCCGGGCGACACGGTCTGGGTCGAAGAACCCGCGTATTGGGGCGTGCGCAATCTGCTGACGTCCTCCGGGCTGCGCCTGGTGCCGATCCGGGTGGACGACGAGGGCATCTGGCCGGGCGAGGCCGAGCGGGCCCGTCCGCCCCGGCTGATCGTCGTCGCGCCTTCGCACCAGTATCCCCTGGGCACGGTGATGAGCCTGGCGCGGCGGCACATGCTGCTGGACTACGCGCGCCAGGTCTCGTGCTGGATCCTGGAAGACGACTACGACAGCGAATTCCGCTATGACATGCGGCCCTTGTCGTCCCTGCAGGGCATGGACGAGGCCGGCCGGGTGCTGTATGCGGGCAGCTTCAGCAAGACCCTGTGTCCGGGCCTGCGGGTCGGCTTTCTGGTGGTGCCGCAGGCGCTGGCAAGCGCCTTCGCCGATTCGGTGGCGGAACTGTACCGCGAGGGCAACATGATGACCCACGCCGTGCTGGCGGACTTCATCCGCGAAGGCCATCTCAGCTCGCACATCCGCCGCGTGCGGCGGCGCTATGCGGAACGGCGCGCCTGCCTGATCGAGGAAATCCGCCGCCATTTCGGCGACGCGCTGGACGTCATCGGCGTCGAGGCCGGACTGCACCTGATCCTGGCGCTGCCGGACGGGGTCGACGACACCCTGGTGGTGCGCGATGCCTTGCAGCAAGGCGTGGTCACACGCGCCCTGAGCACCTATTACACGGAGCGGGAGAACGCCCGCCCCGGCCTGTTGCTGGGTTACGCCGGGGCGACGCCCGAGGAAATCCGGCCCGCCTTCGACACGCTCGCGCGTGTGATCGGCGCTTATCTTTGATCTTCGACCTGCGGAAAAAAAGGAACCCGTCATGACGACCCCGAACCACCTGGCGCACAGCGATGTCGCCTATCAGTTGCACGCCTACACCAATGCCCAGCGGCACCGCGAGGAGGGGCCGTGCATCATGGATCGCGGCCATGGCATCCACGTGTACGACACCACCGGCAAGGAGTACATCGAGGGCATGGCGGGACTGTGGAGCGTGGCGGTGGGCTTCAGCGAGCCCCGGCTGGCGCGGGTGGCTTTCGAGCAGATGCAGCGTCTGCCCTTCTATCACACCTTCAGCCACAAATCGAACGTGCCCTCGATCGAACTGGCGGAAAAACTGATCGATCTGACGGGCGGGCGCATGGCGCAGGCCTTCTTCACGAATTCGGGCTCCGAGGCCAACGACACCATCGTCAAGATGGTCTGGTACTACAACAATGCCCTGGGCCGTCCCGAGAAGAAGAAGATCATCGCCCGCCAGCGCGGCTATCACGGCGTGACCGTGGCCTCGGCCAGCCTGACGGGCCTGGCGGGCAATCACCGCAGTTTCGATCTGCCCTTGCCGCGCATCCTGCACACACGCTGCCCCTACCTGTACCGCGAAGGCCTGCCGGGCGAGACTGAAACCGGCTTCGCCGACCGGCTGGCGGCTGAACTGGAAGCGATGATCCTGGCCGAGGGCCCGGAGACGGTGGCGGCCTTCATCGGCGAGCCCGTCATGGGCGCGGGCGGAGTGATCGTGCCGCCCGAGACCTACTGGCCGAAGATGCAGGCCGTGTGCCGCAAGTACGACGTGCTGCTGATCGCCGACGAGGTCATCACCGGCTTCGGGCGCACGGGGCGGATGTTCGCCTCGGACCTGTTCGGCATCGAGCCCGATTTCATGACGCTGTCCAAGCAGCTCACGTCTTCGTACCAGCCGCTGGCCGCCGTGCTGATGAACGAACGCGTGGCCTCGGTGATTACGCGCCACAGCGGCGAACTGGGCACTTTCGGCCACGGCTACACCGCCAGCGGCCACCCGGTGGCCTCGGCGGTGGCGCTGGAGAACATCCGCATCATCGAGGAACGCGGCCTGGTGGACAACGCGGCTGCCGCGGGCGACGTGCTGCAGCGCCGGCTGCGGGAACTGGCGGATCACCCGCTGGTGGGTGAAGTGCGGGGCATCGGCCTGATCGCGGCGGTGGAACTGGTGGCCGACAAGGCTTCGAAGACGCCCTTCGATCCCCTGGGCAAGGCCGGCGCGCAGGTCGTGCGCCTGGCGCAGGACAACGGCCTGATCCTGCGCGGCATCCAGGACAGCGTGGCCTTCTGCCCGCCGCTCATCATCACCGAAGCGCAGGTGAATACGCTGGCGGATCGCTTCGCGCAGTCGCTGGATCAGGCGGCGAAGGCCTTGTAATCCGTTGCTGCGTCTGCCCGACCAGCCAGTCGCGGAAATGCGTCAGGGCGGGCAGGGTGGCCTTGCGCTCGGGGATGATCAGGTGAAAGGCCCGCTGGCCGGGGCCGCTGTGCGGATTCAGCACGGTCAGCGTGCCCTGGGCCAGTTCCTGCTGGATCAGAAAGGGCGGGATCAGCGCCACGCCCAGTCCGTCGCCGGCGGCCTGGGCCAGCATGGAAAACAGTTCCAGCCGCATGCCCGCCAGGGGGGCGGGGGCCGCGACGCCGGCCGAGGCGAACCATTCGCGCCAGGCGGTGGGCCGGGTGCTCTGCTGCAGCAAGGGCAGGGCGGCGATGCCGGCCGCGTCCAGCGGATCGGCGGCCAGACGGGGGCTGCAGACCGGCACGGGATTTTCCCGCAGCAGGAAATGGGCCTGGGTGCCCGGCCAGCGCGGATCGCCCGAGTAGATGGCGGCGTCGAACTCGGTGTCCTCGAACAGAAACGGATGGGTGCGGGTCGCCATATTGATCTGCAGGCCCGGGCGCTCGGCGCGCAGCGCCGTCAGGCGCGGCAGCAGCCAGCGGGTGGCGAAGGTCGGCACCACGGCCAGTTCCAGCACGCCGCCGCCCTGATGGGCCATGACGGCCTGGGTGTCGCGCTCCAACGCGTCCAGTTGCCGGCGCACCACACGGCTGTAGCGTTCGCCCGCATCGGTCAGGCGCACGCCCCGGCGCGCGCGCTGGAACAGCGGCACGCCGACCAGGGCCTCCAGGCCGGCGACCTGGCGGCAGATGGCGCCCTGTGTCAGCGACAGTTCCTGGGCGGCGCGCGTGAAGCTTTCGTGCCGCGCGGCGGCCTCGAAGGCCTGCAATGCCTGGGTGCTGGGCAAGCGTTTGCGCATATCGGATTAAGTGCGGATCGAGTACGGAGTGAATAAAAATCACGAATAGCGTAGTTTATATCGATTGTGTGTTGAAAAATATCTCGTTAGGATGCGTGAACATCACTGATTTAGTCCTATTCTTTTCCGGAGACCCCCATGTCCGCTTCCCGTCCCCAGTTCCAATGGCTCGATCCCCTGCTGCTGGACCAGCAGTTGACCGACACGGAGCGCATGGTGCGTGATGCCGCCCGCGCCTATGCCCAGGACCGTCTGCTGCCCCGCGTCCAGGAAGCCTTCCGTCATGAAAAGACCGACCCGGCGATCTTCCGTGAAATGGGTGAACTGGGCCTGCTGGGCGCCACGATTCCCGAACAGTACGGCGGCGCGGGCATGAACTATGTCTGCTACGGCCTGATCGCCCGCGAGGTCGAGCGGGTCGACTCCGGCTACCGCTCGATGATGAGCGTGCAAAGCTCGCTGGTCATGGTGCCCATCAATGCCTTCGGCACCGAGGCGCAAAAACAAAAATACCTGCCGAAGCTGGCTGCGGGCGAATGGATCGGCTGCTTCGGCCTGACCGAACCCGACCACGGTTCGGACCCGGGTTCCATGGCGACGCGGGCGAAGAAAGTGCCGGGCGGCTACAGCCTGACGGGCGCCAAGACCTGGATCACCAACAGCCCGATCGCCGACGTGTTCGTGGTCTGGGCCAAGGATGAAGCCGGCGACATCCGCGGCTTCATCCTGGAAAAGGGCTGGAAGGGCCTGTCCGCCCCCGCGATCCACGGCAAGGTCGGCCTGCGCGCCTCGATCACCGGCGAGATCGTGCTGGACGAGGTCTTCGTGCCGGAAGAAAACATCTTCCCCGAGGTGCGTGGCCTGAAGGGTCCCTTCACCTGCCTGAATTCGGCGCGTTTCGGCATCGCCTGGGGCGCCCTGGGCGCGGCCGAGGCCTGCTATGAAACCGCGCGCCAGTACGTGCTGGACCGCAAGCAATTCGGCCGCCCGCTGGCCGCCAACCAGTTGATCCAGAAAAAACTGGCCGACATGCTGACCGAAATCACCCTGGGCCTGCAGGCCGTGCTGCGCGTCGGCCGCCTCAAGGACGAGGATCAGGCGCCGGTGGAAATCACCTCCATCATCAAGCGCAATTCCTGCGGCAAGGCCCTGGACATCGCCCGCACCGCGCGCGACATGCTGGGCGGCAACGGCATTTCCGACGAGTTCTGCATCGCCCGCCATCTGGTCAACCTGGAAGTCGTCAACACCTACGAGGGCACGCACGACGTGCACGCCCTGATCCTGGGGCGGGCCATCACCGGCATCGCCGCCTTCGCCAACTGACGGCCGTGGCGCGCGAGACCGCCGGCGCCGCCGGACACACCGCGGGTCCGGGCGCTGCGCCCCGGGGGGCGCTGTCGCACATCCGCGTCCTGGACCTGTCGCGCATCCTGGCCGGTCCCTGGGCCACCCAGATCCTGGGCGACCTGGGCGCGGACGTGATCAAGATCGAGCGCCCCGGCGAGGGGGACGACACGCGTGGCTGGGGGCCGCCGTGGATGCCGGACGGGCAGGGCGCGGATTCGCGCGTCGCGGCCTACTATCTGTGCGCCAATCGCAACAAGCGTTCGGTGACGGTGGACATGGCCAGCGCCGAGGGGCAGGATCTGATCCGCCGCCTGGCCTGCCAGTCCGACGTGCTGGTGGAAAACTTCAAGGCGGGCGGGCTGGCGCGCTACGGCCTGGATTACGACAGCCTGCATGCGCTCAACCCGCGCCTGGTGTACTGCTCCATCACCGGTTTCGGCCAGACGGGGCCTTATGCGGCGCGCGCGGGCTACGATTTTCTGGTGCAGGGCCTGGGCGGCCTGATGAGCGTCACCGGCCGGCCCGACGGCGAGCCGGGCGGCGGGCCGATGAAGGCCGGGGTGGCGCTGACCGACATCCTGACCGGCTTGTATGCGTCCAACGCCATTCAGGCCGCGCTGGCGGCGCGTGAGCACACCGGCGCCGGCCAGCACGTGGACATGGCGCTGCTGGACGTGCAGGTCGCCTGCCTGGCGAACCAGGCCATGAATTATCTGGCCACCGGGCGCAGCCCGGGACGGCTGGGCAACGCGCATCCCAGTATCGTGCCGTATCAGGATTTCCCCACGGCCGATGGCTATATGATCCTGGCGATCGGCAACGACGGCCAGTTCGCCCGTTTTTGTGAAGAAGCCGGCCGGCCGGATCTGGCGCAGGATGCCCGTTTTGCCACCAACCGGGCGCGGGTGGAACATCGGGGCGAACTGATCCCCATCCTGCGTCACCTGACCACGGCCCGCACCACGGCCGCCTGGATTGCGGCGCTGGAATCCCGCGCCGTGCCCTGCGGTCCGATCAACGCGATCGAGCAGGTGTTCGAAGACGCCCAGGTGCGCGCGCGCGGCCTGCGCATCGAGATGCCGCATCCGGAAACCGGCGCGGTGCCGCTGGTGGCCAGTCCGATCCGCTTGTCGGACACGCCGGTGGACTACCGCCTGCCGCCTCCGCCGCTGGGGGCGCACACGGCCGACGTGCTGACCGAGGTCCTGGGCCTGGCGCAGGACGAGGTCGAAGCCCTGCGGGCGCGCGGCGTGGTCTGAGGGGCGGTGCCCCGGCCCCGTCCGGCCGCCTGCCGGATCGCTCTTATCCGAAGACGTCGATCGCCTTCTGGATGACGGCGGCCAGGGCCGCCAGAAAGCCCAGGCCCAGCAGGACGATGCCCGGGTTCCGGTCGCGGAAACCAAAGCCGATGAACATCGCGATGATCCCCAGGATGAAGAGGACCAGGAGCAGGTTGCTGTGAAAGAACATGATGTAGCGCTCGAAGTCGGTTGATGTTTAGGGTGCGGGGGACGGATGGGCGGCGGCCCGCCGCGGCCCTCAGTACATGTGTTGGCCGCCGTTCATGGCCAGGTTGCTGCCCGTCATGAACGCAGCCAGGTCGCTGCACACGAATGCGACCAGCGCGCCGATTTCTTCCGGCCGGCCCAGCCGGCCGAGCGGGATCTGGGCAATGATCTGATTTTCCAGCACGTCGCGGGGGACGGCGGCGACCATCGCCGTGTCCATATAACCCGGAGAGACGGTGTTGACGGTGACGCCCTTGCGCGCCAGTTCCAGGGCCAGCGACTTGGTGAAGCCATGGATGCCGGCCTTGGCTGCGGCGTAGTTGGTCTGGCCGAACTGGCCCTTGCTGCCGTTCACCGAAGCGATGTTCACGATGCGGCCCCAGCCGGTCTCGGCCATGCCGTCCACAAAGGGATGGGTGACGTTGAACATCGAATCCAGATTGGTGCGCAGCACGCTGTCCCAGGCGGCTTTCACCATCTTTCGGAAGGTGCCGTCGCGGGTGATGCCGGCGTTGTTCACCAGGATGTCCACCCGGTGGCCATCGGCCCGGATGCGCTCCGCCATGGCCAGGCACGAAGCCTCGTCGGCGACGTCGGCGGCATAGGCCTGGAAGGTGTAGCCGTCGGCAGCCTGGGCCTGCAGCCAGGCCGGCACGTGGGTGTTGTCGGGCGAGTGCGCGACCAGGACGGTGTGGCCCTGGTCGTGCAGCGCGCGGGCGATTGCCTGGCCGAGGCCGCTGGTGCCGCCGGTGACGAGCGCAGTATGGGAAGTGGTCATGATGAGCTCCTTGGAGTGAGATCAGGCCATGCTGCCGATGGCGGAACGGAATCGGCGCAGCGACAGATGGAACATGATGGAACCGATGATCAGCAGCGCCGCGAACGAGGGCCAGACGACGTCGAATCCGGCCCCCCGGTACAGGATGGCCTGCCCCAGTTCGACGAAGTGCGTGGTCGGCGCGGCCAGCATCAGGTTCTGGACGAGTTGCGGCATGCTTTCGCGCGGGGTCGTGCCGCCCGAGAGCATCTGCAGCGGCAGCAGAATCAGGATCATCAGCATGCCGAATTGGGGCATGTTGCGCGCCAGGGTGGCCAGGTAGATGCCCAGGGCGGTCATGGCGAACAGGTGCAGGCCGGCGCCGGCGAAGAACAGCGGCAGCGAGCCTTCGATCGGCACGCCCAGCAGGCCGCGGACAACGCCGTTGAGCGACAGCGCGGCGGCAAGCAGCACCACCAGGCTCATGGACCAGACTTTGGCGAGCATGATCTGGGCGGGCGTGACGGGCATGACCAGCAGGTGTTCGATCGTGCCGTGTTCGCGTTCGCGGATCAGGGCGGCGCCGGTCAGGATCAGGGACAGCATGGTGATCTGGTTGATGATTTCCATCAGGCTGCCGAACCAGGCTTTTTCCAGGGCGGGGTTGAAGCGCGCGCGCAGCGACAATTCCACCGGCGAGGCCATCGCCGGGTTGCGCCCGCGCAGAAAGGCCTGGATCTCGCCCTGGATGATCTGCTGGATGTTGCCGTTGCCGGTGAACGCCTGGCTCATACGGGTGGCATCCACGTTGATCTGGATTTCGGCCGGCCGCCCGGCCAGCACGTCGCGCTGGAAGTCGGGGGGGATGTTCAGCACGAAAGAGTAGCGGCCGATGTCCAGGCCGGGGTCCACTGCTTCTTGGCCGATCAGGGCGGGCGGCAGAAACTGGGGCGGATAGAACGCGGCCGTGATTTGCCGGGACAGCGGCGTATGGTCCTCGTCCACGATGGCAATCGATACGTGGTGCAGCGTTTCGGGCATGGCCGTGGCCGAGGTATAGACCGATACGGTGAAGGAAAAGGCGATCAGCACCAGCATGACGGGGTCGCGCCACAGGCTCCAGAGCTCTTTGACGCCCAGCCGCCGGATCGTTCCCAGGGAATGAAGAGGGCTCATGTCAGCGGTCCTGCTTGCGAAGGAGGGCGATGGCCGCGCCCAGGATGACCGGAATGGACAGCATCATGGGCCAGATCGAGGGCCAGAGATCCTGGAATTCCAGCGCCTTGTTGAAGATGCCCCGGCTGATGGTGAACATATGGGCGGCCGGGTAGATCTGGCCGACGATCCAGCCGGGGCCTTCCAGCGAACTGACCGGGTCCATCAGGCCCGAGAACTGGATGGCCGGGAGCAAGGTGGCGATCATGGTGAAGAACATGGCGGCGATCTGGCTGCGCGTCAGGGCCGAGGCCAGCAGGCCCAGGCCGGTGGAGGCCAGGCAATACAGGACGCCGGTCAAGGCCAGGGTGGCGAGGCTGCCCTTGATCGGCACGTCGAAGACCGTGATCGACAGCAGGCACATGGCCGCGAAATTCAGCAGCGCCAGGCCGATGTAGGGAATCTGCTTGCCCAGCAGGAATTCCGTGCGCGTCACCGGGGTGACGTACAGATTGATGATCGAACCGACCTCTTTTTCGCGCACCACGGCCAGAGCCGTCAGCATGGCCGGCAGCATCATCAACAGCAGCGGGATGACCACGGGCACCATGGCCGGCAGGCTGCGCACGTCCGGGTTGTAGCGAAAGCGCGTTTCCAGCGCCGCCGGCGCGGCGGCGGATGCGCCCAGGCGTTCCAGGGCCTGCTGCGCCAGCCATTGCTGGTGCATGCCCTGGACGTAGCCTTTGACGGTCTCGGCGCGCTGCGGCATGGCGCCGTCGATCCAGGCGCCGATCTCGGTGGTGCGCCCGCGCAGCAGATCACGGCCGAAACCGGGCGGAATTTCGAGCGCCAGGGACAGTTCGCCGCTGCGCATGCGGCGGTCCATATCGGCTTCGTCCAGGATAGGGGGATGTTCGACGAAATAGCGCGAGCCCGACAGGTTCAGCGCATAGTCGCGGCTGAGCGTGCTCTGATCCCGGTCCAGCACCCCGAAGCTCAGGTTTTCCACGTCCAGGCTGATGCCAAAGCCCATGACGCACATCAGCACCAGGGAACCCAGCAGCGCCAGCGTGCCGCGCACCGGATCGCGCAGCAGCTCCATGGCTTCGCGCTGCGTGGTGCTGAACAGGCGGGCGAGGCTGAAGGAGGGCATGCGGCGTGCGGCGGGCGCTTCGCCGTCCGGGGCTCGGCCCGCCGTCCCGGACGCGGCAGGCGCCTCGGGCGCTTCGGACGTCTCTTCGGGGGCTCCGCCGGCTTCCAGCAGATAGCCGATGAAGGCTTCTTCCAGGGTGGCGGCGCCGCGCCGGCGCACCAGTTCGGCCGGCCTGTCGCTGTCGAGCACGCGGCCGGCGTGCATCATGGACATGCGGTCGCAGCGCTCGGCCTCGTTCATGAAGTGGGTGGAAATGAAGATCGTCACCCGGTCGCGCCGCGACAGCGTGATCAGCAGGCGCCAGAATTCGTCGCGGGCGATGGGATCCACGCCCGAGGTCGGTTCGTCCAGGATCAGCAGTTCCGGCTTGTGCACCATGGCCACGGCCAGCGACAGGCGCTGGCGGATGCCCAGCGGCAGGCTGTCGGGCAGCGCGTCCTGCACCTCGCCCAGGCCGAAACGCGCCACCATGGCCTGGACGCGCTCGGCGATGCGGTCGGGCGCGACGTGGAACAGGCGGGCGTGCAGGACCAGGTTCTGGCGCACCGTCAGTTCGCTGTAGAGCGAGAAGGCCTGCGACATGTACCCGACCCGGCGGCGCACGTCCAGATCGTCGGGGTCGATCTCGCGGCCGAACAGCCAGGCCCGGCCTTCGCTGGCGGGCAGCAGGCCGGTCAGCATCTTCATGGTGGTGGACTTGCCGCAGCCGTTGGAGCCCAGGAAGCCGAAGATCTCGCCCCGGCGGATGCGGAAGTCGACGTGGTCCACGGCCACGAAGTCGCCAAAACGCATGGTCAGGCCCTGGGCTTCGATGGCGATGTCCTCGGCGCCCTCGTCGGGCAGCGGCGGGATGTCCACGGGCGCATAGCCTGCGCGCTTGGCGGCCGGCAGCAGATGGATGAACGCCGATTCCAGCGAGGCTTGTCCCGTGGCCTGCAACAGTTCGGCGGGTGTGCCGGTGGACAGGACGCGGCCTTCGTCCATGGCCACCAGCCAGTCGAAGCGCTGGGCTTCGTCCATGTAGGCGGTGGCGACGATCACGCTCATGGCGCCGCCCTGGGACGAGCCGGCGCGGATGCGGGCGATCAGGTCCCAGAACTGGGCGCGGGCCAGGGGGTCCACTCCGGTCGTCGGCTCGTCCAGAATCAGGAAGTCGGGGTCGTGGATCAGGGCGCAGCACAGGCTGAGCTTCTGCTTCATGCCGCCCGACAGCTTGCCGGCCGGGCGCGCCAGGAAGGGGTGCAGCCCGGTGCTGCGGGTCAGGCTGTCGATCCGCCGCCGCCGCTCGGCGGCGCCGTGGCCGAACAGCCGCGCAAAGAATTGCAGGTTTTCTTCGACCGAAAGGGTCGGATAGAGGTTTTTCCCCAGCCCTTGCGGCATGTAGGCGATGCGCGGGCAGGTCCGGTCGCGGTGGCTGCGTGCCGTCATGTCGCCGCCCAGGACTTCGACCCGGCCGTCCTGGATGATCCGGGCGCCGGCCAGGATCGAGAGCAGGGTGGACTTGCCCACCCCGTCCGGGCCGATCAGGCCGATCATGCGGCCGGCCGGGATGTCGAGGTCGATGTGATCCAGCGCCAGGGTCTTGCCATAGCGGTGACTGAGGCCCTGGACCCGGGCGACGAGCGCATCCTGCGTCATGGGCTTACCCGGGCAGGCGGACGGTCAGGCTGTCGGGCCAGGGCTGCGTGGCGTCGGTGCGTATCCAGGCGACACCGGGCAGTCCGGTCTTGACCTGTTCCAGGTGCTTTTTCAGCAGGTCCCTGGGCAGGCGCGCCTTGACGCGGAACATGAGCTTTTGACGCTCGCTGGCCGTTTCCACGGTCTTGGGCGTGAACTGCGACCGGCCGGCGACGAAGGCGATTTCGGCGGGGATGACATATTCCGGCGCCGCGTCCAGGATGATGCGGACTTCGCTGCCCAGCGCCAGGCGGCCGGCGACGGCTTCGGGCATGAAGAAGGTCATGGTCACGTCGGACAGGTCCAGCATGTTCAGCACGCGGCCGCCCGCGCCCAGCACTTCGCCCGGCTGCGCGACGCGCAACTGGATGCGGCCGTCGCGCGGGGCTTTGAGGCGGCTGTCTTCCAGGTCGGCCTGGATGCGTGCCACGGTGGCCTGGGCGGCGGCCACGGCGGATTCGGCGCCGACCCGGTCGGCCTGCGCGGCGGCAACGCCGGCCTGAGCGGAGATGACCTGGGCTTGCGCAGCGGCCAGGCCCGCCTCGGCGCTGTGCAGCCGGGCCTGGTCATCGTCCAGTTCCTGTCGCGAGGCGCCGCCGCGTTCAACCAGCGAGCGCGAGCGGTTCAGGCGCTGCCTGGCGGCGAACAGATCGCTTTCGCGTTGCTTGACGACGGCTTGCGCGGCGGCGACGTCGCTTTCCCGCAGGGCGATCTGGGCCTGGGCGGCGATGGCGGCGTGTTCGGCCTGGCGGTGGCGGGCCCGGGCCTCGTCAAGCTGGGCCTGCAGGGAGTCCGGATTCATCAGGGCCAGGGTTTGTCCGGCCTGGATGAAATCTCCTTCGTCGACCAGGATCTGCTCGACCCGGCCGGGCAGTTTGGTGGCGATGTCGATTTCGGTCGCTTCGATGCGGCCGTTGCCCTGCATGAAGCCGGGGCCGGGGCCGCTGTCCCGGGACCAGCGCCAGGCGCCGTAGGCGCCCAGGGCGAGGGCGGCGATCAGGAGAAGCGGCAGGGGTTTCTTGAGATCGGTCAGGGTCATGATGCGTGGGGAGCGGTCAGGGTGGAAGGAGTGTCCAGGGGGCGGCCCGCCCCGCCGCCCAGGGCGGCGTACAGGGCCACCTGGCTGGACAGCCAGGCGCGGCGGATTTCGACCAGTTGCTGCTGGGCGTTCAGCAGGTCGCGCTGGGCGTCCAGGACCTCCAGGTAGGGCGCGGCGCCGCTGTCATAGCGCAACTGGGCCAGTTCGGCCCGCGCGGCCTGGGTGCGCGCCATGCGGATCTGGACGTCGAGCTGTTCGGCCAGGCCCTGGCGGGCCGACAAGGCGTCGGCCACTTCGCGGAAGGCGGTCTGGATGCTGCGTTCGTAGGTGGCCACCGCCATGTCGCGGCGGACTTCGGCCACGTCCAGATTGGCTTGCAGGCGTCCCGCCGTGAAGATCGGGATGCTGATGACCGGGGCGAAGGTCCAGGCCTTGCTGCCGCTTTCGAACAGCCCGTCGAGTTCGGCGCTGGCCGAGCCGATGCCCGAGGTCAGGGCGATGCGCGGCAGAAAGGCGGCGCGGGCGGCGCCGATCCGGGCATGCGCGGCGCGCAACTGGTATTCGGCGGCGCGGATGTCCGGGCGGGCCACCAGGACTTCGGACGGCAGGCCGGGTTCCAGCCGGGTCAGGCCGGTGGTGTCCAGATCGACGCTGCGGGTCGGGGCCGGGCCCGGGTCCGTGCCCGTCAGCAGCGTCAGCGCGTGGGCGGCGGCGGCCCGTTCCTGGCGCAGCCGGACTTGCAGGGACTCGGCCTGGATCAGCAGGGTGCGCACCTGGGTCAGTTCCAGTTCCGAGGACGAACCGACGGCGGTGCGTTGCTGGAAGATATCCAGCGAGCGTTGGCGGTTGCGCACGGCCTCGTCGGCCAGGAAGGCGCGCTGGTCCAGTTCCCGCAGCGCCAGCACCGAGTCGGCCACCTGGCGCACCAGCGCCACCTGGACGGCCTGCCGGGCGGCGTCGGTGGCCAGCCAGTCGTCCAGCGCCGCGTCTTTCAGGTTGCGGATCCGGCTCCAGAAATCGAGCTCCCAGTCGCTCAGGCCGATGCTGGCCTGGTAGCGGGATTGGATCTGCGGCTGGCCCGAAAGGTTCAGGTCGCCGGGTGTGCGGCCGCGTTCGGCCTGACCCTGGGCGCCGACCGAGGGCAGCAGGTCGGCGCGCTGGATGCGGTAGGCGGCTTCGGCTTCGCGCACGCGCAGCGCGGCCAGCCGCAGGTCGCGGTTGTGCTCCAGCGCCAGGCCGATCAGCCGGCGCATGTCGGCGTCCTCGAAGTAATGGGACCAGTCCAGGTCGCGCAGCGCACGGGCGATGGCGGCCTGGGGTTCAGCCGGAGCGTCGGCCGGCCAGGCGTCGGCCACGGGCAGCGCCGGGGTTTGCGTTTCGGGGGCCAGGCTGACGCAGGCCGAGAGGGCCAGCAAGACGGCGGCCCCCAGGGTGCGCAGCAGGGGCCGTGCGCCGGTGGCAAAGCCTGCCTGCCCGCACGCGACGCGGGCAGGCGGATGGAACGAAGGATGCCGGGGCATGATGATTCAGGTCTCCAATACGTAGCGCCCGGGGGCGTCTTCCAGAGCAGGGCGGCCGGGGATGCCCAGGGCGGGCGGGGCTTCGGGCGCGCCCGAGCGATCCGCCAGCCAGTGCGACCAGGCCGTCCACCAGGACCCGTCCCGGACGGGCGTGGCGGCCATCCAGTCGTCGGGCGACAGAAAGGGATCGCCGGGCTGACGGACGCGGATGCGATAGGTGCGCCGGGGATGGCCGGGTTCGTTGACGATGCCGGCGTTGTGGCCGCCGCTGGTCAGGACGAAACTCAGTTCGCCCGGCAGGAACTGGTGCAGCTTGTAGACCGAGCGCCAGGGGGCGACGTGGTCGGTGACGGTGCCCACGGCAAAGACCGGCAGGCGGATGTCGCCGATCGATACGGGGCGGCCGTCCACGGGGTAGCGGCCGGCGCTCAGATCGTTGTCCAGGTACAGGCGCTGCAGGTATTGCGAATGCATCCGGGCCGGCATGCGGGTGGTGTCGCCGTTCCAGGCCATCAGGTCGTTGATGGGCCTCCGGTCGCCCAGCAAGTATTCGTGAATGACGCGCGACCAGAGCAGGTCGTAGGAGCGCAGCATCTGGAAGGCGCCCGCCATCTGGTCCGCGTTGAAATAGCCCTGGCGCTGCATCTGCGCTTCCAGCATGTGGACCTGGGCTTCGTCGATGAACAGGCCGAGTTCCCCGGGTTCGCTGAAATCCACCTGGGCCGTGAACAGGCTGATGCTGGCGAGTCGCGCGTCGCCGTCACGCGCCATGGCCGCCGCTGCGATCGACAGCAGTGTGCCGCCCAGGCAATAGCCGGTGGCGTGGACGCGGCGTTCGGGCTGGATGCGCCCGATGGCGTCCAGGGCGGCGAAGAAGCCGTCGCGCAGATAGTCGTCCATGCCCAGCGCGGCGTCCTGGTCGGTGGGGTTCTTCCAGGAGATGCAGTAGACGGTGTACCCTTGGTCGCGCAGGAATCGGACCAGGGAATTATGGGGCGACAGGTCCAGGATGTAGTACTTCATGATCCAGGCCGGCACCAGCAGGACCGGCTCCGGGCGCACGGTCCGGGTGGTGGGTGCGTACTGGATCAGTTCGGCCAGCCGATTGCGCAGCACGACCTTGCCCGGGGTGACGGCTACGTCGCGCCCGACGCGGAAGGCGTCACCGCCCGCGACCGGCATCCCGGCCTGATGGCGGACGATGTCTTCCAGCAGGTGGCCGCCGCCGCGCAGCAGGTTCATGCCGTTTTCGGCGCGGGTACGGTCGAGCGCCACCGGATTGGTCCAGAGCTGATTGCCGGGCGACATCATGTCCAGCCACTGGCGCGCCCAGAACGAGATTTGCTGCGCGTGGTGCGGATCGACGCCGTGCAGGCCGGAGGTGGCTTCCTCCCACCAGGCCTGGGTCAGCAGGAAGCCCTGGTGCAGCAGGTTGTAGGGCCAGCGGCACCAGGTCGGGTCGCTGAAGCGGCGGTCGCTTTCAGGCGGCGCCACGCAGACCCGGGACGGATCCCCGGCGGCCTTCAAACAATCGTACAGATAGTGCGCCAGTTCCTGCTGGTGGCGGACGGCCAGGCGCAGCAGTTCGGTCTGCTTGCCTGGCGAGGCGGCCAGGTGCATGGCCCAGTCCAGCCATGCCAGGCTGAGCGAGGCGGGCGAGAGCGAGGCGAATGCACGCGCCTGGCTGGCGTGGGCATAGTGGTCGGTGGCCTGGGCGGCGGCCCGGGTGTCGATGGCGCGATCCTTCACGGTTGATGACATAACAATCCCCCTTAACGACTTTGTAGTCGATAATTCATGGAGCCGTTATGATGCAGATCAAGAACGCCGCCAGGCTTTTCTTCCAGAATTCCTTGCCATGCCGAAATTGCCGTCCTCATCCCGATCCGCTGCCGCAGGCCCCGCACAGGACGTCCCGGGCCGCACGCCCAGGAACCGACGCCTGCCCGCCCATGAACGCCGCGAGCAGATTCTGGATGCGGCTTTGCATGAATTCTCGGAACGCGGCTTTGGCGCCGCGCGAATGGACGACATCGCTGCCCGGGCCGGCCTGTCCAAGGGCGGCCTGTACGCGCACTTTGGCAGCAAGGACGCCGTGTTCCAGGCGCTGATGCAGCGCATGCTGCTGCCCAGTCTGTTGTTTGACGATCGGTCGCCGCAGGCGCCGGCGCGGCTGTCAAGGACGTCGCTGGCGGCCCAGGTGGATGGTTTTCTGGAGGGGGCCTACGCGCGCCTGGAGGATGATCGTTTCATCCGCACGCTGCACTTGCTGATTGCCGAAGGGCCGCGCGCGCCGGAGGCCATCGCAGGCTGGCGCGCCGACCATCTGCGCCTGCTGCACGAACAGCAGGCCGGCATGCGGCGCGCGGTCGAGAGCGGTGTGATGCGTGACAGCGCATTGACCGAGATGGTGCATCTGATCCATGCCCCGATCCTGCTGGCCGCTGTCCTGAAAATGCTGCAGGACGATACGCATGTGAGCGGCATCCTGCCCCGGCTGCGGGCGGCGCATCGCCGCCTGCTGCTGGAATTGCTGCCGCCCGAGTCCGGCTGAGGCCGGTCCGGGTCGGCGTGATCAGCGCTTGAGCCGCGCGAAAGCCTCGGCCATGGCGCCCTGGGGCGCGACGGCCGGCTTTTCACTGCGTCCGCCCCGCTGGCCGGGGCGTCCGCCCGGACGTCCCGCGCCGGCGGCGCCGCCCGAGGTGCGCGGCTCCGGATCATCCTTGCGCATGCTCAGGGCGATGCGCTTGCGCGCCACGTCCACTTCCAGCACGCGCACCTGCACCGTCTGGCCCACGCGCACCACGTCGCGCGGGTCCTTGACGAATTTGTCAGCCAGGGCGGACACGTGCACCAGGCCGTCCTGGTGGACGCCGATGTCCACGAAGGCGCCGAAATTGGCGACGTTGCTGACCACGCCTTCCAGCATCATGCCGGGGACCAGGTCCTTGATGTCCTGGATGCCTTCCTTGAACTTCGCCGTCTTGAATTCGGGGCGCGGGTCGCGGCCCGGCTTTTCCAGTTCGGCGAAGATGTCGCGCACCGTGGGCAGGCCGAAGCGTTCATCGGTGAAGTCCGCCGGGGACAGGCCTTTCAGGGAATCGGCATGGCCCATCAGCGCTGCGGCAGGCTGACCGGCCTTCAGCAGAATGCGCTCGACCACGGGGTAGGCTTCGGGGTGTACGGCGGAGGCGTCCAGGGGGTTGTCGGACCCCGGCACGCGCAGAAAACCGGCGGCCTGCTCGAAGGCCTTGTCGCCGAAGCGGGGCACCTCGCGCAGCGCCTTGCGGTTGCGGAAGGCGCCGTTGGCCTCGCGCCATTGCACGATGTTGCGCGCCAGGGACTGGTTCAGCCCGGACACGCGCGTCAGCAGTGGCGCCGAGGCCGTATTCACGTCCACGCCGACGGCGTTCACGCAATCCTCGACCACCGCATCCAGGGACCGGGCCAGCTCGCGCTGGTTGACGTCGTGCTGGTACTGGCCCACGCCGATGGCTTTGGGTTCGATCTTGACCAGTTCCGCCAGCGGATCCTGCAGGCGGCGGGCGATGGAGACCGCGCCGCGCAGGCTGACGTCCAGTTCGGGGAACTCCAGGGCCGCCAGTTCGGAGGCTGAGTAGACCGAGGCGCCGGCCTCGGACACGACCACGCGCTCAAACACCAGTTCAGGGTGGCGCTCGCGCAGCGCGGCGGCCAGGCGCTCGGTCTCGCGCGAAGCGGTGCCGTTGCCGATGGCGATCAGGTCGATCTTGTGGCGTGCGACCAGGGCGGCCAGGGTTTTCAGGCTGCCCTCGACGTCGCGGCGCGGCTCGAAGGGGTAGATGGTGGCGGTGTCCAGCAGCTTGCCGGTGGCGTCGATGGCGGCGACCTTGACGCCGGTGCGGATGCCGGGGTCCAGGCCCAGCACGGTCTTCGGACCGGCGGGCGCGGCCAGCAGCAGGTCCTTCAGATTGGCGGCGAACACGCGGATGGCCTCGGCCTCGGCCGTTTCTCGCAGCCGCCCGATCAGTTCGGTCTCGAAACCGGTCAGCAGCTTGACCCGCCAGGTCCAGCGGCAGACTTCGGCCAGCCAGTGCTGGCGGGGCGTGGCGCGGGCGTCGAAGCGCGCATCCAGGCCCAGCAGGCCGGCTGCGCGCGCGACAAAGGGGTGCGGGGTTTCGGCTTCGCGTTCGGGGTCCAGACCCAGGCGCAGGTCCAGCACGCCTTGCTGGCGGCCGCGCAGCAGCGCCAGAATGCGGTGCGAGGGCAGGGTGCGCAGGGCTTCGCTGAAGTCGAACCAGTCGCGGAAGTTCGCTCCTTCGGTTTCCTTGCCGGCCACGACCTGGGCATAGATGCGGCCGCTGTTCCAGAGTTCGGTGCGCAGCGTGTCCAGCAGCGCGGCGTCTTCCGCGAAGCGCTCGGCCAGGATGTCGCGTGCGCCGTTCAGGGCGGCGCGCACGTCCTCGAAGCCGGCCTCGGCGTTCAGATAGCCCGCCGCCAGGGTCTCGGGGTCGGCGGCCGCGTCGCTCAGCAGCGCGTCGGCCAGAGGCTCCAGGCCGGCTTCGCGGGCGATCTGGGCGCGCGTGCGGCGCTTGGGTTTGTAGGGGGCGTACAAGTCCTCCAGCCGCTGCTTGCTGTCGGCTTCCAGGATCCGGGCGCGCAGGGCGTCATCCAGTTTGCCCTGGCCGGCGATGGAGTCCAGGATCGCCACGCGGCGGCCTTCCAGTTCGCGGATATACAGCAGGCGCACTTCCAGTTGGCGCAGCACCGTGTCGTCCAGTCCGCCGGTGACTTCTTTGCGGTAGCGGGCGATGAAGGGCACGGTGGCGCCGGAATCCAGCAGGTCCACCGCGGCCGCGACCTGGGCGGGGCGGGCGTCGAGTTCCGCCGTCAGCAGCCGCAGGACGCGGGCGGGATCGACGGCATGGGTCTGGGAATCGGGGCTGGTCTGAGTCATGAGTGTCGTCAAGCAAAGTGCCGGTACAAGCGGCGCATTTTGCCACACCCGACCCGCCGGGCCGGAACGCCTGGCGTATCATCCGGGATTGAACCGCATCCACGCCGCGCCCCCGCACCATGTTTTCCAACGATCTTGCCGAAGTCTTCGGCCCCGACGGCCCGCTGGCCCGCCAGTTGCCGGGCTACGTGCCGCGTACGGCCCAGCTCGAACTGTCGGAGGCCATCCGCGACACCCTGGACAGCAGCGGCGTATTGATCGCCGAGGCCGGCACGGGCACGGGCAAGACCTGGGCCTATCTGGCGCCGGCGTTCCTGTCGGGCGGCAAGGTGCTGGTGTCCACCGGCACCCGGACCCTGCAAGACCAATTGTTCCGCCGCGACATCCCGCGCCTGCGCGCCGCCCTGGCCCTGCCTGTGGACGTGGCGCTGCTCAAGGGCCGCGGCAATTACGTCTGCCACTATCACCTGGAGCGCCTGGAGCAGGACGAGCGCGGCCTGAAGTCGCGTGACGAAATGCCCCAGTTGCGCGCCATCCGCCGCTTTACCCGCGAAAGCGACAGCGGCGACCGCGCCGACCTGCCCGAAGTGCCGGAGACCGCCGACATCTGGAGCCGGGTGACTTCGACCCGGGAAAACTGCCTGGGCCAGGACTGCCCCTTCGTGCGCGACTGCTTTCTGCTGAAAGCGCGCCGCCACGCCCAGGAGGCCGACGTGGTGGTGGTCAACCATGCCTTGTTCATGGCGGATCTGGCGCTGCGGGAAGAGGGCATCGCCGATCTGCTGCCCGAAACCCAGCTGGTGGTCTTTGACGAGGCGCATCAACTGCCCGATACCGCCACCCGCTTTCTGGGGCAAAGCCTGTCCCTGCACCAGGTGCTGGACTGCGCCCGCCAGACCGAGGCGGCCGGCTTGGCGCACGCCCGCGAGACCGTCCGTTGGAGCGAACTGTGCCAGGCCCTGGACGCCGCCGCGCGCGACCTGCGCCTGGTCAGCGCCCCGGTGGGCAAGCTGCCGGGCGGCCGGGCGACCTTTGACCAGATCCCCGAGGCCGAGGCCTTCGACCAGTCCCTGGACCGTCTGGCGGACGCGCTGGACGCCTTGACCGAATCCCTGGGCGCCCAG
This sequence comes from Castellaniella hirudinis, assembly GCF_042651965.1. Lineage (NCBI taxonomy): Bacteria > Pseudomonadati > Pseudomonadota > Betaproteobacteria > Burkholderiales > Alcaligenaceae > Castellaniella > Castellaniella hirudinis. The sequence goes on from NZ_JBHSDY010000011.1 coordinate 102,416, forward strand.
GAAGAACGCCACCCGGATCTGGCGGCCGCAGCCCGCACGGCGCGCACCTTGCGCGCCCGGCTGTGGCAGTGGGCGCATCCCGGGCGCGGCGAGGCGGAACAGGAAGACGAGGCTGCCGTGCGCTGGATCGAGCACAGCACGCACTCCGTGCGCTTGCAACGCGCGCCTTTGTCGGTCGCGCGGATCTTTTCGGGCTTCCGGCGGCCGGGACAGACCTGGGTGCTGGCTTCGGCCACGCTGTCGGTGCGCGGCGATTTTCAGCATTTCCAGCGCCAGTTGGGGCTGGGCAGCGCCGAAACACGCAGTTGGGCTTCGCCTTTCGATTATCCGGCGCAAGGCCTGCTGTACGTGCCCAAGACCCTGCCCTTGCCCAGCGACCCCGGTTTCACCGAGGCCTTCGCGCAGGCCCTGTTGCCGCTGGTGGATGCCTGCGCGGGCGGGGTGCTGGTGCTGTGCACTACGCTGCGCGCGGTCGATCGCGTGGCCGATGTGCTGCTGCGCGGCATGCTGGCCTCGGATCGGACGGTGATGCGCCAGGGCGAGGCCTCGCGCGGGGTGTTGCTGGAACGCTTCCGCTCGGCCGGCAATGCCGTGCTGGTGGGCAGCACCAGTTTCTGGGAAGGCATCGACGTGCCGGGCGATGCGCTGACGCTGGTGGCGATCGACAAGCTGCCGTTCGCGCCGCCCGACGATCCGGTGCTGGAAGCGCGCCTGAACGTCTGCCGCACCGAGGGCGGCAATCCCTTCATGGAATACCAGTTGCCGCAGGCGGCGCTGCTGCTCAAGCAGGGCGCGGGGCGCCTGATCCGTTCCGAGACCGACTGGGGCGTGCTGATGGTGGGCGACGGCCGTCTGGTGGACAAGCCCTACGGGCGGCTGCTGTGGCAGGGCCTGCCGCCCTTTGCCCGGACCCGGGATGCCCGCGTGGCGCTGGAGTTTTTGGCGAATCCGCCGAGTGGGGCGGAGCCGCCCGCAGCGGACTGAACTGCAGGAGTTCAGTCTGGAGCAGCCCCTGATCCAGGGGCGGTGGGCGTGTCATCCAGGGCCTGCAGCGTTTTGCAGCCCCGGGTGTTCAAGGCCACGAATGCTTCCCACGACATGAGCGGCTGATAGTGCAAAGCGTATTGCCGATCGACGCGGCAGATATCGGGCCGTTGATCATAGATGCGGCACTGGCGGGTGGTCTGCTCGTAGAATTTGCAGACCCCATCGCCGCGATCCAGGTCTGCGGTTGCCGCCAAGTTGCCCACGTGCTCGCAACACTTGCCGCATTGCGAGCAGGGGAAGGGCGCCCGTGCATCAGGCATGGCTTTTCAGCATGCGCAGGGCGTCATCAACGTGGGCGAGGTCCTGGCTGACGGCCTGTTGCTGAGCGCTGAGGCTTTCGCGCATGGTCGCCAGACTATTGTTCACCTGGGTGAAATGGCTTTGGATATGGTCATCCACCATCTTGGTGCTGGCGGTGCTGAATTCCCAGGCCAGGCTCTGGCAGACATCCCGGATGGCTTCTTCCTGACGCTCTCGGGCCTGCTCTTGCTGGCGCGCTTCATCGCGCAGACGGGTTTCTTCGGGGTCGTCGCCCAGCAAGGATTTGCCCACTTGCCAAGCCGTGAGTACGGCTCCCAGAGTAGGCATCACTTTACTGAAAACCTGTCCGGAGATTTTGTTCATCGTCGCTGGGCCGATCCCCTTGAAAAGTGCTGGGAGCAGCTCTTTGCCCACCTGCATGGCCTGGACGAGATGTTCAGGCTTGACGATAGCGCTCAGTTGCTGCAAGCCGAGTTGAAGTTTGGCAGGATCAATCGTCCAGGATTCTGTCTGCCCGAGAGGCTGGCCGTTGGGTGCGCTGGTGTTCGGGCTGTCGACATGAGGAGCGTGGGTTGCCCCGGGGATCGACACCGATTCTTGCAGCGTATTCAAGAGCCTGGCTGAATCCGCCATCAGGCTGTTCAGTCCGACTTCCAGTTCGTGGGCGATTTCGGCATGGGCCGTCTGCACCAGGGATTCAATCCCCGCTTGCGCCTGTGCTGGATCCGCAGAAATGAGGGAAAACGCCTTTTTCTCGATCAAGGCTGTCCTGATTTCAATCAGGTTTTTCAGCACGCTTCTCAGTTGCGTCTGGCGATCCCCCATCTGCTTGAAGAACTGATTGACTTCTTCGATCGAAGCATCCTGTGTTTGAGCCTTGCTTTGGGCTTTGATTTTTGCGAGCGTGGCTTCCAGAAAGATGACCAGCTCGGACACGAAGCCCGCCGTGATGGCGGTATCGTCAATCGAGTCCAGAAATTGGTTCAATTCGGCTTCAAAGCGGGGAAAGCCAGAGCGCGCCAGCAACGCTTGCTTTTGTTCGAGCTTGGCTTTCAGCGCAGTCTTGGCATTGACTTCCAGGATGGGGATGTCGGCCAGGATGTGGTTCAAGCCGTCTTCTTCTGCCAGTTCCTGAATGCGTGTGCGCAATTCGTTCTTGATGCGCTCGGCATCCTGGGGTTCCAGGGCGTGTTTGCAGTTCAACACCACAAAGACCTGCTTTTTGCGCGCGATCAGTTTCAGCAGCGTGTTCAGGGTCTTGGCTTCTTCGACCACGCCCAAGGGGTTGACCACGAAAATGACGGCATCGGCTGAGTACAGCTGTGCCTCGGTGATTTGCTGATGTTCAATGGGCGCATCGATCCCCGGGGTGTCGAGGATCTCGTAGTTGCGCCACCGGTAGCCTTGGACGCGGGCGGTTTCTGGTTTGTCTGCAATCGGGGCGCGGTCTTCTTCGCCCAGCAGCGCATTGATCAAGCTGCTTTTGCCCGCGTTGTAGACCCCGTAGACCATGATGGTGGCGCTGGGGGACTGGCGTTTGTCAGCCACCATCTTCTGGATGGTCTGATAGCTGGCGTCCGAGCGGTAGCGTTGACAAATATCTGCTACCTGGTCGAAAGCGGCATAGGCTGTGGAAAGTACGGTGTTTTGCATCATTAATCCTTGCTCAGGTCGTCCAATTGGCGGGACAGCGAACTGATCTCTGACTTGAGTGAGGTGCAGTAAGTCAGCATGCTGTCGCGTGTGGGGGCGTATAGTTTTTCGACGGTGGCGTGCAATATATTCGGGAAACCATCTGCGTAAATCTGGATGGCCGAGGTTCGGCGCTCTTCGATGTTGTCACCTACCACGACTTCGTGGGTTCGATAGTCGCTCTTGGCCGATGATCCTGCCAGCCCGGCCGAACTGCCCAGAGATGCGCCTAGCGCAGCGCCTGCGGGGCCGCCCACCAGAAAGCCGATCCCTCCGCCCAGGAGGGTGCCGCCCAAAGAAAACCACTTTTTATTGCCTTTCCGGACGCCCGCGAAATATTCTCGCGTTTCCAGTTGTTCTTGGTATGCCGGGATTTTGGCCAGGCTGCTGGCCTTGAAGGCGTCTTTGAAACGGTCAGCTTGCTGTTGAGCGATTTTTTCGATGATCTGCAGCGTCAGGGGCTCAAGAACTTCTACCAGTTTTTTGCTGACGAGCGTGTCAACATTCTGGGGATTGCCCTGGTTGAACAACTGATTGATGTAGCTGCTCATCTGCCGCCTTCCCTCTTGGCCAAGAGACCGCAGGTCTTTTTCGATCTCATCCTCTTGGGTGTCGATTTCTTGGGCAAACTGATTGATCAGGGTCTTGATGCCCTCAAGATCGTTTTGTGTCGTGCGGATGGAACTGCGCAGCGCGCCCATGGGGGCATGCAGTTTCAGCTTCAGTGCTTCGCCTTCGGCAATGTCCTTCAGTTCTGTAAAAAGACGGCCCATGCCGCTGTCAGCAATGGCTTGCGATGTGGGATTGATTTCCGCGTAGCGGGTCGAGATTGGCAGCACGTCAGCCAGTACGCTGTCAGGCAGATTGTGCTGCGTCTTGAGCTTTTCCAGCTCATCGCTGACATACGTGATTTGGCTTTTTTGGGCATGGTCGCTTTTCATGATGACCGTGGTGATCACATTGCCCTCGCTGTCTTCGTCCTCATCTGTGGTGTCGCTGCCGGTCAGCAGCACCATGAATTTTTTATGGCCTGTCAACAGGTTTGTGATTTCTTTCATGTCGGATGCCCGGCCCGGCGCATTTGAGTGCATGGTGTACAGGATCAGGTCGGCATGTTGCACATATTCTTTAGCCAGATCACCATTTTCGTTATTGACCGAGTGCAGCCCGGGGGAATCCACCCAGGTCAGGCCGGGCAGTGTGAATCCCTGGATGGTGCTGGTGGCCTCTGTCGCACCGACGCGAAATTGCTGCTTGTGGATGGCCTCGTTTTCCTGATCGCCACTGGCCACGCTGGTCTTCTGTGTCGCGAAATAGTCGGGCCGCAATGTGGCCTGGGCTTTCATCACGGCTGTCGGGTCGCTGTGTCCCCAGGCCATGTAGTTGCCCAGAGAGCTTTTTCCGGATTTGACCTTGCCATAGATGAACACCAGCAGGCTGTCGTTAAAGCCTGCACGAAATTCTGTGCCTTTTCTGCGTGCGTCAACCTGGTCTTCCCAGACTGCGAACTGTTTATTGACACTATCGCGAGTTTTTTCGATGGAGTCATGCAGCGGGTTTTCCGGGCTGACAGATCGCTCCAGTTGATCACTCAGTTCCTTGTTTCTATCTTTGAAGGTAGTCCGCAGCCCATCGAACTTCGATGCCTTTTCTGCGATATCGGATTTCTGCAACGAGAATTTTTTCTCAAGATGATGGAACGCTGCAATCAGATCATCGCGTGTGGTGTTATCGTGCATTGAATTAATCCATTCCCATTAGTTTTTGCCGCATGCCTGCATATTTTTTCAGACGTGCAGAGGCTTGCTTGAACTCGATCCATGCCGTTTTGTCGGCGCCCTGCAGTTCGTAGCTTTCTTCCCGGATGGATTCCAGGGCCAGCAGATTGCGGACGAGCGCCTCCTGTTGTGCGTCGGTGTTCGCGCCCCCAGCGGTCTGGAAGGACAGGATCGTCGTGACGGCCTCGGCGTAGTCGGAACTTGAAACCAGGTTGGTGTCCGCCAGAGCGTCTTTGAGTGTGGATGCCTTGACGGCAGCAGGAATGCCGCTGACTGGCAAGTCCAGCGTTTGTGCTGCTTGCTTGAACTGCCGGGTGGCTGTGGATCTCAGTTCAGTCTTCAGGTTGCTGATTTTTTCCCTGAGGCTGTTGCGCTGGCGTTGTTCTTCCGCCTCGCGCTCTTGGCGGCGACGTTCTGCTGCGCCGTCATCACTCGATGAGGAGGGCTCATCGTCGTCACTCAGGGCCTTGACGACCGCGCCGACGGCAAGTGCAGCGCCTGCGGCAATCAACCAGGGAAGTGCCATGATCTGTCCTTTGCTTAAATATTTTCAAGTTCGCGCTGGGCGCGAGCGATGGCTTTTTCTGTGTGTTGATACTCGTCACGCAGGTTTTGCATGATTTTGTTGAATCGAACGACCTTCTTTTGATAGATTTTCTTGATCTCCAGCATCCGGGCCTGTTCAGAGGCCATGGCTTGGCCCAGTCTGTCGAGCAGTTCATCCTTCTTTGCCTGTGCTCGTTGGGCACGCAACTGTTCCTGGTCAGGCTGGATGTCCTCAACCAATGTCTCCAGGTGTTCCGCCAGTTCCGGGATGCCGCTCTTTTTGATCAGGGTTTGCTTGTTTTCTGCCGCCCCTTTCTGGTAGCGCGTGTTGGACAGCAGAAAGCACTGGGGCATGATGCCAAAGCCTTTTTCGATCTGATCCAGTACCCGGTCGCGGATCTTTTCAAGGGCCTGGTCCTTGTTTTTGTCCAACTGCGTCAGCACAATGATCAGACGCCGATCTGCTTCAGCACCGTATTCCAGGCAGATCTGGTCCAGGAAACGGATTTCCTCCTGGTCCAGCTCGCCTTGCGGGGCATGCACGAAAAGAATCACATCGGCGGAATCCAAACCTTTGTAGGCTTCCTGGGTGTCCTCGTCATCGATGCCCAGGCCCGGTGTGTCCAACAGGATGTAGTGATCGGTTTCCAGCTCCTGGTTCACACGCGTGGTTCGGACGTCACCGGTTTCAAAGTATTCGTCGGTGACGTGTCCCGACAGCATGTTCAGCAGCGAGCTTTTCCCGGCTTTGACCAGCCCCCAGGCGGCCACGCGAGGCTTGGTGTTTTGCGCGCTGCTCCCATGGATCAGTGCTTGGTACTCTTTCTGGAGTGCTTCGAGCGTGCTGCTTGAATTGGCATCAACCATGAAATCCCTGTGAATGTATCTTTTGTGAAACCAACGTAACTCGACGTTTTTGCGAGTCTACACCAGGGCCGCGACAGCTTGTGTCGCACGGTCTCTTTTCTGGGAAAACGAGGTCGGGCGCGGCCGGGCGGAGCCGGCCGCAGATACAAAAACGGCCGAGGATTCACTCGGCCGTGGGACTGACTCGGAGAGTCTTTAGAACCAGTTGATCGGATTCCAGTGATTGACGGGCTCGTCCAGGCCCTGCTTGTAGTATTTGCTGTCCGGGAAGTTGTGGTCGAGCACGCGCTTGGCGTCGTCGCGCAGTTCCGGCAGGTTCAGCTTGTCGTAGCTGAGCATCATCAGGTACAGGGCTTTTTCCGCGACGGGCACGCCTTCGAAGTCGGTGACCACGGTCTGGGCGCGGTTGGCCGCGGCCACGTAGGCGCCCCGCTCGTAGTAGTACTGGGCGATGTGGACTTCGTTTTCGGCGATGGTATTGACCAGCCAGGCGGCGCGTTTGCGGGCGTCGGGCGTGTAGCGGCTGTCGGGGTAGCGCTTGATCAGGTCATTGAAGGCTTCGTAGGATTCGCGCAGGCCCTTGGGGTCGCGCTCGCTGGGATCCTGGCGCGTGACGCTCGACAGGATGGCGCTGGGCGGCGTGAAGGTGATCATGCCCTTCAGGTACAGCATGTAGTCCGTACCGGGGTGGTTCGGATATTGCTGCATGAAGCGGTCGATCGCGGCCTTGGCCTGTTCGGGTTCCTCGTCCTTCCAGTTGACGTAGGCCTGGTCGATCAGGGACTGCTGCGCATAGATGCCGAAGGGGTAGCGGGCCTCCAGGGCTTCCAGGTTCTTGCGCGCATCGGACCAGTTGCCCGAACTGATGTCGGTGCGGGCCTGTTCGTAGAGGCGTTCAGCGCTCCAGCCGGCGGTCGGGTCGACGTTGCCCTTGGTCGAACTGCAGCCCGCCGCCAGGGCCATGCACAGGCAAGCCAGGATCAGCCGGAGGTGGGTTGACAGGGCTTTGGGGAAAACGAAGGCATGCACGGGCACGGAACGTCCTTGATCAAGGTGTTAGCATTGTCGGCAGATTATATGATTTGTCGCCATGCCGTACACGGATATCGCCACCGAAGACTCCGGCCCCGATGCGCCCGAGGTGTTCCACCTGCCGCTCGAGGTCCTGCCGGACCGGCTGGACAAGACGCTTGCGCGCCTGATGCCGCAGCATTCGCGCAGCCGCCTGCAGTCCTGGATCGAGGACGGACACGTCGAGGTGGATGGCGTCGTGGGCAAGATCCGCACCCGGGTGGGGCCCGGCGCCTTCATCCGGGTCTGGCCCCAGCAGGCGCCCGAAGACCTGGCTTTCGTCCCCGAGGACGTGGCCTTTCGCGTCGTGGATGATTCCCCGGACTGGATCGTGGTGGACAAGCCTGCCGGTCTGGTGACCCATCCGGGCGCAGGCAACTGGCACGGCACGCTGCTCAACGGCCTCTTGTTTCGCTATCCTGAGCTGTCCCGCGTGGCCAGGGCCGGCATTGTCCACCGGCTGGACAAGGACACCTCGGGGCTGCTGGTCGTGGCGCGCACGGAAATCGCCCAGACGCAGTTGGTGCGCCAGCTGCAGGCGCGCACGGTCAAGCGTGAATATTGCGCGCTGGTGCACGGCACGCTGGCGGGGCAGGGCACGGTGGATGCGCCGATCGGCCGTGACGCCCGCGTGCCGGTCCGCATGAGTTCGGACCGACCGGTGGCGCCCAAGCCCGCCGTCACCCATTACGCCTCCCAAAGCATCGGGCGCTGCGGCGACCTGATCGTGTCCCAGGTGCTGTGCCGCCTGGAGACCGGCCGCACGCATCAGATCCGCGTCCACATGGCCCGCCTGCGGCATCCCCTGTTGGGCGACACCCTGTACGGCGGACGGCTGGAGGCCGGCGCCACGCGCCAGATGCTGCATGCGCGGGCCCTGGGTTTTGACGATCCCGTCAGCGGGCGGCCCTGCGCCTACACGGCGGAACTGCCGGACGATTTCCGCCGTGTGCAGGACGGCATCCTCTGGGAACGCAATGGCGACGACGCTGCTTGAACCCGTCCCCGGCCTGCGGGGCGTGACGGGCGAACCCTGGACCGGGGTGCGCTATTTCTCGACCTGGCGCGTCGGCGGCGTCAGCCGGGCGCCTCGGGACAGCCTCAACCTGGGGACGCACGTCGGCGACGACCCGGCCGCCGTCCGGGAAAACCGCGCGCGGTTGCGGCGCGCCCTGCCGGGCGAGCCGCTCTGGCTGGAACAGGTGCATGGGACGGCGGTGGTCGATGCCGATGCGGTGCCGGTGTCCGAGCCGGGCGGGATTGCGGCGGCAGGGCTTGATGCGTCTGCTTCGCGTGCCGGTGCCGGAGCGATTCCCTGCGCCGATGCCGCCGTGACCGCGCAGCGCGGCCGGCCCCTGGTGATCATGACCGCCGACTGCCTGCCGGTGGTGTTGGCCGACGCGGCCGGCACCGTGCTGGGCGTCGCCCACGCAGGCTGGCGCGGACTGGCGGCCGGGGTGCTGGAAAACACGCTGGACGCCCTGCGCCGCCGGGCGCCCCGGGCGTGCGGCTGGCGCGCCTGGATCGGCCCGGGCATCGGGCCGCAGGCCTTCCAGGTCGGGCCGGAAGTGCGCGAGGCTTTTCTGGATCAGGATGCCGGGCTGTCGGATTGTTTTGTACTTCAGCCCGACCATTTTGCCGCCGGGCCGCCCCAAGGCAAAATGCGCCCCCTGGGGGGGCAGCAAGCGGGCGAAGCCTGCGCAGCGTGGGGGTCTGATGACAGGCGGTGGCTGGCCGATCTGGCAGGCTTGGCGCGCGCCCGTCTGCTGCGGGCTGGCGTGGCGCATGTGGAAATCAGCGGCGAATGCACCTGGACGCAAGCGGATCGGTACTTTTCTCATCGCCGCGATCCTGGGTCGGGCCGGCAGGCGACCCTGGCGTATCTGGTTTGAATGCGGGGCGGGGTATTTTTTGATCTATGTCAATATTTGAGCAATGCCGATGCCGGCATGCGCCTTATTCGGGCTAGCGACTTACCCGAATTGACGCGATTTGCCAGAATGACAGAATAGATAAAAGGATGGCTCCGGGCGATTTCGGGGCCCCGGCAGTACAAGGGATGGTGGAATGGCTGATCGGAACACAACACAAAAGCGTGCGGCGCCCGGGGTCGCTCCCGCTCAATTGGCAGCCATTCAGACAGAATTTACTCAGGCATGGCAGTCGCTGCTGGCACAGTTCCAGCAAGGCGCGCTGACGCCGCCCGCCGACCGGCGTTTCTCGTCGGACGCCTGGGCCGGCAGTCCCCATGCGCTGTTTTCGGCGCACGCCTATCTCATCATGGCCGACGCGATGCAGCGTCTGGCGCTGGCCGCCGATCTGGACGATTTCGCCCGCGAACGCCTGAAGTTTTCGGTCATGCAATGGACCGAGGCCGCGTCACCGTCCAATTTCCTGGCGTCCAATCCCGACGCCCTGAAAGCCATGGCCGACAGCGGGGGCGAATCCCTGCAGCGGGGACTGGCGAATCTGGTGCGCGACATCACGCGGGGCCGCATCACGCAGACCGACGAATCCGCCTTTGCGCCGGGCGAAAGCCTGGCCATGACCCCGGGGACGGTGATCTACGAAAACCCCTTGATCCAGCTCATCCAGTACCGCCCGCAGACGGCCAAGGTCCGCCAGAGGCCGCTGCTGATGGTGCCGCCCTGCATCAACAAGTTCTACATCCTGGACCTGCAGCCGGCCAATTCCCTGGTGCAGCATGCCGTGCAGGCCGGCTTCGAGGTCTTCATGGTGTCCTGGCGCAATCCCTTGCCCGGGGACCAGGACGGCATCGAACTCAAAACCTGGGACGACTACGTCGAGGACGGCGTGCTGCAGGCCATTCAGGTCGTGCGCGACGTGACCCGCCAGTCGCAGATCAATGCGCTGGGCTTCTGCGTCGGCGGCACGCTGCTGTCCACCGCCCTGGCCGTGGCGCGCGCCCGGGGCGAAGACCCGGTGGCTGCGCTGACCTTGCTGACCACGTTCCTGGATTTCCGCGAGACCGGCATCCTCGACGTGTTCGTCGATGAACAGCATGCCCGCGCGCGTGAACAGCAACTGGGCGAGGGCGGCCTGCTGACGGCGGGCGAACTGTCCACCACCTTCTCGTTCCTGCGGCCCTCGGAACTGGTCTGGAACTATGTGGGTTCCAACTACCTGATGGGCGAATCGCCGCGCGCCTTCGATCTGCTGTCCTGGAACGCCGACGGGACCAATCTGCCGGGGCCGTTCTTCACCTGGTATTTCCGCAACACCTACCTGGAAAACCGCCTGGAAACCGGCCAACTGCGCGTCTGCGGTGAGCGGGTCGATTTGCGTGCCCTGGACATGCCGGCCTATCTGTATGCCTCGCGCGAAGACCACATCGTGCCTTGGACCTCGGCCTATGCCTCGACGCGCTTGCTGAGCGGGCCGTTGCGCTTCGTGCTGGGTGAATCCGGCCACATCGCGGGGGTGGTCAATCCGCCCGAACGCGGCCGGCGCGGTTATTGGTCCCAGGACCAGGATGCCGTGCCGTCGGGCGATCCCGAGACCTGGCTCGAACAGGCGGACCACGCCAAGGGCAGCTGGTGGCCCGACTGGCTGGATTGGCTGGCTGGGCATTCCGGGGATTGGAAGGCGGCCCGCCGCACTTTGGGTAATCGAAGGTACTCTGCCATAGAACCCGCCCCCGGGCGCTATGTCAAAGTCAAAGCAGTCTGATTCAAGTCGAGAAAGCAGTCCAAAAAGGAGAACATCATGAGCGGCAAACTGGCTTACGTGACGGGGGGCATGGGCGGTATCGGAACATCGATCTGCCAGCGTCTCGCAAAAGAAGGCTTCACGGTGGTGGCCGGTTGCGGACCCAGCCGGGATCACGCCAAATGGCTGGCCGAGCAGGCTGCGCTGGGCTACAAGTTCAACGCTTCGGTCGGCAATGTGTCCGACTGGGATTCCACGGTCGAGGCCTTCGTCAAGATCAAGGAACAATTCGGTCCGGTCGATGTGCTGGTGAACAACGCCGGCATCACCCGCGACGGCCTCTTTCGCAAGATGAACCAGGAAGACTGGCGCGCCGTCATCGACACCAACCTGAACAGCCTGTTCAACGTGACCAAGCAGGTCATCGATGACATGGTGGACCGCCAGTGGGGGCGGATCATCAACATCAGCTCGGTCAACGGCCAAAAGGGCCAGTTCGGCCAGACCAACTATTCCACCGCCAAGGCCGGCATCCACGGCTTCACCATGGCGCTGGCACAGGAGGTCGCCAGCAAGGGCGTCACCGTCAACACCATTTCCCCGGGCTATATCGGCACCGACATGGTGCGTGCCATCCGACCCGACGTGCTGGAAAAGATCGTCGCCACCATCCCGGTCAAGCGTCTGGGCACGCCGGAAGAAATCGGCTCCATCGTTGCCTGGCTGGCATCCGATGATTCAGGCTTTGCCACCGGGGCGGATTTCTCCCTGAACGGCGGCCTGCACATGGGTTGATCATGGCACGGAACACCACTTCTTCTCCCCAGGCGGAACGGCTGATCAAGAAATATCCGAACCGCCGCCTGTACGATACGCAGTCCAGCGCCTACATCACGCTGGCCGACATCAAGCAGCTCGTCCTGGAAAACGCGGTGTTCAAGGTCGTCGACGCCAAGACCGGCGACGACCTCACCCGCAGCATCCTGCTCCAGATCATCCTGGAAGAGGAATCCGGCGGTGTGCCCATGTTCTCGGCCGAGGCTTTGGCGCAGATCATCCGTTTCTACGGCCACGCCATGCAAGGCGTGATGGGGACGTTCCTGGAAAAGAACATCCAGGTGCTGATGGACATTCAGGATCGGATGGCCGAACAGTCCCAGGGTCTGTACCAGCAGCATTTCGGGCCCGAGGCCTGGGCCCAGCTGATGAACATGCAGACGCCGGCCTTGCAGAACATGATGAATAACTACATCGAGCAAAGCCGCGGCCTGTTCATCCAGATGCAGGATCAGATGCAGGACCAGACGCGCAACATGTTCTCGGCCTTTCCGTTCCCCGGGCAGCCGCCCGAGGGCGGAAAAAAGAAGAAGTGATCGCAGGCCGGGCGAAACGCCCGGCCTGCGATCACCGTCGGACTGATCACGGGGCCGATCGCCGGCACGATCCCGAATTTTCTTGATTCAGCTCCATTTCCGGGCGATCTCCCGGTGCTATATTAACGAGAATCATTCTTCTTACTAGCACGGAGATCGTTCATGATGAACAAGCTGCTCGTCGCGCTGGCCGGCATCGGCCTGGCCTCTTCCGCCTTGGCGGCCGAATACCCCATCGGCGAACCTAGCGAACTCAACGGCCTGGAGGTGGCGGCGGTCTACCTGCAGCCCATCGAAATGGAGCCGGCCGGCATCATGCGCGCCGCGAAGGACTCCGACGTCCACCTGGAAGCCGACATCCACGCCACGGCCGACAACAAGAACGGCCTGCCCGAAGGCGCCTGGGCGCCGTACCTGAACATCCAGTACGTGCTGCAGAAGCAGGGCAGCGACAAGGTCCTGAAGGGCGACCTGATGCCCATGGTGGCCAACGACGGCCCGCACTACGGCGACAACGTCAAACTCGAAGGTCCGGGCAAATACAATCTGACCTTCATCGTCGGTTCGCCCGAAACCGCGCACAACAACCACTTCGGCCGCCACGTCGACAAGGAAACCGGTGTGGCGCCGTGGTTCAAGACCTTCGAGGTCAAGTACGAGTTCGTCTATGCCGGCACCGGCAAGAAGGGCGGCTACTGATCGCGGGATGTGGGTCATGACCATGACACGGATCCGCATGACGCGTCTGCGCACCTGGCTGGCGCTGGCGGCCCTGGTCGGCGCGGGCTGGCTGGCGCCGCTGCAGGCGGCGCGGGCCGACGAGATGCCGGTCTACACCTTGACCTTCAAGGCGAACGGCACCTTCGAGCCGACCCGTCTCGAAGTGCCGGCGGGCCGATTCAAGATCATCCTGGTCAACGAAAGCACCGAAGCCGTCGAATTCGAGAGCCTGCCGCTGCGCAAGGAAAAGGTCCTGGGGCCGGGGGTGACCTCGTTCGTGGTGCTGTCCCTGTCGCGGCCTGGCGAATATCCCTTCTTCGACGATTTCCATCCCCAGGTGAAGGGCACCCTGGTGGTGCTGCCCAAGCCCTGATCTTCGCACCTGCACCTCATCATGGAACAAGTCGCCTTCATCGTCTGGCGTGAAAGTGTCGAGGCCCTGCTGGTCGTCGGCATCCTCTATTCCTGGCTGCGCGCCTCGCCGGAAGGCCGGCGCGGGCTGCCTTGGCTGTGGGGCGGCGTGGGCGCCGGGCTGCTGCTGGCCGGCGCGCTGGCCCTGGTGCTGCTGGGGATCGCCTCCTGGCTCTCCGACGAGGGGCAGGAATGGTTCCAGGCGCTGATGGCGCTGGTCGCCTGCGGGCTGGTGGTCCAAATGGTCGTCTGGATGCGCGCCCACGGGCGCGGCCTGAAGCGCGAACTGGAATCCGGCGCGGCGCAGCAGATCGGCGGCGACCATTGGTGGGGGCTGCTGATCCTGGTGATGATCGCCGTGGCCCGCGAAGGCAGCGAGACCGTGGTCTTTCTGTACGGCACCGTCTTGTCCTCGCAGGCCTCGGGCGACACCGGCGCGATGGTCCTGGCCGGTCTGGGCGGGTTCGCGGTGGCGCTGCTGACCTTCTGGCTGCTGCAACTGGGCGGGCGGATCATCACCTGGCGGCGCTTTTTCAAGCTGACGGAAATCCTTTTGCTGCTGCTGGCCGGCGCGCTGCTGATGTCGGCCACGGACCGGCTGATCTCCCTGGGCGTGCTGCCGGCCCTGATGGATCCGGTGTGGGACACGTCCTGGCTGCTGGAAACCGAAGGCGGGCTGGGCAAGATCCTGGCCGATTTCGCCGGTTACCGCGCGTATCCCGCCTTGTCGCAAGTGCTGATCTGGCTGGCGTACTGGGGCGCGGTGGCCTGGCTGCTGCGCCGCGCTTCGCGCGCCGCCTCGCCGGCCGTCGGCGGGCGCGTCAAAGCGGGCTCGGCGGTATAAACGATTGGGCAGCGGTGTGCGCCGATGCGATTCCGCTGCCCCGTCGCGCCGGCCTCAGAAGCCTTCCAGCACGATCTTGCCGCGCGCGCGGCCGCTTTCCAGCAGGGTGTGCGCCGTGCGCAGGTTGGCTGCGTTGATCGGCCGCAGGGTTTCCGTCAACGTGGTGCGCAGCCGGCCCGCGTCCACCAACCGGGCGACTTCGTCCAGCAGCCGGCCTTGCGCCGCGATGTCCTCGGTCTCGAACATCGAGCGGGTATACATGAACTCCCAATGGACCGACACGGACTTGCGCTTGAACAGCTTGATGTCGATGGCCTCGGGATCATCGATCAGGCCCAGGCGGCCTTGCGGCGCGATCAGCTCGGCGATCTGCGTCGCATGCCGGTCGGTCGCGGTCGTCGAGAAGACGAAAGCGGGACGGCCGAGGCCCAGCGCTTCGATCTGCCCGGCCAGGGGCCGGCTGTGATCCACGACGTGGTCCGCACCCAGGGCCTCGACCCAGGCCCGGGTTTCCGGGCGGGATGCGGTGGCGATGACGGTCAGGTCCGTGAGCGCTTTGACGAGCTGGATGGTGATCGAACCGACACCGCCCGCACCGCCGATGATCAGGATGGCGTCGGCCGCGCCGGGCACGGGGCGCCGCACGTCGAGCCGGTCGAACAGCATTTCCCAGGCGGTGATGGCCGTCAGGGGCAGGGCGGCTGCCTCGGCGTTGCCCAGCGCGCCGGGCTTGCGGCCGACCAGGCGTTCGTCGACCAGATGGAATTCACTGTTGGCGCCCGGCCGGGTCAGCGCCCCGGCGTAGAACACCTCGTCGCCGGGCTGGAAGCGTGTGACCTCGCGGCCGACTGCCGCGACCCGGCCGACGGCGTCCCAGCCCAGGACTTTCCACTGGCCCGGTTCGGGAGAGACGTTCTTGCGGATCTTGGTATCGACGGGATTGACGGACACCGCTGCGATTTCGACCAGCAGGTCGCGGCCTTGCGGCGTCGGGCGGTCCAGTTCGATGTCGACCAGTGCGTCGTCGCGTTCGAGGGGACCGGCCTGCCGGTATCCGATGGCTTTCATGGGACAACTCCTGTTTGCTTGGATGAGGGGATGCGTGGAGAATACCGCCTTGTCACATGGCGTGTAGGCTTGGCTGCATGATTTCGTCGCATTCGTTTCGTTCCGGTGTCGCGCACGCGGGGAATTTCCTGCGTGATCACCAACGCGCGATCCGCGGGATCCAGTGGGCCATCGTCGTCTTTTACGTCGCTTTGCTGGCGATTCCGGCGGCCATGCCGCTGCCGGACCGCACGGCGTCTGTCTTCAACAATCTCACCATCGTGGCTCAGTTCGCCTTCTGGGGCGTCTGGTGGCCGTTCGTGCTGCTGTCCATCCCCTTGTTCGGCCGCGCCTGGTGCGGCTTGTTCTGTCCCGAGGGGGCGCTGACCGAATGGGCCAGCCGGCATGGGCGCGGCCGGGCCATCCCGCGCTGGATGCGCTGGGGCGGCTGGCCCTTCGTGGCCTTCAGCCTGACCACGATTTACGGCCAATTGGTCAGCGTCTACCAGTATCCCTGGGCGGTCGCCGCGGTGCTGGGCGGCTCCACCGTGGCCGCCATGATCGTTGGCTGGCTCTATGGGCGCGACAAGCGCGTCTGGTGCAAATATCTGTGCCCGGTCAATGGCGTGTTCAACCTGTTGGGCAAGCTGGCTCCCTGGCATTACCGGGTGGATGCCGCCGCCTGGCGCGCGCCTGTGCGGCGCACCGAATCCATCAATTGCGCGCCCCTGCTGCCCCTGCGCAATATGCAAGGCGCGGCCGAATGCCATATGTGCGGGCGTTGCAGCGATTACCGGGGCGCCATCACCCTGACGCCCCGTTCGCCCGAGGCCGAGATCGTCCATGTCGCTGACGGCAGCGGCTGGCAGACGGCGCTGATCGTCTTCGGCCTGATGGGCCTGGCGGTGGGGGCCTTTCTGTGGAGCGCCAGCCCCTGGTTCGTATCGATCAAGCAGGCCGCCGCGACCTGGCTGGTCGGGCGCGATATCTTCTGGCCGCTGGCCGACAACGCGCCGTGGTTCATCCTGACGCATTACCCGGAGGTCAACGACAGCTTCAGCTGGCTGGACGGCGCCGTCATCCTGTTGTTCATCGGCGGTGCGGCCGTGATCGTGGGCGGCGCCGTGTTCTGCGGCTTGTGGCTTGCGGATCGTGTGCTGCCGGCGGCGCAGGCGCCCGGGGTGCGGGACGCGGATGGCCATCTGTTGCGCAGCCGCCTGGCGGGCGTGCACAAACTGGCCCAGGGACTGATCCCGGCGGCGGGCGTGGGGGTGTTCCTGGGACTGTCGGCGACGACGCTGACCTTGCTGCAGCACGAGGGCGTGCCTACCGGCTGGGCCAACGCGGCGCGCTTTACGTTGTTGACGCTGGCGCTGGCCTGGAGCCTGCGCTTCGAATGGCGGCTGGCGGGTCTGCGCACGCAGGGGCTGGTGCGCAGGCTGGGGGCCGTGGCTTTGGTGGCGGCCGGCCTGCTGCCGTTTTGCTGGGCCTGGGTGCTGTTTTTCGTGCGCTGGTGAGTGCCGTTTGCGTCTGGCGCGGCCCGGCGCTACTTCAGGTAATCCATTTCGCTGAGCACCGAAATGACGGTGCTCAGTACGGCATCGGCCTTGGGTTTCGAGCCTTGGCGGGGGTATTTGGCAAAGATCGGCGTATCGTCGATCTGGGGGCTTGACTGCAGGATGCGCACCCGGCCGGCAGCCAGCGCGTTTTCGGCCAGTTTGCAGGGATAAATGCCCAGGCCGACGCCCTTGTCGACCAGATTGACCAGCATCGAGACGCTGTTGCAGAAGTCGATCCGTTTCGGCGTCAGCCCCGCGCTGGCGAACCAGCCGATCATCTGCTGGTAGTTGATGGATCCGACCGGATTGGAAATGATCGGCAGCGTGGCGATGTCCTGGGGGCTGATGACCGCAGGCAGATCGAAGCGTGTTGCCGCGACCCAGGCCGCTTCCTGGCGGCCTAGAGGCTCCAGCTTGAACTGCTTGTGCTCGGAAGGATGCACGAGAAAGGCCAGGTCCAGCTTGAGGTCGTGCAGTTCCGGCTCGATCTGCGCGGACGTCGCCACCATCACTTCGGGTTGCAACCCCGGATGGTCGGCGTGCAGTCTGGACAGAATCTCGGGCAGGCAGACCATGGCGAAACCTTCGGCGAAGCCCAGGCGGATGGGGCCTGTGACCCGTTGCGCGCCGGCGTGCGCTTCGATGGTTTCGAGGCTGGCGAAGATGGTGTGGCATTCGTCCAGCAGATCCAGGCCGCGCAGGGTGAGCTTCAGGCCCCGGCCTGCACGCTCGAAGGGTTTGTAGCCCAAGGCGTCTTCCAGCCCTCGCAGGCGCAGCGAGACAGTGGGTTGCGCGAGGTGCAGTGTATGGGCGGCCTTGTCCACAGAACCATGGGTGGCGGTCCAATAGAACGCTTCAAGCTGGGCGAGAGTCAGGCGCATATATTTAAAATCCTGATGTTTCAGGCGTTAAATTCTTATTTGTTGCTTAGATTTCAAATAATTATAATCCGCAGTCAAGTCAGAGGCAGAGGAGCCGTCATTGATCTCGACCGCGGATACGATCGCCAGGATCGAAGGTTATTTCCTTCGTTGCGCCATGCCCGAGCCGGCCGGCAACGCATTGCGGGTGTTCAGCGAGCGGGCCGGGTTGCTGGTCCGGATCGTGACGGCGGGCGGGCAGGAAGGCTGGGGGGAAACCTGGGCCTATCCGCATGCCGCCGCCGCGTTGATCCAGCACCAGCTGGCGCCGCACGTGCTGGGTCGATCCATCACGAATCCGCGCGGCATCCACCAGGCCATGCTGGCCGCCGCCGTGCCTGATCGGCGCGGGCAGACGCATATGGCGCTCAGCGCGATCGATATCGCGGTCTGGGATGCGCTGGGGCGATCCAGCGGCAGATCCATCGCTGAACTGCTGGGCGGGGCGCTGCGCAGCGAAATCGACGCGTACGCCAGCGGTCCTTTATTGCCTGCCGGCGCAAACCGGTACGCGGGCTTCGAGCAGGCGGTCGAACGCTTTGTGGCAGACGGATTCCAGGCCGTGAAGATCCGGGTCGGCATCGGGTTCGAGGCCGATGTGCGCGCCATCGAGGCCGCCCGCGCCATCGTGGGCGCCGAGGCCCCGCTGATGATCGACCTGAACGAATCCTCCACGGTCGGCGATACGCTGGCGCTGGCGGATGCCACCACTGCATCGCGGCTCGCCTGGATCGAAGAGCCGGTCCGCCACGACAATACCGCCAGTTATCGACGGCTGGCGGAAAAGCTGTCGGTGCCCTTGTCGGGCGGCGAGTCTTTCTGTGGCGTCCAGGCCTTCCGGGATGTCATGGTGGACGGCGCTTTGGCGATCCTGCAGCCCGACCTCGCCATTTGCGGCGGCCTGACCGAAGCCATGAAGATCGCCGGTCTGGCCGATGCCTTTGATACGGCGATTGCGCCTCATGTCTGGGGCAGCGGCGTCAATTTTCTGGCCTCGCTGCAGTATGCGTCGCTCCTGAGCGGCTACGGCAAGAATCCCGGTTTCCCCCTGTTTGAATACGACAAGAGCCACAACCCCTTGCGTGCGGCGATTTTCGATCCGCGCCCCGATGGCCGGGGCCGGATCGCCGTCCCTGACGGTCCCGGTCTGGGCATTCCGATCCGGATCGAGACGCTCGGCGAGTACGTCACCGGGCGCTGGAGCATCAGCGCCTGATCGTTCATTTTCCTATCAGTGTCCATCTCAATAGCAGTCGGAGGAGATCATGAAAAAACTCATATTGGCGACATGCCTGGCCGCGGCGGCCTGGACGGGGGCGGCTGCGGCTGCCGATACGACGCTGTCGCTGGGCTTCGTCGGCGGGCCGCAGGCGCCCGAAGCCATCGCGATGAAGCAGTTCGCCGAGGAGGTCGCCACCCGTACGGAAGGGCGGATCAAGATTGAACTGCAGGGCGGCGGCGCGCTGGGCGGCGATCGCGAGGTCATCGAAAGCGTCCAGCTCGGGACGGTGGACATGGCGGTGCCCAGCACCTCCGTGGTGGTCAATTTTGCGCCGGAATTCGCGCTCTTCGATATTCCGTTCTTGTTCCGGGATTTCGATCATGCCGAAGCCGTCCTGTCCGGCCCCATCGGAGAGGAGATGCTGGCCCTGCTGCCCAAGAAGGGGCTGATGGGGCTGGCGTTCGGCGGGATGGGGTTCCGGGAGCTCACGAACAATGTCCGGCCGGTCAAGACGGTGGAGGACGTCCGGGGCCTGAAGATTCGCACGCAGCAAAACGAGCTGCATATTGCGGTCTGGAAGGAACTCGGCGTGCTGCCGACCCCCATGGCCATTCCGGAGGTCTACACCGCCCTGCAGCAAGGGGTTGTGGACGGTCAGGAGAACCCGGTCGGCGCCATCATCAATAATCGGTTCGGCGAGGTGCAGAAATACCTGAGCATGACCGACCATGCCTTCACGCCGCTGGTCCTGCTGATTTCGCCGTCCGCCTACGATGGGCTGTCCGACGCAGACAAGCAGATCTTCGTTGAAGCGGGGCGCAACGCCATGAAGCGCAATCGGGCCGAAGTGGAAGCCGTCCTGAAGACGGGCCTGGACACGCTGCGCCAGCAGGGCGTGGAAGTCATCACCGATGTCGACAAGGCGTCTTTCCGGGCGAAGCTGGATGGGCTCTATGCGAAATTCGCAGAGCGGTTCGGCAAGGATCGCCTGGATGCCATCCGTGATACGAAGTCATGAACGCCCGCACCTGGTCTCGCTGCTTTCTGGGCATCGAGAACACGCTGACCAGGACGGCGGTCGGGCTGGCGACCGCCGGCCTGGGGTTTGCTGCGCTGTGCGGTCTTTACCAGGTGGTCGCGCGGTTCGTCCTGCAGCGCTCGGCGGAGTGGTCTGAGCCGCTGATCCAGGTGACCCTGATCTGGATGGCGTACCTGGGCATCGCCGGAGCGCTGCGCTCCGGGACGCTCATCTCCGTGGACTGGCTGCTCAGTCTGAGCAAGGGCAGGATGCGCCGCGTCGTCCAGGGTGTGATCCTGGTCTGTGTGCTGGCCTTGTTGGGGTTCATCGCCTGGTATGGCGTGGCGCTGGCCATGCGCGTCCGGTTCCAGACCATTGCCGGGTTGGGGATCTCCACCAGCTGGGCCTATGCCGCATTGCCGGTCGGCGCGATCGTGTCGATGCTCTCCACGATTGCGCATGCCATTGCGCCGCGCGCCGATATCGATCACCAGACACAGAATACCTGAGGACAGACGCAATGCTGCTCGTGATGATCCTGCTCCTCGTGGGGCTGATGGCGCTGTCCGTGCCGGTGGCCGTCGCCATCGGTCTGGCGGGGCTGGTGGGCGTGGCCGCTTTTTCCAATCTGCCGTTGATCGTGCTGCCCCAGCAGGCGTTCATCGCACTCGACAAGTTTCCGCTGGCGGCCGTGCCGTTCTTCATTCTGGCGGGCAACCTGATGGCGGCGGGCGGCATTTCCCGGCGACTGGTCGATCTGGTGGAAAGCCTCATCGGCAATACCCGGGGCGGGCTGCCGGCGACGTGCATCGTCGTCTGCATGATCTTTGCCGCCGTCTCCGGCTCCAGCGTCGCCACGACCTATGCCATTGGCGCCATCCTGATTCCGGCCATGGTGGCCCAACGGTATCCGGCGGGCTTTGCGTCGTCGCTGCAGGCCACGGCGGCCGAACTGGGCGTCATCATCCCGCCGTCCATTCCCATGATTCTCTATGGGGTGGCCGCGAGCGCTCCGGTGGGCGACATGTTCGTGGCCGGCATCGGCCCGGGATTCCTGATTGCCGCGGCACTGATCGTGTTCGTGCTGGTCTGGTCCCGTTTCTGCTTCAAGCCCGGCGACATGCCGCCGAAGCAGAAGCCCCCGTTCCTGATGAGCCTGAAGCGGTCGGTCTTTGCGTTGTTCATGCCGGTCCTCATTCTGGGCGGCATCTACGGCGGCGTGTTCACCCCCACCGAGGCGTCCATCGTCGCCGTGTTCTATGCCCTGGTCGTCAGCATGTTCGTCTATCGTGAAATGCGCTTCATCACGATGGTCGACGTGCTGAAGCGATCGGCGCTGTCTGCGGCCATCATCATGTTCATCATCTCGATGGCGGGCCTGTTTTCATTCATCCTGACGCGGGCGGGCATTCCGACGGCGATCAGCCAGTGGATCGTCGAAAATTTCAATAGCGCTTTCATGTTCCTGCTGGTCGTGAACGTGCTGTTGTTCGTCATCGGGATGTTCGTCGAGACCTCCGCGTCCATCGTGGTGATCGCCCCCATCCTGGCGCCTGTCGCCGCGCAGTTCGGGATCGATCCGGTGCATTTCGGCCTGATCATGATCACCAACCTGGCCTTGGGCATGATCACGCCGCCGTTCGGCGTCAACCTGTTTGCCGCTGCGGCGGTGGGCAATGTGTCCTTGCACCGCATGATTCCCTATCTGGTGCCTATGGTCGGCGTCATTCTGCTGTGCCTGGCCCTGATCACCTATTTCCCGATGATCAGCCTCGGTTCGCTCTACCTTTTCGGGATCCGCTAGGCCGTCCCTCCCTATGGCTCCGGCCGGCCGGCGGTTGCATGCCGTCGGTCAGGCCGCGCCGGCGCTTTGGGGGCGTGAGCGCCGTCATTTGAAACAGTTCACAACAGTCACGTAAAAACCGCTATTCTTAGCCTGGAAGTCCCGCCGCCTGGCGGAGCGCGCATGAAATTCCCAGCGCCTTTGCCTGCCTTTTCGATCGAGGAGCCTCATGGCGGCATTTTCCGCAAGACGAACATTCAGTCTTTGGTTTCCCGGTTTTTTGGTCGCCGTGCTCGGGTTCGGCCTGACTTACGGACTGGTGCAGCAGCAGCGGGAAACGGGCCGATCGCTTGCCCAGATCCGCTTTTCCGAAGAAGTCCGTTCCTCCAGCGACGCGATGACCCAGCGCATCGTGGCCTACGCCGAGGTCGTGGCCGGTTTGCGCGACCTGTTCATGGTCAATCCCGACCTGGACAACCAGTTGTTCGAGCGCGTGGTGGCGCAGCACGACGTGCGCCGGAACTACCCTGAACTGGTCAACCTGTCCTTCGTGCGCCGGGTGCGCACCAGCGAACTGCCCGCATACGAAGCGCGGCTGCGCGCCCGGTTCCCTGCAGCGGATCCGATGGCGCCGATCATTCACCCGCGCGTCGATCGGCCGGACCACTATATCGTCGAGTATCTCTGGCCTCGGGAAGGCAACGAGAGCATCTGGGGGCTGGACATCGCCTCTCAGCCCGCCAATCTGGCCGCCGTCCTGACGGGGAGGGCGACGGGCCGCCCGGTGACCTCGGCGCCTTTCGCCTTGCTTCAGGAAAAAGAAGACAGCACGGCCTTCGTGCTGCGTTTTCCCGTGTTTCATCGCGGCGAGGGTGATCGTTTCATTGGCGCAGTGGCCGCCGTGGTGCGGGTCAGCGGCATGCTGGACGCCATCCGCGCATCCGGATTTCTGCGCGGCCTGTCGTTGCGGGTGCAGGATGTCGGCGCCGCCGGCGTTCCGGGCGTACCGGCCCTGTTGGGCACCTCGGCGCCGCCGCCGGACACGGTCGAACCAGGGCTCGCGCTCGAAGAAACCCGCCTGCTGGACGTGATGGGCCGGACCTGGCGCCTGGACTTCGCGCCCAGCCGCGCGCTGTTGTCCTCCACTGAACGGATGATGCCTTGGTGGATCGGCGGCGCGGGCGCGGCCCTGACGCTGCTGCTGGTGGTGCTGGCCAGCCTGCTGACGCGTCAGCGCACGCGGGCCTTTACCGAGGTCGCTTCCACCCACGAGGCCCTGCGGCGCAGCGAGGAACGTTTCCGCGCCGTCTTCAACCAGGCGGCGGTCGGCGTGTCCCTGACCGACGTCAAGACCGGCGCGCTGGTCCGGGTGAATCAAAAGTATTGCGACATCCTGGGCTACACGCGGGACGAACTGCTGCGGCTCGATTTCCAGAAGCTGACCCATCCGGACGACCTGGCGCGGGACCTGGAGCAGATGCGGCGCGTCCAGGCGGGGGAAATCCGCGAGTTCCGGCTTGAAAAGCGCGTCCTGCGCAAAGGGGGCGAATCGATCTGGGTGGATCTGACGGTTTCTCCCATCTGGAAGCCGGGCGAGGCGCCCGACCTCCACGTCGCCGTCATCCAGGACGTCGATGAGCGGCGCCGGATGCAGGACGCGCTGCAGGACCGGGAGCGGCATCTGCGCAGCATCCTCGATCACCTGCCGGTGGGGGTGTGTCTGGTGCGGCACGATGAGCGCATCACATTCCGCAATCGGCAGTTCGTGCAGATTTTCGGCTATGCCGAGCGGGAAGTGCCCGATGTGCAGGCCTGGTGGGCGCGGATCTGCCCCGACCCCGACGTCCGCGAACGGGCGCGCCAGCATTGGGCGCGGCACTGCGCGGCGGCCCGCCTCGCGGGCGACAGTGTCATCGCGGCCGGCGAATACCGGATCCTGTGCGGCGACGGCGCTTATCGGACGGTCGAGATTGCCGGCGTCCTGCTGGGCGATGACTATCTGCTGACGCTGGAGGACCTGACCTCGCGCAAGGCGGCCGAGGAGGAAATCAACTACCTGGCGTTCAACGACTCGCTGACCGGATTGCCCAATCGCCGCCTGCTGCTGGACCGGCTGCAGCAGACCCTGGCGTCCACGGCGCGTCATCAGCGCTGGGGCGCGCTGCTGATGCTGGACCTGGATCATTTCAAGACCCTGAACGAGACCCGGGGCCATGATTGCGGCGACCTGATGCTGCGCCAGGTCGCCGAACGCCTGCGGAACAGCCTGCCCGACTCGCAGACCGTCGCCCGGCATGGGGACGACGAGTTCGTGGTCGTCCTGGAGGACTTGGGCGATTCCGCCGAAGAGGCCGCCGCGCAGGCTGAGGAAACCGGCCAGCGCATCCTGACGCTGCTGAGCGCGCCCTATCTGCTGGAGGGAGAGTACTACCATGCGACGGTCAGCATGGGAGCCGCGATATTTCATGGGCAGGAGCAGGGGGTGGACGAACACCTCAAGCGGGCCGACCTGGCCATGTACCAGGCCAAGGCGGCGGGCCGCAACACGATGCGCTTCTATGATCCGCTGATGCAGGCCGCCGTGCATCGGCGCGCCACGCTGGAACTGGACATGCGCATCGGCCTGGAACAGGGCCAGTTCGAATTGTTCTATCAGCCGCAGAAGGACCGCGACCGCATCATCGGCTGCGAGGCTTTGCTGCGCTGGCATCATCCCCAGGGCGGCTTCATCTCGCCGGCCGCTTTCATTCCCCTGGCCGAAGAGACCGGTCTGATCCTGCCGCTGGGCGAATGGGTCTTGCGGGCGGCGTGCACACAACTGGCCTGCTGGGCCCAGGATCCTGAGTTTGCGCACTTGAGCATCGCCGTCAACGTCAGCCCGCGCCAGTTCCACGAGCCTGGCTTTGTCGATCACGTGCTGGCGGCCTTGGCGGGCGCCGGTGCGGACGCCAGCCGGCTTGAACTCGAGCTGACCGAAGGCCTGTTGCTGCAGGACATCGAGGACACGATCCGCAAGATGGTGCAGCTCAAGGGCTATGGCGTGGGATTTTCGTTGGATGATTTCGGCACCGGCTATTCGTCGCTGGCCTACCTGAAGCGCCTGCCGCTGGATCAATTGAAGATCGACCAGAGCTTCGTGCGCGACGTGCTGACCGACCCCAACGACGCGGCGATTGCGCGCACCATCGTCGGCCTGGGCATCAGCCTGGGCCTGCGCGTCATCGCCGAAGGCGTGGAAACCGAGGCCCAGCGCGCCTTTCTGGAGCGGCATCATTGCCATGCCTGGCAGGGCTATCTGCTGAGCCGTCCGCTGCCGGTGGCCGAGTTCGAGGCGCTGGTGCGGGCGGGGTGAGGGGGCGCACAAATGAAAACAGGCCGGATTCCACTGGAATTCGGCCTGTCTTTAAAGCTGGTTGCGGGGACAGGATTTGAACCTGTGACCTTCGGGTTATGAGCCCGACGAGCTGCCAGACTGCTCCACCCCGCGTCTGAAGAACTGAACTATAGCAAGTCTGCGAAAATAATGCAAGCAATCCATCGGAGTTCAAGCTAAAATGACGGAAACGGAAATCCTGCGCGTCTTGGAAACGGCCTTGTTGTGTGCCGATGCGCCTCTCGCGGTCACTGATCTGCGCAGCCTCTTCGAGGACACGATTTCCGGGGACGACATCCGTCGCCATCTGGCTGCCTTGCAGCTCGACTGGCAGGAACGGGGGCTCGAACTGGTGCAGCTCGCCAGTGGCTGGCGCTTCCAAAGCCGTCCTGACATGCAGCGTTACCTGGGGCGGCTAAGCCCCGAAAAACCGCCTCGCTATTCTCGCGCCGTGCTCGAAACGCTCGCCATCATTGCATGGCGGCAGCCCGTGACGCGCGGGGACATCGAGGACATCCGCGGCGTCACGGTCTCGGCTCAGATCATCCGCACCCTCGAAGACCGGGGCTGGATTGAAACCCTGGGCTATCGCGATGCCCCGGGGCGTCCGGCCTTGTTGGGGACGACGCGCCGCTTCCTCGAAGACCTCGGTCTGCGGGCGCTGGACGAGCTGCCCGCGCTCGACGCGGACGAGGCCACGGAGGCGCTGGGCGTCCTGGCGTTCGATGCACAGGCCGGATCGGATGAGGAACCCGCTGCCGCTCCGGAGGCTGCTGCGGACCCCGATCCGGATGATCCTCCGGTCCAGGCGCCGCGAGAGCCGAATGAATGAAGAACAGACTTTTGCATAGGAGTCACCGAACCCCATGACAGCAGACACAGAGACGATGCCGCGTGACGCGACGGGTGCGCCCGACGCTTCGTCCACTCCCGAGAATCGGCCGGACAACGGCAAGCCGCGCGGGCGCAAGCTGCGCACGCCGTTTCGCCGCCGCCGGGGGGATGCGCAGCAGGGCGGGGCTCAGGGCGCCCAGGGCGAGGCCCAGGCCGCCGAGGCCGTCGAAGCCATCGATGCGGGCACGGCCGAAGAAGCTGATCGCGCCCTGCATTACCTGAATGACGCGCAGCCGACCGCACGACGCCTGGATCGCTATCTGAACAGCGACGTCCTGATGCCGAAGCTGCACAAGGTTCTGGCCGACGCGGGCGTGGGTTCGCGGCGCGACATGGAAGAACTGATCGTCGCCGGCCGCGTCTCGGTCAACGGCGAGCCCGCTCACGTGGGGCAGCGCATCGGTCCCGACGACAAGGTCCGCGTCAACGGCCGTCTGGTGACGCGTCCCAAGGCGGGCAAGCTGCCTCGCGTCATCCTGTATCACAAGCCGGCCGGCGAGATCGTCAGCCACGACGACCCCGAAGGTCGTGCCTCCGTGTTCGCCCGCCTGCCGCGCATCCGCACCGGCAAATGGCTGTCGGTGGGGCGCCTGGACCTGAATACCGAAGGCCTGCTGATTCTGACGACCTCGGGCGAGTTGGCCAACCGCCTGTCGCATCCGCGCTATGGTTCCGAACGCGAATACGCGGTCCGCGTGCTGGGCGAACTGGGTGAACAGGAACAGGCTCGCCTGACCAGCGGTATTGAACTGGAAGACGGGCCGGCGCAATTCAATTCGCTGGACTACATCGGCGGTGAAGGCAGCAACCGCTGGTACCGGGTCACGCTCAGCGAAGGCCGCAACCGCGAAGTGCGGCGCATGTTCGATGCGGCCGGTGTGACGGTCAGCCGTCTGATCCGCACCCGCTTCGGCGATGTGATGCTGCCCACCAATCTGCGCCGGGGGCGCTGGGACGAACTGGATTCCGAACTGGTCGGGGCGCTGATGGTCCAGCTGGGCCTGGTGCGCAGCGGCGACGAAGACGATGACAGCCAGTCCGAGCGTCAGCCGACCTCGCACGCCAGCGCGCTGCCGCCGGGCTTTGGCACGCCGGGCCAGAACGGCCAGAACGGTGCGCGCCTGAACCGCCGGGGCAGGGTGGCGGGCGGCCGCAAGGGCGGCATCGACCCGTTCACGACCGGATTGCTCATCAGCGGCGGGCTGGCCAATGGCCATCCGGACGGCAACAAGGCCGAGGGCGGCAAGCCCCGCCAGGGCGCCAAATCCGGCCGCAAGCCGGCCAAATCCCATGGTCATCACGGCCAAGGCCATCATGCTCAAGGCCAGGGCTTCGAGGCCCAGGACGGACACGTCGAAGGCCGGCCCGCATCCAACCGGCCGTCCCGCCCGGCTCGGCCGGGCAAGCCGGGCAGCAAGCCGGCCGGCCAGGCCAACGGCAAGCCCGCGGCCAAGCCCGCCGGCAAACCGGCCCGGTCCGGCAAACCCGGCGCCGGCAAGCCGGGCAAGCATGCTCAGGGCGGGGCGCAGCCCCAGGCCGATGGGGTGAACGCGCAGCCGCGTCCGCCCAAGGCCGCTCAGAACAAGCCCGCCCAGAAGACCGGCCGCAAGCCGGGCGGCAATAAGGCGCCCCGCAAGCAGGCGGGCGGCGGGGGCGGGGGCGGCGAGCGCCAGCCGCGCGGCGCGCATGCGCACGAGTCCCGCCTGGGTTTCCTGGGGCGCAGCCGCTGATCCGGCCGGGTCGCGCCGGCCCGGTCCGCTGTGGCGGACACGCCCGGGCCGGGCGCCGATCCGGGTCATGGCGCCAGGGTTTCACGAGATGGTCTTTGGCAAAGAAATGCTGTTATAATGTAAGGCTTTACAGCACCTTTGTGCTGTGTCCACCGAGGACTTGCCGTTTGCGTTGCGCCGTATAGAAGCATCCCGTATTGGGGTATCGATCGGGCGCATGGGTCGCAGCATTGGCAAAACCCCGGCACCGCGTGTGTTAAAGCGCATGCCGGAGCGGGTCCTCGGCGGTTCCTGAATGGGCTTCGGGTTTCCGGGGCGAACAAAGGGCTGCGGGACAGCCCCTTTTTTTTTGGAATTTATGGCGGATATTTTGACGGTCGCCCAGCAAGCCTTGCTGGGCTTCGATGTGGAACTGATCGATGTGGAACGCGCGCCCCTGGGGCTTTTGCGTGTGGTGATCGATCGCCCCGAAGGGGTGCGCATCGAGGACTGCGAACAGGTCTCCCGCCAGTTGTCGCATGTGTTCGAAGTCGAAAACATCGACTACAAGCGCCTGGAGGTCAGCTCCCCCGGCGTAGACCGGCCCCTGCGCCGCCCGGCGGACTTTGTCCGCTTTGCCGGCGAGCGCATCGAACTGCGCCTGCACGAGCCGGTCGAGTCCCGCAAGACCTTTACCGGCATTCTGCGGGCCGGCGGGGATGAAACGCCCGTGTTCAGCCTGGACTGGGAAGACCAGTCAGGCCAGGTGCGGACGCTGCCGTTTTCTTTTGACGATGTGGATCGGGCCCGGCTGGACCCTGTTCTCGATTTCAAGGGTAAGAAGCGATGAGTCGCGAAATTCTGCTGTTGGTCGACGCCCTGGCGCGTGAAAAAAACGTCGAACGCGATGTGGTGTTCGGCGCTCTCGAAAACGCGCTGGCTTCGGCCATGAAAAAGCGGTTCAAGGAAGACGTGGACATCCGCGTGGCCATCGACCGCCAGTCTGGCGAACACGAAGGTTTCCGCCGCTGGCTGGTCGTGCCCGACGAGGCCGGCCTGCAAGAGCCCGACGCCCAGGAACTCTATACCGACGCCCAGGACATCGTGCCGGGCATCGAGATCGGCGAATACATCGAGGAACCCCTCGAACCCATCGAATTCGGCCGCATCGGCGCGCAGGCCGCCAAGCAGGCCATCCTGCAGCGGATCCGCGATGCCGAGCGCGAACAGGTGCTCAATGACTTCCTGGATCGGGGCGAGACCATCGTGTCCGGCACGGTCAAGCGCCTGGACAAGGGCGACGGCATCATCGAAATCGGCAAGGTCGAGGCCCGGCTGCCGCGCACCGAGATGATCCCCAAGGAAAACATCCGCGCCGGCGACCGCGTGCGCGCCTACGTCCTCAAGGTCGATCACGCCGCGCGCGGCCAGCAGGTCATCCTGTCGCGCACCTCGCCCGATTTCATCCGCGAACTGTTCGAAAACGAAGTCCCCGAGATCGAGCAGGGTCTGCTCGAGATCAAGGCGGCGGCCCGTGATCCGGGCGTGCGTGCCAAGATCGCCGTCGTGGCGTACGATAAACGGATCGATCCGATCGGCACCTGCGTCGGGATGCGCGGCTCGCGTGTCACGGCGGTGCGCAACGAACTCGGCGGCGAGCAGGTCGACATCGTTCTGTGGGCCGACGATCCGGCGGAATTCGTGATCGGCGCGCTGGCGCCGGCGCACGTCGAATCGATCCTGGTGGACGAAGACAAGCACGCCATGGACGTGGTCGTGGACGAGGAAAACCTCCCCAAGGCCATCGGCGCGCGCGGTCAGAACGTCCGCCTGGCGTCCGAGCTGACCGGCTGGCAGATCAACATCATGACGCCCGAGGAAAGCCAGAGCCGTCAGGATGCCGAGCGCACCGCGCTGCGTCACACCTTCATCACGAAGCTGGACGTGGACGAGGAAGTCGCCGACATCCTGATCGACGAAGGCTTCACCGGCCTCGAAGAAATCGCCTACGTGCCCATGCAGGAATTGCTGGACATCGAAGCCTTCGACGAGGACACCGTCAACGAGTTGCGCACCCGTGCGCGCAATGCCCTGTTGACCGAGGCCATCGCCCAGGAAGAGCGCGTGCAGACCGCCCGCGATCTGCTGGAAATCCAGGGCATGGACCCGGCCCTGGTCGCCAAGCTGGCTGAAAACAACATCACCACGCTGGACGACCTGGCCGAATTGGCCGCGGACGAACTGGCCGAACTGACCGGGCTGCCCGAGGACACCGCCAGCGACATGATCATGCAGGCGCGGGCCCACTGGTTCGAGGACGACGAAGCCTGATCGCTTCGTCGCATCAAACCACGCAGCCCATCAACGTAGTCAAAGAGAGAGTCGAATGTCGAGTAACACCGTCGCTAAATTCGCCGAAGAACTGAACATGCCCGCCGACGTCCTGCTGGATCATTTCCGCTCGGCCGGCGTCGAGCTGGGGTCGGTGAACGCAGACGTGACCGAAGCAGACAAGAGCGCCCTGCTCGAATCCCTGCGGCGTTCGCACGGCTCCGATACCGGTAAAAAGGTCGTGCTGACGCGCCGCAAGACGTCGGAAATCCATCAGGCCGACAGCTCGGGCCGTTCGCGCACGATCCAGGTCGAAGTCCGCAAGAAGCGCGTGCTGGTCAAGCGCGACCGCTCCGAGCTGATCGATGCCGCGCGCGCCGAAGCCGCCGCCCAGGCCGCGGTTGCACCCGCGCCCGCTCCGGCGGTCGAGGAAGCGGCCGCGCCCCAGGCTGAACCTGTTCAGGCGCCGGTCGCTCCGGTCGCGGCCGAGCCGGTCGTCGAGGCCCGTCCCGTCGAAGCCGCAGCGCCCGAAGCCGTTGCGCCCGAGGCGGCGCCGGCTGAGCCCCAGGCCCCGGTAGCCGAGGCTCCGGCCAAGGCGGACGAGACCCCTGAACCGCAAGAATCCGCCGCCGAGGCCGTTGCCCCGGTCGAAACCCAACAGGACACCGTGAGCGAAACCCCTGTCGCCGAACCCGTGACCGAAGCGCCCGTCGCTGCGGCCGAACCTGCGCCGCGCGCCGAACCCGTGCCCGCGTCCTCCGCGCCGGTGTCCGCGCCTCAGGCCACGCCGGGCAAGGCCCGCCGTGCGCCGGCCGACTCCGACCGCGAACGCGCCCGCCGCGCCGCCGAGGCCGAGGCCGCTGCGCTGCGCGAAATGATGCGCCAGCCGCGCAAGGTCCTGCGCGCGCCCGAACCCGAAGAAACGCCGACCACCGGCACGCTGCACAAGCCCGCCGGCACCAAGACCGCCGTCAAGAAGGAATCCGAAGGCAAGAAGGTCATCAAGACCGCCGACGTGTCCTCGAGTTGGTCCAACGACGGCCGCAAGAAGCCTTCCAAGGCCGAGACGCTGTCACCGGGCGCCGGGCGTGATGCCTGGCGCGCGGGCGGCAAGGCCGGCAGCCGGGGGGGCAAGGGCGGACGCGGCAAGGGCCGTCGTCAGGCCGAGCATCAGGAACCGATGCAGGCCGAATTCATCGCGCGTGAAATCCACGTGCCGGAAACGGTGTCCGTCGCCGATCTGGCCCACAAGATGTCCGTGAAGGCGGCCGAAGTCATCAAGCACCTGATGAAGCTCGGCCAGATGGTCACTATCAACCAGATCCTGGACCAGGAAACGGCCATGATCGTGGTCGAGGAACTCGGCCATACCGCCATCGCTGCGAAGCTGGACGATCCGGAAGCCTTCCTGGCCGACACCGAGGTGTCCGACGAGGCCGAAGCCCTGCCGCGCGCCCCGGTCGTCACCGTGATGGGCCACGTCGACCACGGCAAGACCTCGCTGCTGGACTACATCCGCCGCACCAAGATCGCCACCGGCGAGGCCGGCGGCATCACCCAGCACATCGGCGCCTACAGCGTCAAGACCGATCGTGGCCAGGTGGCTTTCCTGGACACCCCGGGTCACGAAGCCTTTACGGCCATGCGCGCCCGTGGCGCCCAGGCCACCGACATCGTCATCCTGGTGGTGGCGGCCGACGACGGCGTCATGCCCCAGACCAAGGAAGCCATCCACCACGCCCGCGCGGCCAACGTGCCCCTGGTGGTGGCGATCAACAAGATCGACAAGCCGGAAGCCAATCCCGACCGCGTCAAGCAGGAACTCGTGGCTGAAGAAGTCGTGCCGGAAGAATACGGCGGCGACGTGCCCTTCATCCCCGTGTCCGCCAAGACCGGCCAGGGCATCGACGAGCTGCTGGAAAACGTCCTGCTGCAGGCCGAAATCCTGGAACTCAAGGCGCCCGTCGACGCGCCGGCCAAGGGCATCGTCATCGAAGCCCGGCTGGACAAGGGGCGCGGCCCCGTGGCGACCATCCTGGTCCAGAGCGGCACCCTGCATCGCGGCGACGCCGTGCTGGCCGGGGTGGCGTTCGGCAAGGTGCGCGCCATGCTGAACGACACCGGCAAGCCCACCAACGAAGCCGGCCCCTCGACCCCGGTCGAGATCCAGGGCCTGGCCGAAGTCCCGGCTGCGGGCGACGAGGTCCTGGTGCTGACCGACGAGCGCAAGGCGCGTGAAATCGCCTTGTTCCGTCAGGGCAAGTTCCGTGACGTCAAGCTGGCTCGCCAGCAGGCCGCCAAGCTGGAATCCATGTTCGACAATCTGGGCGAGGGCGTGCGCACGCTGCCCTTGATCGTCAAGACCGACGTCCAGGGCTCCCAGGAAGCGCTGGTGCAGTCGCTGCTCAAGCTGTCGACCGACGAGGTCCGGGTGCAGGTCGTGCACGCGGCCGTGGGCGGCATCTCCGAAAGCGACGTCAACCTGGCGATCGCCTCGGGCGCCGTGGTGATCGGCTTCAACGTGCGGGCCGACGCCCCGGCCAAGAAACTGGCCGAGACCAACGAGATCGACCTGCGCTACTACAACATCATCTACGACGCGATCGACGACGTGCGCAACGCCATGTCGGGGATGCTGGCGCCGGAAAAGCGCGAAGAGGTCATCGGCCTGGTCGAGATCCGCGAAATCTTCACCGTGTCCAAGGTCGGCAACATCGCCGGCTGCATGGTCCTCGAAGGCGTGGTCCGCCGCGATTCCCAGGTCCGCCTGCTGCGCAACAATGTGGTGCACTGGACCGGCTCCCTGGATTCGCTGCGTCGCTTCAAGGACGATGCCAAGGAAGTCAAATCCGGCTTCGATTGCGGGATCACGCTCAAGGGCAACAACGACATCCAGATCGGCGATCAGCTCGAAGTCTTTGAAATCAAGGAAGTCGCCCGCACGCTCTGATCGTGTGGCATGAATCATGGGCCGTCATAAATCCAAGCCGAATCCCGGACGCAACACGCGCCTGGCCGACCAGATCCAGAAGGATCTGGCGGCCCTGGTGCAGCGCGAACTCGACGTCGCGCGCGCCGGCCTGATCACGCTCACGGGCGTCGATCTGTCGGCCGACTACGCCCACGCCAAGGTCTATTTCACAGTGCTGGGCGCTGAACCCGAGGTCGCTACCCAGGCCTTGAACGACAAGGCGGGCTGGCTGCATTCGCAGTTGTTCCGCATGCTGCACATCCATACGGTGCCCACCCTGCGCTTCGTGCACGACGTGCAACTGGCGCGCGGCATCGAACTCACGCAATTGATCGATCGGGCCAACCGCCCCCAGGCGGGCGTTTCGGATATCCCCGAACTCGAAGACCCGGACGGCCAGCCCTGACAGGGCGGTCGTCACTCATCTGGACAGATTGAACGATGGCTTCCCGACGCGGGCAGATGCTCGACGGTGTCCTGTTGTTGGACAAACCCGAGGGCCTCTCCAGTAATCATGCGCTGCAGCGCGCCAAACGTACGGTGGACGCCCGCAAGGCGGGCCACACCGGTACGCTCGACCCGTTCGCCACGGGTCTGCTGATCTGCTGCTTCGGCAAGGCGACGAAGATTTCCGCCGCCATGCTCGAAGCCGACAAGGTCTACGAGGCGACGCTGACCTTTGGCGAGGAGACCGACAGCGGCGACTTGACGGGGCATGTCACGGCGCGCGCGCCGGAGGATTTTGCCGGTGTCGACGCCCAGGCCCTGGAAGCCGCACTGGCCCCGTTCCGGGGCGAGATCGAACAGATCCCGCCCATGGTCTCGGCGCTCAAGCGCGACGGCAGGCCGCTGTACGAGTACGCCCGCCAGGGCATCGAACTGGAGCGCCCGCCGCGCCGGATCGTGATTCACGCGTTGGACCTGCTGGCCTGCGAGGGCCGCAGCGCCCGGGTCCGGGTGCATTGCAGCAAGGGCACCTACGTGCGCACCCTGGCCCAGGACATCGGCCGCCGTCTGGGCTGCCTGGCGCACCTGTCGGCCCTGCGGCGCACCGCTGTCGGGCCGTTTTTGATTGAGCAGGCCGTGGGGCTGGAAGCCCTGCAGGCCATGGAAGCGCCCGTGACGGCGCTGATCCCTTTACACGCCTTGCCGGACGGACTGCGCCCGGCCGGCGTTTCCACCGAGGAAAACATTCTATGAAACGAGCTTTGCGCAACGTAGCCATCATTGCTCACGTGGACCATGGCAAGACCACGCTTGTCGACCAACTGCTGCGGCAGTCCGGCACCTTCCGCGACAATCAGCAGGTGTCCGAGCGCGTCATGGACTCGGGTGACATCGAGCGCGAGCGCGGCATCACGATCCTGGCCAAGAACTGCGCCGTCGAATACGAAGGCACGCACGTCAACATCATCGACACCCCGGGCCACGCCGACTTCGGCGGTGAGGTCGAGCGCGTGCTGTCCATGGTCGACGGCGTGCTGCTGTTGGTCGACGCCGTCGAAGGCCCGATGCCGCAGACCCGCTTCGTCACGCGCAAGGCGCTGGCGCTGGGCCTGAAGCCCATCGTGGTGGTCAACAAGGTCGATCGCCCGGGCGCGCGCCCGGATTATGTGGTCAACGCCACCTTCGATCTGTTCGACAAGCTGGGCGCGACCGAAGAGCAACTGGATTTCCCGGTGATCTACGCCTCGGGCCTGTCGGGCTACGCCGGGCTGACCGATGACGTGCGTTCCGGCGATATGCGGCCGCTGTTCGACGCCATCCTGCAATACGTGCCGCAGCGTGACGATGACGCCGAAGCCCCCCTGCAACTGCAGATCATTTCGCTGGACTACAGCAGCTACGTCGGCAAGATCGGCGTGGGCCGCATCAACCGGGGCCGCATCCGCGCGGGCCAGGACGTGATCGGGAAGTTCGGCCCCGAAGGCGAGTCCTTCAAGGGCCGCATCAACCAGGTGCTGAAGTTCAAGGGCCTGGAGCGCGAGCTGGTGAGCGAGGCTGAAGCCGGCGACATCGTGCTGATCAACGGCATCGAGGAAATCGGCATCGGCTGCACCCTGATGGACCCGGCCACGCCCGAGGCGCTGCCGATGCTGCGCATCGACGAACCCACGCTGACCATGAACTTCATGGTGAACACCTCGCCCCTGGCCGGGCGCGAAGGCAAGTTCGTCACCAGCCGCCAGTTGCGTGACCGTCTGGACCGTGAACTGAAGTCCAATGTTGCGCTGCGCGTGAACGATACCGACGACGACACTGTGTTCGAGGTCTGCGGCCGGGGTGAACTGCACCTGACCATTCTGCTGGAAAACATGCGCCGTGAAGGCTATGAACTGGCCGTATCGCGTCCGCGCGTGATGTTCAAGGACATCGACGGCGAGCGCTGCGAGCCTTTCGAACTGCTGACCGTGGACGTGGAAGACACGCACCAGGGCGGGGTGATGGAAGAACTGGGCCGTCGCAAGGGCGACCTGCAGGACATGCAGCCTGATGGCCGCGGCCGCACCCGCCTGGAATATCGCATCCCGGCGCGCGGCCTGATCGGCTTCCAGAGCGAATTCATGACGCTGACGCGAGGCACCGGCCTGATGAGCCACATCTTCGACGACTACGGTCCGATGCGCGAAGGCGGTGTGGGCGAGCGCCGCAACGGCGTGCTGATCAGCCAGGACGACGGCACCGCCGTGGCCTATGCGCTGTGGAAGCTGCAGGAACGCGGCCGCATGTTCGTGTCGCCCCAGGACCCGGTCTACGAAGGCATGATCATCGGCATCCATTCGCGCGACAACGATCTGGTGGTCAATCCGATCAAGGAAAAGAAGCTGACCAACGTCCGCGCCTCCGGCAAGGATGAGCACATCGACCTGATCACGCCCATCGCCCTGAACCTGGAATACGCGGTCGAGTTCATCGCCGACGATGAGCTGGTCGAAGTCACGCCCAAGTCGATCCGCCTGCGCAAGCGCTACCTGCAGGAGCACGAGCGCCGCCGCAGCAT
This sequence comes from Castellaniella hirudinis, assembly GCF_042651965.1. Taxonomy (NCBI): domain Bacteria; kingdom Pseudomonadati; phylum Pseudomonadota; class Betaproteobacteria; order Burkholderiales; family Alcaligenaceae; genus Castellaniella; species Castellaniella hirudinis. The sequence continues at coordinate 138,523 of NZ_JBHSDY010000011.1, forward strand.
GCGCGACTCGGCTTGATGCGCTGATGGTTTAAATGCACAAAACCCGCTTCGGCGGGTTTTGTGCATATTATTGCCGGGTTTCCGCCCGGATCACGATCGCCAGTCCCGCCAGCAGCGCGGTCAGGCCCGCATAGGCCAGCGCGCCGGGCCGTTCGCCCACGACCGCCAGGGCCAGCAGAAAGGCAGTGACGGGCTCCATCAGGGCCAGTGACACGCCGGTGGCGGCGCTGATGCTGCGCAGGCCCGTGCTGAACAGCAGGTAGGCGATCCCCGTCGAGGCGATCCCCAGAAAGCTCACCACCATCCAGCCCGTGGCCGTGATCTGCAAGGACCCGGCCCAGAATGCGGCGGCCGGCAGGGCCAGCAGCGCGCCTACCGTGAATACGGCCAATGTGCTGGCGGCCGGCTCCGAGTGCTGCACCAGTTTCTTGTTCAGCAGGGTATAGACCGCATAGGTCAGGCCCGAGGTCAGGCAAAAGGCGATGCCCACGAGATCGGCCTGCAGCGCATCGCCGCGGCCGAACACCAGCAGCACCCCGCCGCCCACGGCCAGCAGCGTGCCCGTCCACCAGCCCAAGCCGGGCCGCGCACCGCCGATCAGTTGCAGCAGGCCGGCCCAGATCGGGCCGCTGCCGATGGTCAGCGCCGTGCCCACCGCCACGCCCGTGGCCTTCACGCCCGCAAAGAACGTCAGGTTGTAGGTCGCCACGCAGGCCCCGGCCCAAAGGGCATGACGCCAGTTCAGGGCGGCGAGCTGGCGGCTCAGGTGGGGCAGTCCGTTGGTGGCGCCGGCGTAGGCCAGGAAAAACAGGGACGCGATGCCCAGACGTAGCGCGCCCACCCAGTAGGGCGACAGGCTGCCGTCGGAAAAACTCTGGGCCGTGCCTGTCGTCCCCCACAGAATGCCGGCGCCCAGCACCAGCAGAATGCCGTGCAGGGGCCGGACGGCGGCAGCGGCGGGGGAGGAAGTTGTGATCGTGCTCATGTCGCCATGATGGCCCGTCACGGACCGGGCATTTGTCGAGAAACGCTCGTCCCGTATCAAAACGACACCGGGACGGCGCTGCCGAACGGTCTTGATCTGAATAAAACCTGAAACCGTTACAATCCACCGGTTTGAAAAGACGGGGCTGGCCCGTCGTCCATCAAGAGAATCCATGAACAAGAAAGCAGCAATTGGCGGCGCGATCGCTGTGTGCGCCGCCGGCTGGCTGGGCGCCACCTGGTATACCGGTCAACAAATTGAAACCCGATCCCGGCAGTATCTGGAGAAAGCCAATGCGCAACTGGCAAGCCTGAGTCCCCAGCTTGGCGGCCTGAGCCTGCGTCTGGAGCAACTGGGCTATGATCGCGGCTGGTTTTCGTCCCAGGCCCGCTACGGTTTCAGCGTGATCAATGCCGCGGACTCAGGCGACATGCCTTCGGGCACGATGGAATTCACCACCCGGATCGACCACGGCCCCTTCCCCAAGGGCGCGTTGGCGCGCGGTGTGTTCCTGCCCAAACTGGCGGCCATGCACACGGAGCTGGTCCGGACAGCGAATCTTGAGGAACTGTTCAAGCTGTTCGATGGCGTGGTGCCGCTCACCAGCGACGACATCGTGTCCTATGGCGGCCGGGTCCGGGGGACGGCGCGCATCGCCCCGGTGAAGGCTGAGAACGAGGCCATGCGGCTGGATTTCAGCGGCATGCAGTTCGACGGCAGCTATGATTTCAAGCACGAAGCCTTGACGCTCGACGCGCGCATCGATGCGCTGAACGTGGCCGATCACGAGACCGACAAGCCCACGAAGATCAATGTCGCGGGCATCCGCATCACGGCCGCGACTCGGCTCGGCAAGTTCGGCCTGTCCACCGGCGAGTCGGCCTTGATGCTCAAGCGGTTCGACATGGACATGCCTGAAAAACAGGTCAAATTCGTGCTGGAGGACCTGGGCTATACGGCAACAGCCACCGAGAACGAGTCGGCGTTGTCCATGACGGCCGACTACCAGGTGGGCAAGGTGACGGTGAATGAGACTCCGGTGGGCAGTTTCCGCACGGCCGTTCATTTCGACAATCTGGACGGCGTGGCGCTCAAGCAGCTGGTGGATGTCTTCAAGCAGGTCGGGCAAGTCCTTGCCCAGGAAGGCAAGGGCGACCAGTCGGCGGCGGAGGCGCTGATGCCGGTGCTGAGTAACCATGTCTTCAAACTGCTGGCAGGCAAACCGACCGTCCGGATCGATCCTCTCTTGTGGAAAACTGACAAGGGCGAAAGCCGATTGACTGCTGCAGTGACGCTGACCAGGCCTGAGCCCTTCGATATGGAACACCTGGACCAGACCGTGGCCAGGATGATCCAGAGCATCGACGCCAGGTGGGATCTGTCCCAGCCGATGCTCAAGTCCGTTGCCACGCAGTACGGCACCCAGTTCGAAGACCAGTCGCCGGAAGAAGCGGCGGCCAAGGCCGACGAGATGGTGGACGGAATGCTGGGCATGGCTCAGATGATGAACGCCGGCAAGATCGAAGGCGATCATTTCATCGGTACGTTCACCTATGCCGACGGCATGGGCCGCCTGAACGGCAAGGAGATCCCGGCGGATGAGCTGTTCAAGGCGCTGGCTTCCACGGCAGAAGACGCCGCCGATCAGATGGCCGGCGATGATGATGTCGAATCGGCTGTGGCGGGTGCGGCGGAAACGGGTGAAATTCTGACGGATTTCAGCCCCATGATCCTGGACTTCCTGGCTGAACAGGACCAGTCTCCAGAGGCGGGCGATAGGGAGAACACTTACTGGCTCGACCCGTCTTCGATGGGCGCCGATTCCTTGCTCATGACGCTGTACTGCAACGATGAGTCCCAGTGCCTGGACTTGATGTTGACGGCCACGTACAAAAGCAAGCGCAGCGTGACGTTGAAAGAGATCAATGCGTGGAGCCGGGAATACCGCTGGGTCCGCGCCTATCTGAATGAGCAGAACCAGCCCGTGGTGGAAATGGACCTGAATGCGGCAGGCGGCATCGGCAAGGAAAACCTGGCGATCCTCTACCGGACCTTCGTGGATATCGGCGCGGACTTCGCCAATGAGGTGATCGGCGATTGATGCGCTGATCGACGTGATGTTGATGTGACGCGGCCCGCAAGGGCCGTCGTCGTTTCAGGGTCTGCTCCCGCTCATTCAGCGCCCCCCTGGATGGGGGGAAGCGGGCGCTAGTCTGTCGTGTCTGCCTGTCGTATCGCACGCGCCCCCGTGCCCCGGTCGCGCCGCAGCGCGTAGGCCAGGGCGCTGCCGGAACGGTAGCCGACCCGGGCGGCGGCGACCTCCAGCGTCGCGCCCTGCGCCAGCATCCGGCTGGCGGTTTCCAGCCGCAGGGTGCGCAGATGGTCGCCCGGCGTGCAGCCGGTCAGTTCCAGCAGGCGGGCATGGAAGCGCTGCGGGCTGAGGTGGAACAGTTGCGCCATGCGAGCGGTCGGCCAGGATTCATGCAGCGCTGCGGTCAGCGCCGCGTCCAGGCGCGCCAGATCCAGGCCCCGGCGCGAGGACAGCACCGTGGGCAGATCCAGCAGCAGGGCCAGTTGCCGTCCGGCGTCTGCGCCGCCCAATGCACGGCAAGCGGGCGTCAGGGCAAAGCGCCGCAGTCGTTCCAGACCGGCCGATTCAGGCGCGTCGATCACCAGGATGCGGGTGCCGGGTCGCGCGCAATAGGCATGCCGGGCGCCCGCCGGGATCAGCATGCCGCAGGACGGATCGGCGAACAGCGCGTGTCCCTCGACCTCCAGATCCATGCGGCCGGCCAGCGGCGCCATGATCTGCGCATGGTCGTGCGCGTGGACGTGGGCTTGTCCATCGTAAGTGCGCAGCGTGCTGACCGGTTCGAGAAGCGGCATGGGCGTGGAACGGCGAGAGAGATCGGAATGAGAGAATCTTACTGCTTAAAATGATGTTCCGGCTCCGACGCGCGCCGCCGGGCGCCCGGAACGCCGCGCTGCGCCTCGTCATGATTCTCTACCTGCACGGATTCCGCTCCTCTCCCGCTTCCCTCAAGTCCCGCCTGATGGCTCAGGCCATGGTCGAGCGCGGCCTGGAGGCGGATTGGTGTTGTCCGCAACTGCCCGCCAGTCCTGCCGCGGCGCTGCAACTGGCGCTGGATCTGGCGCAGAACGGCCTGAAAACCTTGGGTGCCGAGGGCATGAACCCAGGCATGGTGCAGGGGCAGGCGGGTGCGGCAGCGGATCGTCTCACCGTCATCGGTTCGTCCCTGGGCGGCTTCTACGCCACCTGGCTGGCCGAGTGCCTGGGCTGCCGTGCCGTGTTGCTCAACCCCGTCGTTCATGCGGCGCGCGACCTGGCGACCCAGGTCGGCTCGCATCGCACCTTCCACGGCGACGAGCCGTTCGAATTCCTGCCCGGTTATGTGGATGAACTGGCGCGGGCCGAAGCCGACATCCCGGTCCTGACGCGCCCGGAGCGCTATTTCCTGCTGGCCGCCACCGGCGACGAAGTCCTGGACTGGCGGGAAATGCAGGCCCGTTTCGCGGGCAGCCGCCAGCGCATCATCGAAGGCAGCGATCACGGGATTTCGGATTTCGCCGACTGGCTGCCCGAGGTGCTGGATTTTGCTTTAGGTGATGCCGCGACAGCGCATCATCGCGTCGTCACCGGCAGTTGGGATGCGCTGGGCGAAGCCGCCGGCCGCATCCGCCTGGAAGTCTTCGTCGAGGAACAGCAGGTGCCCCTGGAAGAAGAACTGGACGTCCGCGACGCGCAGTGCCTGCACGCCATCGCCTATGACGCCGACGGCCAGGCCGTGGGCACCGGCCGCCTGCTGCCCGATGGTCATATCGGCCGCATGGCCGTGCGCAAACCCTGGCGCGGACAGGGCGTCGGTTCGCTGTTATTGATGGCTCTGGTGGACGCCGCCCGCCGCCGGGGCGATGCCGAAGTCGTGCTGGATGCGCAACTGCATGCTCGTGCCTTCTACGCCCGCCACGGTTTCGTGGAAGAGGGCAAGACCTTCATGGACGCGGGGATGCCGCATCGGGTGATGCGGTTCAGGTTTTGAGGGGTGTTGACCCCCATTTTACGCAGCTAGCTCGCGCAACACCTGAGGATGGCGCACGGCAACCGCCAGCAGCGTCTGTGCCGCGCCCGATGGCTTGCGGCGACCCTGCTCCCATTCCTGCAAGGTGCGTACCGATACCCCCATCAGCCGGGCGAACTGTGTCTGCGAAAGTCCGGATGCTTCGCGCGCTTGCGCCACGGGGGAATGCACCACTGTACCCACGCCGGCTTTCATTTGCTTAACCGACGCCAGCAGCTTGCGCCCAAGTTCCTCGCCCGTCATGTTTTCACTTTTCGTCATTTTCCAGTGCCTCTTTGATGGCCTTCAGGATGTGCGCCGGGATGTTGCCGCGTACAGTCTTGGCATAGATCACCAACAAGTAGATCAGGCCGTTTTCCAGGCGATTGAAGTAGATCACCCGCACTCCGCCACGTTTGCCCATGCCGGGCCGCATCCAGCGTACCTTCCGGCAACCGCCGGACCCAGGGACGACATCCCCTGCCTCTGGACGCTGCGCCAACCAGGCGCAAAATTCGCCACGCTCATCTTCTTGCCAGATGGCCTTTGCATCGGCGCTGAAAATCGATGTTTCGATGATCGTATACACATTGGATTATACGTCAGAGACGTATTTAAAGAGAATTAGATGGGGGATATGTCGGTGATGGCGACCGTGTCTGAGCATGGGGCGTCAACTCTTGAGACAACACCTGTGGGATCCAGGGGGAGAGAGGGAGTGCTTGCGGGTGGGCATGACAGGCTTCCTGATTCGAGAAACCTCATTTTGGAGATGGCTCTGCCGCTCCGCCAGACTGGGAAATCCTATTGGATGAAAAGGTTGCAGAGATGAAGTCCGCTCGGCACGTTTTGATGCGACACATCATGTCGTCCCTCTCCGATAGCATGGGTTTGTGGACATCACGAAACCTGGGAGCTGACCATGAGAAACCTGCTGGCTGTGATTGGCTTGTACGCCGTGTTGCGCAAGGGCTGGGAACTGTACGAACACTACGAAGCCATGCGCGAGGAGAACGAGTATCTGCGCAGGAGGAAGGATGAGGACTGAATGGTTACAGTGAACGTCGTCCAATCAATCACTCGGGGAACTTATCGTGTTCGATTTTAAAGAGACGGCAGATAACTTCAGAAAATCCGGGGATGAGCTCGTTGACAACAGCCTGCCCAAGGTTCAACGTGTCCTCGAAGGAGTCCTAGAAAATTCCATCACACAGGCGGCTACCCAGCTCGATCAGGCAGCCGGCAACAACATCCTGATGCTCTCCGGCGAACTGCATGAGCAGATCCAGTTCGCCAAGTGCGAGTTCGACGACACGATCCGCGTGGCGAAGGTCGAAATAGTGGATGCTGTCGAGACTTCGCTACGGGGCTTCAGAAAGCACGTGATCGCCCCCTTCTGGATGCTGATGTTTGTCTTTGGCGTCGTGATGGCGGGACTTGCCGGTTTCGTGATCGGCCATGGGTGGTAATCATCTTTTTGAACGGCCCTCACAACTCCTTCAAAATCTCTGTCTGCCGCGCCTGATAGGCGTTGTCGTCGATCAGACCGGACTCGTGCAGTGCCTTCAGTTCGCCCAGACGAGCCTCCAGGCTGCCTGTCCGGCGGGTTTGAGTTCCGGCAGAGCGGGCTGAGGGCGGGGCGCCCGTAGACGGCTGGGCAGCGGCGGCGCCGGACGGCATGCCTTGCGGGCTCAGGTCCTTGGGTTTGATCTTCACAATCCGCAGGCCGAAGCGGCCGAGCCACATCGTCACGGTCATCAGCAGGGCGCTGTAGAGCAGGCCTGCGTACAACAGGGTCAGAAAGGTCACGGTTTCCTGGTGACCGTCGGGCAGCAGGCAATAGTATTCACGGACGACGCCATGCTGCCCTGGTCGGTAGGAATAGCCCTGGGAAAACAGTTCGAATTGGCCTGGAGCGGGGCAGGACAGAGGGGCGCCGATCATCGTGATGGTGGGAAAGATGACCCCCAGGCCGATGCTGAGGAACACGATGCCGATGAAGCACCAGCCGAGCGCCACCGTGATCAGCCCGAGCAGGATTTTGCGCAGCGCCTGGGCGCGTGCTCCGGTGGGCTGTTCGCTGGTGTACAGCAGGATCCTCAGGGCGAAGAACGCCCAGGAACCCAGCAGGAACCAGGCGATCCAGCGCAGCAGCAAGTCCAGGGTCATGGTGTCGTCTCGGGTCAAGTCAAAGTCTGAACGTTGCTGTATCGCGCGGGCAAGGGCTGCCGGGCGTCATGGCGTCGCGGGCAAAGTCAGGGCTTGAAAGGCGGACACGCTTTGCGTGCCCTGGCCGAGGCCGATCTGCCCGGAACCGTTGCTGCCCGTGACCCAGACCGAGCCATCGGTGCGCAGCGCCAGGGTGTGGTAACCGCCCGCGGCGATGGCCGCCACCTGGTCCAGCACCCGCGTGGGTCGCCGCAGCGTGTCGGTGTGGCCGCTGCCCAGTTGGCCGCTGTCGTTGTAGCCGAACGCCCACAGCACGTCGGCCGTGTCCAGGACCAGGGAATGGGCGCTGCCGGCGCCGATGGCGCGCACGCCGTCGCGCAGCATGAAGGGCGTCTTGCGGTTGATGCTGTCGCCGTCGCCCAATTGGCCGCCGCCGTCGAAGCCGACCATCCACAGGCTGCCGTCGGTCTTGAGCATCATGCTGTAGCCGTTGCCCGCGGCCATGGCCTGCACGGATTCCAGCATGCGGACCGGCTGGGTACGATTGGCGGTGCCGCCGTCGCCCAGTTGGCTGTTGGTATTGTGTCCAACGCCCCACAAGGCGCCGTCGTTCGTGAGGATCAGACTGTGGTCCGGGCCGGCGGCGACGGCATGCACGCCGTCCATGATCTTGACCGGCGTGCGGCGCGACTCGGTGTCGCCCGTGCCCAGTTGGCCGTAGGTGTTCAGACCGAAACTCCACAGGCTGCCGTCGGTTTTCAGCACCAGGCTGTGGGCGTCGCCTGCCGCCATGGCGGCGACGCCGTCCATGATGCGCACGGGGGTGTGCGCGTCGTTGGCGCTGCCGTCGCCCAGTTGGCCGGAATCGTTATCGCCGCAGACCCACAGGCTGCCGTCGGTTTTCAGGATCAGGCTGTGCCTGCCGCCCAGCGCGACGCTGCGTACGCCGCTCAGGGTCTTGATGGGGGTGCGTTGAATGGTGGCGTCGCCGTCGCACAACTGGCCGTCGCTGCCGTTGCCCATGGCCCAGAGCTGGTGGTCGTTGGTGAGCAGCATGCTGTGCATGCCGCCGGCGGCAATGTGGGTGAGGGTCATGGCCGATGTTCCGGTGCTTGAAGCCGCGTTTGAAGTGGTGGTTGCGCCGTCGCCCCAGAGCAGCAGCGGGATGAGCAGGGCCGTGGCGAAGGCGATGCCGGGCCTTCGGGGGGCGGACCCGTCCCGGTCGTGATACGGACTGTCGTGCGCGTCGTTCGTGTCGTTCATGGGTTCTGCATCCTTCAGTCGTCAGGCCAGCCATCGGGGCCCATGAAAAACAGGGCGTCGACGGTGCGGCCGGGCGTGACGTTGCGGGCCTGCCATGTGAAGGTGCTGGGCGAGGTTTTTTTGGCGTCGGCCGGGCAGAATGCGACCAGGTTTGGGGACGCGTACTTGTCGACCTTCAGGCTGTACCGCGCGGCGGCGGGCGGGGGCGGAGCGCCTTTGGGGGCCAGGACGTGCATGACGGCGTAAAGCTCGTACCCGGCGCCGGAGCCGGCAAGACGAAAGAACGTGCGGCGCCACGCCTCGTCGAGGCAATAGGTCCGGTTCGCCCAGCCGCCGGCGGCGATGGGCGGAAAATTGTCGAGATTGATGTCGCTCCAGTAGAACGCGTCCGGGTTGTAGTGGATCTCGACGCGGGTTTCGCCCGGCTCGAACACCTGATCCCAGGTGTAGCGGACCTGATAGTTCCAGTTGGCGGCATCCAGGCTGAGCAGGCCGCGCGCCTTGAGCATGGCCTGGGTTTGCGCCGGCAGGTGGGACCAGGGGGCCTCGTGGTTCAGGTCGTAGAGCAGCGGCACGCCCGCGTCCAGCAAGATCCGCGTGACATCCTGGCCGTCCTGGAGCGCCCGGCCCCGGCCGGTCAGCATCAGCGGCGCGCCATTGACGTGCACGGACAGATTCATGTAATTGACCGGCTTACTGTCGGCGGCCAGCCCCTCGGCCATGCCGCCGCCGTCGAGCAGGCCGACCACGTCGGGACTGGCATCCACCGGCATTTCGGGCAGCTCGAAACGGAACGGCACGGTGTGACGCTGCGCGCCCTGGAAGACGTAGCTGAGCGTGACGTGGCGCGGGTTCATCGTGATGTCTTGGCGGGTGATGCGTATGCCGGCGGGCAATGTGAAGATCGGGCCTTCGACGGCGTTCGAGCGTATCGCCGCCTGGACGGGGGTTGCCGTTTCCGCTTCTGCGGGCACGGCCTGCAGGCAGGCCGACAGCAGTGCGATGCCGCAGCCGGCGGCCAGTCGTCGCGGGCTCATGGGCGTGCCTTGGGCGTCGTCAGGTGCGCCAGGCAGAAGCGTTGCGGCGCGCTGTCGTTCTGCGCCGTCAGGGACTCGTCGCCGCAAGCGTTGCGCGTGGACCAGACGAGCAGGCTCTGATCCGCGGAGCGCGCGTAGGGCTGGTCGCCGCGCGCGGTGCCCGCGATGCGCCGATCGCCGTGCGTGGCCAGGTCCAGCAGGATGATGCCCGTGTCGGCCGCATACGCAATCTGCGACCGGTGCGCGTCAAACAGGAAGGACCCCAGCTCCCACGATCCCCAGGCCGCCCGGTAGACCGGCGCCCCGGGAGGGGGGCGTTTGCGCGTTCTCAGTTCGATCGTGCCGCGGCCCAAGTCGACGGTCCAGACCAGGAAGTCGTGGTTGCCGCGCAGCACGCTGATCGCGTCCTGGTCGCCTGCCGTCACCTCGTCCGGATCGATCGCCTCGGGTTCGGCGGCCCGGTCGAGCAGGGCCTGGATGGCGTGCGGCACGGTCTCCAGTTTTTGCCGGCCGGCCATGGTGGCGGCATAAACGGCGCTGGCGTTGCGTTCCGGATTGCCGCTGCCATCCGGGCCCCAGAGCGTGACGTGGGCGTACAGCGTGCCGCCCTGCCAGGCCAGTGCCTGGATCGCCATCGGTGCGTCGTCGGGGTGGGGCTGCTGCTGGTCAGGTCGGGGCGTGGCCTCGACGAGCGTGCCGTCGGCGACCCGGTAGAGCCAGACCTGATCGGGCAGATCGATTTCCTGGCTGGGCAGCAGGATCGCCAGCAGGGTGCCGTCGGGCGAGACCTGGATGCCGGCGATGCGCAGGTCGGACTCGACCTGGATGTCCGGGCGGGCCGCGAGTAGCGGCGCCAGGGCGAGCGGCGCGATGGTCGAGGGCAGCAGCGGCGGGGCGGCCAAGTCCTGCAGCACACGGCGGCGGTCGAGGTACACCATGTCCAGGCAGTCGTAGGCTCGTTTCGCCGGCGGGCTGGAGGCGCTGGACAGTTCCTTGAACGAGCGGTCGGCGATGCAGCGGCGGTCGCGTTCGCGCACCCAGTCGCGTTGCTGCTGGATGAGATCATCGCGGGCCGGGCCGACCGCCGCCGCCTTGGCCGCGGCGTAGGCGCGCGACAAGGCCAGATCCTGCCAGCGCAGCACAGCGTATGCGCAGATGAAGCGGTCGACCGGCCGTTCGGCCTTGGTGCAGTCAAAGCCGGCGGGGATGCTTTGCGCCGCCGCAGCCGCAGGGAGCGTCCCGAAAACGCCCAAGGCGAGCAGGCCGCCGAGCGCCGCCTTGGCGAACCTGGAGAGGACATGCCGGTTCATGATCATCGCCCCTATCGCGTCGCTACTGAGCGGCCCCGGATTTGCCGGATGGCTTGGCCGCATCGCAGGCGGCCAGCAGCGTGGCCGCCGGTTGGGCGATGCCGGCCAGGGGATAGCGTTCGGTGTGGCCCTTGATGGTGACGGCCAGGTCGCCGCTGGCGCTGAGCACGTGGCGCAGGGTGTCGTTCAGGGGTAGATCGGCTTGAAAATCCGCGCCGCCCGAATCCTGATTTTCAAGGCCGGTGGCGGAAAACTGGATGTGCTGGCCGCCGGCCTGCAGGCGGATCGGCAGTTTCTCGCCCGGACGGGCGCCGCTGTTCTCGTCCTGAAGGTAGATTTCCACGGCCTTCTCGCCCGGCGCGCATGCGAACATCATGATCGTGTAGTCGCTGTGCGGAACACCGTAGACGAGGAGCGTCTTCTGGTCGTAGTTGTCGTGGTACCAGCGGGGATCTTCGTCGTCCTGCGCGGCGGCGGGCCAGGCCGCCAAGGTCAGCGCCATCAGCGGGGCGATCAGGAAAACCCGGCGCAGGCAGGTTTGGAAGCGGGTGGCGAGGGTCGGCTGTGTCATGGGGGGCTCATGAAGGACTGGGGTCGAGGGGCTGGCAAGGTGTCATGGGGACCAGGAGCCGATGGGATCGAGGCGCTTGAAGAAGACCGCGACGCCTAGCCGGTCAACCATTTGACGGGCAGCGTCACGCATCTGAACGTCCAGCCGTTGGCCGTGATCAGTTTCAGCAGGGGATCGCGCATTTCCCGGATGTCGAATGTATAGCTGTAGCTGAGCTTGGGCACCGGACGGCCGTTCTCGATCTGGATGCCGTACAGCGTTTCCCGCTGGGTTTGGTAGAACGTGATGGCGCCCCATTGCATATAGAATGACATGCCTGCGCCGCCCACGCCGGCCGAGGCGCCGAACTGGGACTGCATTTCGCGCACCCGCGCCGTGTGGTCGGACTCGTCGAGGCGGATCGTCAGCCGGGTGAGTTCCGTGATCTTGTGCAGCCGCAGCAGGTCCAGCCAGGCGGCGTCGGCGTACTTCCAATCCACGATGATTTCATCCGGGCGCTTGCCGGGGGTGATGGTGAAAGGGAATTGGGCGCCGTCGTTGAGGGTCTGCAGGCGCTGCCGCAGATCCTGCAGGGGGATCGGGGGGGACCCCGGTTCGGGATCGAAGGTCATGGACCAACTGGACAGGCGGATGAAGACCAAGGCCATCACCGCGATGTAAGGCAGCAGGAACAGCAGCGGCGAGGGCATGCCCGGCGCGTCGAGGTCGTAGGCGTTGAGACTGAAGCTGGTATACGCCCGCGCGTGCATAAAGACGTTGCCGGGCAGGGTCAGCAGGACGAAGAACGTCAGGAAAAAGACGACGGGCCGCCGGTTGTCCGGCAGCGTGAAGAACAGGAATACCCCCGCCAGCGCGGCGCCCAGCAGAATGATGCCCAGCACCGCGCCCAGCATGTGGTCGTGGATGTCGGTGCGTTTCCAGGCGATGGTGATCAGCGACAGCGCCAGGATGACCGTGATGCCCATGGCGCCCAGCGCCAGGGCTGTGCCTTTGCCTTCCATGCCGCCCCCTTGTTGTTCTTGAAGGAAGTCTAGCAAGCGGCGCGCAAAAGCGATTCATTCAAATGAATGAATCTGCGGTGGAAGCGCTCAAGAAAACGGCGCCAGTGGCGCCGCGATGTACTATTTCAGGTTCCCTGACAAGAACTGCCGCAGCCGGGGGCTTTGCGGGTTGTCGAAGATATCGGCCGGGGCGCCGGTTTCTTCCGCCACGCCCTGGTGCAGGAACATGACTTGGGATGCCAGATTGCGGGCAAAGCCCATTTCGTGAGTGACGACCAGCATGGTGCGGCCTTCTTCGGCCAGCTTCTGCATGACTTTCAGCACTTCGCCGACCAGTTCGGGGTCCAGGGCGGAGGTCGGTTCGTCGAACAGCATGACTTCGGGTTCCATGGCCAGGGCGCGGGCGATCGCCACGCGCTGCTGCTGGCCGCCCGACAGGGACGAGGGATACTGGGTTTCGACCTTGGGGTCCAGGCCGACCTTGGCCAGGTAGTGGCGGGCGCGTTCGACGGCTTCGGCGCGGCTGAGCTTCAGCACCTGGACCGGGGCTTCGATCACATTGCCCAGCACGTTCATGTGCGCCCACAGGTTGAAGTGCTGGAACACCATGGCCAGTTTCGAACGCAGGCGCCGCAACTGGTCCAGGTCGGCGGCGTGGGGTTCGCCGTGCTTGTCCTGGACGATCTTCAGCAGTTCCCCGTTCAGTGACACCGAGCCCTGGTTGGGTTTTTCCAGAAAGTTGATGCAGCGCAGAAAGGTCGATTTGCCCGAGCCGCTGGAGCCCAGGATGCAGATCACGTCGCCGGCGTTGGCGGTCAGCGAGACGCCCTTGAGGACCTCGTTGTCGCCATAGCGTTTGTGGATGTTGAGTACGTCGAGTTTGGACATGGGGATCAGCGGTGGGCGCCCAGATAGGCCAGCGTGCGGCGTTCGAATCGGCGGAACAGTCCGATCAGTGTAAACGACAGGCACAGGTAGAGCAGGGCGGCAAGTCCGTAGGAGGCAAAGGTCTGGTAGGTGGCCGAATTGGCGTCGCGGGCCACCTTGAGGATGTCGGGGACGGTGGCGGTAAAGGCCAGTGACGTGGCGTGCAGCATCAGGATGACTTCGTTGCTGTAGGCTGGCAGTGCGCGGCGCAGGGCCGAAGGCAGGATCACCCGGCGGTACATGGCGAAGCGCGTCATGCCGTAGGCGCGCGCGGCTTCGATTTCGCCCGCGTTCGTGGCGCGGATGGCGCCGGCGAAAATTTCCATGGTGTAGGCGACCGTGTTCAGCGTCAGGGCCAGCACCATGCAGTTCCAGCCGGTCTGGAAAAAGGCCGCCAGCGGGGGCGTTTCCTTGATGAAATCCAGGCTGTAGATGCCGACGTAGATGAACAGGATCTGCACGTACAACGGCGTGCCGCGAAAGACGTAGCTGAAGATCCACAGCGGGACCGACAGCCAGCGGCGCGAGGACACCCGGCCCACGGCCAGGACGATGGAGATGAAAAAGCCCATCGTCACCGACAGCACCAGCAGCCACAGGGTGACGGCCATGCCCGACAGGCTGCCGTTGTTGGCGTACAGAAAAGCGCGCCAGAATTGTTCGAGTACGTCGCTCATAGCTGCACCTTGCGCACGCCCACGCTGTAGCGTCGGTTCAGCCAGAACAGAATGCCGTTGGACACCGTGGTCAGGGCCAGGTAGATCAGGCCGGTCATGCTGATGAACAGGAACACCCGGAAGGTGACGTTGCCGGCGTCCTGGGCGACCTTGACCAGATCGGAGAGGCCGATCAGGGACACCAGGGCGGTGGATTTCAGCAGGACCTGCCAGTTGTTGCCGATGCCGGGCAGGGCGTGGCGCATCATCTGCGGGAACAGCACGCGGCGAAAGACCTGGAATTCACGCATGCCGTAGGCGGTGGCGGCCTCCATCTGGCCGGCGGGGACCGCCATGAACGCGCCCCGGAAGGTCTCGGCGAAATAGGCGCCGTAGATGAAGCCCAGCGTCAGCACGCCGGCGCCGAAGGGGTCGATGTCGATCGGGTCCAGGCCGAGCAGATCGGTCAGCTCGTTCAGGTAGATCTGCATGCTGAAGAAGATCAGCAGCATCAGCACCAGGTCCGGGACGCCGCGAATCAGGGTGGTGTAGGCCGTGGCGACCAGGCGGGCGCCCCAGGAGGCCGAGAGTTTGGCCCAGGCGCCCAGCAGCCCCAGTCCCACGGCCACGGCCAGGGACAGCAACGCCAGTTTGATGGTGACCCAGGTCCCCGCCAGCAGGAGGGGGCCGTAGCCGTCTAGAAACATGGAACTTGGGAATGGACAGTGTGCCGCCCCGGCCTATACGCCAGGGCGGCACACCCGGATTGGGATGGGCCGGCCGCGCGGTCGGTCGACATGGCGCGGCGGCGCGGGATTACTGGGCGGGGAACTTGATCAGGCCCTCGGCGAAGTATTTCTTCGCGTAGCCCTGGATCGTGCCGTCGGCCAGCATGGCCTTGAGGACCTTGTCCACGTCGGCCTTGAGCGCGTTGCCCTTGCGGATGCCCATGGCGATGGGTTCGTTCAGGATCGGATCGTCCAGCGTCATGGCGGCGAGCTCGTAGCCGGCGCCTTCGGGCTTGTTCAGGAAGCCGTCGACCGCGCTCTGGGCTTCCTGGAAGGTGGCGTCCAGACGGCCGGCCGTGACGTCCACGTAGGCGTTGGTGTAGCTGGGGTAGGCGATGATCTCGGCGCCCTTGGGGGCCCAGTGCTTGCGGGCGTAGGTTTCCATCGTGGTGCCTTGCTGGACGCCGACGCGCTTGCCCTTCAGGGATTCGGCGGTGGGCTCCAGGCCGCTGCCTTTCTTGACCATCAGCTTGACCGGCACGATGTACATGGGCGTGGAGAAGTCGATGACTTTTTTCCGGGCCTCGGTGGCGGTCATGGTGGAGTTGGCCAGGTCGAACTTGCGCGCTTGCAGGCCGGGGATCAGGCTGTCGAAGGACATGTCGATCCACACGCAGTTGCGGTTCATGCGCTTGCAGACTTCGTTGCCGATGTCGATGTCAAAGCCTTCGAGCTGGCCGTTGGGGTTGCGGTATTCGAACGGAGGATAGCCGGCTTCGGTGGCGATCTTGAGTTCCTTGGCGTCGGCGGCGGAGCCGACAGCGGGGATCAGGCCGGCCGCAATCAGCAGTGCGGCGCCAAGCAGGGTGGTTTTCATCGAATGTTCTCCTGGGGAGTCGGGCGGCGGGTGACACCGGCCGACGGTAACAAGGCGTGATGTTAACCCAGGTTTTTGCCCGGGCGCATCCAGCGTTACCCTTAGGTCTGGTTCAGGTTTTTGCGGCTGCGCGGCCCGGGAACCGTGCGCGCGGCGCGATTCAGGTCGGCAGTGCGGGTTCGCGGCGCTGTTCGATCTGGGCGGCTTCCTGGATGTGACGGATGATTTCGTCGATATCGTCGGTGACCAGCAGCAGGTCGAGGTCGAAGGGGCCGATCATGCCGTGGGTCAGCAACTGGTCGCGGACCCAGTCCACCAGGCCGGACCAGAATTCCACGCCCACCAGAACGATGGGCACAGGCGGCTGCTTCATGGTCTGGATCAGCGTGATGGCTTCGAACAGTTCGTCCAGCGTGCCGAAGCCGCCGGGCAGCACCACGTAGGCCAGGCTGTACATGAAGAACGCGGATTTGCGCGACGTGAAGTATTCGAAGTGCAGGCTGTCGGTCTGGTAGGAGTTGTCGGCTTTTTCGCGCGGCAGGCGGATGTTCAGGCCGACGCTGCGCCCGCCCGCCTCGAAGGCGCCGCGGTTGGCGGCTTCCATCAGGCCGGGGCCGCCCCCGGCGATGACCGGCAGACCCAGTTGGGCGATGCGCGCGCCCAGTTCCTGGCCCGTGGCATAGAAGGGATGGTCGCGGGGAATCCGGGCGCTGCCGAAAAGGCTGACCCCCAGGCCGATTTTCTGAAAAGCGGCGGCGGCGGCGCTCATCTCTGCAATAATCGTGGGAATCTGTTGTTCAGCCGAAGTGCGTTTCGTCTTATTGTTTGTCATGAAAAAAACCTTGTTGCTCGTGGATGGGTCCAGCTACCTGTACCGCGCCTACCATGCGATGCCTGATCTGCGTAATGCGCGCGGCGAACCCACTGGAGCCTTGTATGGCGTCATCTCCATGTTACGGAGGCTGTTGCTGGATTACAAGGACGTGGCCACACACGGGGCCTGCGTGTTCGATGCGCCCGGCGGTTCGTTCCGGGAGACGATCTACCCTGATTACAAGGCCAATCGTCCATCGATGCCGGAGGATCTGCGCGCCCAGATCGGGCCGATCCATCAGGCCACCGCTGCGCTGGGCTGGACGGTGATTGTGGCGCCGGGCGTGGAGGCCGATGACATCATCGGGACTCTGGCGCGCCAGGCGGGCGAAAGCGACTTTTATACCATCATTTCGACGGGCGACAAGGATCTGGCCCAATTGGTCAATGACCGGGTCGAGCTGATCAACACCATGTCGGGCGAACGCCAGGACCGCGAGGGCGTGATCCGCAAGTTCGGCGTGCCGCCCGAGCGCATCATCGATTACCTGATGCTGATCGGCGACACGGTGGACAATGTGCCGGGCGTGGCCAAGGTCGGTCCCAAGACCGCCGCCAAGTGGCTGGGCGAATATGGCGACATCGACACGCTGGTCGCGCGCGCCGACGAAATCCGGGGCGTGGCCGGAGAAAACCTGCGCGCGGCGGCGCCGAATTTCCCCCTGACGCGGGACCTGCTGACCATCCGCCTGGACTGCGAACTGGAGGCCGGCTGGGAACCCGCCGCGCTGGACCTGCGCGCGCCCGACCACGACACCCTGGTGAAGCTGTACGAGAACTACGGGTTCCGGACCTGGCTGCGCGAGGAAACCGGCGAACCGGACCGCATCCCGGACCAGGACGCGCGCGTGGCGCACGAGGCTCCGCCCGCGCCTGACGCGGTGCAGTACGAAACGATCCTGGACGAGGCGGCGTTGGACGCCTGGCTGGCCCGGTTGCAGGCCGCGCCCCTGGCCGCCCTGGACACGGAAACCACCAGCCTGGATCCGATGGCGGCCCGACTGGTGGGGCTGTCGTTTGCCATCGAGCCCGGCCATGCCGCCTATATTCCGGTGGGGCATCGCGCGCCGGGCACGCCCGACCAACTGGATCGCGCCCTGGTGCTGGAGCGCCTGCGCCCCTGGCTGGAAAATCCCGCTGCGCCCAAACTGCTGCACAATGCCAAATACGATACCCATGTGTTCGCCAACGAGGGCGTCGCCCTGCGCGGGGTGCGGCACGACACGATGCTGCAGGCCTATGTCTTGCAGTCCCATCGGCGCGTGAACCTGCAGGACCTCTGCATTCAGTGGCTGGGGCTGACGGGCACGACGTACGAGGATTTGTGCGGCAAGGGCGCGCGCCAGATCGGCTTTGACGAGGTCGCACTGGACCAGGCCGCGCACTATGCCGCCGAGGACGCCGATTTCACGCTGCGCCTGCATCAGGTGCTGTACCCGCAGGTCCAGGCCGAAACGGGGCTGAATGACACGTATGAACTGGAAATCCGCGTCTCTGATGCCTTGACGCGTATCGAGCGCAACGGTGTGGCCATCGACGCCGGGGTGCTGGCCGCGCAGAGCCACGAACTGGGCCGGCAGATGATCGATCTGGAAGCCCAGGCCCACGTCCTGGCGGGCCAGCCTTTCAATCTGAATTCGCCCAAGCAACTGGGCGAGATCCTGTTCCAGCGCATGCAACTGCCCGTGTTGCGCAAGACGGCGGGCGGCGCACCGTCCACCGACGAGGACGTGCTGACCCGGCTGGCGGCCGACTACCCCTTGCCGCGCCTGCTGCTCGACTATCGCGGCATTGCCAAACTGAAATCCACCTACACCGACAAGCTGCCGCGCATGATCGACCCGCGCACCGGCCGGGTGCACACGCGCTACGCCCAGGCCGCCGTGGTGACGGGGCGGCTGGCCTCGTCCGATCCGAATCTGCAGAACATCCCCGTGCGCACCGCCGAGGGCCGTCGCGTGCGTTCCGCCTTCGTCGCCAGCCTGGGGCGGATCGTGTCGGCCGACTACTCGCAGATCGAACTGCGCGTGATGGCGCACGTGTCGGGCGACGAGAACCTGCGCCGGGCCTTTGCCCAGGGACTGGACATCCACCGCGCCACGGCGGCCGAGGTCTTCGGCCTGCCCCCGGATCAGGTCGACGCGGAACACCGCCGCGCGGCCAAGGCCATCAATTTCGGCCTGATCTACGGCATGGGCGAATTCGGCCTGGCCAGCAATCTGGGCATCACCCGGGCGGCGGCCAAGTCCTATATCGACCGCTATTTCATGCGCTATCCCGGCGTGGCCGACTACATGGACCGCGTGCGCCGCCAGGCCCGCGAGCAAGGGTATGTGGAAACCGTGTTCGGGCGGCGCCTGTATTTCCCCGAACTGTCCGGCGCCAAGGGGCCGCGCGCGGCCGCCGCCGAGCGTGCCGCCATCAATGCGCCCATGCAGGGCACGGCGGCCGACCTCATCAAACGCGCCATGGTGGCGGTGCAGGACTGGCTCGATGCCGAAGGCCTGCGCAGCCTGATGGTGATGCAGGTCCACGACGAACTGGTGTTCGACGCGGTCGAGGACGAAGTCGAGGTCCTGCGCGAACGGGTGCCGGCGCTGATGGCCGGGGTGGCGGAACTGGCGGTGCCGCTGGTGGCCGAGGTCGGGGTCGGTCCCGATTGGGGCGCCGCACACTGAGGGCAGGGGCGGCGTCGGCGCCATGCCGGATGCCGGACCGGCCCCGTCTCTTTATTCCGATTCGCGCAGCCGGTTGGGGCGCAGTTCGCCGTGGCGGTCCAGGACAGGGTAGGCCGCCGCATTGACCAGGCAGGCGTTCACCCCGCCCGCATCACGCAGGATTTCCAGGTAGAAGGCGCCGACTTCGGCCACGTCGAGGCGGCCGGTCTTGATGCGCTCCAGGTGGCGTTCGGACGCCCGGCTCTCCAGCGTGCGGAAGTGTTCCTTTTCAAACGCCAGGGCGCGGGCCGTGGCGCGGTCGCCCGAGACGAACAGGGCGGCGGCCTGGCGCAGATTGCGTTGCAGCCGCTCCAGGGTCTCGGCCAGTTCCGCGCGCTGCTCGGCGTCCAGCGTCCAGTGCTTCTTGTGCAGCTTGCCGGCGTGGCCCAGCAGGCCCATGCCGGATACGTCGGCGGCATAGGCGATGTTCATGGAAAAGGCCAGGATGGACTTCATGTACTGTTCGTCTTCGGCGCTGAGGCTTTCCTGGTCCTGGGTCGCCAGGTAAGTGGTCACCGAGCGGTCGAGCTGGCTGATGGCGCCGTTCAGGTAGCGCGCCTGGCTGGCGGCCCGGGGGTCCTCGCGCAGCAGGGCCTGCCCGGTCAGTTGCAGCGATTCGCGCAGCAAATCCGTCAGCCGCAGGGCTTCGCGGGCGGCCTGGCCCAGGGCCACGGCCGGGACTTCGCGGGCGGATTCGTCCAGATACTGGGGGCGGGCCGGGTCGTGGGGGTCGACGCGCAGCGGCAGCAGCCGCTGCAGCAGCCGGGCGTAGGGGCGCAGGGCGGGCATGAAGCAGCCGGCCACCACCAGATTGAACAGCAGGTGGAAGTTCGCCACGCCGTGCGAGGCATCGCCCAGCGCCGCCATGACCGTCCCGGCCCAGGGCAGCAGGGCCATGCCCAGCAGACAGCCGGCGACACGGGTGCCCAGATTGCCCATGGGCACGCGGCGGGAGGCCGGGTTGCCGTCGCCGCCGCCTTCCAGGACCGGGTTGATGGCGGTGCCCAGATTGGCGCCCAGGACCAGCGTATAGGCCAGTTCCGGCGAGACCAGATCGTGGTGCGCCAGCGACATGATCAGCACGACCACGGCGACGCTGGAATGCGAGGCCCAGGTCAGCGCCGCGCTGACCGCCAGGGCGATCACCGGCGCGCCGGCCAGCGCTTGCAGGGCGCTGCCCAGCAGCGGCGCGTTCTGCAGCGGCTCGAACAGGGTCACCAACTGGTGCAGGGCCAGCAGCAGCAAGCCCAGGCCGATCAACGTCCGTCCCAGGTCGCGGGCGCGGCCCGGCTCGTAGTGGCGGAACATCCAGACGCCGACGAGCACCAGGCCCGGCGCCAGGGCCGTCGGGTCGAAGGACAGCGCCTGGACGATCAGCGTGGTGCCGACGTTGGCGCCCAGCATGGCCGCCAGGCCCGGCACCAGGGGCACCAGGCCGTCCAGGGCAAAGCCGGTGATCATCAGGCCGGTGGCGGTGCTGCTCTGGATGGCGGCGGTGATCAGCAAGCCGGTGCCGAAGGCGCGCGGGGACGAGCCCATGGCGCGGCTCATCCACAGGCCCAGCGCCTTGCCGAAGGCCCGCTGCACGCCGGTCTGCACCATGTGCACGCCCCACAGCAGCAGGGCGACGTAACCGCCGAAAGCGATCAGGACCTGGAGTTCACGCACGTCTGACCCGATCGAATCAGGCCGACTGGCGGCGCAGGGCCTCGATGCGTTGCTCGATGGGCGGGTGCGAGGCGAACAGGGCGCCGAGGCCGCCGCCCGCGATGCCCGAGGCGGCGAAGGACTTGGGCAGTTCGCCGGCCTCGACCCCTCCCAGGCGGGCCAGCGCCCGGATCATGGGTTCGCGCGCGCCCATCAGGCGGGCCGCGCCCGCGTCGGCGCGGAATTCGCGCTGGCGGGAGAACCAGGCGACGATGATCGAGGCGAGGACGCCGAAGAGGATTTCGCAGATGAAGACGCTGGCGTAGTAGCCCATGCCCACGCCGCGCTCGTTCTTCAGCACGGCGCGGTCGATGAAATAGCCGACCAGGCGCGACAGGAAGATGACGAAGGTGTTGACCACGCCCTGGATCAGGGTGAGGGTCACCATGTCGCCGTTGGCGATGTGCGAGACCTCGTGGCCCAGCACGGCGGCGACTTCTTCCTCGGTCATGGACGAGAGCAGGCCGGTGGAGACCGCCACCAGGGAATCGTTGCGGAAGGCGCCCGTGGCGAAGGCGTTGGGCGCGCCTTCGTAGATGGCGACCTCGGGGCGGCCGATGCCGGCCCGGTCGGCCAGCTGGTGTACGGTGTTGACCAGCCAGGCTTCGCGCTGGTTGCCGGGCCGTTGCGGGTCGATGACCCGGGCGCCGGTGCTGGACTTGGCCATCCATTTGCTCATCAGCAGCGAGATGAACGAGCCCGTGAAGCCCAGGACCGCCGCGAACACCAGCAGCGCGACCGGGTCGATGCCGTTGGCGGTCAGGTAGCGGCCGACCCCCAGCAGATTCATGGTGATGTTGAGTACCAGCATGACCGCCATATTGGTCACGAGGAACAGGATGATACGTTTCATGGGGGCGGGGCTCCGCAGAAGGGACGACTAAAGAGGGGAAAAGATGCCCAAAGTGTATAGTATCGGCTTTCGGTTCGTATCCCTGTCTTTGGTGACGCATGCAGTCTTTGTGGATGTTGCTGGCCTGCGCCATGTTCGCCATGATGGGGGCCTTCGTGAAGGTTGCCGCCGACTTCGGCGCCACTTTGCCGGAAATCGTCCTGTTCCGGGGCATCCCCTCCGTCCTTGTCCTGTATGGCTGGGCGCGTTACACGCGGCGCACGGTCCGCCCGTCCAGTTGGCGCCTGCACATCTGGCGCAATCTCAGCGGCATCACCTCCATGTGGCTGGGCTTTTTCGCCCTGGCCCATCTGGCGCTGCCCACGGCGATCAGCCTGAACTACACGGCGCCGCTGTTCATCGCGGGCTGGCTGCTGTTTTTCGGCGGCGCCCAGCGTGATCCGGTGCGCGTGCTGGCGGTGCTGGCCGGCTTTCTGGGAGTGCTGGGCGTGCTGCGCCCCAGCATCGAGCACGACCAGTGGCTCGCCGCCCTGATGGGGTTGGGCGCGGGCGGGCTGGCGGCAATCGCCATGATGCAGATTCGCCAACTGGGCCAGATCGGCGAGCCTGAATGGCGTACGGTGTTGCTGTTTTCGCTGGGCGTCTGCCTGAGCGGCGGGGTCGGCATCGGGCTGCAGGGCTGGCGCACCAGCGATCCGCTGACCTTGCTGGCCCTGGTCGGGCTGGGCTCGGCGGGGCTGGTGGGCCAGTTGGCCATGACCCGGGCCTTCGGCTTGGGGTCTACCCTGTTGACGGCGGCGCTGCAGTACATGACCATCATCTTTGCCGCCCTGATCGGCGTCCTGTTCTGGGGCGACCGGCCGACGCCGCTGGCCTGGGCCGGCATGGCGCTGATCATCGGTTCCGGCCTGCTGTCGGTCTGGCGCACGTATACCGAGTCCCGCGCGCTGCGGGGCGAAGGCGCCGCGCGGCCCGAAGGCGCAGGCATTCCCACGAAGGAGGTAAACCCGTCATGACCGCATTGTTGATACAGCCCGATGCCTTGCGCGACCGCCTGGCCCGGCCGGGCTGCCTGGTCTTCGACGTGCGCCACGATCTGGCGGACCATCAGGCGGGCCGGCGGGCCTACGAGGCGGGCCACGTGCCCGGGGCCCTGTACCTGGATCATGAAACCCAGCTGTGCGCCCTCAAGACCGGGCGTAACGGCCGTCACCCCCTGCCGGACCGCGCCGATTTTGCCGCCCTGATGCGTGCCCAGGGCCTGACGGCCCGCACCGAAGTGGTGGTCTATGACGCCGGCAACGCCATGTTCGCAGCCCATCTGTGGTGGATGCTGCGCTGGCTGGGGCATGACGCCGTCTCGGTGCTGGACGGCGGCTGGGCTGCCTGGCAAGCGGCCGGCGGGGCGGTCGAGACCGGCGCGCGCGCGCCGTCCCTCAGCGAGGCCCAGGCGATCCAGGGCCTCACGCCTGCGGGCAAGCCGACCATGCCGGTGGTCGACGCCCGCGCCGTCCTGGCCAATCTGGACGAGCCGCGCTTTACGGTGCTGGACGCGCGGGCGCCCGAGCGCTTCAGCGGCGCGGTCGAACCCATGGATCCGGTGGGCGGCCATATCCCGGGGGCCTTGAACCGACCCTTTGCCCGCAATCTGGGGACGGACGGACGCTTCAAGCCGGCCGGCGAGCTGCGCGCGGAATTCGAATCCCAACTGGGCGACCGCCTGGACCACGGCATCGTGCACCAGTGCGGTTCGGGCATCACCGCCTGCCACAATCTGTTCGCCATGGAGCTGGCCGGCCTGCGCGGCTCGGCCCTGTATCCGGGATCGTGGAGCGAGTGGTGCGCGGATGCGGCCCGGCCGGTAGCGCGCGACTGATTACTTCATCATATGGCGGTACCAGGCATGGAAATGCGCCATGCCGTCTTCCAACGGGCTCTGGTAGGGGCCGCATTCGCTCTCGCCGCGCTCCATCAGGGCGCGGCGGCCCGCATCCATGCGTTCGCCGATCTCGTCATCCTCGATCGCGGTTTCCAGATAGGCGGCCCGCTGGGCCTCGATGAATCCGCGTTCGAAGGCGACGATTTCCTCGGGGTAGTAGAACTCGATCACATTGACGGTTTCCTGGGGGCTGACGGGGTGCAGCGTGGACAGCACCAGGACATGGGGATAGAGCTCGATCATGTGAGTGGGGAAATACGTCACCCAGACCGCCCCGAACTCGGGCGCCGAGCCGGACCGGTAGTGCAGCAGGCGGTCGTGCCATTGGCGGTAGACCTCGGTGCCCGGCTGTCCCAGAGCCTGGTGGACGCCGACCTTCTGCATGCTGTGGAATTCGCCGAACTCCCATTCCAGGTCGTCGCAGGTGACGAAGCGCCCCAGACCCGGGTGAAAGGGACCGACGTGGTAGTCCTCCAGATAGACCTCGATGAAGGTCTTCCAGTTGTAATGGCAGGGGTGGACTTCCACGTGATCCAGCACGTAGTCCGAAAAATCGAATTCCGGCCGTTCGAACAGACCGCCGATGTCGACCAGGGGGTCGCGCGCGCCTTCGAACAGCAGGCCGTGGCAGTTGCGCAAGGGGAAGTCCCGCAGCCGCAGGTCCGGTTTTTCCGGGAACAGCGGGGCGTTCAGCAACTGGCCTTTCGTGTCGTAGCTCCACTGGTGGATGGGGCACAGAATGCGGCCGCCCGTGCTGCATAAATTACCCGCTGCACAATCGGCATCCCGCCCGGTCTGGCTGCCCAGCATCAGGGCCTGGCGGTGGCGGCAGACGTTGGACAGCAGGCGCACGTCGGTGCGGTCGCGCAGCAGGACCCGACCGCCGCCTTCATGCGTCAGGGTGCGCCAGTCGCCGGGGTCGGGCACCATTTTTTCGTGCCCCACGTAGCGCGCGCTATGGTCGAAAATGTGGCTGCGCTCCCGCGCCAGGACGGCCGGGTCGAAATAGTGGTGGACCGGAAGCTGGCTGGCCAGATCCGCGCCGGAAGGGATGTAAGGGTTGGTCATTGGTTCCCCCCGCATGAATGAGACTGCCCGGAGCGCCGTCCGGACTCCCCGGCACGGCGCATGGCGCGGTCCGGGGCAGGGGCCGAAATTGTACCCCACCCCCGAACGCGGGGGCGGGGACGGTTTCGTGGTCCGGCGGGGTTCCCGTACAATTCAGTCTGGAATGCTCAGATGAAACCCATGGTCAACGATCAAACCTCGCCGGACACCACGCCCCGGCCCGCCGATCCATTGCCCCAGGACTTCGAAACGGCGCTGGCCGAACTCGAAGACCTGGCCGGCCGTATGAACGACGGCAATCTGGGCCTGGACGAGTCCATCGCCTTGTATCAGCGCGGCGTGGCGTTGGCCCAGGTATGCCAGCGACGGCTGGAAACCGTCGAGCAGCAGGTCCAGGTGTTGCAGGGCCAGTTGCTCCAGCCTTTCGACGACGACGCGACGGCGCGGGACGCGACATGAACGCTGTGCCGGGAAATTTCGACGCCTGGCTCAGCAGCCGGGTGGATCACGTCGCGGCGGTGCTCGACGATCTGCTGCCGCCTGTTCAGGACGATCCTGCGCGCCTGCACGAGGCCATGCGCTATGCCGTCCTGGGGCCGGGCAAGCGGGTGCGCGCCGCCCTGGTCTACGCGGCCGGCGAGGCCAGCCGTGCCGCGACCGGGACGGCCGCCGCCCAGGATCTGGCGCTGGACGCCGCTGCTGCTGCGGTCGAACTGATCCACGCGTATTCGCTGATCCACGACGATCTGCCCTGCATGGATGACGACGACCTGCGGCGCGGCCGGCCCACCGTCCATCGCCAGTTCGACGACGAGGCCCTGGCCATGCTGGCCGGGGATGCCTTGCAGCCGCTGGCCTTCGATTGCCTGGCGCAGATGCCGATCGCGCCGGCCCTGACCGTTCAAGCCGTGCAGCTATTGGCCCGTGCCGCCGGCAGCGACGGCATGGTGGGCGGCCAGGCCATCGACTGCGCCAGCGTCGGCCAGGCGCTGCCGATCGAGGCGCTGCAACACATGCACCGCATGAAGACCGGCGCGCTGCTGGAAGCCAGCGTTTTGCTGGGCGGGGTGGTGGCCGGGGCCAGCAGCACGGCGCGCGCCGGCCTGGAGTCCTACGCGGCGGCCATGGGGCTGGCTTTTCAGGTGGTGGATGACATCCTGGACGTGACCGCCGATTCGGCCACGCTGGGCAAGACCGCCGGCAAGGACGCCGCCCAGGGCAAACCGACCTACGTCTCCATCATGGGGCTGGACGGCTCGCGCGAACTGCTGGACAGCCTGCGCGAGCAGGCGTACACCGCGCTGCTGCCGCTGGGGCCGTCGGCGTGCCGCCTGCGCGAACTGGCTGACTTCATCATCGGGCGGTCCCATTAGCGTGGACAGGCCCTGGATTCAAAGCAACATGACTAGACTACTGGAAGGCATCCAATCGCCGGCGGATCTGCGCCGGCTTGACCGTCGGGACCTCAAGGAACTGGCCGCCGAGCTGCGGGCGTTCGTGCTGGACTCCGTCTCGCGCACGGGGGGGCATCTGTCCTCGAACCTGGGGACGGTCGAACTGACCCTGGCGCTGCATTACGCGTTCAACACGCCCGATGACCGGCTGATCTGGGACGTGGGCCATCAGTCCTATCCGCACAAGATCCTGACCGGGCGCCGCGAGGCCATGTCCGGCCTGCGCCAGCACGGCGGCATCTCCGGATTCCCGAAGCGCGCCGAATCGCCGTATGACGCTTTTGGCACGGCGCATTCCTCGACCTCGATCTCTGCCGCGCTGGGCATGGCCGTGGCGTCGCGCAACGCGGGCGACGCCCAGCGCCAGCACATCGCCGTCATCGGCGACGGGGCCATGACGGCCGGCATGGCCTTCGAGGCCCTGAACAACGCCGGCGTCACGTCCGACGTGAACCTGCTGGTGGTGCTGAACGACAACGACATGTCGATTTCGCCGCCGGTGGGGGCGCTGAACTATTACTTCGCCCGCCTGTTGTCGGGGCAGTTCTACGCCCATGCCAAGAACATGGGGCGGGCCGTGCTGCAGCATGTGCCGCCCGTGCTGGCGCTGGCGCGCAAGCTGGAAGGCCATGCCAAGGGCATGCTGTCGCCCGCCACGCTGTTCGAGGAACTGGGCTTCAACTACATGGGACCGATCGACGGCCACGACCTGGACGTGTTGATCCCCACCCTGGAAAACGTGCGCCGGCTCGGCGGCCTGCAGTTCCTGCACGTCGTCACGCGCAAGGGCCAGGGCTACAAGCTGGCCGAAGCCGACCCGGTCCTGTATCACGGCCCGGGGAAATTCGATCCTTCGGTCGGCATCCAGAAACCGGCTGCGCCAGCGCGCCGGTCCTTCACCCAGGTCTTCGGCGACTGGCTGTGCGATATGGCGGCGGCCGACACCCGCCTGGTGGGCATCACGCCCGCCATGCGCGAGGGCAGCGGCCTGGTCGAATTCGAGCGTCGCTTTCCGCAGCGCTATTTCGACGTCGGTATCGCCGAACAGCACGCGGTGACTTTTGCCGCCGGCCTGGCCTGCGAAGGCTGCAAGCCCGTGGTGGCCATCTACTCCACCTTTTTGCAGCGCGGCTATGATCAGTTGATCCACGACGTGGCCCTGCAGAACCTGGACGTGACCTTCGCCCTGGACCGGGCCGGCATCGTCGGTGCCGATGGGGCGACCCACGCCGGCAATTACGACATCGCCTATCTGCGCTGCATTCCGAACCTGGTGATCGCCACGCCCTCGGACGAGCACGAGGCCCGGCTGCTGCTGAACACCTGTTTTCTGCACGATGGACCCGCCTCGGTCCGCTACCCGCGCGGCGCCGGTTGCGGCGCCGAGCCGGGCGACAGCCTGGACCCGGTCGAACTCGGCCGCGCCGTGGTGCGCCGCGAGGGCCGGAGCGTCGCGCTGCTGGTCTTCGGCACCTTGCTGCCCGAGGCCGCCCGCGCGGCCGAAGCGCTGGACGCCACCCTGGTGGACATGCGTTTCGTCAAACCGTTGGACGAGGCGCTGCTGCGACGCCTGGCCGAGACCCACGAGCTGTTCGTCACGGTCGAGGAGGGCGCTATCATGGGCGGCGCCGGCAGCGCCGTGGCCGAATGGCTGAACCGGGAGGCGATCGTCCTCCCGATCCTGCAACTGGGTTTGCCGGATGAATTCATCGATCATGGGGACCAGAAGGCCATCCTGGCCAGTCTCGGTCTGGATGCCGGCGGAATCGAGGCGTCGATCCGCCAACGCTTGAAAAGGAATGCGTCATGAACACCCTGCTGGATCCGGTCGCGACGGCGATGCCTGATGTGCAAAGCGGGCCGGATACGCGTCGGATCGCCATTCAGCGAGTCGGGGTGCGCGGCGTGCGCCATCCCCTGCTGGTGGCCGGCGGCGCCGGCCAGCCCCAGGCGACGATTGCCGCGTGGGAAATGACCGTGGCCCTGCCGGCCGAGGAAAAAGGCACGCACATGTCGCGCTTCATCACGCTGCTGGAGTCGCATCGCGCCCAGCCGATGACGCCCGCCGCCCTGTGTGACCTGGGGCGGTCCATGCTGGACCTGCTGCATGCGGATGCCGGCGACCTCGCGGCCGATTTCCCTTATTTCATCGACAAGGCCGCGCCGGTGTCCGGCGTGCGCAGCCTGATGGACTACCAGGTGCGCTGGTCCGTCCACGCCCGCCGGGACGAGACGCCGCGCTTTTCCCTGTCCGTCCAGGTGCCGGTGACCAGCCTGTGCCCTTGCTCGAAGGCGATCTCGGAATACGGCGCCCACAACCAGCGTTCGCACGTCACCGTGGACCTGGAATACGACACGGTCCAGGCCGTCGACCTGGATGCCTTGATCCGCGGCGTGGAATCCCAGGCCTCGTGCGAGTTGTGGGGCCTGCTGAAGCGTCCCGACGAGAAATTCGTCACCGAGCGCGCCTACGAGAACCCGAAATTCGTCGAGGATCTGGTGCGCGACGTGGCCGTGATGCTGCAACGCCTGCCCGGCGTGGCGTCCTACCAGGTCACGGCGGAAAACTTCGAATCCATCCACAACCATTCCGCCTATGCGGTGGTGAGCAGCCGCTAGTATGACGGGAAAGCCTCAGCAGCGCGGATACAGGTCGATCATCGCCCGATAGACCAGGCTCTGCCGGCGCCACAGGATGTAATCACACACCCCGCCCATGTGGATGGTGGCCTCCCCGGGTGTGCATTGCAGGGCAAAGCCGATCGTGTTGTTTTCGACTTCGCGTGTGCTGACCTGATCGCCCCGCCCGTCGCTCTCGTCCGCCTGCGCTTTGGCCCGTGCGACGCTCGCTTCGATGTTGGCGAGTTCCGCTTTCAGGGCCTGTATCGCCTGATTCTGATTGGGGGCCTGCCTGCGGATCTGCTGAAACGTGCCGGGAATGCTTTGGGCGAGCAGGTCCGTGCGGATCCGGCGCAAGGTCGCGTCGGGAAAGTCATGCATGGCAGGCGCCAGAAAGGCGAAGGTCCCCTGGCATGATACCGAGGACATCCCGGCGGGCAGGGGAATCCGGGACACGGCCGGGCCCGGTACGCCGTCCGGACCCGGTGCGCCATAGCCGCCCCCCGACGATTGAGGATTGTCCCACCAGCGCTGCTCATCACCCCGCACGGTGTCCCCCAACTGGCGCGCCGTTTTGGCCAGGTCGTGCTGCTGATGCGAGGACAGCCCGGAGGCGGCCAGATCCAGCACCATGCCGCCGATGGCCCGTGACATATTGTCCGGCCCCAGGCCTGCCAGGGCCGACTGATTGACCTCCGGAACCTCGACCATGGCCAGAGGCTGCTGCAGGCGGCTGCTGTGCTGGTTCTTGTACTGCGCGTGCAAATGCGCGCCATATTGCAGGATCACCGCGGCCGAGGCGTTGGCGGCGGGCGGTTTGCCCGCTTGCCCCGGCGCCTTGCGGCAGGACGCCGGCAGGTTTTTCCAGGCGCTGACGGCTTCGTCGCGCATGCCCATGGAGGCAAGCAGCGCAAATTCCTTCTGCGATGCCTCGCACGAGGCTGCCGTAACAGGCGCACTGTATCCGGTCAGGACACCGGACAGGATCAGGCAGAAAGCCCACGATCCTGTGGCGGCCCGGCGTAGAGGCCCGGACGGTGCGGATGCCCTGCGCCGGGTCGCCTTTGGATATCCCCCAAAGAGGTGGACAGTCTCGGGCATCGTCATTTGCGCAGCTTTTTATAAATCGCCTGCAATTGGCGATGAATATCATCCTGGCTTTCGCCGCTGATGCTGGTTTTCATCCCTTCGATGGTCACGTCGATCGCCTTGGCGCGCAGTTCAGCGCCGGGCACCAGCTCTTGCAGCAGGGCTTGCGACAGGCTCTCGCTTCTTTGGGCGAACAGCGCTTCTGTATTGATCACGTGGCTGCTCAAGGCCATCGGGTTGTAGGCGGTCGCACCGCCAAACAGGCCTGAGCTGAAACCGCCCGCCAGCACGGCGCCCACCTGCATCCAGCCCAGTCCTTGCGCTTTGGCGTAGCCGTCGGCCAACAAGCGTCGGCTTTGGCGGAAACTCCTGCCGTAGTTGCCATTGAGGATGGATTGCTGCAAGGCGTCGTCCTGCGCGAGCAGCCAATCGTTTTCCGCACCCAGCAGCTTTTCAATGATGGCAAGATTGCGCGCGTCATTGGGCTGGGGCGCCTGGTTTGCCGCCCGCTCGGCCAGCGCCGGATCGTAGCGGCGCACATACCCGGCCAGACTCTGCCGGTACACCGCAGGCAGGTCGATCTGCTCCAGCGCATGCACCGCCATGCGCGCAATCCAGTCCGAGGTGTCATTCTGGATGGTGTCGGATGTCGCCATGAAGCCTTCCTCGGTGCTCAGCTTCAGGTACTTGTCCTGATTTTTTTCCCACACACTCTCTGATGTGGTGACGAAGCCCGCCTGCAAGGCCTTTTTATGCTTGGGGTAGTCCGTCAACGGGGCGGTTTTGGCGGAGTAATAATGCAGCGGTGCAAATGCGGGCGCGTCGCGCACCGTCAGGTCCCGGCAGTCGTCAGCCTGCGGTTTGTAAAACGGGTGATGTCCTGCCACCATGACCAGATTGCCGCAGGTTTCCGGGGATTGCGACGCGGCGGTGCGGATGTTGAAGGTGGGCGTGTAGCCCGATCCGACCGTTTCCGTCATCGCGCTGGGCAGCTCATACAGCTCGATGATCAGTGTCGAAACACCCGGTG
Source organism: Castellaniella hirudinis (assembly GCF_042651965.1). Classification (NCBI taxonomy): domain Bacteria; kingdom Pseudomonadati; phylum Pseudomonadota; class Betaproteobacteria; order Burkholderiales; family Alcaligenaceae; genus Castellaniella; species Castellaniella hirudinis. The sequence goes on from NZ_JBHSDY010000011.1 coordinate 169,475, forward strand.
CCTCCAGCACGGGCCGATTGATGAAGCGGCCCTGGGCATAGTCCAGCACGAAAGGTTCCAGCCGGACCCGGTCGATATCCATGTAGCGACCCAGAATGGTCTTCAGCTCGGCGGCATAATATGTAGAGTGCTCGGCCAGCAAGGGCACATAGCGGTTGGTAAACGACGAGTTGCCGCAACTGCTGAACGGATGATTCAGGAAATCGTTGTATCGGCAGGCGTATTCTTCGTTGAGCTGGGCCAGCGCCGCCGGTGCGGCGACCAGCGGAAACTGGATGCTGACAATGGCGCCTTCCGGCATCTGCATCTGATGCGCGGCGGGCTGGGGGTTCATCCCGGCAGGCAGATTGGCCACATGGGTGGCGCAGCCGCCCAACAGGGCCAGCGCCACGCCGGAGACGGCCAGCCCTGCCGGCCGCGTCCACCCGTCACGATCATTATTTTTATGCGTCATGTATCCTCCCGATTTGCTGACAATCTGCCAGGCTCGCATCCATCAGCGGCCCGGTTATCGGAAGGCATGCTACTGAGCCCCGTGGTTGATTTCGTCCCCCAAATAGGGGAAATCAAGGGGTCCTCATCAGCGCGGCGGCGCGCCAATCCTCGGCAGGACGATGCGTGCACCACTTTGGGGCTGTTCGAAGCCTGCCCCAAAGTGGTGCGCGTGTCGGCCGAGATCTGATGCAAGAATCTCGGTCAAGGTCTTGGACTCGCACCAAATCAATGTGCTAGAATGCCGGGTTACTTGCTCGACCGTGCTTGTGGCGCGTCCAATGGACGCGTCCGTGGCTTCCAGGAAGGAGGCCGCATCGTGCCGGCGGGCTGTCTGTCAACATCACAGATATCCACAAGGAGTCTTACATGCGCCACTACGAAGTAGTGTTCATTGTGCACCCCGATCAGAGCGAGCAAGTGCCCGCCATGATCGAGCGCTACCAGACCATGGTCACCAGCAACGGCGGCCAGATCCATCGCGTCGAGGACTGGGGCCGCCGCCAACTGGCCTACCCGATCCAGAAGCTCGTCAAGGCCCACTACGTGTGCTTCAACATCGAGTGCGGCCAGACCGCCCTGGATGAACTCGAGCACTCGTTCCGCTACAACGACGCGATCCTGCGCCACCTGTTCGTCAAGACCAAGCACGCTCACACCGAACCGTCCATCATGATGAAGTCGGTCGAGCGCGAGGAAGCCCGCAAGGCGACCGCGACCGAGTCCACGAATTCCTGATCCGGAGTTTGCGCGTTCCGTGAACCGGGTCGAAATCGCAGCGCGTCTGGCCGAGGCCGAGCCGCTGCGCCACACGCCGGCAGGCACGCCGGTGCTGCGGCTCCGGATGGCACATGAATCCGAGGTCCTCGAGGCCGGCGCTCCCCGCATCGTCCGCATGGAATTGCAGGCGGTTGCACTGGGAGACGTAGCCCAGGAACTGGCAGCGGCGCCGATCGGCGCACTGATCCAGGCCATCGGATTCCTGGCGCCGTTGCGGCAGGGTTCGGACCGGCTGGTGTTCCACATCCAGCGGATCGCGCAGGCACACTGAATGAACATGCCGGGCAGAGGCCCGGCCACAGAGAAAGGCAACCATCATGGCTTACTTCAAGAAAACCAAGGAAAAGCGCAAGTTCGGGCAACAGAATCCGCTGTTCAAGCGCCGCAAGTTCTGCCGCTTCACCGTCGCCAAGGTCGAAGAGATCGATTACAAGGATCTGGACACCCTGCGCGATTTCATCCAGGAAAACGGCAAGATCATTCCGGCTCGCCTGACCGGCACCAAGGCGCACTACCAGCGCCAACTGGACACCGCCGTCAAGCGCGCGCGCTTCCTGGCCCTGTTGCCGTACACCGACAACCACAACTGATCCGAGGTTTCCCGTCATGCAAGTCATTCTGCTTGAAAAAGTCATCAATCTCGGCAACCTGGGCGATGTGGTCCGCGTGCGCGACGGCTATGCCCGCAACTACCTGATCCCCCAGAAGATCGCCCGCCGTGCGACCGACGCCGCCCTGAAGGAATTCGAGGCCCGCCGCGCCGAACTGGAAAAGCACCAGGCTGAAAAGCTGGCCGCGGCCCAGGCCGTGGGCGAGAAGCTGGCCGGCTACGTGCTGGTCCTGAGCCAGAAGGCCGGTGTCGACGGCCGTCTGTTCGGCTCGGTCACCAATATGGACGTGGCTGCGGGTCTGCAGGCCGCCGGTTTTGCCGACGTACACAAGGCCCAGGTCCGCATGCCGGACGGCGCCATCAAGACCGTGGGCGAGTTCCCGCTGCAGGTCGCTCTGCACGCCGACGTGGTGGCCGACATCTCGGTCACCGTGCAAGGCGAAATGGCCTAAGGCACTGCAACGCCGCGCGCCATTCCTCGTGGTAATGTAGGGATGGCGCGGCGTCGCTGAAAAAGGCCGGCGTAATTGCCGGCCTTTTCTTTTAGGAGTTCAGGTTTGGAAATCGAAGCCGACGCGCAACTGGATTATCTGCGTGTGCCGCCGCACTCCATCGAGGCCGAGCAGTCGGTGCTGGGCGGGCTGCTGCTGGACAACGCCGCCTTTGACCGCGTGGCGGACGTGCTGGTCGAGGACGACTTCTACCGCTTCGATCACCGCCTGATCTGGCAGCACATCACCCGGCTGGTGGGGCTGGCGCGGCCGGCCGACGTCGTCACCGTCCACGAATCCCTGACCACGGCCGGCAAATCCGCTGAATGCGGCGGCTTGCCGTATCTGAACGCGCTGGCGCACAACACGCCCTCGGCGGCGAACATCCGCCGCTACGCGGAAATCGTGCGCGAGCGGTCCATGCTGCGCAAGCTGGTCTCGATCGCCGACGAGATTTCATCGGCCGCCTTCAATCCGCAGGGCAAGGAAGCCCGGGAAATCCTCGACGAGGCTGAATCCCGCGTGTTCCAGATCGCCCAGGAAGGCGCGCGCGGCATGGCCGGGTTCCAGGAAATCCGGCCCCTGCTGGCCCAGGTGGTCGAGCGCATCGACGAGCTGTACCACCGCGAGGGCGATTCCGACGTGACCGGGGTGCCGACGGGGTTTGAAGACCTGGACCGCATGACCTCGGGCCTGCAGGCCGGCGACCTGGTCATCGTGGCCGGACGCCCGTCCATGGGCAAGACCTCGTTTTCCATGAACATCGGCGAACACGTCGCCATCGAGCAGGGGCTGCCGGTGGCCGTGTTTTCCATGGAAATGGGCGCGGTGCAACTGGCCATGCGGATGATCGGCTCGGTCGGCATGCTGGACCAGCACCGCATGCGCACCGGCAAGCTGAACCAGGACGACTGGCCGCGCCTGACGCACGCCGTGCAGAAGGTCGAAGAAGCCCAGATCTACATCGACGAAACCCCCGCGCTGACGGCCATGGAACTGCGCGCGCGGGCGCGGCGCCTGGCGCGCCAGTGCGGGCAGCTCGGCCTGATCATCATCGACTATATCCAGCTCATGTCCGGCAGCGGCGGCGAGAACCGCGCCACCGAAATTTCAGAGATCAGCCGTTCGCTCAAGGGCCTGGCCAAGGAACTGAACTGCCCCCTGATCGCCTTGTCGCAGTTGAACCGCAGCCTGGAACAACGCCCCAACAAGCGGCCCGTCATGAGCGATTTGCGCGAATCGGGCGCTATCGAGCAGGACGCCGACGTGATCATCTTCATCTACCGCGACGAGGTCTACAACCCCGATTCGCCGGACAAGGGTACGGCCGAGATCATCATCGGCAAGCAGCGTAACGGCCCCATCGGCACGGTGCGCCTGACCTTCCAGGGGGCCAGCACCCGCTTCCTGAATTTCTCGGCCGCGCCGGGGTTCTAAGAGCCCCTCAGGCCGCGGTCATTTTCAAGGCCATCCGCACGGCCGCGCGCAGCGAGGCCGGGTCGGCGATCCCGCGGCCGGCAATGTCGAAGGCCGTGCCGTGATCCACGCTGGTGCGCACGAAGGGCAGGCCCACGGTCACGTTCACGCCTTCGTCCAGGCCCAGGTATTTCACCGGGATCAGGCCTTGGTCGTGATACTGGGCGACCACGATGTCGAATGCTCCCTGGCGGGCGCGCATGAACACGGTGTCGCCCGGCCAGGGGCCGCTGGCGTCCAGGCCTTCCGCCCGGGCCTGGGCGATGGCCGGTGCGATATGGCGGGCCTCTTCGTCGCCAAAGGCGCCGCCTTCGCCTGCGTGCGGGTTCAGGCCCGCCACGGCGATGCGCGGCCGGGCGATGCCCGCCTGGCGGCAGGCCCGCTGCGCCAGGCGGATGGCGCGCAGTTCGGCCGCCGGGCTGAGGGCTGCAGGCACCTGGGACAGGGCGATGTGGATGGTCACCAGCAGCACGCGCAATTCGTCGTTGGCCAGCATCATGGCGTAGTCCGCCGTGCCGGTGCGTTGCGCCAGGATTTCGGTGTGGCCGGGAAAATCGACGCCGCCCGCGTGCAGCGCGCCTTTGTGCAGGGGCGCCGTCACCAGCGCACGCACCCGGCCGGCCTGGGCGTCGTCGATGGCGTGGCACAGATATTCATAGGCGCCGCGTCCGGCGCGCGGGTCTTCCCGGCCCCAGGGCAGGTCGTCCGGCAGCGCGTCCCAACGGTTCAGCACGCCGATCGCGCCGCCGACCGTGCCCGCGCCCGGCGCCTCCAGCGGTTGCACCTGCAGGTCCGTCAGTCCCAGCGCGGCGCAGGCGCGCCGCAAGGCGCCCGCGTCGCCGTAGACCACGGCGGGGTGGGGCAGGCCTTCTGCGAACAGGCGGGCGATCAGTTCCGGACCGATCCCGGCGGCGTCCCCCAGCGTAAAGGCCAGGGGCGCGCCGGCCGGCGCGGTCGGGAAACCGGGCTCAGAGGGCATCGCTGGCATAGTCGGCCAGCCGGGACCGTTCGCCGCGCTGCAAGGTGATGTGGCCGGCGTGCGGCCAGCCCTTGAAACGGTCCACCACGTAGGTCAGCCCCGAACTGCCCTCGGTCAGGTAGGGCGTGTCGATCTGGGCGATGTTGCCCAGGCAGACGATCTTGGTGCCGGGACCCGCGCGGGTGACCAGGGTCTTCATCTGCTTGGGCGTCAGGTTCTGGGCCTCGTCGATGATCAGGAGCTTGTTGAGGAAGGTGCGGCCGCGCATGAAGTTCATTGACTTGACCTTGATGCGGGAACGGATCAGGTCCATGGCGGGCGTCTTGTTCCAGTCCTGGCCATTGCTGCTGCCGGGCGCGCCGAGCGCGCCTGCCGCGCCCTGGTGCAGGACTTCCAGATTGTCTTCCAGCGCGCCCATCCAGGGCAGCATCTTTTCTTCTTCCGTGCCCGGCAGAAAGCCGATGTCATCGCCCACCGGCACGGTGGCGCGGGTGATGATGATTTCGGTGTAGCGCTTGGTCTCGAAGGTCTGGGCCAGGCCGCTGGCCAGGGCCAGCAGGGTCTTGCCGGTGCCCGCCTGGCCCAGCAGCGACACGAAGTCGATGTCCGGGTTCATCAGCAGGTTCATCGCGAAGTTCTGTTCGCGGTTGCGCGTGGTGATGCCCCAGACGCTGTTCTTGGCGTGGCTGAAGTCGCGCAGGGTGGAGAGTACGGCGTTTTTGCCCGTGACTTCGCGTACCTGAGCGTACAGCGGCATTTCGCCTTCGTAGTAGACGAATTCGTTGACGATGAACTCGCTGCACAGCGGCCCGCGCAGGCGGTACCAGGTCAGGCCGTTCTGCTGCCAGGATTCGATGTCCTTGCCGTGCTTGTTCCAGAAATTTTCCGGCAGCGGCATGACGCCGTCATAGAGCAGGTCGGAATCGTCCAGGACGTGGTCGTTCAGGTAGTCCTCGGCCGGCAGGCCCAGCGCCCGGGCCTTGAGGCGCATATTGATGTCCTTGGACACCAGCACGACCTCGCGCTTCGGGTTTTCCCGGCGCAGCCCGTGGACCGTACCCAGAATGACGTTGTCCGCCTTGCCCATGGGCAGTTCCAGGGGCAGCGTCGTGTCGGTGGGGCGGGTCTGGAAGTACAGCGAGCCCAGCGCGTCGGTGTTGCCCAGCGCGTCCAGCGGCACGCCCTTGGACAGGTCTTCGGTGCCGATCAACTGGTCCAGGTAACGGCTGACCTGGCGGGCGTTGCGAGCGACCTCGGACATGCCTTTCTTCTGATGGTCGAGCTCTTCGAGCACGATCATGGGCAGGAAGACGTCATGTTCGGCAAAGCGGAACAGGGACGAGGAGTCGTGCAGCAGCACATTGGTGTCCAGCACGAACAGCTTGCGCTGCGACGCCGGCAGGCGCTTCGGGCGCGCGCGGGCCGCGGCGGGCCGGGCCGGCGCGGGCGCGGTTTTGGCGGGGGCCGCCTGGGCGGCGACGGGCGCGGCCGGGGTTGCGGGGGCTGCCTGAGCGGGTTTGCCTGCCTTGGCAGGGGGCTGGGCGGCCACTGCGGGCGCTTGGGCTGCGGGCGCCTGGACTGCGGGGGATGGGGCGGCGGCCGGCGCCTTGGCGGCCCGGGCGGGCGCAGGCGATGCTTTCGCCGCAGGCGCCGCGGCGGATGCCGGCGCAGGTGCCGCGCGGCCGGCCGATTTGGTCAGGATGGCGGCGACCGGACGGGCCTTTGCGCCCCGCGTGCGAGGGGCGTCCGGGAGTGCGTCCAGGGACAGGTCAAGCGCCGGGCCGGGCACGGCGCGGGCTGGAGCCGATTCGGGCGTTACGGTCCGGGTGGCGGTTTCGACGGTGTCGCCCGGGCGGGTCGGCGGTTTCGGAAGGGGCATTCAGGCTCCTGGGGAGGCCGCTCAGGCGGCCAGGTTTTGCGCGGCTTGCAGGACTTCGTCGGCGTGGCCGGGGACGCGCACACCGCGCCATTCCTGGACCAGGATGCCCTGGCGATCGATCAGGAAGGTGCTGCGCTCGATGCCGCGCACCTGCTTGCCGTACATGTTTTTCTGCTTCATGACGCCGAACAGGGCGCACAGGGCCTCGTCGGGGTCGGCGATCAGGGGAAAGGACAGGGATTGCTTGTCGATGAAACCCTGGTGGGATTTCAGCGAGTCGCGGGAAATGCCGTAGATCGCGCAGCCCAGCGCTTCGAACCGGTCGTGGCGGTCACGGAAGTCCTGGGCTTCGACGGTGCAGCCCGGGGTGTTGTCCTTGGGATAGAAATACAGGACGAAAGGCTTGCCCCGCAGCGCGGCGGAATCGAAGGGACCATGGGTGGTTTCGGCGGTCAGGGGGGGCAGCGGGCGGCCGATGGCGACAGTGGTCATGAGGGATCTCCGGGTAGCAAGAGGGCCAGGACGCGCCGTTCCTCCGACATGAGGATGTTGTAGGTCCGGGCGGCGGCCTGGGTGGTCATGGTCTCGACGCCGATCCCCAGCGACAGCAAGGGCCGCAGGACGTCGGGACGCAGGAATATCTGGCGCGGGCCGGTGCCGATCAGCAGCACCTCCGGCGCGTCGGCGGGGCGCTCGAGCGCGGGCTCCGCGTCGTCGAGGAAGGCCAGCGGATCGCGGGCGGCCGGCTTCAGGCCGACCAGGTCCTGGAGCAGGGCGGCGTCGAGTTCAGCGGCGGCGCGCACGGCGAGGCCGCGGATCGGACCTTCGGGGGCGAAGCAGATGGCGCTGTCGTAGCGGACCCGATTGATTTCCAGGAAGCCGTCACCGTAGGCGGTGACGGTGTTGAGCGCGGGGTTCTGGTCTTTTTGCAATAGCACGGGCAAGCTCCAGTGTTCCCGTGATGATAGCGCAATCGTGTGACACGCTTTGCGTGTGCAGGCCGGGTTGCGTGCGCATCCATCGTGCGCACGTCCGATGTTCAGCGTGCGCATTGTCAAAGCATCCATTTGCGAGTCGCGGGCGCATGCGATAGATTATCGAGTTTGCTGCACTGCATCCATCCGCACGACTCCAGCCCACTCCGCCGAGGACCATCATGACGAGCTTTCCGCGCATCGAGCGCCTGCCCCCCTACGTGTTCAACATCACCGGGGAACTCAAGATGGCCGCCCGTCGGCGCGGCGAGGACATCATCGACATGTCCATGGGCAATCCGGACGGCGCCACGCCGAAGCACATCGTCGACAAGCTGGTCGAAGTCGCCCAGCGTCCCGACACCCATGGCTATTCGGTGTCCAAGGGCATTCCGCGCCTGCGCCGGGCGATCTCGACCTGGTACGAGCGCCGCTACGGGGTGGACATCGATCCTGATTCCGAAGCCATCGTCTCGATCGGCTCCAAGGAAGGCCTGGCGCACCTGATGCTGGCCACGCTGGACCGGGGCGATACGGTGCTGGTGCCCAATCCCAGCTATCCGATCCACATCTACGGCGCAGTGATCGCCGGGGCGAACATCCGCTCGGTGCCGATGACGCCCGGCCTGGACTTCTTCGAGGAAATCGAGCGCGCGGTGCGCGAGACGATCCCCAAGCCCAAGATGATGATTCTGGGCTTTCCCAGCAATCCCACGGCGCAGTGCGTGGAACTGTCCTTCTTCGAGCGCATCGTGGCGCTGGCCAAGGAACACAACATCCTGGTGGTGCACGATCTGGCCTACGCCGACATCACCTTCGACGGCTATGTGGCGCCGTCGATCATGCAGGTGCCCGGCGCGCGCGACGTGGCGGTGGAGTTCTTCACCATGAGCAAGAGCTACAACATGGCGGGCTGGCGCATCGGCTTCATGGTGGGCAACCGCGAACTGGTCAACGCGCTGGCGCGCATCAAGAGCTACCACGACTACGGCACCTTCACGCCGATCCAGGTGGCGGCCATCGCCGCCCTGGAAGGCCCGCAGGACTGCGTGTCCGAGGTCGTCGAGCAATACCGCAACCGCCGCGACGTGCTGGCGCGCGGCTTGCACGAGGCCGGCTGGATGGTGGACATCCCCAAGGCGTCCATGTACATCTGGGCGCGCATCCCCGAACCGTACCGCGCCCAGGGCTCGCTGGAGTTCTCCAAGCGCCTGCTGGCCGACGCCAAGGTCGCCGTGTCCCCCGGGATCGGCTTTGGCGAGTACGGTGACGAATACGTGCGCTTCGCGCTGATTGAAAACGAGCAGCGCACCCGTCAGGCGGTGCGCGGCATCAAGGACATGTTTCGCAAGGATGGACTGTTGAAATGAAACCGATCCGTGTAGGTTTGATCGGCCTGGGCGTCGTCGGCGGCGGGGTCTGGACGGTTCTGGCCCAGAACGGCGGGGAGATCGCCCGGCGCGCCGGCCGGCGCATCGAAGTCGCCGCCGTGGCGGTGCGCGACGTGGCCAAGGCGCGTGCGCTGGTGGGGCCGGACGTGACCATCACCACGGACGGCATGGCCCTGGCGCGCGACCCGGACCTCGACATCATCGTCGAACTGATGGGCGGCGACACGCTGGCCCGCGATTGCATCCTGGAGGCCATCGCCCAGGGCAAGCACGTGGTCACGGCCAACAAGGCCTTGCTGGCCATGCATGGCAACGAGATCTTCGCCGCCGCCCAGGCGCGCGGCGTGATGGTGGCCTTTGAAGCGGCCGTGGCCGGCGGCATCCCCATCATCAAGGCGATCCGCGAGGGCCTGACGGCCAACCGCATCCAGTGGCTGGCCGGCATCATCAACGGCACCACCAATTTCATTCTGTCGGAAATGCGCCAGCGCGGCCTGCCGTTCGACGCGGTGCTCGCCGAAGCCCAGCGCCTGGGCTACGCCGAGGCCGACCCCACCTTCGACATCGAGGGGGTGGACGCGGCCCACAAGCTGACGCTGCTGGCGTCGCTGGCCTTCGGCATCCCGGTGCAGTTCGACAAGGCCCACATCGAAGGCATTTCCCGGCTGTCCTCCGAGGACATCGTCCACGCGGAACGCCTGGGCTACCGCATCAAGCTGCTGGGCATCACCCGCCACCGCCCGGAAGGCATCGAGCTGCGGGTGCATCCCGCCCTGGTGCCCGACCACTGCCTGCTGGCCAATGTCGAGGGCGCCATGAACGCCGTGCTGGTGCGCGGCGACGCGGTCGGCCCCTCGCTGTACTACGGCCAGGGCGCGGGCGCCTTGCCCACGGCCTCGGCCGTGGTGGCCGACCTGGTCGACGTGACCCGCCTGCAGATGGCCGACCCGGAACACCGGGTGCCGCACCTGGCCTTCCAGCCCGACGCCATGGCCGACATCCCCGTGCTGCCCATGGCGGACGTGCGCACCAGCTTCTACCTGCGCCTGCGGGTCGATGACCGGCCCGGCGTGCTGGCGGATCTGGCGCGCGTGCTGTCGGATGCCGGTATTTCGGTGGGCTCGATGTTCCAGCAGCCGCATGGCGAACATCAGGCCGACATCATCTTCCTGACCCACGAAGCGCGCGAGGGCGACGTGGATCAAGCCCTGCGCACGATCCAGGGCCTGCCTTTCGTGCGCTCGGACGTGACCCGCCTGCGCGTGGAGAACATCACTTGAAATACCTGTCCACCCGGGGCGGCATGGCCCCTCAGCCCTTTTGCGACATCCTGCTCGAAGGCCTGGCGCCCGACGGCGGCCTGACGCTGCCTGAAACCCTGCCGAAGCTGGACGCGGCCACCCTGGAGTCCTGGCGCGGACTGGATTACGCCGATCTGGCGGCCCGGGTGCTGGGCCTGTTCATCGACGACATCGCGCCCGATGAACTGTCCCGCATGACGCACGCCGCCTATGCGCCCGCCGTGTTCCCGCGCATCGCGCCGGTCAAGCCGCTGCGTCCGGGCCTGTCGCTGCTGGGGCTGTCCGAAGGGCCGACGCTGGCCTTCAAGGACATGGCCATGCAGTTCCTGGGCCAGGTCTTTGAATACGTGCTGGCGCAACGCGGCCAGACGCTGAACATTCTGGGCGCCACGTCGGGCGATACCGGCTCGGCGGCGGAATACGCGCTGCGCGGCAAGCGCGGCGTGGCGGTGTTCATGCTGTCCCCGCACGGGCGCATGAGCGCCTTCCAGCGCGCCCAGATGTATTCGCTGCAGGACGCCAACATTCACAACCTGTCCGTGCACGGCGTGTTCGACGAATGCCAGGACATCGTCAAGGCCCTGGCCGGCGATCTGGACTTCAAGAGCTCCCACCGTCTGGGCGCCGTCAATTCCATCAACTGGGCGCGCATCGCCGCCCAGGTGGTGTATTACGTCTGGGGCTGGCTGCGCGCCACCCAAGGGCCGGGCCAGCCGGTGTCGTTCACCGTGCCCTCAGGCAATTTCGGCAACATCCTGGCCGGTCATATCGCGCGCGAAATGGGCGTGCCGATCCGCCGCCTGGTGCTGGCCACCAACGAGAACAATGTGCTGGAGGAGTTCTTCCGCACGGGCGTCTACCGGCCGCGCGCGGCCAGCCAGACGCATGCGACCTCCAGCCCGTCGATGGACATCTCGCGCGCCTCGAACTTCGAGCGCTTTGTCTTCGATCTGGTGGGCCGCGATCCGGCGCGGGTCCGGGACTTGATGGACACGCTGCGCACGACGGGGCAATTCGATCTGTCCGATCTGCGGGCCTCGTTCACGGAACGCTACGGTTTCGTGGCGGGCGCCAGTTCCCACGCGGACCGGCTGCGCACCATCCGCGATATCCGCCGCGAAACCGGCGTGCTGATTGATCCGCACACGGCCGACGGGGTGAAGGTCGCCCTGGAGCATCTAGAGGACGGCGTGCCCATGCTGGTGCTGGAAACGGCCCTGCCGGCCAAGTTCGCCGAGACGATCGTCGAGGCGACGGGCGAGGCGCCGGAGGTCCCGGCTGCGCTGCGGGATCTGGATCAACTGCCCCAGCGTGTCGAGGTCATGGACTGCGATGCTCAGTTGGTGGCGGAGTATGTGCGGCGGCATGCGCTGTAGGAATCTCAAGCCGCCCGATAAGTCTGCAAGTGAATACTGGTCTCCGACTGGCTGATGCCGCGGATCAGGCGGATGCGCTCCAGCACCAGGGACAGTTCTTGTAGATCACTTGCGCGTAATTCGGCCAGCAGGTCCCAGCGGCCGTTGGTGTCGTGCAGCGTGGCCACGCCCGGTTCCCCCAGCAGGCTGGCGATGACTGCGCGGGCCTCGTTGCCTTCGACGGCGATGCCCATCCAGGCGCGGATGGTCTGCGGCTCGACGTCCGGGCGCAGGCGCACGGTGTAGCCCACGATCAGTCCGGCGTCCTCCAGCCGGCGCATGCGCTGGGTCACGGTGCCGCGCGCCACGCCCAGTTTGCGCGCCAGGGTGGCGACGCTGGCGCGGGCGTTCTTGCGCAGCAGGCCGATCAGGGTCAGGTCGGTGGAATCCATGATGGCATCTTCCATTCTGTTCAATCGCTTCTGTCATTCTGCCAGTTCCATGACGGAATGGTGGCAAAACTGACGATATACATTGCCGGAGCCTTGGGCCACACTCAATGCAGAAGATTGCATTCCAAGGAGACCGACATGCAAGCCCATGCTTCGAGACAGCCCCGCACCCTGTTCCTGGATACTCACGACGTAGCCCGCCTGATCGGCATTCTGGGGCTGCCCGCCTGCCTGCGGGGTCTGGTGGACACGCTGCGGGCCGATTATCTGCGCTGGCCGGAATTCGACAAGGAAGCCCGCATTGCGGCCTATACGGCGCAAGGCACGATTGAACTGATGCCCATCACCGATGGCACGCACTACAGCTTCAAGTGCGTCAACGGTCATCCGGGCAACGGGCGCTACGGCCTGCCGACCGTGATGGCAATGGGGGCGCTGCTGGATTGCGACACCGGCATGATCCGTCTGCTGAGCGAACTGACCTTGAGCACGGCGCTGCGCACGGCGGCGATGTCGGCGCTGGCTGCCCAGGTGCTGGCGCGGCGCGACAGTCACTCGATGGCGCTGATCGGCAATGGGGCGCAAAGCGATTTCCAGGCGCTGGCCTTTGCCTGCCTGCTGGGGGTGCGCGACCTGCGCCTGTATGACGTGGATCGCAGCGCCTCGGAACGCCTGGCGCGCAATCTGGCGGCGGCTGAATTGCCGGGGCGCGCGCTGTCGGTGCGGATCTGCGAGTCGACGGCCCAGGCCGTGCGGGGCGCGGACATCGTCACCACCGTGACGGCTTTTCAGGGACAGACGCGGGTGCTGGACGACAGCCTGGTCGAACCGGGCATGCACCTGAATGCGGTGGGGGGCGACTGCCCCGGCAAGACTGAGCTGGACCCGGATATCCTGCGCCGCGCCGACGTGTTCGTCGAGTTCCCGCCCCAGACCCGCAAGGAAGGCGAGGTCCAGCAGATGGCGGCTGATTTCCCCGTGACCGAGTTGTGGCGCGTCCTGGCCGGTGATGCGCCGGGGCGGGCGCGGGCGGATCAGGTGACGCTGTTCGATTCCGTCGGTTTCGCGCTGGAGGACTATTCCGCGCTGCGCTTTCTGCAGGCCCAGGCGCAGGCCCGCCAGGTGGGCACCTGGGTGGATGTGACGCCGGGACAGGCGGATCCGCGTGACCTGTATGGTTGGCTGCAGGGCGAGCTTCAGGGCCTGGCGGCGCTGGCCTTGTGACCTGACCATGAGCATCGAAATCGCCCTGGTGGGGGCGCCCACCGACATCGGTGCCGGCACGCGCGGCGCGTCGATGGGGCCCCAGGCCCTGCGGGTGGCCGGCCTGGCGGCGGCCCTGGAGCGCCGGGGCTGCCGGGTGCTGGACACGGGCGACCTGGCCGGGCCGGGCAATCCCTGGCAACGCCCGGTCCAGGGCTATCGCCACCTGGAACAGGTCGTGGCCTGGAATGCGCGGGTCTTCGAGGCGGTGACGGCCCAGTTGCAGGCGGGACGCCTGCCGCTGATGATGGGCGGCGACCATTGCCTGGGCGTCGGGTCGGTGGGAGCCGTGGCGCGGCATTGCCGACGCGAGGGCCGGCCGCTGCGGGTGTTCTGGCTGGATGCCCATACGGACTTCAACACGGCCTGGCTCACGCCCAGCGGTAATTTGCATGGCATGCCGGTCGCCTGCCTGTGCGGTTTCGGCCCGCCCGGGCTGGTGGACCTGGGCGGATCGGAGCCGGCCTTGCAGCCCGAGGCGTTGCGGATGATCGGCATCCGCAGCGTCGATGCGGGCGAGCGCGAGTTCGTTCATGAGCAAGGGCTGGACGTCTACGATATGCGCACGATCGACGAACGCGGCATGCGCGCGGTCATGGAGGCCGCCCTGCATGGATTGCCCGGGGACGCCCACGTCCACGTCAGTTTTGACGTGGATTTCCTGGACCCGGACTATGCGCCGGGTGTGGGCACCACGGTCCGGGGCGGGCCGACCTGGCGCGAGGCCCAGTTGTGCATGGAGATGCTGGCCGATACAGGGCGGGTGGGGTCGGTGGACATCGTGGAACTGAATCCGGCCCTGGACGTGCGCAACGGCACGGCCGAGGTCGCCGTCGAGTTGATTGAAAGCCTGTTCGGTAAAAGCACGCTGGTCCGCAGGCCGCGATAAGGATCAGATGACCGGACCGGAGCGCCTTGCGAGACGCTACGAGGGGGCTGGTCAGCAGCCTTCCAGGATCGCGTCCGCCGCCTTCAGCCCGCTGCGCACAGCGCCTTCCAGCACGGCCGGGTAGCCGGTGTCGGTCCAGTCGCCGGCCAGCAGCAGGCCGGGCCAGGGCGTGACCGCGCCGGGTCGCCGCAGGCCCGGGACCGCGTCGAAGGTCGCCCGCCGTTCCGTCACCAGGGCATGCGCCTCGATTTCCGGCAACGGCGGCAGCGATCCCGCAGCCGCCTGGGCGCGGATTTGCCCGATGACGCCGGCTGCCAGACGCGCCGGATCGATGCCCGCATAGCGGTCCGCCGTGCCGATGACGACGTGGACCAGCCGCCGGTCGGCGTCCGTGCGGGCGCTGGCGCTGCGGTCGAATAGCCATTGCCCCCAGGCGTCTTGCGTCGGATCGTCGTGCAGCAGCAGCATGGGATGGCCCGAGCGCCAGGGGGCGGCCAGCCGCAGCGTCAGGGTGCCGATGGCCGACTGCACGGGGTCCGTCCAGCCGTCCAGGAAATCCGTCGCGTCCGGCAAGGGGGCCAGCAGGCGCCGGGCCTCGGTGACGGGCACGGCCAGGATGATGTGCTCATGCGCTTCGCCGTCCACCCGCCAGCCGCCTGCCGGGTCGGGGGCGACCGTGCGTACCCGTTGGCGGACCAGGTCCCCGCCCAGCCGCGTGCAGGCCTGGGCGGGCCACAGCGCGTGCAGGCTGTCCCGGGGAATCAAGAGGCGGCTGGCGGCCGGTCCCGCGCCCAGGCTGTCGGCCAGCACGCGGATGAACAGGCGGGCCTGCGCGGTCTGCGCCGGAGTGTTCATGGCCGCCAGGCACAGCGGCTCCCACAGACGCGCCATCAGGCCGGGCGGGCAGTCCAGGCTGTTCAACCAGTCCGCGACCGTCAGTGATGCATCGATGCTGTCGGGCACCAGGGCGCCGAAGACCCGGGCCAGGTGGCGGCGGCCCCGCCAGCCGTCCAGTCCGCGGCTGCCCAGCAGGACGCCCAGTTGGTGCAGCGGCGGGGGCAGGGGCCAGAAGCGCAGGCTCAGGCCGCCGTCGGCCGAACGCAGCGTCAGATCCCGGCTCAGCAGGGCCTGCGCGGGATCCACGCCCAGGTCCTGCATCAGCGCCAGGGTCTCGGTATAGGCGCCCAGCAGAATGTGCTGGCCGTTGTCGATGGCCAGGCCCAGGCCGGGGTGATCGACCCGCCGCGCCCGGCCGCCCGGCGCGGCGGCGGCCTCAAAGACCCGGACGGCGTGACCCGCTTGCCGCAGACGGGCGGCGGCTGCCAGTCCCGCCCAACCGGCGCCGACGACGGCGATGCGGGTCATTTTTTTACCGCCGGGCCGCCCCAAGGTAAAAACGGCCCCCTTTGGGGATGAGCCTGGACGCGGGGCAGTCCCTGCGGACTGACCTGCGCCTGACGAATCCGAGCGGCATGCAGGCCGCGAGGTGGACAGCAAGCCGAAGGCGCAGCGTGGGGGCATTTTTCATTTCGCCAGGCGGCGCACCAGCCCCCGGCCGCCGCCGACCCAGGTCTTCCAGGCGAGCCAGAACTTGCGGATCGGCGTCAGGGCGATGCGCTGGTCCAGCACATGCCAGCCGTCGCGCTCGATCTCGTCGAGCAGGGCGGCGTAGATGGCGGCCATCATCAGGCCGGGTCGCTGCGCGCGGCGGTCGGCCTCGGGCAGGGCGCGCAAGGCGTCGCGGTACAAGCCGCGCGCGCGCTCGGTCTGCTGGCGCATCAGGGCCTGGAAGTTTTCGGTATAGCGGCCGTCGAGGATGTCGTCCACGGTCACGCCGTGGCGGGCCATGTCGTCGGCCGGCAGGTAGATGCGGCCGCGCCGGGCATCGTCGCCCACATCGCGGATGATATTGGTCATCTGGAAGGCCAGGCCCAGGGTTTCGGCGTATTCCAGCGTGCGCGGATCGGTGTGGCCGAAGATGCGGGCCGACAGATCGCCCACCACGCCGGCGGCCCGCCAGCAGTATTCTTTCAGGGCGGGCCAGTCGGCATAGCGGAACTGGTCCAGGTCCATTTCCATGCCTTCGATGATGGCGTAGAAAGGCTCGGGGCGCAGCCCGAAGGCACGGACGTGGCCGGCCAGGGCGATCGCCACCGGGTGATCGGGCGTGCCGTCGAACATCTGGCCGACCTGATCGCGCCACCAGGCGAGTTTCATCCGCGCAACGGAGGCCTCGCCGACCTCGTCCACGATGTCGTCCACTTCGCGGCAGAAGGCGTACAGCGCCGTGATGGCGCGGCGCCGTTCCGGCGGCAGGAACAGAAAGGCGTAGTAGAAGCTCGAGCCGCTGCGGGCGGCTTTCTGCTGGCAGTATTCGTCAGGCGTCATGGTGGCTGGGTAATACGGAGTCCGGGCGCGGGCGCGGCGTACAGAATGCGCGCCAGCATAGCAGGAAGGCGTCGGCGCGGCCCAGGATGGGCCGGTTGCGCCAAGGGTCGTAGCCGTCCGCCGCCAGTTTTTCCAGGATCCGCAGGCCGCCATGCACCACCAGGCGCAGTTCCAGGCCGATGCGGCCGGGCAGGCGCCAGGCCAGCGGTGCGCCGGCCAGCAAGGCGCGGCGGGCCTGGCTGGCCTGTTCGCGCATCACGGACCGCCAGGCGTCGGAGGGCGCCGCCGCCGGATCAGCGCACAGCGTATCCTGGCCGGCAGGGGCCAGGCCGTGGCGCTCCAGGCAGTCCAGGGGGATGTAGCAGCGGCCCTTGGCGTGGTCCAGGGCCGCATCCTGGCAGAAGTTCACCCGTTGCAGGCCGGTGCAGATGGCATCGGACTGGGCCAGGTCCGCCGTGTCGGTGTGGCCGAACAGGTGCAGCATCAGGCGCCCGACCGGGTTGGCCGAACGGCGGCAGTAGTCCAGCAGGGCGGGTTCGTCGGCGTAGCGGGCGACGTCCAGGTCCTGGGTGAAGGCGGACAGCAGATCCAGCAGGGGCTGGACGGGCAGCCGGTGGCGCACCAGGGTGTCGCCCAGGCGGGCGAAGATCGCCCGGTCATTGGCGGACAGCGGGGCCTGGATCGGCCGTCCGGCGCCCAGGTCGCGGACCGCGCCGCGCCAGGCGTCCAGCCGTTCCCGGCGTACCTGGGCAGGGGCGTCGCCTTCGTCAGCGATGTCGTCCGCGCCGCGTGCGAAGGCGTACAGATCGCGCACCGCCGGCCGCAGACGGGCAGGCAGCAGCAGGGACGCGACAGGGAAGTTTTCGTAGTGATCGACAGCCATGATGAGG
The DNA here is from genome assembly GCF_042651965.1 of Castellaniella hirudinis. Classification (NCBI taxonomy): domain Bacteria; kingdom Pseudomonadati; phylum Pseudomonadota; class Betaproteobacteria; order Burkholderiales; family Alcaligenaceae; genus Castellaniella; species Castellaniella hirudinis. The sequence goes on from NZ_JBHSDY010000011.1 coordinate 187,085, forward strand.
CAGTATACTTAGATGCTCTCTGTATCAGAGAGTCTCTGTCCGGCAGCCTGCCCGGCCCCGGTTGTTCATCGTGGTGCGTGCCTCATGATGCGGCGACTGTGGCCCGGCAGGCTGCTGCCCAAGTGCCCACGTGTGCAGCCCGGTTCAGGGGCCGCCGCCTTCCTGCCTTCCGGGGGATTTCATGCCGCGTCCGATTCTGGCGACGATCGACACCGAAGCTTTGTCCCACAATCTGCGCATCGTGGCTGATCGTCTGCAGCAGGACGCCCCTGGCGCCTCGCCTTCCATCTGGGCCGTCATCAAGGCGCGCGGCTACGGGCACGGCATCGAGGCGGTCCTGGAGGGCTTTGGCGAGGCCGACGGCCTGGCCATGCTGGACCTGGAAGAAGCCGTGCGCTGCCGCGAGCTGGGCTGGACGGGTCCGCTGCTGCTGCTCGAAGGTTTTTTCGAACCCGACGACCTCGACGCGCTGGTCCATTATCGGATCGGCACGGCGTTGCACTGCGCCGAGCAACTGGCCATGCTGGAATCCAGCGCCGTGGCCGGGCAGATCGACGCCTTCGTCAAGCTGAACACCGGCATGCACCGGCTGGGTTTCCAGCCGCATGAGTTCCGCGCCGCCTACGACCGGGCCCTGGCCCTGCAGGCCGATGGGGTGCTGGGCCAGGTCGGCACGATGACCCACTTCGCCCGCGCGGACGACGATGCCGCCGTCACGCGGGCGCAGATCGACTGTTTCCAGCAGGCGACCGAGGGCCTGTCGGGCCCGGTCAGCCTGTGCAATTCCGCAGCCACCCTGACGCCGGGCCTGGCGGCGGGACTTGCCGCCGGTCCCCAGTGGGTGCGCCCCGGCATCTGCCTGTACGGCGCTTCTCCCTTTGCCGACCAGCCGGCCGATTCTTTCGGCCTGCGGCCGGCCATGACGCTGTCCGCCCAATTGATCGGCGTGCATCGGGTGCCGGCGGGCGAATCGGTCGGCTATGGCCATACGTTTCGCGCTCCCCGGGACATGCGGGTCGGCATCGTCGCCTGCGGCTATGCCGATGGCTATCCGCGCCACGCGGCCACCGGGACGCCAGTCACGGTAGGCGGGGTCCGTACCCGCCTGGTCGGCCGCGTGTCCATGGACATGCTGGCCGTGGACCTGGACCCGGTGCCCGGCGCGGTGGTGGGCGCCCCGGTCGTGCTGTGGGGGCAGGGCGGGCCGTCGGTGGACGAGGTCGCCGCCGCCTGCGGCACCATCGGCTATGAACTGCTGACCGCCGTGACGCCCCGCGTGCCGCGCCGCGTCCTGTGAACCCTGGTCCTCAGAGGAACCCTCCATGAAGAACAGTTGTGTGCTTGTCACCGGTGCGACCAAAGGCATCGGCTGGGCCGTCAGCCAGCGCCTCGCCGATCAGGGCTGCCACGTCGTGGGCCTGGCCCGGAATGTGGCCGACATCGATTTTCCCGGCTATCTGTACGCCTGTGATCTCGCCAATGCGGGCGAGACCGAGGAATTGCTGCGCGTCATCCGCGAAAAATATCCGGTCGATGCGGTGGTGAACTGCGTCGGGCCTGCGATGCCCGAACCGCTGGGCGAGGTCGATCTGGCCTCGCTCTACCAGGCCTTTGACCTGAACGTGCGTGTGGCGGTCCAGGCCGTGCAGGCTTTCGCACCGGGCATGAAGGCGCGCAAGTCCGGCCGCATCGTCAACCTGTGCGGCCGCGCGGTGCATGGCCAGACCGGACACACCAGCTATTCGGCGGCCAAGAGCGCGCTGCTGGGCTGTACCCGGACCTGGGCCCTGGAACTGGCGCCGTACGGCGTCACGGTCAACGCGGTTTCCCCAGGGCCGGTGGAAACCGGCCTGTTCCGTGCCGAGTGCCCGGTCGGCAGCGACGCCGAAAAAGCCGTGCTGGCGACGATCCCCATGGGGCGCCTGGCCCAGGCCGACGAGGTCGCGGCCGCCGTGGTGTTCCTGCTGGGCGACGGGGCGGCTTTCATCACCGGCCAGGAAATCGGCGTGGACGGCGGCGGCAGCCTGGCGGGCCGCTGATGGCCAAGGCCCGGACCCTGTTTCTCTGCTCGGATTGCGGCGGCACCACCGCCAAATGGGAAGGCCGCTGCCCGCACTGCGGCGCCTGGAACACGCTTCAGGAAACCCGTGAATCTTCGGCGGCGGCCACCGGCCACCGCTATGCGCCGCTGGCCGCCTCCACGCCGGTGCGTCGCCTGGCCGACATCGAGGCCCGTGAGCAGGCCCGCAATCCGACCGGCATCGAGGAATTCGATCGTGTCCTGGGTGGCGGCCTGGTGGCCGGCGCCGTGGTGCTGATCGGCGGGGATCCGGGGATCGGCAAGTCCACCCTGTTGCTGCAGGCGCTGGCCAGCCTGCCCGAACGCGGCCCGGTGCTGTACGTCACGGGCGAGGAATCGGCCGAGCAGGTGGCGCTGCGCGCCCAGCGCCTGGGCGTGTCGGGCGACGGCGTGGACCTGCTGGCCGAAATCCGCCTGGAGCAGATCACCCAGGCGCTGGTCGAGCGCCAGCCCGGCGTGGCCGTCATCGACTCGATCCAGACCCTGTATTCCGGCGAGCTGACCGCCGCGCCCGGCTCGGTGTCCCAGGTGCGCGAATGCGCCGCCCAGTTGACCCGCATCGCCAAGCAGACGGGCGTCACCCTGATCCTGATCGGCCACGTGACCAAGGACGGCGCGCTGGCCGGCCCGCGCGTGCTGGAGCACATCGTCGACACCGTGCTGTATTTCGAGGGCGACACCCATTCCTCGTTCCGCCTGGTGCGGGCCATCAAGAACCGCTTCGGCGCCGTCAACGAGCTGGGCGTGTTCGCCATGACCGACCGGGGCCTGCGCGGGGTGAGCAATCCGTCCGCGCTGTTCCTGGCGGGGCATTCCCGGGATGTCGCCGGCTCCTGCGTCATGGCGACCCAGGAAGGCACCCGCCCGCTGCTCGTCGAGGTCCAGGCCCTGGTGGACACGGCCCACGTGCCCAATCCGCGCCGCCTGTCCGTGGGCCTGGAAAGCAGCCGCCTGGCGATGCTGCTGGCCGTGCTGCACCGTCACGCGGGGGTTGCGACCTACGACCAGGACGTCTTCGTCAACGCGGTGGGCGGCGTGCGCATCATGGAGCCGGCCGCCGATCTGGCGGTGGCCCTGGCGATTCTGTCGTCCATGCGCGACCGCCCCTTGCCGGCCGGCCTGCTGGCCTTCGGCGAGATCGGCCTGGCCGGCGAGATCCGTCCGGCGCCGCGCGGCCAGGAACGCCTGCGCGAGGCCGCCAAGCTGGGTTTCGAGCGGGCCGTCGTGCCGCGCGCCAACCTGCCGCGCCAGCCCATCGAGGGCTTGCACATCCAGGCCGTCGACCGCGTCGAGGACGTGCTCGGCGTGCTGTCCTGAGGGGACGGCGGTGGACGGCTTCTGGCTGATTCCCGCCTGCCTCGCGGCGGGCGGCCTGATCGGGTTTTCCGGCGGGGTGCTGGGCATCGGTGGCGGCCTGTTCGCGATTCCACTGCTGGGCTTGCTGCTGGGCTACGAGCAACAGGCCGCCCAGGGCACGGCGCTGATCATGGTGCTGCCGGCCGTGCTGCTGACCCTGCGCAAATATCACCAGCGCACGCCGATCGACTGGCGTTCGGCGGCGGCCGGGGCCTGCAGTTCCATCGTCTGCACGTGGATCGGCGCCAAGATCGCGCTGGGGCTGGACCCCTGGCTGTTGCGCCGCATCTATGCCGGCTTCGTGTTCCTGATCGCGGTGTTCTATTTCCGCGAAAGCCTGGGGCGCCGCGCCAGGCCCCGGCCGGCCGGGTTCCACCGCGAGGTCGGCCAGGTGCGCAAGTTCTGGTATTTCTGCGTCGGCGTCTGCGCCGGGCTGGCCGGCGGGATCTTCGGCGTGGGCGGCTCCGTGCTGGCGGTGCCGTTCCTGACCGCGTGCTTTCATCTGCGCCAGACCTCGGCCCAGGCGGTGGCGCTGGCGATGATCGTGCCGGGCACGTGCGTCGCCCTGGCGACCTACGCCTGGCACGGGCAGGCGCACGGCCTGGTGGGCATCCCCCTGGCCGCCGGCAGCCTGCTGTGCGTGCCCTACGGGGTGCGTCTGGCCTATGCGCTGCCCGAGGCGCGCCTGAAACTGATCTTTGCCTGCATGCTGCTGGTCATCATGGGGCTGTTGCTGATGAGAGGGGGGGCATGACGAGCGCGAGTTCCATCCCTGCAGACTGGACGCTGCACCGTTTTCCCGGCGGCGCCTTGTGCGTGCCCGCGCGTTTCGCCGGTCAGGCGCGGGAAGCGTGGTTCGATGCCCATCGGCCCGACGCTGCGCCGGTGGGCGAGGGCGGCCGCCAGGCCGCCTGGTTCGTCGACGGCGAACACGGCCCCGCCGTGCTGCGCCATTACCGGCGCGGCGGCCTGCGCGCCAAGCTGGGCCGCGAATCCTATCTGTGGCTGGGCGCATCCCGCGTGCGGGCCTACGCCGAAGTCCGGGTGCTGGACCATCTGCGCCGGGCCGGGCTGCGCGTGCCGGAGCCGCTGGGCGCGATTTATTGGCGTGGGGGCACTTCCCTTTGCTATCGCAACGCCATCCTGATCGCCCGGATTCCTGGTGCGCAGGCCCTGGCAAGCCGCCTGGACCGGGCCGATCCCGCCGCCGTCGCGCGGGCGATCGCCGCGATGCACGCAGCCGGTGTCTGGCACGCGGACCTGAACGCCTACAACATCCTGTTCGACGCCGACGACCAGGTCTGGCTGATCGATTTCGACCGCGCACGCCTGGGTGTGGTGTCCCCGGAACAGGCGGAAAAAAACCGGTTGCGCCTGCGTCGGTCTTTGGTTAAGGTAGCCGGCGCGCGCGGAGCGCAGTGGTGGGATGCTTTATCCCGTTGTTTACCTCCATGATGGGGACCTATGCCATGAAAATCGGCACCGTCAATACCCTGCTGGCCGCTGTCGCGCTGATCGCCGCGGTGCCGGCGAACGCCCAGGATCGCGTCGTCAACGTCTACAACTGGGCCGAATACACTGCGCCCGATACCTTGTCCGGTTTCGAGAAGACCACCGGCATCAAGATCCGCTACGACGTCTACGACACCAATGACACCCTGCAGGCCAAGCTGCTGACGGGCAAGTCGGGCTACGACGTCGTCGTGCCCTCCACCCACTACGCCGCCCGGCAGGTCCAGGGCGGCCTGTTCCAGAAGCTGGACCGCTCCAAGATCCCCAACTGGCAGTACCTGGATCCCGACATCATGGCCCTGGTCGCCACGGTCGATCCCGGCAACCAGTACCTGGTCCCCTGGGGCTACGGCACCAACGGCCTGGGCTACAACGTCACCAAGGCCCAGGAAATCATGGGCCGGGACGCGCCCCTGAATTCCTGGGACATGCTGTTCAAGCCGGAAAACGCGGCCAAGCTGCAGTCCTGCGGCATCTCCATTCTGGACGAGGCCGCGCAGGTCTTCCCGGCCGTGCTGCACTATCTGGGCAAGGACCCCAACAGCAGCGATCCCAAGGATTACGAGGCCGCGCTGGCCCTGCTGAAAACCATCCGGCCCTACGTGCGCCAGTTCAGCTCCTCGGGCTACATCGATGAACTGGCCTCGGGCGGCCTGTGCATGGTCTACGGCTTCTCGGGCGATGTGATGATCGCCTCGTCGCGCGCGAAGGAGGCCAAGAAATCCTACGCCATCGACTATTACATTCCCGACGGCGGGGCGCCGGCCTGGTTCGACACCATGGCCATCCCCAAGAGCGCCGAGCACGTGGATGAGGCGCACGCCTTCATCAACTACATCGAGACGCCCCAGGTGCATGCGGCCATCACCAACGAGATGTACTACCCCAACGCCAATAAAGAGGCGCGCAAGTACGTAGTCGATGAGGTCGCCAACAACCCCATGATCTACCCCTCGGCGGAAGTCACCCGCACGCTGTTCGTCATCCAGCCGCAGCCCCTGAACATCCTGCGCCTGCAGACGCAGATGTGGGCGCAGCTCAAGACCGGGCGCTGAGGGCGCGGCCATGATGCAGGACCCGCGCGGCATGCCCCGCCAGGGCGAGGCGGACGACTTCGTGCGCATGGAGGACGTCGTCAAGATCTTCGGCGACACGGTGGCCGTGCAGTCCGTCTCCCTGTCGGTGCGGCGGCACGAGATCTTTGCCCTGCTGGGCAGCTCGGGCTGCGGCAAATCGACCCTGCTGCGCATGCTGGCGGGCTTCGAGGAGCCCACGTCCGGGCGCATCATCCTGGACGATGAGGACATCACGGCCCTGCCGCCGCACCGGCGGCCGGTCAACATGATGTTCCAGTCCTATGCGCTGTTCCCGCACATGTCGGTCGAGGCCAACGTCGCCTTCGGCCTGAAGCAGGAAGGCGTGCCGCGCCACGAGATCCACGAACGTGTCTTCGAGGCCCTGGACCTGGTGCAGATGGCCGCCTACGCGCGCCGCCGCCCGCATCAACTGTCCGGCGGCCAGCAGCAGCGCGTGGCCCTGGCGCGCAGCCTGGTCAAGCGGCCCAAGCTGCTGCTGCTCGACGAGCCCATGTCGGCGCTGGACAAGCAGATCCGCCAGGCGACGCAGATCGAGCTGGTGAAAATTCTGGGCCAGGTCGGCGTCACCTGCATCATGGTCACCCACGACCAGGAAGAGGCCATGACCATGGCCAGCCGCCTGGCCGTCATGACCGAAGGCCAGATCGTCCAGTGCGGCACGCCGCACGACGTCTATACCTTTCCCAGCACCCGTTTCGTCGCCGGCTTCATCGGATCGACCAATCTGTTCACCGGCACCATCGTGGTGGACGAGCCTGACCACGTGCTGATCGAGACCGATGCGCTGTCGCGTCCGCTGTATGTCAGCCACGGCATCAGCGAACCGCTGGGCATGGAGGTCCACGTGTCCATCCGGCCCGAGCAGATCCGCGTCGGCCGCCAGGTCCCCGAGGCCGAGTCCAACTGGGGCCACGGCATGGTGTCGCACGTCGCCTGGATGGGCAGCTATGCCCGCTACCAGATCCGCCTCGACGCCGGCCAGACCATCGAGGCCAGCGTGCCCAGCCTGGACTGGAGCCAGTCCGACGCGCCCGGCGTGGACGAGGAAGTCTTCGTCACCTGGTCCCACGACGCCGGGACCGTGCTGGCGTCCTGACGCCTGTCCGCCGCTTTCATCGACCCTCGCGTCCGGAGCCGCCGATGCACCTGAAAATTCCCGGCCATCGCCCCAGCGCCCGCCAGTTCGCCATCGGCGTGCCCTACGTCTGGCTGGCGCTGTTCCTGCTGCTGCCGTTCCTGCTGGTGCTGAAGATCAGCTTTTCCGACCTGCAGTTCGGCATCCCGCCTTACCTGCCGATCGCCACCCTGCAGGACGAGACCCTGTCGCTGGCCCTGCACCTGCGCGGCTATGTGCTGCTGTTCACCGACAGCCTGTACGCGGCGGTCTACCTGAATTCGGTCAAGATGGCCCTGGTCACCACCGTCTGCTGCGCGCTGATCGGCTACCCCATGGCCTATCACATCGCCCGCGCGCGGCCGGAGATCCGCAACCTGCTGCTGCTGGGCGTGATCCTGCCGTTCTGGACCTCGCTGCTGCTGCGCGTCTACGCCTGGGTCGGCATCCTGCGCAACGACGGGCTGCTGAACAATCTGCTGATGAACTTTGGGCTGATCGATGCGCCGCTGGAAATCTACCGCACCGACCTGGCCGTCTACATCGGCCTGATCTACGCCTACCTGCCGTTCTTCATCCTGCCGCTGTACGCCAACCTGGTGAAGCTGGACTACCGCCTGCTGGAGGCTGCCTACGACCTGGGCGCGCGGCCCTGGCGCGCTTTCCTGCGGATCACGCTGCCCCTGTCCATGCCCGGCGTGGTGGCGGGCGCCATGCTGGTGTTCATCCCCTCGGTGGGCGAATACGTCATCCCTGAAATGCTGGGCGGGGCCAATACCCTGATGATGGGACGCGTGATGTGGAACGAATTCTTCAACAACGCCGACTGGCCGATGGCGGCCGCCGTCACCTGCGTGATGGTCCTGTTGCTGCTGGTGCCCCTGTCCATCTTCCAGTACAACCAGGCCCGCCAACTGGGAGGCCGGCCATGATGCGCAACGGCGGCTGGTTTCGCTTCCTGACGCTGGTGATCGGCTACGGCTTCCTGTACGTGCCCATCGCCTGCCTGATGGTGTTCTCCTTCAACGATTCCACGCTGATGACCTCCTGGTCGGGCTTTTCGCTGCGCTGGTACGCCGAACTGTTCCAGGACCAGGCGCTGCTGTCGGCGGCGAAACTGTCGCTGCTGATCGCCACCCTGACGGCCACGGCGGCCGTGGCGATCGGCACCTGGGCCGGCTACGTGCTGGCGCGCATGGGGCGCTTCCGGGGCTTCGGCCTGTACATCGGCATGCTCAGCGCGCCGCTGGTCATGCCCGAAGTCGTGTTGGGCATCTCGCTGCTGCTGATGTTCGTGGAAATGTCCAAGGTGTTCGGCTGGCCCGACGGCAACGGCCTGTTCACCATCTGGGTGGGCCACGTGACCCTGTGCACGGCCTACGTCGCCGTCATCATCCAGTCGCGCGTGCGCGACCTGGACCGCTCACTGGAAGAAGCTGCCCTGGACCTGGGGGCCTCGCCGCTGAAGGTGTTCTTCCAGATCACGCTGCCCCTGATCGCCCCGGCCCTGCTGGCCGCATGGCTGCTGTCCTTCACCCTGTCGCTGGACGACGTGGTGGTGGCGTCCTTCCTCTCCGGCCCGGGGTATACGACCCTGCCGCTGGAGGTCTTTTCCCGCGTGCGGCTGGGGCTGAAGCCCGAGATCAACGCCCTGGCGACCTTGTTCATGGTGGCCGTGGGGGTTGTGGTGGTCGCGGTCAACCGGATGCAGATCCAGGCGGCGAAAAGGCAGGGGTAGGGGGCGCTAACCCTATCCCCCCTCAAACCCCCAACACCGTCACTGCCAGATAAAACAATCCCGACGACAGCAGCATGCTGGCCGGGAAGGTCAGCAGCCATGCCAGCAGGATGGTGCGCACCGTGCCGTTGTGCAATCCGCTGCGATTGGCGACCATGGTGCCGGCCACGCCGGAGGACAGGACCTGGGTGGTCGAGACCGGCAGGCTGAAGACGTTGGCCACGCCGATGGCGGCGACGGCGGTGATCTGGGCGGCCATGCCCTGGGCGTAGGTCATGCCTTGCTTGCCGATTTTTTCGCCCACGGTCAGCACCACGCGGCGCCAGCCCACCATGGTGCCGGCGCCCAGGGCCAGGGCGACGGCGACGATCACCCAGAACGGCGCATATTCCGTCGTCGCGGTCAGGTCCGATCGCAAGCGCCGCAAGTCGGTCTTTTCATCGAGGGACAGCGTATCCAGGCTGCTCACTTTGCGGGCGGTATCGTCCAGGCAGAGCAGATAGCGGCGCACGCGCACCCGGGTTTCGGGCGTCAGGTCGTCGTAGGAGCGCACGCCGTCCAGGGTGTGGCGCACCGCCTTGATGATGGGCAGCGTGTCCTGCGGATCGCAGCGGGCGGTCTGGGGCAGTCCGATGCGGGGCGGGGCCTTGAGCGCCAGATAGTCGCCCAGGATCACTTCGTTGCGCAGGTAGAGATCGTTCAGGTGGGCGGCGGCGTCGACGGTGCGCTGGACCTGGTAGGGCGTGCTGGCCGGGTCCAGCATGAACTTGGCCGGGACGATGCCGATCAGGACCAGCATGATCAGGCCGATGCCTTTCTGCCCGTCGTTGGAGCCGTGCACGAAGCTGACGCACATGGCCGACAGCACCAGCACCAGCCGGTTCCAGAAGGGAGGGTGTTTTTTGTTGTCGATGGCGCGGCGCTGTTCGGGCGTCTTGTGCATCTTCGAGTCGAGGAACAGCTTTTTCAGGCCCAGCAGCAGCAAGGCCGCCAGGATGAAGCCGGCCAGGGGCGAGATGATCAGCGACAGGCCGATGTCGATGGCCTTGCCCCAGTTGACGCCGTCGCCCACGGGCAGGCCGGTCAGCAGGGCATTGGCCAGGCCCACGCCCAGGATCGAACCGATCAGCGCGTGCGAACTGGAGGCGGGGATGCCGAAATACCAGGTGCCCAGATTCCAGGCGATGGCGGCCACCAGGATGGAGAACGCCATGGACAGGCTGCGCCCGCTTTCCAGGTTGAGCAGCATTTCAACGGGCAGCAGGTGGACGATGGCGTAGGCCACCCCCACGCCGCCGAGCAGCACGCCCAGGAAGTTGCAGATGCCGGAAAAGAGCACGGCCAGGTGCGGCGGCATGGCCTTGGTATAGATGACCGTGGCGACGGCGTTGGCGGTGTCGTGGAAACCGTTGATGAATTCGAAGACCAGGACGAGGGCCAGCGCCAGAACCAGACTGAGCCCGACCGAAAGGGGTAGGCCGGAGAATAGATCGAACATGATGGATGTGCGTTCGGGAGACCCGGCATTATTGCAAATTTATGAACGGAAGTTTGACCGGTTCTTTCCGGGCGGCATTCCGGCGGTCTCCGGGCTGATCCATGGATCGTTTTTTTCCGGGGATCAGCCCGCGCGCGGCGAGTCCAGAGCCTCGTACGCCGCCCGCACCGCATCTTCTCCATAGCGCCGGTCCAGCCTGCGAATGATGAAATGGCCCCGGGCCATGTCCTGGAAGTGATCGATGAACAGGGTGTTGATCAGCGCGCCGCCGGCTGCGCCGAGGGCGGGCACGGCCTGGGCGGCGGCTTTTTCGGTGATCTGGATGCCGAAGCGTTCCGCCACGATCGTGATCAGGCGCATCAGGGCGGGCGGGGCGGCCTTTTCGACGGCGATGCTGCCGGCGGCGTATTCGGCGGCCTGGCTGATGGCGTGCGCCAGCGCCGTGCGGACGACGTAATAGCCGCTTTCCGCGCCGTCGTCGGCCGCGCTTTTGCCGCCCAGGGCGAAGACCTCCAGGCAGGCGAGCCGGGTGTCCGGGGCGGACAGCGATTCCCCTTCGCTGCGGGCGATGTCGGCAATCGAACGCATCATGATCGTGGTGGACACCGGCAGTTCCACCGCCAGGCCGGCCAGGCCGAAGAATCCGCCCACACCGCCGGAGGCCGCCGCGCCGATCTTGTGCCACACGTTCGAACTGCGGCCTCCGGGCTTGTCGTGCATGGTGAACAGGGCGGCGTCAGCGGCTTTGCTCAGGGCCAGCCGGGTCACCTGGCCGATCTGGGCGTTCCAGCCGGCCGGGAGCCGGTCCATGAATTTTTCGACAGGGGAGCCGATCAGATTGGTGATGCGCGCGGCCAGGCCCGGATTTTCCAGCAGGGCATGCGCCTGGCGCAGGGCATCGAGATCGTCGGCGGAGAAGGAGGTGTCGTGCATCAAGGGGCTCCTGAATCGAGTTTTTCCACCCCGTCCACCGCCTCTCCGAACCCGCGCAGCCATTGATCCAGCATGGCGCTGTCGACCACGGTGGCAGTGACTTCCAGCCGGTCGCCGTCAGCCTCGGTAATCGTCTGGTCCCTGGACAAGGGCGTTTCCAGCAGATGATGCCCGACCTCGCGTTTGATGCGAAAGCGCAGCCGGATGCGCTCGCCCTCGCCGAAGCGAAAGCGTCCGTCGGCATCGTATTTGGCCAGGTCGAAGTCCCGGGGGCGCTCAAAGGGGATGGTGGAGGCCTGCTCGGCGCTCAGGATGCGGTGCAGGGCCAGGCTGCGCTCGTTTTCGAACCCCTGGAAGCGGCACACCAGATACAGGCGCGGGCCTTGCTGGGCCAGGCCCAGGGGCATGACCTCGATGGTCTGGCGCCGGCCGCCGGCGTTCTTGTAGTCCAGCCGCAGCCGATGATTGTGGTACAGGGCTTCGCTGACCGTGTCCAGCACACCGGGCGCGATGGTCGGGGGCAGCAGCGGCTGGGTGGTGGCGACCACACGGATCTTGGACGGCCATTCGCGCTCCAGCCCTGCATTGCGGTCCGGCTCCATGTTGCGGTGCGCCTGGGCGAAGAAACCCTCCAGGGATTTCATCAGGTGGGCGGGCAGCAGATGGCGCAGGTGTTCCTCGGCCAGGGTCAGCAGCAGGGATTCCTGTGCGTTCAGGTGCGGAATGGCCAGCGGTTTGGCGTGGGGCAGCCACTGGTAGCGGTAGGGGGCGGCATCGTCGTTGCGCTCGATGTCCAAGGCCGCGCTGAGCATGTCCAGTTGCCGCTGGATGGTCCGTATATCGCGCTCGAAACCGCTGGCGGCCAGTTGCGCGTGCAGTTCGCCGGTGGTGATGGTGCGGGGCGCGCGTGGAATCCGGCGCAGTATTTCCAGCGCCAGCAGGGTGGTTTCCAGAGTCGAGGATCGTGTGGCCATGCCGGGGTCGCAGAGTCGGGAGAGCCGCCAGTATGGATCAAATATGTGTATCAAGCCATTGCAGCGTCCGCAGCGCCGGGCCTTCCAGGCCGACGCCCCAGCGCGGAGAAATGGCGCTGTCGCGGGCATTGATGCGCAGCACCGGATGGCCGCTGCGCAGGCTGAAATGGCGCACCGAGGGGATCGCCTGACCCGCGCCCAGTTCGATCACGGCCAGCGGGTCGCCGCCCACGGATTCCAGCCAGGCGTTGAGCCGGTCGCGCTGAGCCGTCATGCGCTCCGTTTCCCAATTCAGGTCATTGAACATCAGCACGTTGGGGCGGGCCAGGGCGCCGCAGTCGGGGCAGGTCGGCAGGGGCGAGCGCAGGCGGCAGGTCGCAGCGTCCACGTCCGGCTCGAAGTCGTCGGCCGGCCAGATCCGGTGCTTGCAGCGGGCGTGACATTGCATCCAGTGCAGCGAGCCGTGGCATTCCAGGAGCCGGTCCGGGTCGAAGCCCGCCCGCTGGAACTGGCCGTCGACGTTGCTGGTGAAGACGAAGGCGCCGTGCGGCAGGCGTTCGGCCCAGCGCCGCAGGATGCCGAAGCCCGCATGCGGTTCGGTCCGGCGATATAGGGACAGGCGGTGGCCGTAAAACCCCCAGGCCAGCGTGGGCCAACGGTCGAAGGATTCGGGCTGGGCGATGTGCTGGAAATCCAGGCGCGCCTGACGCAGGGCGGGGTAGGCCTGCCACAGGCCCTCTTTGCCGCGAAAATCCGGCAGTCCGGAATCCACGCCCATGCCGGCGCCGGCGGTGATCAGCAGACCGCGGGCCGCACGCAAGTAATCCAGGGCGCGGTTCCATTGGGCGTGGGTGGGAGGCATGGCATCGATTCCTTGGTGAGCGTGAAACACAGGCTCAGTCTAGGGAGACCTTGCGACAGAATGTGTCGCCGCCGTCCGTCGTGCGCGGGTCGTGGCGGATCGAGGCCGCTGCAGGGCGGGACCATTACAATACAGGCCTCCCAGACCTCCGATCGGAATACCCCCATGCTCACCCAGGACGAACTCAAGCAACAGGCGGCCCAGGCCGCCCTCGACGATGTGCTGCCCCAGTTGCAGCCCGACAGCATCCTGGGGGTGGGGACGGGATCGACCGTGGATCGTTTCATCGATCTGTTGGCGCCGCATCGCGGAGCCTTCCGTGCGGCGGTGTCCAGCTCGGAGCGCAGCACGCGCCGCATGCAGGCGGCCGGCATCCAGGTGCTGGACTTGAACGAGGTGAGCTCGCTGGCGCTGTATGTGGACGGCGCCGACGAGATCGACCATCAGTTGAACATGATCAAGGGCGGCGGCGGGGCGCTGACGCGTGAAAAGATCGTGGCTTCGGTGGCGGACCGTTTCGTCTGCATCGTCGATGAATCCAAGCTGGTCGAGCGCCTGGGCGGCTTTCCGCTGCCGATCGAGGTCATCCCCCTGGCGCGTGAAGCAGTCGCCCGCGAGGTCCGCCAACTGGGCGGGCAGCCGCGCTTGCGCGAAGGCTTCACCACCGACAACGGCAACCAGATCCTGGACGTCGCCGGCCTGCGCTACGGCGATCCCGCCGAATTCGAGGCGCTGCTGAACAACATCCCGGGCGTGGTCTGCTGCGGCCTGTTCGCGATCTCGGGCGCCCAGGTGGCGCTGGTGGCGGGGCAGGCGGGCGTGTCGCGGCTGGAATTGCGCGATTGATCCGGCTTCGCGCCGGTCGGCGCCACATCGTCATGTTTCTGTCACATGGCGCTGCTATGCTGAGCATTCTTTCCATATGCGGCGAGCGCGATGCCAGCGCGCTCGTCGAACGCGCCTGACGGCAGGCAGAGGTCCCGGATGCTGGAACACACCAATAAGCAATTCCACAGCGAACTCGAAACGACGCGGTCCATGTTCCTGCAGATGGGCGGACTGGTCGAATCCATGGTGCTGGACGGCATCCACGCCCTGACGCGGGGTGAACTGCAACTGGTGGACCGGGTCCGTGAGCACGAACGGCAGGTCAATCAGTTCGAGATCGACATCGACGAGCGCATCAGCCAGTTGATCGCCCGGCATCAGCCGACGGCCGGGGACCTGCGCCTGCTGCTGTCGGTGTCCAAGATGCTGACCGATATGGAGCGCTGCGGCGACGAGGCCGAAAAGATCGCCAAGGTCGCCCGCCGCCTGCACGAATCCAATACGTCCTACGAGCCGGTGGTGGAATTGCGCCACATGGCCGATGCAGTGGCCAGCATGATCCGGGCGGCGTTGGACGCCTTTGCCCGCGAAGACCCCATTGCAGCCGCCCAGGTCGTGCGCAACGACAAAGAGGTGGACAAGGAATGGAAGGCCTCCCTGCGCCACATCATCACCTACATGATCGAAGACCCGCGCACGATCTCGCATTCCATCGATCTGATCTTCATCGCCCGCGCGCTGGAGCGCATCGGCGACCATGCGAAGAACATGGCCGAGCGGGTGATCTACATGGTGCGCGGCGACGACGTGCGCCACACGGGCGTCACCAATACCGAACGCATGGCGCGCGGCGAGCCGCCGCAACCGCGCGGCGATGACGCGTCCGAGAACGCGCGCGACTGATTGGGACGGAGATCAGGCCGAGGGCGGCACGTAGCCCTGGGCCTCGACGTCCTGGTCGTCGAACAGGAACGCCTGCATGCGTCCGGCCAGGAATTTGCGCGCTTCGGGTTCGGCCAGGCTCAGGTGGTTCTCATTGACCAGCCGCGTCTGGATGTCCAGCCACTGGGTCCAGGCGTCCTTGGAAATTTCGCGCCAGATGCGCACGCCCAGATCGCCCGGGTACGGGGGATAGTCCAGGCCTTGGGCCTCACGCTTGAGTTTGTGGCATTGAATCATGCGTGCCATGTCGGGAGCCTCTCGTGTCTTGCGGTGGGGAAGCGGTGATTGTAGCCCTGCGAGGCTGCCTCCGCCGCTTCAAGACCCTTCTGTCTTCCAGGCGTCCAGCACCCGATCCAGGCCGACGCGCCAGTCGCACTCCAAGGGTCCGATCAGGGCCTCCAGCCGGGCGCAGTCCAGGCGGCCGTTGGCCGGCCGGGGTTCGGGCGAGGGCCAGTCGGCCGAGGTGATCGCCTCGACCCGGGGCAGGCGGGCGATCAGGCCCCGGGCGTGGGCGCGGCTCAGGATTTCCAGCGCGAAACCGTGCCAACTGGTCCAGGGACGGCCGCCGAAGTGATAGAGGCCGCCCGGTAGCGGGTCCGCGGGCTGCAGGGCCAGCGTGTGCAGGACCCGGGCCAGGTGGCCGGCCCAGGTGGGGCCGCCGATCTGGTCATCGATCACGCGCAGCGTGTCGCGCTCCGTGCCCAGGCGCACCATGGTGCGCACGAAATTGCCGCCCCAGGCGCTGAAGACCCAGCCGGTGCGCACGATCAGCGCATGCGGATCGGCGGCCAGCACAGCCTGTTCGCCCGCCAGCTTGCCGCGCCCGTAGGTGTTCAGGGGCGCGGTCGGGTCGCTTTCCCGGTAGGGGCGGTCCAGCCGTCCGTCGAACACGTAGTCGGTGGACACGTGCAGCAGCCGGATGCCGCGCGCCGCGCAGGCGCGCGCCAGCAGGCCGGGCGCGTCCGCGTTGATCGCGCGGGACGGCTCCGGCTCCGCGGCCGCGCGGTCCACGGCCGTGTAGGCGGCGGCATTGATCAGGCAGTCGGCGGGATGCGCGTCCAGCCAGGCATGCACGGCATCGGCTTGCGTGATGTCCAACTGCGATCGCGTCAGGAATGCATAGCGCGCCGCATCGGGATGCCGCGCCGCCAGCACGCGCAGCGAACGCCCCAATTGCCCGTCGGCGCCGGTGACCAGGATGCGCGGGCCGTCGTCGCGCCGGGTCGGGGGTGTCATCAGGCGGACGCGGACGCGGCCGAGCCCAGGCCCAGCCGCTGGCGCTGGTAGCTGCCGTCCTGCACGTGGCGGCACCAGCCGCGGTTGTCCAGGTACCACTGCACGGTCTTGCGCAGGCCGGTGGCGAAGGTTTCCTGCGGCGTCCAGCCCAGCTCGCGGGCGATCTTGCCGGCGTCGATGGCGTAGCGCAGGTCGTGCCCCGGGCGGTCGGCCACGTGGGTGATCAGGTCGGCGTAGCGCGTCACGCCGGCGGGGTGTTCGGGGGCGAGTTCTTCCAGCAGGGCGCAGATGGCCTGCACCACGTCGATGTTGCGCTGCTCGTTGTGGCCGCCGATGTTGTAGGTTTCCCCGGGGACGCCTGATTCGACCACGCGCAGCAGGGCGCGGGCGTGGTCCTCGACGTAGAGCCAGTCGCGCACCTGCAGGCCCTGGCCGTAGACGGGCAGGGGCTTGCCTTCCAGGGCGTTCAGGATGATCAGGGGGATCAGTTTTTCCGGGAAGTGGCAGGGGCCGTAGTTGTTGGAGCAGTTCGTCACCAGCACCGGCAGGCCGTAGGTGCGCTGCCAGGCCCGCGCCAGATGGTCCGATCCCGCCTTGCTGGCGGAATAGGGCGAGCTGGGGGCGTAGGGCGTGGCTTCCGTGAACAGGTCATGGGTGCCGGCCAGGTCGCCGTAGACCTCGTCGGTGGAAATGTGATGGAAGCGGAAGGCGGCGCGCGCGGCGGCGCCCAGCCCGTTCCAGTGGGCGCGGGCGGCCTCCAGCAGCGTGTAGGTGCCGACCACATTGGTGCGCACGAATTCTGCGGGGCCGTCGATGGAACGGTCCACGTGGGATTCCGCCGCCAGGTGCATCACGGCGTCCGGCCGGTGGTGCGCAAAGGCGTCCGCCAGCCCCGCCGCATCGCAGATGTCCAGATGCTCGAAGGCATAGCGCGGATCGTCCGCGACGCAGGCCAGGGATTCCAGGTTGCCGGCGTAGGTCAGCTTGTCGACGTTGACGACCGCATGATCGGTGTCGCCGATCAGGTGCCGGATCAAGGCCGAGCCGATGAAGCCGGCGCCGCCGGTGACGAGGATTTTCATAGCCGCTTGATGAACACCAGGCTGTTGCGCGAATGGTTGTAGTGGGCGCGCTTTTCGTGGGGCAGGTCGGAGACGCCGCCCTGGACGAAGCCGCGCTTCAGGAACCAGTGCGAGGTGCGCGTGGTCAGCACGAACAGGCGCCGGGCGCCCTGGGCGCGGGCGCTGGTTTCGGCGTGGCGCAGCAGTTTTTCGCCGTCGCCCGTGCCCTGCCATTCGGGATGCACGATCAGGCAGGCCATTTCGGCCATGCCGTCGTCCAGGTAGGGAATCAGGGCCACGCAGCCGTAGATCACGCCGTCGTGCTCCAGCACCGTGAATTTTTCCACGTCGCGCTCGATCGTGGCGCGGCCGCGCGGCACCAGGGTGCCGTCGGCCTCCAGGGGCTCGATCAACTGGACGATGGCGCCCACGTCGTCGGCGCCGGCCGGGCGCAGGTCTTCGAGGGTGTCCTCGACCACCATGGTGCCCACCCCGTCGTGGGTGAAGATTTCCAGCAGGATGCTGCCGTCCATGGTGTAGGGCACCAGGTGCGCGCGCGCCACCCCGCGCTTGACCGCCAGGGACGCGTGGCGCAGAAAGGCGGACGTGTCCTCGTCCAGGATGTCCTGGGCGAGCAGGTCGTCGGCGTCCTTGCGGGCCAGTTCCGTGTCCACGGAACCGTCGGTCTCGGTGACGGTGCGGTTCTGGGTCAGGAAAATCAGTTTTTCGGCGCGCAGCGCCACGGCGGCGTTGGTGGCCAGGTCTTCCATGGCCAGGTTGAAGGCCTCGCCGGTGGGGGAAAAGCCCAGCGGCGAGAGCAGCACGATGGCGCCCTGGCTGATGACGTTGCGCATCGCTTCGATGTCCAGCTTGCGCACCGTGCCGGCGCGCCGGTAGTCCACGCCGTCGATCACGCCGACCGGGCGCGCCGTGACGAAGTTACCGGAGATCACGCGGATCTTGGCGTGCGACATGGGCGTGTTGGGCAGCCCCTGGCTGAAGGCGGCCTCGATGTCCAGGCGGATTTCCCCGGCGGCCTCTTTGGCGCATTCCAGGGCCTCGGGGCTGGTGGGTTCCGTGCCCCGGCCGAACTGGGTGGTGTGGCCTTTCAGGCGTAGCTGTTCGTTGACCTGGGGACGCGAGCCGTGCACCAGCACCAGCTTGATCCCCAGCGCCGACAGCAGCGACAGGTCGGCCACCAGGTCCTCCAGGCCGCCGTCCTCGATCAGTTCGCCGCCAAAGGCCACGACGAAGGTCTTGCCGCGGAAGTCATGCACATAAGGCGCGACCTCGCGGAACCATCGCACGAACTGCGCGGGGGCGAATTCGGGGGCGTCCTGGGCGGAATAGGTGTCGGTTTCGGCAGAACTCATGGCGGGCGACGGGTCTCGGGTCTCGAAGGTTGGGGTGGGCGTCGGATTCTTGCGATAGCGAAATTATAATGAGCGATTGTCTTTTTCCCGACTGTATGCCAGAAAATCCCTCGCAGCCGCCCCGCCGGGCGCGGACCCGGCCCGCTGCGGCGTCTCCGTCCCCAGGCCCGGACCGCCCGCGTACACCCCGTCCGCCCGCCGGCGCCGGCGACCGGCCCCTGCCGCCCATCCACTATCCGGAAGACCTGCCCGTCAGCGCCTGCCGCCAGGACATCGCGCGCGCCATCACCGAGCACCAGGTGGTGATCGTCTGCGGCGAGACCGGTTCGGGCAAGACCACCCAGTTGCCCAAGATCTGTCTGGAACTGGGACGCGGCCGCAACGGCATGATCGGCCACACCCAGCCGCGCCGTCTGGCCGCGACCTCGGTGGCCCAGCGCGTGGCCGAGGAACTGCGCACCGAGATGGGCGATTGGGTGGGCTACCAGATCCGCTTTTCCGAGCGCGCCGGCCCGGCGACGGCCATCAAGCTGATGACCGACGGCATCCTGCTGGCCGAGACCCAGCGCGATCCCCTGCTGCGCCGCTACGACACCCTGATCATCGACGAGGCGCACGAGCGCAGCCTGAACATCGATTTCCTGCTGGGTTTCCTGAAGCGCCTGCTGGCACGCCGCAAGGACCTGAAGCTGATCATCACTTCGGCCACCATCGATGCCGACCGCTTCGCCAGGCATTTCGGCACCGAAGACCGGCCGGCCCCGGTGATCCAGGTCTCGGGCCGCCTGTTTCCGGTGGAACTGCGCTACCGCCCCGTGCGGCGGGACGAGGACGACGGCTTCGCCGGCCGCAAACCGGGGCAGGGCGACGAAGAGCGCGACCTGGTCGATGCCGTGGTGGATGGCGTGGACGAATGCGCCCGCCACGGCGCCGGCGACGTGCTGGTCTTTCTGCCCGGCGAGCGCGAAATCCGCGAATGCGCCGAGGCCCTGCGCAAGCGCCATCCCGTCGGCGCCCTGGTGCTGCCGCTGTACGCCCGGCTGTCGCGCGCCGAGCAGGAGCAGATCTTCCATCCGCGCGGCAATGCCCGGCGCATCGTGCTGGCCACCAACGTGGCCGAGACCTCGCTGACGGTGCCGGGCATCCGCTACGTCGTGGACAGCGGCCTGGCGCGCATCAAGCGCTATTCCTGGCGCAGCAAGGTCGAGCAGTTGCGCATCGAGCCCGTCAGCCAGGCTTCGGCCAACCAGCGCGCCGGCCGCTGCGGCCGCCTGGGGCCGGGGGTGTGCGTGCGCCTGTACGCCGAAGACGATTTCAAGCAGCGCCCCGCCTTCACGGACCCGGAAATCCTGCGTTCGTCCCTGGCCTCGGTCATCCTGCGGATGAAATCCCTGCGGTTGGACGATATCGAGGCCTTTCCCTTCGTCGAGCCGCCCACCGGCCGGGCCATTGCCGACGGCTATCAACTGCTGCAGGAGCTGGGGGCGCTGGACGAGCGCAACCACCTGACCTCCGTGGGCCGCGCACTGGCAAAATTGCCGGTCGACCCGCGCATCGCGCGCATGGTCTTTGCCGCGCACGAACAGCAGTGCCTGGAAGAAATCCTCATCATCGCCTCGGCGCTGTCCGTGCAGGACCCGCGCGACCGCCCCATGCAGGCGCGCGAGGCCGCCGACAACGCCCACGCCCAGTTCAACGACAAGCAGTCGGAATTCCTGGCCTGGCTGAAGCTCTGGCAGTGGTACGGCGAGCAGGTCGCGCACAAGGCCTCGCAGCGCAAGCTGACAGACCAGATCCGCGCCAAATTCCTGTCGCCCATCCGCTTGCGCGAATGGCACGACACGCACACGCAATTGCTGACCCTGGCGCGCGAACAGGGCTGGCGGCTGAACCAGACCCCGGCCACGCGCGAGCAGATCCACATGGCGCTGCTGGCCGGCCTGCTGGGCAATATCGGCATGAAGTCCGAGGACGGCGGGCTGTATCAGGGCGCGCACGACATCCGCTTCGCCATCCACCCGGGCTCGCCGCTGCAGAAAAAAGCCGGCCGCTGGGTGCTGGCGGCCGAACTGGTCGAAACCACCCGCCTGTACGCCCGCTGTGTGGCGCAGATCGAGCCGACCTGGGTCGAGCGGGCCGGGGCGCACCTGCTCAAGCGCGCCTGGTCCGATCCGCGCTGGGAAAAGAAAGCCGGCCAGGTCGTGGCCAACGAGCGCGGCACCGTGCACGGCCTGCCGGTGTATGCCGGGCGCCGCGTGCACTACGGCCGCATCGACCCCAAGGCCGCGCGGGAAATCTTCATCCGCGACGCCCTGGTGCCGGGCGACATCGACAGCAGGCTGCCCTTCATCGCCCACAACCGGCGGCTGATCGCGTCCATCGAGCGCCTGGAACACCAAAGCCGCCGCCCGGACATCCTGGTGGATGACGCGCTGATCTACGCCTTTTACGACGGCCAGATTCCCGCCGACGTGTCCCAGGCGGCGACGCTGGAAGCCTGGTTCAAAGGCCTGGACGCCGAGGCCGCCGCGCGGCTGAACCTGAGCCGCGACGAACTGATGCGGCACGATGCCGCCGGGGTGACGACGGAGGTCTTTCCGCGCCGCCTGAGCTGGGCCGGGACCGAGCTGGCGGTGGACTACCATTTCGAGCCGGGTTCGCCGCGTGACGGCATGACGCTGACCGTGCCGCTGTTCGCCCTGAACCAGATCGATGCCGCGCGCTGCGAATGGCTGGTGCCGGGCATGCTCAAGGAAAAAGCCCATCTGCTGCTGAAATCCCTGCCGCAGAAACTGCGCCGCCATTGCGTGCCCTTGCCCGACTATGCGGCCGGTTTCCACGAACGCTGGTTCGAGCGCGCCGTCGATCCGGGCATGGGCCTGCTGGACGCGCTGGAGCAGGACATCTGGGAGCAATGCCGGGTGCGCGTCCAGGCCACCGATTTCAAGCTGGAGACCCTGCCGCCGCACCTGTTCATGAATTTCAAGGTGATCGACGAGCACGGCCGCATGCTGTCCGGCGGCCGCAGCCTGGACCAGTTGCGCGCCGAGCACGGCCGCCAGGCCCAGGCCTCCTTTCAGCAGGTGGCGGCGCGTGACCAGCAGGCCTCCCGCGTCCTGGACCACGAGGGCCTGACGGCCTGGACCTTCGGCGCGCTGCCGGAACTGCTGGAAATCCAGCGCGGCGGACAGTCCCTGATCGGTTACCCGGCGCTGCGCGATCGGGGCGAGTCCTGCGACCTGGACGTCTTCGACGATCCCCAGGAAGCGCGCCGCGTGCACGCGGTCGGCCTGCGGCGCTTGTTTCGCCTGGCTTTGCGGGAGCAGGTCCGCTACCTGGAAAAGAACCTGCCGGACCTGACCCGCATGGGCATGCTGTACATGGACCTGGGCACCCAGCAGGAACTGCGCGATCAGTTGATCGACGCGGCCCTGGACCAGGCCTGCCTGATGGAGCCCTGGCCCGCCGACGCGGCGGCCTTCGATCAGCGCTGCGCCGAAGGCCGCGCGCGCCTGGGGCTGCTGGCCCAGGAACGGGCCCGCCTGGCCGGCGTCATCCTGACCGAACGCGCCGCCCTGGTGAAAAAACTGCCTCAGGCCCGTCCCTGGCCCCAGGCGCAGCAGGATCTGCGCCAGCAGCTCGACGCGTTGGTCGGCCCGGCCTTTGTGCGCGACACGCCGCCGGAACAGCTCGGGCACCTGCCGCGCTATCTGAAGGCGGCGCAACTGCGCATCGAAAAACTGCGTGCCGACCCCGCGCGCGACGCCGCCCTGATGGCCGATATCATCCGCCTGAGCACGCCCTGGCAACGCGCGCGCGCGGCGCTCAAGGGCGCGCCCGACGCCAACCTGGACGCCTTCCGCTGGCAACTGGAAGAGCTGCGCGTGGCCCTCTACGCCCAGACGCTGCGCACGCCTTTCCCCGTCTCGGTCAAGCGCCTGGAAAAGGCCTGGGCCGCCATGCCGCGCTAGGACTTATTCAGAGGTCCCCCTAGGTACAATCCCACCCATGAGCATATCCCCCGACACCCCTCTGTTCGTCCACCTGCGCAGCCACTCCGAGTTTTCCGTCGTGGACGGCATCGCGCGCATCCCCGACCTGATCGGTCGGGCAAAGGAATTCGGCCAGCCGGCCATGGCGATCAGCGATCTGGCCAATCTGTTCGGCTGGATCAAGTTCTACAAGACGGCCCGCAAGGCCGGCATCAAGCCCATCGCCGGCTGCGATGTCTGGCTGCAGAATCCGGTCGACGAGGACAAGCCCTTTCGCGTGCTGCTGCTGGCCACCGGCCATGCCGCCTACCTGGACCTGTGCGAACTGCTGGCCCGGGCCTGGACGGAAAACAGCCAGCGCGGCCGGGCGGAAATGCGCCGTGAATGGCTGTCGGGCAAGAACGGCCTGATCGTCCTGTCCGGTGCCCGTGCGGGCGACGTGGGCCAGGCCCTGGAGGCCGGCCGCGAAGACGAGGCTCGCCGCCTGGCGCGCCAGTGGGCGGCCGATTTCCCGGATGCGTATTTCATCGAATTGCAGCGCGCCGGCTTTGACGGCGACGAGGCCTATGTCCAGGCTGCGCTGCGCCTGGCGGCGGACTGCGGCCTGCCGGTGGTGGCCACGCACCCGATCCAGTTCATCGCGCCGTCCGATTTCCGCGCCCACGAGGCCCGCGTCTGCATCGCCGAAGGCGAACTGCTGGGCAATCCGCGCCGCGTCCGGCGTTTCACGGCCGAGCAATACATGCCCGACAGCGCCGACATGGCGCGCCGCTTCGCGGACGTGCCCTCGGCCCTGGCCAACGCGGTGCAGATCGCCCGCCGCTGCAGCCTGACCCTGACCCTGGACCAGCCGCAACTGCCGCTGTTCCCCACGCCGGACGGGGTGTCGCTGGACGACTATATGGTGCATCTGTCCAACGAGGGCCTGGCGCGCCGCATGGTCCAGTTGTATCCGGACGCCGACGAGCGCGCCCGCCGCATGCCCGAATATCAGGCCCGTCTGGACCTGGAGTGCCGGACCATCATCAGCATGGGCTTTCCCGGCTACTTCCTGATCGTGCAGGACTTCATCAACTGGGGCAAGGGCCACGGCGTGCCGGTGGGGCCGGGCCGGGGCTCGGGCGCGGGCTCCCTGGTGGCCTTCAGCCTGGGGATCACCGATCTGGACCCGTTGCGCTACGACTTGCTGTTCGAGCGCTTCCTGAACCCCGAACGCGTGTCCATGCCCGACTTCGACGTGGACTTCTGCCAGGACAACCGCGAACGGGTCATCGAATACGTCAAGGAAAAGTACGGCCGCGATGCCGTCAGCCAGATCGCCACGTTCGGCACCCTGGGCGCCAAGGCCGTGGTGCGCGACGTGGGCCGCGTGCTGGAGATGCCCTACAGCGTCTGCGACCGCCTGTCGAAGATGATCCCTTTCAATCCGGCTGATCCCTGGTCGCTGGACCGCACGCTGGAACACGAACCCGCCTTCAAGGAACTGTACGACACCGACGAGGAAATCCACGCCCTCATCGACCTGGCCCGGCCGCTGGAAGGCCTGACGCGCAACATCGGCATGCACGCCGGCGGGGTGCTGATCGCGCCGGGCAAGCTGACCGATTTCTGCCCCCTGTATTGCCAGCCGGGCAGCGAATCCAGCGTCGTGTCCCAGTTCGACAAGGACGACGTCGAGGCCGCCGGCCTGGTCAAGTTCGACTTCCTGGGCCTGCGCAACCTGACCATTCTGGATTGGGCCGTGCGCTACGTGCGCGAATTCAATCCGGACAAGCGCGATTTCGACATCATGGCCTTGCCGCTGGATGACCAGGCCACCTACGATCTGCTGTCGGCCGCCAACACCACGGCGGTGTTCCAGCTCGAATCGCGCGGCATGAAAGAGCTGCTGAAAAGCATGCGGCCCAACACCTTTGAAGACGTGGTCGCCTTGCTGGCGCTGTTCCGTCCCGGGCCGCTGGAATCCGGCATGGTGGTCGACTTCGTGAATCGCAAGCACGGCCGCGCCGAAGTCGATTATTTCCACCCGGATCTGGAATCGGTGCTCAAGAGCACCTACGGCGTCATCGTCTACCAGGAACAGGTGATGCTGATCTCGCAGATCATCGGCGGCTATTCGCTGGGCGGCGCCGACTTGCTGCGCCGCGCCATGGGCAAGAAAAAGCCCGAGGAAATGGCCAAGCACCGGGTGATCTTCCAGGAAGGCGCCGCCAAAAAGGGCTACGACCCGGATCTGGCCGCACACCTGTTCGACCTGATGGAAAAGTTCGCAGGCTATGGCTTCAACAAGAGTCACTCGGCCGCCTACGCCCTGATTTCCTACCAGACCGCCTGGCTCAAGGTTTATCACCCGGCGGAATTCCTGGCCGCGACCATGCTGTCCGACATGGACGACACGGACAAGATCCAGATCTTTTGGCGCGATGCCGTGGAAAACAAGGTCGCCGTCCTGCCGCCGGACGTCAACGAATCCGGCTACCGCTTCGCGCCGGTGGCCGACGAGCATACCGCGCAGGGCCGCCCGCCGCGCACCATCCGCTACGGCCTGGGCGGGGTCAAGGGCACCGGCCAGTCCGCCGTCGAGGCCATCATCGCCGCGCGCACGGCCGGCGGCCGGTTCACCGGGCTGTTCGATTTCTGCGCCCGGGTGGACCGCCACGCCGTCAACCGGCGCACCATCGAGGCGCTGATTCGCGCCGGGGCCTTCGACACACTGGAGACCAACCGCGCGGCGCTGCTGGAGGCCCTGAGCAGCGCCATCGAGGCGGCCGAGCAGGCCGAACGCAACGCCAACCAGGTCTCGCTGTTTGACGACAACACCGACGAACTGGTGGCCGACGAGGTCGCGCGCGTCACGCCCTGGGACCTGGAAACCTACCTGAGGGAAGAAAAGACCGCCCTGGGCTTTTATTTCAGCGGCCATTTGTTCGACGCCTGGCGCGACGAGATCCGGCGCGTCGCGCCCACGCCGCTGGCGCGGCTGGCGCCCTCGCGCGGCCAGCAATGGCTGGCGGGCGTGCTGGCGGAAGTGCGTGTGCGCATGACCCGGCGCGGCAAGATGCTGTATGCCCTGCTGGACGACGGCACGGCCCAGATCGAGGTCGCCATCTTCAACGAGATGTACGAGCAGTACCGCGACAGCTTGAAAGAAGACCGCCCCCTGGTGATCCAGGGGCGCGTCAGCCATGATGACTATTCCGGCGGCCTGCGCGTCTCGGCCGACGAACTGTACGACCTGCAGCGCGTGCGCGAAAGCCGCGCCCGCAGCCTGCGCCTGTCCGTGCCCGATGGGATGGACGCCGGCCGCCTGCAGGACCTGCTGGCGCCCTGGCGGTCGGACGAATCCGGTGTGCCGGTCGAACTGCGCCTGCGCGGGTCGCGCTTTTCCTGCCTGCTGCGCCTGGGCGAGGACTGGCGCGTGCGCATGGACGAGACCCTGATCGCCGATGCGCGGCAGTGGCTGTCTTACGATGATGTGGAAATCAACTACGGATGAATACGCTCCCCATACGCATTATCAGCCTGGCCTCCCGCCTGGATCGGCGGCGGCAGATCGCCGCCCAGTTCGACCGGTTGGGGATTTCCGGCTACAGCTTCCTGGATGCCGTCAACGGCAAGCAGCAGCCCGATCATCCGCTGTTTTCGCATTACGATCCCGTCGCCCGCGCCCGGGTGAAAGGACGCGGCCGTGATCTGAAGCCCTCTCAATTGGGCTGCTTTGCCAGCCATTACCTGCTCTGGCAGGAATGCGCCGAATCCGGCCGGCCGCTGATCGTGGTCGAAGACGACGCCATCCTGAAGGACAACTTCCCGGAGATGCTGGACCATGCGCAGGCGCTGCTGCACGAATGGCCCTTTATCTGGCTGCATGAATATGACCGGCCGGGGCGGGATGCCTTCATGCATGTCGGCCGGGTGGGGCCTTTCGCCCTGACGCGCAAACTCAAGCGGCACTCCTGCTCGGTGGCGTATCTGCTGGCGCCCGCGGGGGCCCGGGCCTTGCTGGAGGGCAGCCGGACCTGGATTTACCCCCTGGATGACGCCGTATTCCGGTTCTACGAGCATGGCGTGGAAAACATCGTGATCCAGCCGGCCTGCGTGGCCCAGGATCATGAGTCGCCGTCGGATATCACGGGCGCCGCCGTGGAATCGCCCCTGCCCTTGGGCGACAAAATACGGCGCGAGGCCTATCAGGTCCGCGACACGGTGTGGCGTCTGGTGCATAACCTGCGTTTTCGGCTTTCCCATAAGCGGCCCGCATGATGAAACCCCTGCGTATCCTCCATGCCGAGGCGGCGACGGGCTTCGCGGGCCAGGAACGCTATATCTTCCGCCTGATGAACGCGTTGCGCGACCGGGGGCATCACGTGCAGGCCGTCTGCCAGCCGCATGCCCAACTGGCGCGCGAGCTCCGGCAGGCGGGGTTCCTGGTGGACACGCTGGAAATGGATGGACCCTGGAACCATGCCAAGGGCCTGCCGCGCCTGGTGCGCCTGTTGCGGCAGGGCGATTTCGACGTGGTCAATACCCATAGCCGCCGCGAAACCTTGCTGGTCGGCGCCGCCGCCCGCCTGGCGCGCGTGCCCCTGGTGGTGCGGACCCGGCATCTGGCCAAGCCCGTGGGGTCCTTGCTGGCGTATACCGGGGTGCCGCGCCGGGTGATCGCCCCCAGTGAGTTCGTGCGTCAGCATCTGATCGGGCGGGGTGTGCCACCTGGTTACGTCGCGGTCGTGCCGCCTGCAGTAGACTTTCCTGACCCCATGCCGGCGCCTGTCCTGCGGGCTGAGCTGGGGCTGGATGCGCAGGCGGTCATCGTCGGCAGCGTCGGTGTGTTGCGGGCCGAAAAAGGGCATGAACAATTGATCGAAGCCATGCTGCCGGTGTTGCGCAAAGATGCCCGCGTGCATCTGGTCATCGTGGGCGGCGGCGATGCGGCGTTGTCCCGTTTACGCGATCAGGCGGCTTCGGCCGGTCTGGCGGACCGGATTCATCTCCTGGGCGCCCGGTCCGATGTGCCGGCGCTGCTGCCGGATTTCGACGTGTTCGCCCTGGCGACGCATATCGAAGCCTCGGGCACGGTCTTTGTCGAGGCGGGGGCCGCCGGCCTTCCCGTGGTCGGCACGCGCGTCGGCGGTGTACCGGAAATGATGCAAGAAAATGAAAGCGGCCTGCTGGTGCCCCTGTTCGATATCCCGGCCCTGACCCAGGCGCTGGACCGCCTGGTTTCGGACCCCGATTTGCGTCGGCGCATGGGCCGCGCCGGACGGCGTTATTGCCTGGAGGACGGCCGTTTCACCCGGGAGGCGCTGGGCGAGCGGACCGAACGCTGTTACCGTCAGTGGTTGGAGGAACTTGCCTGATGGCCGCCCACATCGTCCCTGTCCTGATGTACCACCATGTCCGCCCGGAGGGCGGCATGATCGCGGCGACGCCCGAACACTTCGAGGACCAGTTGCGCTGGCTGGCGCGCCGCGGCTATCACGCCCTGGGCACGGCGGAATTCATCCGCCACCTGCAGCAGGGCGGTGCGCCGCGCCGCTCGGTGCTGATCACGTTCGACGACGGCTATCTGGACAACTGGGTCTATGCCGAGCCTTTGCTGCGCCGCTATGGCATGCGGGCGACGGTGTTCGTCGTGACCGGGTGGGTGGGCGAAGGCCCGGTCCGACCGCAACTGGGTGACCAGGAGCCGCTGCCCGAGACACCCGAGCATCGGGACTGCGAACGGCGCATCGAAGCGGGCCGCGCCGACGAGGCCATTCTGCGCTGGTCCGAAATCCAGGCCATGCAGGACAAGGGCGTGATCGAGTTTCACAGCCATACGCATACCCATACCCGCTGGGACCAACGAGACGCCGCGACCAAGAACGCGCATATGCGCGATGAGCTGGCCCAGTCGCGGGATTGCCTGCGCCGGCATCTGGGCGAGGTCTCCGACCAGCTTTGCTGGCCGCAAGGCTATTTCGACGACGATTACGTCCGACTCGCCCAGGAGGCCGGTTTCCGCCATCTGTATACGACACGCGCCTTCGGCCGTAATCGGCAGGGCACCGACCCGGCCTCGATCTTTCGCTTCGCCGTCCGCGACACCAGCGGCGCATCGCTGGGGCGCCGTGTCCAGGTGGCGGCGAACCCAGTGCTGGCCCCCGTGTTCAATCGCTGGAAGCGCTGGAAACGAGGGCAGCATTATGGCGATTGAACTGTTCAGGCCCGTGCGCGGGCGGGTGAAGATGGCCGGCGCATGACGCGGTTCGTCTTCGTGGCTTCCGATGAAATCCTTGCATGTTCTCCATTCAGAAGCGGCGACCGGATGGGGTGGCCAGGAAAACCGCATTTTCAAGGAAATGTGCGCCATGCGGACGGCGGGCCATCATATGGAGGCGCTGTGCCAGCCGCATGCCCGCCTGGCGCAATGCTTGCGCGATGAAGGTTTTCAGGTTCACACCTTGCTGATGGACGGCCCGCGCAATTATTTCCGTGGCGTATACCGAGTCCGCCGTCTCCTGAGGGCAGGGCACTTTGACGTCCTGAATACCCATAGCCGGCGCGATACCTTGCTGGCCGGGGTGGCGGGGCGCCTGGCCGGGACGCCCTTGATCGTCCGCACCCGGCACTTGGCGGTCAAGCCGGGCTCTTTATTGTCGTATACGGGGGTGCCGCATCGCGTGATTGCAATCAGCGAGTATGTGCGGCGCCTGCTGCTGGACCGGCGTGTCGATCCGGCGCGCGTCGAGACGATCTACACTGCGATTCCTTTATCCTCCGTGGTAGAGTGCTCCAGCCTTCGGCATGAATTGGGGGTGCCCGCGGATGCGATCGTCGTCGGTTGCGTGGCTGTGATGCGCGATAAGAAAGGACATCGCGCGCTGATCGACGCCATGGCTGCCTCATTATTACGGCGACCGGATGTCTTCCTGGTGCTGGTCGGGGACGGTTCCCCCTTGCTGGAGGAATTGCGGGCCTACGTGCGTGCGCGAGGCTTGCAAGACAAAGTCCTGTTTACCGGCAGGCGCTCCGACATCCCCAATGTGCTGGCCGGCTTCGATATTTTTGCGCTGGCCACGGAGCAGGAGGCGCTGGGGACGTCTTTCATCGAAGCGGGTGCGGCGGGTCTGCCCGTTGTCGGGACGGACGTAGGCGGCGTTCCTGAGGTCGTAGCGCATGGCGTCACCGGCTTGCTGGTGCCCGTGCATGATCAGGACGCCTTGGAAAACGCGATTCGGACGCTGGTCGAGAACCCTGCCCGTTGTCGCTCGATGGGGCGGGCCGGGATGCGGGCAGTGCGCGGTTCCGATCGTTTTACAGCGGAGGGCATGGTCCGTCGGACGGAGCAGTGCTACAGCCGCTGGCTCAAGGAGAGGACGCAGTGAACAGGAGGCTGGATGCGGTCATCACGATCAGGGCTGGGCTGATGCACGGCCCTGTGCAAATTCGATCATGAAACTGTCCGTCATCATCATCACCAAGAACGAGGCTGCGCATATCGGCGATTGCCTCGACTCCGTGGCTTTCGCCGACGAAATCGTCGTGCTGGATTCCGGCAGCACGGACGCGACGTGCGAGATCGCCCGGGCGCGGGGCGCGCGGGTCGAGGTCTCGCCGGATTGGCCGGGCTTCGGTCCGCAAAAAAACCGGGCGCTGGACCTGGCCGCCGGCGACTGGGTGCTGTCCATCGATGCCGACGAGCGCGTGCCCCCGGAATTGGCCCTGTCCATTCAGCAGGCCGTCCGGGCGCCCGCTGCCGAGGGCTACCGGGTTGCCCGGCTGTCCAATTTCTGCGGCCGCTGGATCCGTCACAGCGGCTGGTGGCCCGATTATGTCGTGCGCCTGTTCCGCCGCGATGCGGGGCGTTTTACCGACGCGGCCGTGCATGAGCACGTCGAGGTCCAAGGGCGGATGGGCACCCTGTCCGGGCATTTCCTGCATTACCCCTACGCCACCCTGGAAGTCTTCATCGACAAGATCAATCGCTATTCCACCGAGGCCGCGCACGGCGCCTTCGCGCGGGGGCGACGGACGTCGGTGCTGGGGCCGTTCGGCCACGGCGCCTGGACGTTCATCCGCCATTACCTGTTGCGGCGAGGCTTCCTGGACGGCTGGCAAGGCCTGGTGCTGGCGGGGATGGCCGCGACCGGCAGCTTTTATCGTTACGTCAAACTATACTGGCTGGGCAAGCAACCCCCATCGGCGAGCGCGGATGAGGCATGAAGATTCTGTACACCAATTTCCATCCCTTCAACGGGGGCGGGCACACGACCTATGTCACCAATCTGGCCCGTTCCTTCCAGGGGGAGCATCAAGTCACAGTCGCGACGCCGGCCACCAGCCGCCTGCATGAACAGGTTCAGCGGATTCCCGGCGTGCGTGTCTGGAATACGTCGTTCCGCACACGCATCACGCCCATGCTGGGCGAAGTGCTGGCGTTGCGCGCCCTGCTGCGTCAGGAACGTTTCGACCTCGTCCATGTGAATGGTTCCTCCGATCACCGCCAGGCCATGCTGGCCCGCCTGGGGTTGCGGCGTCCGCCGCGCATCGTCTGGACCAAGCACAACACCATGCCGGTCGGCAGCCTGGGCAACCGGCTGCGGGCGTGGGCCGGTACGGATGGCGCGATCGGCGTCTGCGACTATGTCTGCCGGCAGTTGATGGATTCGAGCTATGGCGCAGGCCTGGCGCAGACGATCCGCCTGGGCGTGGATACGGATTGGTTCTGCCCCCAGTCCGACAGTGCGCGCGCCCGGGCGCGGCGTGAATTGCTGGGCGAACTGTCCGACGACGTGCTCGTGCTGGGCAGTGTGGGCGGGACGGATCGTGAAAAGGGCTGGCTGACGCTGGTCCAGGCCCTGGCGCGTGTGCCGATCGACCAGCGCAGGCGCTTCCGTGTGCTGGTGGCCGGAGATCCGCCCCGTGGCACTTTGCCGCAGGAAGTGGAGGCCTTGGGGATGAGCGCCTATACGGTGTTCCCCGGCCTGGTGGATGATCCGCGCCGCATCCTGGCGGCCAGCGACGTCGGTTTCGTGCTGTCCTTCCAGGAAGCCGGGTCGTATGCGGCCTGCGAGTCGCTGTCCATGGGACTGCCCACCCTGGTGTCGGATGCCGGCGGCCTGCCTGAACTGGTGCGCAACGGCGTGGACGGCTGGGTGGTGCCGGCGGGCGACGTCGAGACCCTGCGGCGCTGGCTGATGGCGCAGTTGGCCGCACCGGCCAATCCGGCGATGGCCGGTGCGGCCAGAGAGCGTGCCCTGGCCCTGTTTTCCCTGCCCGAGCTTTCCCGCCAGACGATGGCGTTTTACCAGCGCGTCTGCGCGCGGGCCTGATCGTGCCCCGATATAATCCGCAGATGATCCCTATCCTCATGTACCACCAGATCGGGGAACCCGGCCCTCGCGGGACGCCCTATCGCGGGCTGACCGTGCATCCCCGGGATTTCCGGCGGCAGATGCTCTGGTTGCGGCGCCTGGGCTACCGGGGGCTGTCGATGGCCCGGCTGGGTCCCTATCTGCGCGGGGAAAAACAGGGCAAGGTCGTCGGCATCACCTTTGACGACGGCTATGCCAACGTGCTGGAAAACGCGGTGCCGGTGCTCGAAGAATGTGGTTTCCTGGCCACCAACTATTTCGTCGTCCGCCAACTGGGCGGCAGCAACGTCTGGGACGCCGACGAGGGGGTGCCGCCTTCGCCGCTCATGGATGTCGCGGGCTTGCGCGCCTGGGCGGCCGCCGGCCACGAGGTCGGCTCGCATACCTTGAATCATCCTGACCTGTCGCGCATTTCGCCGGAACTGGCCGTCAACGAGATCCGCGATTCACGCGAGGCCCTGGAGCAGATCGCGGGCGCCCCGGTGCGGGCGTTCTGTTATCCCTACGGCCATTTCACCGCTGCGCTGGCGGATGTCACGCGTGAGGCCGGTTACGACAGCGCCACGACGACTGCACGCGGATTGGCGCGGCTGGATGATGATCCCTACGCCTTGCCGCGTGTCGCCGTCATGCGCTCGACGCATTTGCTGCGCTTTCTGCAGAAATGCCTGACGCGGCTGGAAGACGGCAAGCGCCGGCGCGATGAGCGCCGGCCGATCGTTGCGCCGCCGGGGGTCGCATGAGCGCCGGTCCGGCGTCCGCCGGCGCAGCGGCCGCCGCGGCCCCGGCGCCGGCTTCCCTGTCCATCGCCTTCGTCGTCGATCGCTTCGGCAACCGCTATGGCGGGGCCGAAGCCTATGGCGTGGAACTGATGCGGGAACTGGCCGCTGCCGGCCATCGGGTCACGGTCTTCGCCCGGGCATACGATCCCGCCTGTGATCTGCAACTGCCGTTCCGGCCGATCGCCATCGGCCGGCGCTGGCCCAGCTGGATCCGGGTCTGGCTGTTCGCGCGGCGCGCAGCGCGCGCCACGCGGGGCGGCTACGACATCGTCCATTCCCATATGAACGGCTGGTGCGGCGACGTCGAAGTCGTGCACGTGACGCCGGTGCGCTATCGCTGGCGCGTGCAAGCGATGTCCAGCCTGCGGCGCCGGCTGTCCTGCATCAGCCCCCGTGTCCGGACCTACCTGGGCCTGGAGGCCCGGCGCGTGGCGCCGCGTCCCGGCCATCGGGTCGTGGCGGTGTCGCAGTTGATCGCGCATCAGTTGGCGCAGGCTTACGGCCCGGCCCTGGTCGCGCCCGTGATCGCGCCGGGCGTGGCGCAGGCCGAGCCGGTCGCGCCTGAACAGCGTCGCCGGACACGCGCCGACCTGGGCCTGCCGGCCGATGGCACGCTCTGCCTGCTGGTGGCGCGCAATCCCATGCGCAAGGGGCTGCCGACCGTGCTGCAGGCCTTGGCCGAACTGCCCGATGACGTGTTGTTGCTGGTGGTGGGCGCCAACGCGGCGGCGCGCGAATGCGTGGCCCGCGCCTCCGAGTCCGTGCGCAGCCGGGTCCATCTGGTGGCGGAAACCTCTCAGGTGGCCCCGTACTACCAGGCGGCCGATCTGTACGTGCATCCCACCCTGAACGACAGCTTCGGCATGGCGCCCCTGGAGGCCATGTCCTTCGGCTTGCCGGTGATCCTCAGCCCTGCGCCCTGGTGCGGTTTCGCCCAGTATGTCCAGCCCGAGACCGAGGCCCTGGTCCTCAGCCACCCTGAACGTGCGGATGAACTGGCGCAGGCCATCGAGCGGCTGCGCTCCGATGCGGCGCTGCGCGCGCGGCTGGAAGCCGGTGCGCGGGACGTGCTGGCCCGCCATGCCTGGCCGGAGGTCGCCCGCCAGTATCTGGACGTTTACGCTGACATCCTGCGTGAACGCGGCGGCGCGGCATCCTGAAGCGCCCTTGATTGAGGCGCCCCTGATGCGACGGGCGCGACGCGCGCCAACTGCCGGTCCGGCTCTCAGGCCCAGCCGCGCGCCCAGTAGACCAGCAGCCCCAGGTATTCCTTGATGATCGAACGGCTGGCGTTCAGCGCGCGCATGTTCGGCAGCCAGAACGCGAAGCCGGGGTCGTCAGGGACGACGATCTGGGGCGGCGAGGCCGCCGCGATCGGGTTCAGGCCTTGCTTCTGGAAACTGGCCATCGACCGGGGCATGTGCAGGGCGGAAGTCACCAGCAGGAAACGCTCGATGCCCTGGTCGCGCAGCAGCCGGGCCGTGTAGACCGCGTTTTCGCGCGTGGTGTCGCTCTGGTTTTCCTTCATGATGGCCTGGGCGGGCACGCCGTCGCGTTCCAGGGCCGACGCCATCATGGCGGCCTCGCTCTGGCCGCCGTCCAGGGCGGCTCCGGACACGATCACCAGCGGCGCGCGGCCCGCCGCGTAGAGCTGGGCCGCCGTATCGGTGCGTACGATCGCCGTGTCGCGATCATAGGGTTCGAACCAGTTGCGCCGGCCGTTGGCGGAATTGCCCCCCAGGACGACGATTGCCTGGGCTGTGGGCATCGCCGGCGCCGGCTTGTACGGGTAGCGCTGTTCCAGCAGGCCGCCGGCCCACAGCGAGGTGGTCGGCAGGGACCAGAACAGCACCCAGGCCAGGGCGCCGGCCGCCAGGATGCCGGATGTCTTGCGCCAGCGCAGGATGAACAGGAGCAGGGCCAGCACCAGCAGGGTGACCGACAGGTTCAGGGGGATCAGCAGATTGCCGAGGAAAGCAGTGATCGTCATGCGGCAGGCGGCGTGTCGAGGAGGTCCAGTGCGGTGGACAGGACCTCGGGGGCGGCGGGCCAGGCATCCATGCGGCCCATGCGCACGGCCCGGTTGGACCAGGGGCCGGTGCGGGCGGGATCGGTGACGCCGAACAGGGTGATCTGCCGGGCGCCGGCGGCGGCGCCCAGATGCGAGACCCCGGAGTCGTTGCAGATCACCAGGGCCGCGCGGCGGGTCAGGGCCGCGAAGGCGCCCAGCCCCAGGGGCGGCAGCAGCACGGCGGTGGGCGCGTTGTCCTGCGCGGCCCGGCGCTCGGATTCGGGGGGCGACATGGCGACCGTCAGGCCGCGCGCCTGCAGAGACCGGGTCAGGCTGTCAAAGCCCGGCCAGACTTTGACGCGGCCTTTGTGCAGTCCGGTCGCCGTGGGCGCGATCAGCACGAATTCTCCGTTGGCGAGACCCGCCTGGGCCAGCGCCCGGGACGCCTCGTCCTCGTGGGCGGCGGCGGCCTGCCAGCGCAGCTCTTCGGCGGGTTGGGGCGGCGGTTCCGGCAAGCGCCAGCGCGCCAGCGCCTGGCGGGTCAGGTGGTACCAGGATTGCACCGCGTGCAGCGGTCCGGCCGGCTTGGCGCAGGGCCAGCGCAGGATCAGGCTGCGGCCGTCGTCGCGATAGCCGGCGCAGGGGATGCCGGCGAAACGGAACACCAGGGCGCTGGACAGCGAATCGGGCAGCAACAGGCCCAGGGACCGGCCGTACGGCGCCTGCCGCCGCGTGTTGCGCACGGCCGCCCGGTCGGCGCGCCAGGCGCCCTGCATGGGGACGAAGCCGGCCAGAGGGTAGGCCGACAGCAGATCCCGCGCCCAGGGCCGGGCGCAGGCCACGACGGGCAGGCCGGTGGCGAGCAGGGCTTCCAGGCTGGGCAGGCTCATGCAGACGTCGCCGACCCAGTTGGGCAGGCGGACGTACAGGGCGGGACTGGGAGAGGGTGTCAACGCGGCAGCTCCAGCACCCGTCGCGGTCCGAAGGCGCGAACGGGCTAAAATGCGTGATTCCCAAAGTATATAAGAGAGTGTGCCGGGTGAAGACCACCACCGACCATCCTGTGGACAGCCGCCCCGTGCGCCTGGAGCTGTGGCGGCAGATCTACATCCGCCTGGGCCGGGACTGGAAGGTCGGCTTGCTGGCGCTGGTGCTGCTCAGCATCGCCTCGGCGACCCAGCCGCTGCTGGCGGTCATCATGAAGCCCCTGCTCGATGAAGGCTTCACCGGCGCGCAGCCCGACTACATCTGGTCCATCCCCCTGGCCGTCGTCGGCCTGATGCTGCTGCGCGGGGTGTGCACCTTTGGCGGCACCTACCTGATGTCCTGGGTCGCCAACAATATGCTGCTGTCCCTGCGCCGCGACATGTTCGACCGCTTGCTGGGCATGTCCGACGAAACCTTCCGCGCCCGGGACCACGGGCGTCTGCTCAACCGCTTCACCATCGACGCCGGCAACGTCAGCGGTCTGTCCACCGAGGTCATCCGCGTCATCGTGCGCGAATCCCTGACGGTCGTGGCCCTGCTGGCGGTGCTGTTGTACATGTCCTGGCAACTGACGCTGATCGTGCTGGTGATGCTGCCGCTGTCCGTGGTGACCGGCCGCTATTTCATCAAGCGCCTGCGTCGCATCAATCGCGACACGATCAATATGAACGCGGAGCTGACCCACGTGGTCTCCGAAGGCATCGCCGGCCAGCGCGTCATCAAGCTGTTCGACGGCTATGCGCGCGAACGCGACCGCTTCGCCTTCGTCAACGCCCGCCTGCGCCGTTTCGCCATGCGCGCGGCCAGCGCGGATTCGGCCATGTCGCCGATCTCCCAGTTCTTCGTCGCCCTGTCCGTGGCCATCGTCGTCGCCGTGGCCCTGTACCAGGCCAATCACGAGGGCCTGACGGTGGGCAGCTTCGCCGCCTTCATGGCCGCGCTGGGCCAGATTTTCGATCCGCTGAAACGGCTCACCAACATCGCCGGGGCCGCCCAGCGCATGCTGATTTCCGCCGAAAGCGTATTCGATCTGATCGACGAGCCGATCGAGCCGGACACGGGCGTCAGGGAAATCCAGGAACGTCCGCGCGGCGAAGTCGTCTTCCAGGCAGTCACGCACCGTTTCCCCGACGCGGCCGGCGACACCCTGGATCGGGTGACGCTCACCGTCCAGGCCGGCCAGACCGTGGCGCTGGTGGGGCGCTCGGGCAGCGGCAAGACCACGCTGGTCAATATGCTGCCGCGCTTCGTCGAGCCCACCGGAGGCCGGGTGCTGATCGACGGCATCGACGTGCGCGAGCTGCGGCTCGGCGCCCTGCGTTCGCAGCTTTCGCTGGTCAGCCAGGACGTCGTCCTGTTCGACGGCACGATTGCCGAGAACGTCGCCTACGGCATGCAGGGCGAGGTGCCGGAAGAGCGCATTCGCGCGGCGCTGGACGCGGCCAGCCTGCTGGCGTTCGTCGACAGCCTGCCCGAAGGCATCCAGACCCGGGTCGGCAGCAACGCCAATGCGCTGTCCGGCGGCCAGCGCCAGCGTCTGGCCATCGCCCGGGCCCTCATCAAGAACGCCCCGATCCTGATCCTGGACGAGGCCACCTCTGCGCTGGACAACGAATCCGAGCGCCAGGTCCAGCTCTCGCTGGAACACCTGATGGCGGGCCGCACGACGCTGGTGATCGCCCACCGGCTCAGCACCGTGCAAAAAGCCGACTGCATCGTCGTTCTGGACCGGGGCCGCATCGTCGAGCAAGGCAGCCACGCCGAATTGCTGGCAGCCGGCGGCTTGTACGCCAGCCTGTACCGATTGCAGTTCCAGGACGACGTCGAGCCCGTGCCGGACGCGCCGGCGCGGGCCGGACTGGCTGCCGCTTCGTCATCCCCGGCGCCCCAGGCGCCCAGCCTCGCACGTTCCGACGATGACGAGGCCTCCCGGAGTTCATCATGAAAATCGTATTCGCCCTGGCGTCCCTGGCCACACTGGCCGCTTGCGCTGCTCCCGGCACCGTCGGACTGACCGCCGATCAACTGGAAACGGATCGCTATTACGTCACCGAGCGCCGCCGCCTGCCCATCGATTTCCCCCAGGTGCAGCAGAATCTGTTCCGCCACGCGGCGGTCTGCCACGAGACCTATACCTTCGAGATGGTGCCCAACGAATCGGTCTTCGGGCGCGTCGTCTATCGTCCCACGCCCGGTGCGGGCTGGGAGGACAGCGTCGTGCTCAGCCTGACGTTGCTGCACAACCGCACCGTCAACGTCAAGGCCTACAGCTACCGTCCCGGACAGATGGACCGGGTGCATCAGATGTTGACCGCCATGATGAAGCCGGATGCCTGCACTGTGGACAATAGCTGGGAAAACAAGCTGGACGTCGGCGACTGATTGCCGCAACGGCGGGCCGCGATGGCGTGTCGCGGCCGAGGCCTGCTGCTGATGCCCGCTACAGCAGCACGATGTCGTAGTGCTCCTGGCTGTAGCCGGCCTCGACCTCCAGCGAGATCGGCTTGCCGATGAAGTCGCCCAGCATCGCCATGTGCTGGCTTTCTTCCTCCAGGAACAGGTCGATCACGGGCTGTGCGGCGACGATGCGGAATTCCTTGGGGTTGAACTGGCGCGCTTCGCGCAGGATTTCCCGCAGGATTTCATAGCACAGCGTGCGCGGCGTGCGCACCGTGCCGCGTGATTCGCAGGTGGGGCAGGGCTCGCACAACTGATGCGCCAGCGAATCCCGGGTGCGCTTGCGGGTCATCTCCACCAGCCCCAGTTGGCTGAAACCGCTCACCGTCGTGCGGGTGCGGTCGCGCGCCAGCGCCTTGTTCAGCTCGGACAGCACCGAGGCCTGGTGCCCGGCATCGTCCATGTCGATGAAGTCCAGCACGATGATGCCGCCCAGATTGCGCAGCCGCAGTTGGCGGGCGATGGCGACCGCCGCCTCCAGGTTGGTCTTGAAGATCGTGTCGTCGAAATTGCGTCCGCCCACGAAACCGCCCGTGTTCACGTCCACCGTCGTCAGCGCCTCGGTCTGGTCGATGATCAGGTAGCCGCCCGACTTCAGATCCACGCGGCGGGACAGGGCGCGGGCGATTTCCTCGTCCACGTTCGCCGTGTCGAACAAGGGCCGGTTGCCGCTGTAGTGATGAATGCGGTCCGCCACGGACGGCGTGTAGCGCTGCGCCCATTCCACCAGTTCCTGGGTCACCGTGCGCGAATCGACCGTGATCGAGGCCGTCTCGGGCGTCACCATGTCCCGCAGCACGCGCTGCGCCAGGGTCGGCTCGACGTAGACGGGGGAGGGCGCCGGCACCTGGCGGACGCGGGCCTGGATATTGGCCCACAAGGTCCGCAGGTAGGTCATGTCGGCCGTCAGGTCGTCGTCGCCGGCATCCTCGGCCTGGGTGCGGACAATAAAGCCGCCCGGCTCGTCCTCGGGCTTGAGCCCCACCAGCCGCTCGCGCAGGGCGTTGCGTTCCGCCTCGTTGCCGATACGCTGTGAAATGCCGATATGCGGTTCGTGCGGCAGATAGACCAGCATCCGGCCCGCGATACTGATGTGCGTGGACAGGCGCGCGCCCTTGGTGCCCAGCGGGTCCTTGATCACCTGGACCAGCAGCGGCTGGCCTTCGAACAACAGCTTCTCGATCGGGGTCTGCGGCGTGTGGTCGCCGCCGCCGATGCGGGCGTGACGGTTTTGCCGCAGGTCCGCCACGTGGATGAAGGCCGCCCGTTCCTGGCCGATGTCCACAAAAGCGCTTTGCATGCCGGGCAGCACCCGGGCGACGCGGCCCAGGTACAGATTGCCGACATGGCCGCGCTGGATGCTGCGCTCGATGTGCAGTTCCTGCACGACGCCCTGGGCGGTCAGGGCCACCCGGGTCTCAAAGGGCGTGACGTTGATGAGGATATCTTCGCTGCTGGACATGGCGTGTTGTTCTTCTTTCTATAGGAGCCGGCGCAAGACCGGTGCATGAATCGTAGGACTGAGTATGAATTTATCATCTTGCGCGATGCGCCTCCTAGCATGCCGGCCGGGAGGTTTTTTGCCGCCGGGCCGCCCCAAGGCCCGCCCCTTGGGAGGGGGCAGCAAGCCGAAGGCGCGGCGTGGGGGCCTTTTTTGACGTTTTGATGACAGGATTTGCATCGTTCAAAAAAGCTGTGCTATAGTCTCGTTTCTTCGCCGCCAGGCACCCGGGTTAACCCCTAGATTGAACGGTTTTACCAGAATGGTTACCGCGTCGCTCCAGGGTCCAGGGCCAGGTAGAAGTTTCCCGGTGTGTGGGCTT
>NZ_JBHSDY010000012.1:0-91614 GCF_042651965.1 Castellaniella hirudinis
TCCCCGGTAGAATTTGAGAGACGCCATTTTTTGAAAACCGGGACTGTCTAGAAAATCCGGGTCGATTCAGAGTGATTGGGATGTGGGCAGGGAATGGGCAGGACAAGTTGACGATGTTTTTTCGTACGAATTGCGGCCTTCACTCCATGCGCTCGCGGATCCAGTGGGCCAGCTTGCGCACATCCGTGCGCATGCGCTCGTGCGGTGCGATCCACAGATTAAGCGTATAGGGGCTCACGATAAAGCCGAACGGTGCCACGAGTCGTCCCGATTCGAGTTCATCTTTCACCAGGTAATGAGGCACGAGGGCAATACCTAATCGGGATATGGCTGCCTCGATCGCCAGATAAAAGTGCTCGTAGCGTTCGGTCGAGGTCAAATCGATCTCTTCGCAGTGCATCGACGCCGCCCACTCTTTCCAGGCGTAGGGCCGTGTCGCGGTTTCCAGAATGCGTGCACGCGCGAGCGATGCAATGGATGAAATGCCCATGCGCGCGAGATATTCCGGATGACACACAGGGCCGATCTGCTCGTGCAATAGCGGCTCGATGATTGCGTCTCGCGGCGGCTGGTTCATGCTGGTGCGGATCGCCAGACTGATCTGGTCCCGGATGAAGTTGACTTCACCATGGTTCATATCGAGCTGGATCTCCACGCTGGGATTGGCGCGTTTGAACTCGCTCAAGCGCGGGATGAGCCATTTCATCATGATGGTCGCCGAACACGACAGGGTGAGCGGCCCAGGCGCCAACTGCGCCACCGCCTCTCGCATCAGGCGGAACGCCTCCGTCAGTTGCTTGGCGAGACCCCCACCCTCTGGTGTCGGGGTCACGGAGCGAGGTAAGCGCACCAGCAGCGGCACACCGAATTGTTCTTCCAGCAGGCGGATGTGCCGACTGACTGCGCCATGTGTGACACATAACTCTTTGGCTGCGGCTGTCATGGAGCCAAGACGAGCTGACGCCTCAAAAGCACGCAGAGAGGTCAAGTGCAGATGCTGCTTGGGATCATCGGTACGGATCTCTGAGGCCATCAGTAAAACTCACAGGTAAGCGAAGAAAAATCAAATGACAGCCTGGGAGAGTGTAGTTAGGATGGAATCAATTTACAAACATCTTCATCTAAAAATTCGTACTTTCACCAAAAACTGCTTTAGCTATTGATAACTCGTTGGCTGCCTAGTGCGGATCCAGAGTTCTTTTGCTATGAGTCCATTTCAGCCGACGGACAGGCTTCATCATGCTGGCTCATAGGTTGTTCATCGTCGTCGAATCGTGCAGTCTATTCTTGAGAGCGCCATGTCACAGCACCGTATAGAGGCGGACTACCTCGTTGAAACACCGGATGATCCCGAGCGTACGGTAGCCACCATTGCCGGCGAACAATCCAACGGCACATTTGTCCGTGTACCGGGAGAGACACCCAAGCTGCTCGAGCGCGCAGCGGCGCGGGTGGTGAAGTTCGAGGTCATCGACCGCTTCGTCGGCCGGCGTGCGCTGCCCACAGCGCACCCGACCCCGGATCAGGAGCACCTCACGCGTGCCAAGTTCACGCTCTCATGGCCGCTGGCCACACTGGGGCCTTCGTTGCCCAACCTGATGGCGACAGTGGCTGGCAACCTCTTCGAGCTTCGCCAGGTCAGCGGTTTGCGCCTGCTGGACATCCGTTTGCCTGAGCCGTTCGCTGCGGCGTATTCAGGGCCGAGGTTTGGGGCTGCAGGCACACGGCATCTGGCTGGCGTGCAAGGGCGGCCCCTGATCGGTACCATCATCAAGCCCAGTGTCGGTTTTTCCGCTCAAGACACGGCGGCGCTAGTGGCCAAGCTATGCGCCGCCGGCATCGACTTCATCAAGGATGACGAGCTGCAGGCCGATGGACCCAACTGTCCATTCAATGACCGTGTGGCCGCGGTGATGCGCGAGGTGAATGCCTGCGCTGATCGCACCGGCAAGAAGACTATGTATGCCTTCAATCTCACGGGCGACGTCGAGGAGATGAAGCGACGCCACGAGGTTCTACTCAGGCATGGTGCGACCTGCCTGATGGCCAGCATCAACTCCGTGGGCCTGGCGGGCATGATTGAGCTGGCGAAGTTCTCGCAGTTGCCCATCCACGCGCATCGCAACGGCTGGGGCTATCTGTCGCGTCATCCGCTGCTGGGTTGGTCGTTTACTGCCTGGAGCAAGATCTGGCGCCTGGCCGGGGCGGATCACATGCACGTCAACGGCCTGGCCAACAAGTTCTCGGAGCCCGACGACAGCGTGATCGAGTCGGCCCGCTCGTGCTTTGAACCCATGTTCGCGTCGAAGACCTGTACTGTGATGCCCGTATTTTCTTCGGGCCAGGGGGTGACACAGATGCCGGGCACCTATGCCGCCGTCAACACCACGGACCTGATCGTGACGGCCGGCGGCGGCATCCTTGCCCACCCGGGCGGGCCCGAGGCTGGCGTGAGGGCGCTGCGTGAAGCTTGGGATGCAGCGCTGCAGGGTGTCCCGCAGGCGGACTATGCGCGTACGCATCCTGCGCTGTCCATGGCCATGAGGGCAGCCGTATGAATTCGGGCCGCGTGCTTCCAGAGGGGCCTTTGGTTGCGTTCTACGGCGACGACTTCACCGGATCGTCGGCGGCCATGGAGGCGCTAGCCTTCGCGGGTTTCGAAACGATCTTATTCCTTTCCCCGCCCACGCCCGAGCGCTTGGCTCACTTCTCTCATTACCGTGGGATTGGTATTGCAAGCGTGGCGCGGTCACGGTCACCTGAATGGATGGATAAACACCTGCCAGCAGCCTTCGAGCAACTGGCAAGCACTGGGGCGCCCATCGTTCACTACAAGGTTTGCTCAACCTTCGACTCCGCACCCCATGTGGGCAGCATCGGTCGTGCGGCTGAGATCGGTCAACGGCGTTTTCGAGGCTGGACGCCACTCGTCGTTTCAGACCTGGGTATGGGCCGCTTTCAGGCATTTGGCAATCTGTTCGCGCATGCCGACGGCGTCGGCTACCGACTGGACCGCCATCCCACCATGTCGGCTCACCCCGTCACCCCCATGCATGAAGCTGACCTGGGCCGGCACTTGGCTGCACAGACTCGCCTGCCTGTGGGGCTCGTGGATTTCGTCACCATGAAGCGTGGTCAAGCCGATGCGCTGCTGGCACGGGAACTCGAGCGCGGTATGGCCATCGTGTCGTTGGACCTGCTGGATTTAGAGACACTGCGCGAGGCTGGGCGCCTGATCTGGGAACGTGGCGCTGCGCAGCAGTTCGTGCTGGGTTCTCAAGGTGTCGAGCAGGCGTTGATCGCATATTGGCGCGCCTCCGGGCTGGTCCCCTCCACGGGTGTCGGTGCGCAATGCGCACGGGTTGAGCGTGTTGCGGCCGTATCAGGATCTGTGTCTCCGATTACGGCGGCACAGATCCGTCACGCGCGCGCGCAAGGTTTCGAACCGATCGTGCTGGAGGCGCAACTGGCGATCGACACAGACCTGCTTGCGGTAGAGGTACAGCGCGTCATCGATCTGGGGCGCCAAGCACTCGAACGAGGCCGCAACCCGCTGATTTTCACGGCCACTGGTCCTGACGACCCCCGTGTCGTGGCGTTCCGCGAGGCTGTCAGGGCCAGCAACGTGGAAATCACTACCGCCAATGATCGGCTCGGTGCTGCGTTGGGTGATGTCCTCGATGCACTGGTGCGCCAGTGCGGCCTGCGGCGTGTCGTGATTTCCGGGGGCGATACTTCGGGCCACGCAACCACCCGGCTCGGAATTGACGCGCTGACTGCCATCGCACCGATATCGCCAGGGGTACCGCTATGCCGCGCCCATTCGCTCGACCCCGCCATTGATGGTTTGGAGATCGCCCTCAAGGGGGGGCAGACCGGCCATGTCGATTTTTTTGTAACTGTCAGGGATCAGCACTGACATCACTTACCACTGTGACAGGACATGCCATGAGACTGCAAGGAAAGATCGCACTTATCACCGGAGGAGCGCGTGGAATCGGTTTTGCCATCGCTACGGCGCTCGGGCGCCAAGGCGCCCATATCGCTATCGCGGACATCAACGCCCAAGGCGCCGATGCTGCAGCGGTGAAGCTTCGCGAGATAGGTATCCAGGCCCAAGGCTTCATGGTCGATGTGGCCGATGCTCATTCAGTTGAAACGCTCCTGGAGGAGGTCACCTCCCAGCTTGGTCGGCTCGATATTCTCATCAACAAC
Organism: Castellaniella hirudinis; assembly: GCF_042651965.1. Classification (NCBI taxonomy): domain Bacteria; kingdom Pseudomonadati; phylum Pseudomonadota; class Betaproteobacteria; order Burkholderiales; family Alcaligenaceae; genus Castellaniella; species Castellaniella hirudinis. The sequence continues at coordinate 4,216 of NZ_JBHSDY010000012.1, forward strand.
GCCGGTATCGGCGGTAACACCGCGTTCCTGGACATTACGTTGGAGACCTGGAACCGTACGATCGCCATCAACCTCACCGGTGCTTTCATCGTGGCGCAGGCCTGTGCCAAGCGCATGGTGGAGCAAGGCCATGGGGGGAAAATCATCAATATCGCATCGCTTTCGGGGCAGCGGGGCGGTAACGGCCGCGGTGCCTACGGTGCGGCCAAGGCTGGTCTTGAACTGTTGACCAAGGTGATGGCGGTAGAACTGTCGCCGCACGGAATCAATGTGAACAACATCGCGCCCGGCGCCATTGAAACCGAAATGGCTGCTACGGCGCACGATGCCGCCACGCGGGCTGCCTACAACTACCTGGTTCCGATGGTTCGCTATGGCACGCCGGAAGAAATTGGTGATGCTGCCGTATTCCTTTGCTCGGACGAGGCCCGCTACGTACAGGGCCACACGCTCAATGTCGACGGAGGTTTTCGTGCAGCGGGACTGATGTTCGGCGATCGCAAGGCGCCATCGAGTATGGGATGAAGTCGGGCGACAGGCCTGATTTCAGCTATTCAATCATTGAAATTGGAGGATTTTATCGATTTTCCCGGGTTAGATCTTCGATAGATCGTTCCTCGTTTCTATTTATCGTCTCAATTTGGAGTTTCATTTCGATGAAAAATTTTCTGATAAAGTGCCTGGCGCTGTTCATGACGGTGGCGCCCTCATTCGCTGCTCACGCGGAACCACATAATTTGCGCTTGGCGTATGTCTTCTCTACGACGAGTACCCAACACGAGGCCGCCCAGCGCTTTGCCCAGTTGGTCGAGGAGCGCAGCAATAAAAGGTTTACCGTGACCCTCTTCCCTAACGGTCAGCTTGGTGGTGACGAAGCGCTCGGTAGAGCGCTGGCTAATAATACGTTGGATTTGAGCTTCCTGAGCCAAGGGTCGCTGTCTGGTGTGGATGCCCTGTTGGATTTCTATGCTTTGCCCTATATTGCCCCCACATATCAGACTGCCGATGCGCTGATTCTTCGCTCGGATGGGGTTATTCAATCTACCCTGCGCGAGGCATTGGGAAAGCACAATATCATCAGCTTGGCGCCATTGGAAATCGGATTTAGGGGGTTTTCCAACTCAAAGCGTCCGGTGCATACCCAGGAGGATATGCGTGGGATCAAGATAAGAGTACCCGGGTTGGCCAATATACGCGCATTCTTTAATGCCTTGAAAGTGCAGAATACAGTCATTCCATATCCCGATTTGTTCAATGCCTTGCAGCAAGGAACGGTTGATGGCCAGGAGGGCGGCATCAATCTGTTTTACCCGTCGAGGCTGTTTGAGGCCCAGAAGTATTTTACGAGTCTCAACCACGTCTATGACATCGCCACCATTGTCGCTGGCGGGCAGTTCTGGAATGAACTGTCTCCCGCTGATCGAGCGCTGTTTCAGGCGATAGCCGAAGAGGTCTCCAAGGGACAGATCCAGGCCAGCCGCCAGATGACCAGCACCTACATCACAAAGCTGGAGGAAGCCGGGATTTCCATCGTCACGCTGACGGATGACGAGATGAAGCCGTTCAAGGCCGCTGGCCAGAAAGTGTGGGAGCAACGAGCGGATGTCTACGGGAAAGAGCGCATCGCAGCGCTTCTCAAAGAGGTCGAAGCAGCGAGCGCGGAGAACACAAAATAAGCGTGAGGTCTGCGAGGCCTGTCCGATTGATATGACGAACCCCCGGCTCTTGCCGGGGAGCGGTTTTTCTTAGAGAAAATAGGGATGTGTCGGTGCCCCGTGCACGACAGTGCTGGAGAAAGAAAATGGATTTATATGCATCTGAGCGTAAATATTGGCAAGTCGACGGCGAGCAGCACATTGCGTACATAGATCGAGGCCAAGGCCAAACGATCCTTCTTCTCCATGGCTGGCCGGAAAGCCTGCACGCCTGGCGTCATGTCATCCCGGTATTGAGTCGGGCTCATCGTGTGATCGCGCCGGATTTGCCTGGGCTGGGTGATTCGAATCGCGCGCTGGGGACGTATGCAAAGGCCGATATTGCTGCCTGGATTCGACGGCTATTGTCATATTTAAAGGTGGAAAGCTGTGTCGTCGTCGGCCATGACTGGGGCGGCGTGGTGGCTTTTTGTCTGGCCGCTTCTTATCCAGAGCTGGTCACGCATTTGGTCACGCTGGACATCACGATACCTGGGGATGGCCGTGATGATTATTCTCAGCGCGGCCGCAGATGGCATCATGCGCTTCACCAAATAAATGATCTTCCTGAGATTCTGATACAAGGACGGGAAGCGGAATATTATGGTTGGTTTTGGGACAATTACGGATATAAGGCCGGTGCCATTGCTGAATCCGATAAGCAAGAGTATCTGCGGACATATCGGATGGCAGGTACGTTGAGGACTGGCCTTGCGTACTATCGGAGCATTCCAGAAGACACCCAGTGGGTACAGTCGTACTTGAAACAGCGGGGGCCGATTGCTACTCCTACATTAGCGCTTGGTGGTGCTCATGCATACGGACGAGGAGACAGTGCCGTTGAGTCCTTGAAGCGGGTCGCCAGAGATGTCATCGGGGGCAGCGTCCCGGACGTGGGGCATTGGTTGCCCGAAGAAGCCCCGGATTTCGTGTGTGATGAAATTCTAAAATTCATAGAAAATTGATGATGGTTCATTTTGTGCGGAATTGGAAAACCCGCACGGATGGATTGGATGGAGGATCGAAATGCGCCATATGACTAACTGCGTTAGTACCTGGTTGGCATTGTGTGAGAAGACTGTTTGCATCATAAGCCTCATTGTCATGCTGGGGGCCGTTTCCTACAGCGTCATCGTGCGGAATCTGGGCCTGTTCCTTCCCGATGCCACGGAACTGGCCTTGGCGGCGCTGGTTCCTTTGACGTTCGTCGGCTGTTCATTGCTGGTCCATCTGGGCGAGCATATCGTGATAGATCTCCATCTTTTGATAAAGGATAAAAGGATCATCGGTTTCTTGCGCAAGATCGCCACGGTATGCACGCTTGTTTTTGGTGTTCTGTATATATATTACAGTTCCTTGTTGTTGCGTGCCATGTGGAATTCACAAGAGAGATGGCTGGATCTCGGGATTCTGATTTATATTCCCGCCATATTCTATTTTGTGGGTATGGTCGGGGTTGTGGTGCATAGCCTGGCATTGCTTGTCAGGCGGCCTGAATAAATTCGGATGTGGTTTGGTAGCGGCGCGTCGATCGAAGTGAAAATCAAGAAAGAGACGCGTTGCGGAATGGTGTGCCTGTCATCCAGGAGTGACAGGGCGTCAACATCAAAGGGAGCAGTCACATGGGATCGTTGATCACCGCGTTAGCATTACTACTGGTCGGAATGCCGATCGGCCTGGCCTTTGCCTTGGTTGTGATTCTAGGCAATGCTCATTGGGATTTGGCAGCTTATACGTTGGGTGAGCTGCCGTTTGATGTCATCATTTTATCCCCCTTGATTGCCATTCCGTTATTCATCCTGGTTGGCGAGTTGATGAATCGAAGTGGATTGACGCGCAGCATTGTTGAGCTAGCCAGCTTCACACTGTATAAGTTGAAGGCGAAATTAGGGTATGTGCTGATCTTGGCGAGTGGCTTGATGGGGGCTATTACGGGATCATCTGTTGCGACGGTTGCCGCTATGGGGGGAACGCTAGGAGCTGAAATGCGAAAGCGGAACTATCCCGCACCGTATGCTGCTGCCCTCAATGCTGCAACCGGCTTGCTAGGGGTGTTCATTCCGCCGTCTATCCCCCTGATTCTGTACGGATCGATTGTAGAGGTTTCTATCAAGAAGCTTTTTCTGGCATCGATGCTGCCAGGGCTGTTGTGCATGATTGGTTTTGCGTGCGTGCACATGTGGCGATCAAAGGGTCTGCTGGCAGCAGGTGTAGACGCGGAATCAACAAACCGAGCGATGGAATCCTCGGAACAAAAGTCTTCGACCAAGGATATCAAAAAATGGAAGATCGTACGGGATCTTCCTGCCTTGGCACTTCCGATCTTGGTGTTGGGCAGTATTTACGGTGGGATAGCGACGCCCACAGAAGCAGCGGGGATTGCCGCCTTGTACGCACTCTTGATTATTTTCATAAGAGTGAAAATGCCGCTCAAGCAGAGCATCCAGGGGTTGCATGGCGCCGTGGTGGTGGGAGCTGCCATTTTGACCATCATTGCTTTTACGAGCATTTTGAACCGGGCGCTTGTGTTGGAGCAATGGCCGCAGGCCATCTCGGCCAGCACGGTGGCATTGACAGATAATCCGTTGATTTTTCTGCTGCTCGTAAATGCGGTATTGCTGCTGATTGGGATGTTTATGGAAACCAATGCGGCAACCATGTTGATGGGGCCCTTGTTGGCTCCGGCAGCGCATGCTTATGGCATTGATCCGGTGCATTTTGGGGTTTTGTTGGTCATGAATATCGAGATCGGGTTGATTACTCCGCCGCTGGCAGTCAATATTTATGTGGCGCAGAAGATAAATTCGGCGAACTTGTTGCCGATGTTAAAAGAGCTCATTCCTTTTTTCTGTGTGGCCTTGGCGGTATTGATGGCGGTGACATTTTTTGAGCCTCTCACAACGTGGTACCACTATCTCGATTAGCATCACTAGTAAGCGAGGATTTGTTATCTTCCCCGAACAGGACGACCTGATGCATCCGCATGTGCAGGATCGTCACGATACCGATATCGCTGTTCGACATCCGGTGCCAGTAGACGGAGTGCTGTTCGTAGTGAAAGGAGTAGCCATTGATGCCGAACTCGGCAGGAGTGGGATGCGATGGTATCCGGCGGGTTGCGATCCCGTCAAAGGCTGCAAGCAAGTGGCCCACCTTATTCGACCCAGAAACGATGTGCTTATTGCATTAAACGGATGATGACTTGATTGTTCTGATTGGCGATCAAATTCCAGGATTTGGCATATCCGCTGGTAGGATAGGGTAGCTCTGCTTCGCTCAGGCCGTAACCTTTTATATAGATTCGATTTGGTGGCACTCCCTTGCTGACTAAATAAGCTTTCGTCGCCCCGGTCAGCCTTTCGGATAGCTTCTGGGCATAGGCCTCGCTTAAGTCGTTGGCGCATTTCGAAATGGGACTAGAATCCGGTAGTAATTCGTTTTTATTGTTATGACAGAATTTTCCTGTATGGCCGGATAATATGATGCGGCCATTTGGGATGTTGGCTTCATTGTAGCCTGCAATAAATTGATTGAGGGCTTCCTTTGAATTCTGGGTCAGGCTGGAGTGGTCATAATCGAAGACGATGGTACTGTCGAGCAATGGCAAACTCTCGCTGAAAGCTGCAAGCCTCGCATCGGCAGGGAGTGCGGCAATTAATCGAGCTTGTCGGTTCCAGGCTTTCAAAGCAGTTTTTCTCTGCTGCGCAGCAATCTGTTGGATCAGTTGGTATGATGCGGCTTCAGCCTCGGCTTTCTCGGCAAGGGCTTGGCGAGCTACATCGAGCGCATCAGCTTTTGCTTTCTCGGCATTTGCGCGCTTGGTTTCTTTTTCGCGTAGTTCGCTTTCATAGACTGCTTTGGCACGTGCATCAGCTATTGGCTGTAAATGAAAGAAGAATACAAGCAAAGAGGGAATGCCTATATAAAATAGTAACTTAATGGGTTCAGCCATCTGCATCGCAGCCAGCAGCAGTCCCTGTGTCGGGCCCAGTGCCTCTCGTTCATCGATAGGTAAAATTTCATGATTATGGGATGACAGAATTGATATCCAATACATTTCCATAAATTGCACTTCTCTATGCTGCTCAAAGTAATGGCTGTGTCCACCTCGAAAATATCGATTGATCAGGCAGTGGTTTGTGGTTCCTATGAAGCCAACACGTCCGGCCATGCCTGTAAATAATACGAAAAACTGACTCAGGATCAGAGTTTTGTCGTCAACCCCACAGTCATTAACGACACGCTGTACGTACTCGGAATCGATGAGTTGTGCCCAGGGGAAGTCTGACCGAAGAACACTTCCTGCAAGAAGTACAGTATGAATGCGCTTGCGATATATTGGATCAAGCTTGCGGATACTGAAGCCGACAAGATGAGTTCCAAAGCTGTGCGCAACCAGATCGATTTGTGCAAGGGGATATTTTGCCAATATGCGGATGAGCTCTCTTCTGAACTGCAGTGTTGCAAGCCATCGAAGCGGTGGAAACAAAAAGGCTAGCACCGAGAAATATCCATAGCCATAGGTTTCTATCTCAATGGCTGGGCTTTTCCCTTTCAGCTGAGTGGCCAGTCGATGCTGCCATTGTCCATAGGTTCGAATGCCATGTATCGTCACAATCACGCGATGTGGCTTCATGTGGGGGCACCTTTATGAGAGCCAGAAAGTACACAATTTGTTTCGACTGTATTTTTGCTCAATGTACTGCTATGGCCAAGCCAAAGCCAGCCTATCTATTCCGGTATGGCCTTCGATGCCAAGATGCGCGAGCAGCAGCGCCGCGTCGAGCAAGGCTGGATTGACGAGGGTGTGGCGTATATGGGCGCTCGCATGAGGACATTCCGGGTCTTGCGTCTGGCCGGAGCTGTCCGCCCCGCGGACCTTCCGCCCGCAATCAGGGTTACATCCTTGGGGATTTACCCGTAAATTGTCGTCGTAAAGACAACCCTCGCGTCCAAGGTGTTTCTAGGATAGAAGCCTACGGTCCGACCAGGCCCTTGCCGGCCCGGGTCGCCACGGATTCCCAAGAAGCGATAGGACGAGGAATGAAGACGACGTTCCCCCATTTGCTGCTGCATCACGCCGCCCAGCGGCCGGGCGCGTCGGCGCTGCGCGAGAAGGAATACGGCATCTGGCAGACCTGGAGTTGGCAGGCCGTGGCGGACGAGGTGCGCGCCATGGCCTGCGGCCTGCGGGCGCTCGGATTCACGCGCGGGCAGAACCTGGCGCTCATCAGCGACAACCGGCCGTACGGCTACATGGGCTTTCTGGCCGCGCAGTGCGCGGGCGGTGTGTCCATTCCGTTGTACCAGGACGCGGTGGCCGGCGAGATGTCCTTCGTCATCGAGGACGCGCAGATCGCCTTCGCGCTGGCCGAGAACCAGGAGCAGGTCGACAAGCTGCTGGAAGTGCGCGAGTCCATCGCGGGCCTGGACACTATCATTTACGACGACCCGCGCGGACTGCGCCACTACGGCCAGCCCGGGCTGGTCGGCATGCAGCAGTTGGTCGAGCGCGGCCGTGTCTGGGACCGCGACCATCCGGGCGCCTGGGAGCAGATGCTGGAGCAGCTCTCGCCCGAGGACGTCACAGTCATCCTCTACACCTCGGGCACCACCGGCAAGCCCAAGGGCGTGTGTCTGACGCACCAGACCCTCGTCGAGTCGGCGCGCGGCGGCGTGCAGGTGGACCGCCTGACCGAACACGAGGACGTGGTCTGCTACCTGCCCCCGGCCTGGGTGGGCGACCACCTGTTCTCCTTCGCGCAGTGGCTGGTGGCGGGCTTCACGATCAACTGCCCCGAGTCGGCCGGCACGGTGGCCATCGACCTGCGCGAGATCGGACCGACGTATTACTTCGCCCCGCCGCGCATCTTCGAGGGGCTGCTGACCTCGGTGTCCATCCGCATGGAGGACGCGGCCGCGCCCAAGCGGTGGCTGTTCGAGCGCTGCATGCGGCTCGCGCACCGTGTCGGCCTGGACATCCTGGACGGCAAGCCGGTCGGCGCCTGGGACCGCCTCAAGTACCGCCTGGCGGACCTGGCCATCTACGGGCCGCTCAAGAACGTGATGGGGCTGTCGCGCATCCGCATTGCCTACACCGCAGGCGCGGCCATCGGGCCGGACCTGTTCCGGTTCTTCCGTTCGATCGGCGTCAACCTCAAGCAACTGTACGGCCAGACCGAGACCTGCGCCTACGTCTGCCTGCAGCGCGACGGCGAGGTGCAGATCGAAAGCGTGGGCAAGCCCGCGCCCGGGATCGAGCTGAAGATCGCCGACAACGGCGAGGTGCTGGTGCGCGGCATCTCGATCTTCAAGGAATACTACAAGCGACCGGACGCCACCGCCGAGGTGATCGACGCGCAGGGGTTCTTCCACACCGGCGATGCCGGCCTGATCGACAGCCAGGGCAACTTGCGCATCATCGACCGCGCCAAGGACGTGGGCCGCACCAACGGGGGCGCGATGTTCGCGCCCAACTACATCGAGAACAAGCTCAAGTTCTTCGCCTACATCAAGGAGGCGGTGTGCTTTGGCGATCAGCGCGATCAGGTCTGCGCCTTCCTGAACATCGACTACGAAGCCGTGGGCAACTGGGCCGAGCGCCAGGGCATCCCCTATGGCGGCTACGTGGACCTGGCGGCCAAGCCCCAGGTGCTGGCGCTGATGAGCGAGTGCGTGGCCAAGGTCAACGCCGACCTGGCCGCCGAGGAAGGCATGGAGAGCACGCAGATCGCGCGCTTCCTGGTGCTGCACAAGGAGTTCGACCCCGATGACGACGAACTCACGCGCACGCGCAAGGTGCGCCGCGGCTTCATTGCCGACAAGTACGGCGTGCTGATCGACGCGCTGTATGGCGGCAAGACCGAACAGTTCATCGAGACGCAGGTGAAGTTCGAGGACGGGCGCACCGGCGTGGTGAGCGCCACGCTCGTCATCGTCGACGCCAAGACATTCCCGGCCGCGGTACGCGCGGCCGCCTGACGCAGGGCCTACCGGCATGACCAGCAAGAAGATCGGCGACGTCCTCCTCGACGTGAAGAACATCAGCCTGCGCTTTGGCGGCGTGCAGGCGCTGACCGACATCTCGTTCGACGTGCGCGAGCACGAGATCCGCGCCATCATCGGCCCCAACGGCGCGGGCAAGAGCTCCATGCTCAACTGCATCAACGGCGTGTACACGCCCCGCGAAGGCACCATCACCTTCTGCGGCAAGACCTTCAGCCACATGAACCCGCGCCAGGTGGCCGAGATGGGCGTGGCGCGCACCTTCCAGAACCTGGCGTTGTTCAAGGGCATGAGCGTGATCGACAACATCATGACCGGGCGCAACCTCAAGATCAAAAGCAACCTGCTGCTGCAAGCGCTGCGCTGGGGCCCGGCCGGGCGCGAGGAGATCGCGCACCGCGCGGCGGTGGAGCGCATCATCGACTTCCTGGAAATCCAGGCCTACCGCAAGATCCCGGTGGGCCAGTTGCCCTACGGCCTGCAAAAGCGCGTCGACCTGGGCCGCGCCCTGGCCATGGGGCCGCGCATGCTGCTGCTGGACGAGCCCATGGCCGGCATGAACGTCGAGGAGAAGCAGGACATGTGCCGCTTCATCCTGGACGTGAACGACGAGTTCGGCACCACCATCGTGCTCATCGAGCACGACATGGGCGTGGTGATGGACATCAGCGACCGCGTCGTGGTGCTGGACTATGGCAAGAAGATCGGCGATGGCGCGCCGGACGAGGTGCAGCACAGCGAAGAAGTCATCCGCGCCTACCTGGGCACAGCGGCTTGAGACGGAGACGGGCATGGGATTTTTTCTTGAAACCCTGATTGGCGGCCTGATGACCGGCGTGCTGTATTCGCTGGTCGCGCTGGGCTTCGTGCTGATCTACAAGGCTTCCGGCGTGTTCAATTTCGCGCAGGGTGTGATGGTGCTGTTCGCGGCGCTGGCCATGGCGCGCCTATCCGAATGGATACCGCAGTGGACAGGGCTGGAAAGCAAGGTGCTCGCCAATGTGCTGGCGTTCGCCGTCGCCGCCGCGCTGATGTTCGTCCTGGCCTGGCTGATCGAGCGCCTGGTGCTGCGCCATCTGGTGAGCCAGCCCGAGGCCACGCTGCTCATGGCCACCATCGGCATCGGCTTCTTTTTAGAAGGCTTCGGCCAGTCGGTGTTCGGCAGCAACGTCTACAACATCGACATCGGCATGCCCAAGGATCCCATCTTCGTCCTGGAGGGCCTGTTCGAGGGCGGCATCCTCATCGATTCGCAGGAACTCGTGGCGGCGCTGATTGCCACGCTGCTGGTGGCGGCGCTGGTGCTGTTCTTCCAGAAAACGTCCACCGGCCGGGCGCTGCGCGCCGTCGCCGACGATCACCAGGCCGCGCAGTCGGTGGGCGTTCCTCTGGCGCGCATGTGGGTCATCGTCTGGTTCGTCGCGGGCCTGAGCGCCCTCGTGGCCGGCATGGTCTGGGGCAGCAAGCTGGGGGTGCAGTTTTCCATCTCCACCCTGGCGCTGCGCGCGCTGCCCGTGGTGATCCTGGGCGGGCTGACCTCGGTGTCCGGCGCCATCGTCGCGGGCCTGATCGTGGGCGCGGGCGAAAAGCTCTCGGAAATCTACCTGGGCCCCTTCATCGGCGGCGGGATCGAGGTCTGGTTCGCCTATGTGCTGGCCCTGGTGGTGCTGCTGATCCGGCCCCAGGGCTTGTTCGGCGAAAAAATCATTGATCGCGTATGACCCGGGATTGAAGGAAATACACCATGCTCTACCGCGAAAACGGCCAATTCAAGACCAACTACCGCTCGGACCAGCAGATCTTTCCCATCCGGCAAGACCGCATCGTCATGCTCATGCTGCTGGTCCTGGTGTTCGTCGTGGTGCCGTTCACCGCCGGCAGCTACCTGTTTTCCGCGATCCTGATCCCGGTGGTCATCCTCGCGCTGGCGGCGCTGGGCACCAACATCCTGATCGGCTACTGCGGACAGATCTCGCTGGGCTCGGGCGCCTTCATGGCCGTGGGCGCCTACGGCGCCTACAACGCCATCATGCGCATCCCCGGCATGCCGCTCCTCGGCGCGCTGCTGCTGGGCGGCATCGCTGCGGCCGTTTTCGGCGTGCTGTTCGGCCTGCCCAGCCTGCGCGTCAAGGGGTTGTACCTGGCGGTGACGACGCTGGCCGCGCAGTTCTTCGCCGATTGGATGTTCTACCGCGTCAAGTGGTTCACCATGGACAGCCCGTCCATCTCGGTGGCCGCGCCCGATCTGAGCATCTTCGGTGTGTCGCTGGAGAGTTACCCCGCCAAATACCTGTTCTGCCTGACGCTGCTGGCGGTTCTGGCCCTGGCCGCCAAGAACCTGGTGCGCGGCGCCATCGGACGCGAATGGATGGCCATCCGCGACATGGACGTGGCCGCCACCGTCGTCGGCATACGCCCGGTCTATGCCAAGCTCACCGCGTTTGCGGTCAGCAGCTTCATCATCGGCGTCGCGGGCGCCCTCTGGGGCTTCTTTTACCTGGGCTCCTGGGAGCCCGCGGCCTTCGGCCTGAACATGTCGCTGGAACTCCTGTTCATGGTCATCATCGGCGGGCTGGGCTCCATCATGGGCAATTTCATCGGCGCCGCCTTCATGGTGGTCCTGCCCATCCTGATCCGCCTGGTCCTGCCCGCGCTGGGCGAACTGGTGGGCCTGCCGCTGGGCACGGCGGCCGCCGCGCACCTGGAACTGATGCTGTTCGGCGTGCTCATCGTCTGGTTTCTCATCGTGGAGCCGCACGGGCTGGCGCGCCTGTGGTCCACCGGCAAGCAGAAGTTGCGTCTGTGGCCCTTCCCTCATTAAGAGCGAGGCGCACGGATTCAGTGGTTTTTTACCCTGGTAGCACACTACGAAGGAGACAAGCATGAAACCCATCAATACCTTGCTGGCCACGCTGCTGGTTGCAGCGGGCATGGTCGGGGCGCCCGTCCAGGCCCAGGAGGCGCAGCAGTACGCGCCTGTGTTCTCGTACCGCACCGGGCCCTATGCGCCCAACGGCATCCCGGTCGCCAACGGCACCGTGGATTATCTCAAGCTCGTCAACGCCCAAGGCGGGGTCAACGGCGTCAAGTTCAAGATCGAGGAATGCGAATTCGCCTACGACACCGCCAAGGGCATCGAGTGCTACGAACGCATGAAGGGGCAGCATGGCGGCGCCGCGATCGTGCAGTCGATCTCCACCGGCGTGACCAATGCCCTGCTCAAGAAGGCGCCCGAAGACAAGATCTCACTCATCATCGCCGGCTACGGGACGCCCGCAGCGGCCGACGGCAGGGTCTTCAAGTGGATTTTCCCCATGGTGCCCAACTACTTCGTGTCGGCCGACGTGATGATGCAGGCCATCGGCAAGCAGGTCGGGGGCCTGGACAAGCTCAAGGGCAAGAAGATCCATTACGTCTACATGGACGCGCCGTTCGGCCACGAGTTCATGCCGGTGTTCGATGCCTACGCCGCCAAGTACGGCTTCACCCTGGGCAAACTGCCCGTGACCGCACCGGGGCTGGACCAGAAATCCACCTGGCTGCAGGTGCGCCGCGACAAGCCCGACTACGTGCTCTACGTGGGCTACGGCGTGATGAATCCCACCGCCCTGAAAGAAGCGCAGGCCGTGGGTTACCCGCGCGACAAGATCTATGCCTTCTGGTGGGCCGGCTCGGAATCCGACGTCAAGGGCGTCGAAGAGGCCTCCAAGGGCTATAACGCCACGGCCCTGCTGGCCAGCGCCAACCGCGACGCCAAGGTCATCAAGGACGTGCAAAGCACGCTCTACGCCAAGGGCCTGGGCACGGCGGAAGACCCCAAGACCGTGGGCGACGTGCTCTATGTGCGCGGCCTGATCACCGGCATGCTCACGGCCGAGACGGTCCGCATTGCCCAGGAGAAATTCGGCAAGGGCAAGCCCGTCACGGGCGAGCAGGCGCAGTGGGCGCTGGACCATTTTGAGCTGACGCCCGAGCGGATTGAAGCACTCGGCTTCACCGGCATCGTGCTGCCGATGAAGACCACCTGCTCGCAGCACATGGGCTCCTACGCCGCGCGGATGTCGGTGTGGGATGGCAAGGAGTGGAAGATCAACGGCGACTGGTACCAGGGCAACCGCGAGATCATCGATCCGCTGATCAAGCAGTTTGCCGAGAAATACGCCGCCGACAACAAGATCGAACTGCGCCAGTGCGCTGACTGATCGCGCGACGCGGTGCCGGGGCGGGCTTTGCCTGTCCCGGTTCCCTCACAGTCTGGAAACGGGAAAGACAGGATGAGCGAACAGGCCCCTTCCTCGATTTCCTCGATGCTTGAAGTCAATGGCATCGAGGTGATCTACAACCATGTGATCCTGGTGCTCAAGGGCGTCTCGCTCGCCGTCCCCCAGGGGGCCATCGTCGCCATCCTGGGCGGCAACGGCGCGGGCAAGACGACGACGCTGCGCGCCATCTCCAACCTGCTCAAGGGCGAGCGCGGCGAGGTCACCAAGGGCTCGATCGAACTGCGCGGCGAGCGCATCGAGAACCTCACGCCCTCCGAACTCGTCAAACGCGGCGTGGTGCAAGTCATGGAGGGACGCCATTGCTTCGCCCACCTGACCATCGAGGAAAATCTGCTCACAGGCGCCTATACGCTGCGCGACCGCGCCGACATCGCCGCCAACCTGGAGAAGGTCTATGCCTACTTCCCGCGCCTGAAGACCCGGCGCGCCAGCCAGGCGGCCTACACCTCGGGCGGCGAGCAGCAGATGTGCGCCATTGGGCGCGCCATCATGAGCAGCCCGTCGCTGGTGCTGCTGGACGAACCCTCGATGGGCTTGGCGCCCCAGCTCGTCGAGGAGGTCTTCAACATCGTGCACGACCTCAACACCAAGGAAGGCACCACCTTTTTGCTGGCCGAGCAGAACACCAGCATGGCGCTCAAGTACGCGGACTACGGCTACATCATGGAGAGCGGGCGCATCGTGATGGACGGCAGCGCGCACGATCTGGCCCGCAACGAGGACGTCAAGGAGTTCTACCTGGGCATGGGCGGCAGCGCGCGCAAGAGCTTTCGCGACGTGAAGAGCTACAAGCGGCGCAAGCGCTGGCTGGCCTGATGCGGCGCATGCGATCGGTCGAGCGCGCACCCTTTCGAATTCGATGGCTTCACATTCGATGACTTCACTTCAGAGGCCCACGGCATGAGCACCTTCTACGACGACCTGGAAACCCGCAGCCCCGAGGCGCGCGAGGCGGCGCTGATGCGGGCCCTGCCTCGGCAGATCGACCACGCCCAGCGCCACAGCGCGGCGTTTGCCGCCATCCTGGTCGGCGTCGATGCGAGCGCCGTCACCAGCCGCGCCGTGCTGGCGCAACTGCCCGTGACGCGCAAGAGCGCGCTGCAGCAGCGCCAGCAGCAAGCGCGTGGCGGCGGCAACCCGTTTGGCGGCTTTGCCACTGCCGGTTTCGGTGCGGCGTTGCCGCGCGTGTTCTGCAGCCCGGGTCCGCTGTACGAACCCGAGGGCGCGCGGCGCGACTACTGGCGCATGGCGCGCGCGCTGTATGCGGCCGGCTTTCGTGCCGGCGAACTGCTGCACAACTGCTTCTCCTACCACTTCGTGCCCGCCGGCTTCATGATGGAGACCGCCGCCCACGCGCTGGGCTGCAGCGTGTTCGCCGGCGGCACCGGCCAGACCGAGCAGCAGGTGCAGGCCATGGCCGACCTGCAGCCGGCCGGCTACATCGGCACGCCCAGCTTTCTGAAAATCATCCTGGAGAAGGCCGGGCAGATGGGCGTGCCGCTGCCCAGCCTGACCAAGGCGCTGTTTTCGGCCGAGGCTTACCCGCCGTCGCTGCACCAGTGGTTCGCCGCGCGCGGCGTGCACGGCATGCAGTGCTACGGCACGGCCGACCTGGGCCTGATCGCCTATGAGACCAGCGCCCGCGAGGGCCTGGTGATCGACGAAGGCGTGATCGTCGAGATCGTGCGCCCCGGCACGGGCGACCCGGTGCCCGAGGGTGAGGTGGGCGAACTGGTGGTCACCACGCTCAACCCCGACTACCCGCTGATCCGCTTCGGCACCGGCGACCTGTCGGCCGTGCTGCCCGGTCCTTGCCCCACGGGGCGCACCAACACCCGTATCAAGGGCTGGTTGGGGCGCGCCGACCAGACCACGAAGGTGCGCGGCATGTTCGTGCAGCCGGGCCAGGTGGCCGAGGTCGCCAGGCGCTTTCCGCAGGTGCTCAAGGCGCGGCTGGTGGTCAGCGGCTCCATGGCCAACGACCAGATGCTGCTGCAGGTGGAAACGCGCGAGACTGCCCCGGGCATGGCCGATCTGCTGATGGAGGTGCTGCGCGAAGTCACCAAGCTGCGCGGCGAGGTGCAGATGCTGCCCCCGGGCAGTTTACCCAATGACGGCAAGGTCATTGAGGATGCGCGGAGTTATGAGTAGGGACTGGGGGAGGAGGTGTTCGTGGTCGGGGGCGGTCTGGCTCTCAATACTCACCAAGCCGTTCCGTCCGATAAAAACGGTTCAGTTCCCGAGGCGTCAGCAGTTTGCACTTGGGCAAGGCAACACGCTCGTGCAGTTCGAGATAGCGGCGGCGATTGGGCGGGGTGGCGACGACAATGTGATGCAGCATGTCCCATTTCACACTATCGCGTCCTCCGGCGAGCGCACCTTTCCTGTCCCTTTCGAACCATGTGCGGCGCAAGTAACGCCATAGGCTGATGCCTGTCGGTACGTCCAGCAGGATGAGCCCGGTCGCCCGAGCCAAGCGTTGCGGGAGCGTCTGGCTGTAGTTGCCGTCCATGACCCAGCGGGCCTGCGTGATTGCGTCATGATGCAATTGACGGAATTCCTCTACCGGCCGAGGGACCCAGTCTGTATTTGGCGTATGAAAAAGCTGGTCGAGATGGATCGCGGGCAGTTCTTGATGACGTGCAATCGCGTGGGCGAGGGTGGATTTGCCGCTGTTGGATGGACCAAGAATGCAGATGCGGGGGCCCAATTCGTCCAAGGTTGTCATGAAAATTCCGATGGCGTGAGGCGGTGAATGCTTGCGACGGGTAGTAAACGATGGCCCGGAGTCGCGTTGGAGCCAGCAAAAGCAAAAAGGCCCAAACCGAAGTTTGGGCTTTTTTAGAATCTGGAGCGGGAAACGAGTCTTGACTTAGTGTTTTAAGTGGTTGTTTCGAAAATACTTCCTTGACCGCAATGAACTGCAGGCACCTCAACTGTAGCCTTGTTCTTCGCCCTCGGCAACATCATCCGCCTGTGGCTCTTAAGCACCAGACTGAGTCGGTATGGGCTGATTTGATGCTTATGGGCTACAAAATACTCTGGGATAGCGATTTCTGTCGATTGGGATGGGGGTGTTCGAATGCCTCTATTGTAGTGATGTGTCTTATGGGCTACATTTTTAGTATTAAAGTGGTTTTTTGATGCCCAGGAGATACAGTGACAACACTTGCTGACGTCGCAGATCTGCTGCGTAACGTGCGCCGGGAAGCCGGCCTGAGCCAGGATGCTTTGGCTCGACGAGCCGGGGTCTCCCGTACGACCGTTGCCCGCATGGAAACGCTTGCCAAAGGCGATATGAGTGTCTCTGCCTTGCTGCGACTGCTGGAGGCCGCAGGCTATGACCTCAAGCCCGTCAAGCAGGGCCATGCCCGGACGATTGAGGATATCCTGGCCGAGCAGCGTCGGGGTGAAGCGTCATGAAGCTCGATGTACGTGTGTGCGGAAGAGCAGTCGCCAAGCTCTATCGGGAGCGGGACGAGTATGTCCTGAGCTATCTGCCGGATACCGATCCCGCCGATTTCGTCAGCCTGACGATGCCGGTGCGCGCAGAATCGTGGCGCTGGCCACGGGATCTACATCCTTTTTTTCGCCAGAACTTGCCCGAAGGCTACCTGCTGAGCATCATCCGTGAAGAATTCGGGCCTTTGCTGGATGGCACGGATCTTTCTTTATTAGCGATCGTCGGCGGAATGGGAATTGGACGTGTCACCGTCACGTCGGAGAGCGGTGGACCGGTCGGTGACATGGAGCCGTTGCAGATCGAGACCTTGCTCAAGGCCGAGAACACCACAGCGCATTTTGCCAGCCTGGTGCGTCGATATGCCCGCGCGTCCGTCTCCGGCATGGTGCCTAAGTTCATTGCGCCGGAAGAGGGGTCGGATGAGCTTGCCCAGGTCCTGGGCAAACCGACACTGCGCACCAGTCTGCACATCATCAAGGGCTCGGACGACAGTACGCCTTATCTCGGGTTCAACGAGTTCTACACCATGCGGGTCCTGGAGCGCCTGAATGTCGTGCCAGTCGCCAAGACACGAATGTCGGAGGACGGGCGTGTTCTGGTCGTGGACCGGTTCGACGTGGATACGCAGGGCGTTGCCACGCATGGGGTCGAAGATGCCTGCGGCCTGCTGGGGCTGCCGCCGCATGAGAAATATGCGACGACGACCGAGCGGGTGCTGAATGCGACTCGTGCGTATGTGCCTGTCACGGCGATACGAGGGCAGTTGGAGCAGTTCGGTTGGCACTTGCTGATCAACTATGTGGTGCGCAATGCCGATTGCCATGCCAAGAACATTGCGCTGTATTACACCGGCTTGAAAGATGTCGCTTATACGCCGGTTTATGACCTTGTCACGACTCAGGCGTATCCACGCTATGCAGCCAATCCGCCGGGATTGTCGGTGGAGGGACGGCAGACCTGGGTGGTGGGGAGAACGCTGGAACGTTTTTTCAAATCTCGGCTGGGTATTGCGCCGAAGCAGTATGCGGAGATGGTGGAGCGTTTGTGCGAGTCGGCGGTGGAAGTGGGGCGGGAAGTGATCGAGGCCGCCAGGAATGAGCCGCGCTGGCATACCGTTGCCAAGCAGATGGTGTATGCCTGGAATGAGGGGATGGGATCGTTGAGGGAGGCGAAGGGCTCGGTTGCCTTCCAGGGGCTGGATGAGGCGATGGAGCGGGCAGGGTTTTCGGAGCCTGAGAAGGCGGAAAGTGGGCGAGAGGTGATTGGGCGGTCGGAGTTGTTGGGTAATCGAAGTAAGAACTAACAGAATTCATCGAGGTATAGCTAACTTTGAATTTAGCGTCCTTGAGGAGCTATTTCCCAAGTTGCGCAGTAATTTCGAATGATCTTACGGGGCAATGGGGATACTTGCATTTTTGTCTCAGACAGCAAGTACCTCAGCTCTTTTTTCAAGGCGGGAACGGCCCCTGCTCCTGAGTATCTTTTGGCGTAATAGTGCATGGAAGGTGTAATAAGATGCGCTGTAAGTAAATGTGCTTGGCAGTTTAAAAGGGTTTTCAGAAAAACAAAGTTCACATCAATATCTTCGGGTGAATTTCTGATGTTGATAGTCACCTGTTGTGCATAGACCGTGGCATGTACAAAACTGGACATGTCACCCCAAAAAGTTCGGAATGCATCCACGCTAGGCTTTTTGATTTTCTTAAGAATTCCTGGGGAAAAACGAACTTCTTCGCCAGTTCTCCAGCGTGTATAGAGGTCTCTATCATCGCTTACTGCACAATACTTTGCAATTATTTGTGCCTCAAAGACATGTCGAAGAATTGCCCGAGCAGGACCGTGGAGTCCACGCTGAGTCAGTCTCAGGCTGCTGTATAAGGCAACTTGGTTCTTGTGTATGGCAGCAAAAATTCCTTTGCTGGCTTCGTTCATTTTCGCTATATGAGAGGCATGGAGTAGCCATGCATAATGCGAGGTGATTCTATATAAAAGATTCAGTGCTCTCTCAATCAAAGTTACGCTGTCAGAACAGTGCTTTCGCACAAGAACCATATTGTTGTGCTCAATGCGACGAGCGATATCCGTAAACTCTCCAAGCTCCAGGCGGTAATTTATATCAATTGGTTCTTGTGTATGTTTTTTTTGATTTTTCATAGGACATTCTTTGTGCATAGGCGCTGCAACAGCATCCGCCATGCTTCGAAGTCAGTCAAAGAGTTTCTGCATGAACCGTCGGGAAGGTTAGCCCCGGCGCATGTATGTCGACATCCGGCGCGATTGTCGTGGTGCCCTGGGTAGCGTAGCATTGCGTCCGCCAAATTCAAGCAGGATGCTCGGTCGCAGGTAAGTATCCGTGTTTTCTACCGCGCTGGGGTGGTACGGCCAGAGTTTCTCCGCATCATTGCTGGCTTCAATGGCAACCCCATATTTTGGGAGGAGGTCAGTCACAGGCCATCTTCTTTGATGGTAAGCAATCGCGTAGGTGCGCGCTGGAGCCAGCAAAAGCAAAAAGGCCCAAACCGAAGTTTGGGCCTTTTTAGAATCTGGAGCGGGAAACGAGTCTCGAACTCGCGACCTCAACCTTGGCAAGGTTGCGCTCTACCAACTGAGCTATTCCCGCGTTGTTTAGCTATTCAGCTAAGCCTTGCATTGTAAGGTGTGTTTTTCAGTCTGTCAAATCGTGTGATCTTTCAGGCCGGGCTTCAGTCCCTTGCCGGGGGCTGTTGCCGATGCACAATCAAGCAAGAGGCAGAACTATAAAGCACGATATCAGGGCCTGTCAAATCGAACCCCGCGCGGTATGCTTACGCCTTCCGCTGCGATCCTCTGTTTCCATGTCCACCCAACCCCCCGTCTTCACTGATCAAGACCTGCAAGCCCGCAACACCCTGGGCCTGCCGTCGCGGGCGGCTGTGGCGGTGCTGGATGACGAATCCGCCGTCCCGGCCTTGTGCGCAGCCCTGGCCGCGAGCCAAAAAGACCAGCAAGCCGATGCCCCGCTATTCGTCCTGGGCGGCGGCAGCAACCTGGTGATCGCAGCTCGTCCGCGCCATTGCATCCTGCAGGTCGCGCTGCGCGGCATCCGCCTGTGGGATGAGACCGCCGATCATTGGATCGTCGAGGCGGCCGCAGGAGAGTCCTGGCACGGTTTTGTGGATCACTGTCTGGCCCAGGGCTGGCCGGGGCTGGAAAATCTGGCGCTGATCCCGGGGACGGTGGGGGCGGCGCCGGTGCAGAATATCGGCGCTTACGGGCTGGAACTGGACCAGCGCCTGCATTCGGTGGTGGCCTGGGACTTGCACGCTGGGCGGGAGCGCACGCTGCTTCCAGAGGAATGCGGCTTCTCCTACCGCGACAGTCTGTTCAAGCGCGACGGGGCAGGGCGCTGGTTGATCGTGCGGGTGCGTTTTGCGCTGCCCAAGGCCTGGGTGCCACGCCTGGACTACCCGGATCTGCGCGATTTTCCCGGCCTGCGAAAAGACGATCCGCGCCGGATCTTCGACGCCGTCTGCGAGATCCGCCGCCGCAAGCTGCCTGATCCGGCGGTGCTGGGCAATGCGGGCAGCTTCTTTAAAAACCCTGTGATCGACGCTGATCAGGCGGCAGCGCTGAAACAGCGGTTCCCCGATCTGCGGACGTATCCCCAGGCCGATGGCCGGGTCAAGCTGGCGGCCGGCTGGCTGATCGAGCAGGCGGGCTGGAAGGGGCGTCGCCTGGGGCCGGTGGGCATGCACGCGCGCCAGGCGCTGGTGCTGGTGAACCACGGCGGTGCGCAGGCAGCGGATGTGCTGGCGCTGGCGCAGGCTGTGCGCGCTGACGTGCGGATGCGATTCGGGGTCGAACTCGAGCAGGAACCCGTGATCCTGGACTGATCCCAGCCCCAAAAAAAGGGCCTTCGCATCAACGAAGGCCCTTCATCTTCCAACCAGGACCAACGAGCCAACCTCAACTCGCCAGCACGTCCTGCATGTCGAACAGGCCGAACTCGCGGCGCGCCAGGTAGCGCGCGGCGCGCAGGCTGCCCTGGGCGTAGGAGACGCGGCTGTTGGAGCGGTGGCTGATTTCGATGCGCTCGCCGGTGCCGCAGAAATACACGGTGTGGTCGCCGACGATGTCGCCGCCGCGCAGCACGGAAAAGCCGATGTGGCCGGTCTCGCGCGCGCCGGTTTCGCCGTGGCGCGCCCAGTCGGCGATGTCGTCCAGCGGCTTGCCCCAGGCGCGCGCCACGGCCTCGCCCATGGCCAGCGCAGTGCCGGAAGGCGCATCGACCTTGTTGTGGTGGTGCGCCTCGAAGACTTCGACGTCGTAGCCGCTGTTCAGCAGCCGGGCGGCCATGTCCAGCAGCTTCAGCGTGGCGTTGACGCCCACGCTCATGTTGGGGGCGAAAACGATGGCGGTTTTCTGGGCGGCGGCGCGGATGGCCTGCTTGCCTTCGGCATCGAAGCCGGTGGTGCCGATGACGCATTTGACGCTGTGCGCGACGCAGGCATCCAGGTGGGTCAGGGTGCCCTCGGGACGGGTGAAGTCGATCAGGCAGTCGGCGCCCGCCAGGGCGTTCAGGTCGTCGGTGATGCGCACGCCGGTATCGGTGCCCAGGAACGCGCCGGCGTCCTGGCCGAGGGCGTCATGGCCGGTGCGGTCCAGCGCGACGGCCAGGGTGAGGTCCTGGGATTCCAGGACGGCCTGGATCAGCATGTGTCCCATGCGGCCCGAGGCGCCTGCGATGGCGATACGCATTATTCCTGACCCTCCTTCCGGGTCGTGCCGATGGGGGCGGTGTCGATGGTGGCCTGCGGCACGACGCTTTGCCCGCTGGGCGAGGCCGACGTGTCCAGGCCCGGAGACGACGCCTGTTGCGCGGCGCGTGCGGTGTCAGCGGACTGGACGGCTTCCTTGCCGCTGTCGGCCTTCTGGAAGGGCTGGCGGTCGGGCTGTTCGTCGCCCGTCCAGCGCGTCAACTGGTCATTTTCGAACCAGACGGTGAACTTGCGCAGTTCGTCCTTGCCGTAGCCGGGCTGGTTGTAATAGGGGTAGTCCCAGCGCTCGGCGTGGAAGACGTCCTGCAGCGTCGGGGTGCCCAGGATGAAGCGCACCTGGTCGCGGGTCATGCCGGTTTCAAGCTTGGCGATCTGTTCGGTGGTGATCCAGTTGCCCTGCTGGATGGTGGCCCGATAGGGGAAGCCCCAGTTGGTCGAGCCGCAGCCTGCGAGGCCCAGCGCCAGGACGCTGGCGGCCAGGCATAAGGTCAGCCGATGGGAATGAGCGCTGGATACGATGTGCACGAAAGTCCCCGTGATGGATACAAGGGCCGCGCATCCGCGGCCGCTAAAACCGCTATCATAAAGGGAATTCGGAATTGCGCATGACCGCGGCTGTATGCGGGGGGTTTCCGGCCCGCTTGCCTTTCGCCGCGTTCCCCGGGATACTTCAACCATGAACGATCAGATTGAACTCAAGAACATGGGCCTGAAGGCGACGTTTCCGCGCCTGAAGATCCTCGATGTATTCCGCAAGGCGGAAACCCGTCACCACAGTGCCGAAGACGTCTATCGTGCCTTGATCGCCGAAGACGTGGACATCGGCCTGGCCACGGTGTATCGCGTGCTGACCCAATTCGAGCAGGCGGGCATTCTGCTGCGCAGCCAGTTCGACGGCGGCAAGGCCGTATTCGAACTGAACGACGGCGACCACCACGATCACCTGATCTGCACCAACTGCGGCCGGGTGGTGGAGTTTTCCGACGCGGAAATCGAAAAGCGCCAGCATCGGATCGCCAAGGAAAACGGCTTCACGCTCGAAAGCCACAACATGATGCTCTACGGCATCTGCCCGAAGTGCTCCGCTTCTAAGAGGGCCTGAGGAACCTCTGAAAGAGGTTCCTCAACCCGTCTGTCCCGACGCCAGCATTTCGCGCGCGTGCGTGCGCGTGGCATCCGTCATCTTCAGCCCGCCCAGCATGCGGGCGATTTCCTCGGTGCGGGATTGGGCGTCCAGCGGCTGGATGGCCGACAGGGTGTGGCCCGCACGGGTGGTCTTGCTGACCTGGAAATGCCGGGCGGCGCAGGCCGCGACCTGGGGCAGGTGGGTGACGCACAGGACCTGGTGGCGCGCGCCCAGTTCGCGCAGCAGGCGGCCGACGACTTCGGCCACGGCGCCGCCGATGCCGGCATCCACTTCATCGAAAATCAGGGTCGGCACCCGGGCCGCCTGGCTGGCGATCACCGACAGGGCCAGGGAAATGCGCGCCAGTTCGCCGCCGGAAGCCACGCGCGACAGCGGCCGGGGCGGGACGCCGGCGTGGCCGGCGACCAGGAATTCCACGGTTTCCAGGCCGTGCGCGGAGGGCTTGCAGTCCGCCAGGGTGATGTCGAAGACGCCGCCGTCCATGGACAGGGTCTGCATGGCGGCCGTCACCTGTCCAGCGAGCTGGACGGCCGTGGCCCGGCGGGCGGCGCCCAGGGCGCGGGCCTGTGCCATGTAATCCGATTCGGCCCGGCGGCAGGCCTGTTCCAGCGCTTCCAGGTCCTGGCCGGCTTCGGCCTGGCGTAGCTGGGTGCGCAGGGCTTCGTGGTGTTCGGCCAGGGTCTCGGGTTCGACGTGGAAGCGCCGGGCGGCCTCGAACATGCGGCCCATGCGGGCGTCGGCCTGCTCCAGCGCGGCGGGGTCGGGTTCGAGCCGGTCGGCGTAGGCGTTCAGGCCGGACACGGTTTCCGCGCACAGGATGCGGGCCGATTCCAGGGACTGGAGGTGTTCTTCCAGCGCGGGGTCGTGGCGCGCCAGGGATTGCAGCGACTGGATTGCGGCGTGCAGGGCCTGGGCCGCCGAGCCGGATTCGCCATCCAGCGCCTCGACGGCCTGGCCGGCGCCGGCCAGCAGGGCCTGCGCGTGCGCCAGGCGGGATTGGCGGGCGCACAGGTCCGGCCATTCGCCGGGTTCGGGCGCCAGATCGTCCAGCCAGGCAACGTCGGCGGCCAGGCGTTCCAGCAGGACCGTCTGGCCGGCGGCGTCGCTGCGGGCGGCATCCAGCGCCGCTTGCGCCTGGCGCCAGTCGGTCCAGGCCTGCAGCAGGGCGCGCGCCTGATCGGCATGCCCCCCATGGGTGTCCAGCAGTTCGCGCTGGCTGGCGGCCTGCAGCAGGCTCTGGTGGGCGTGCTGGCCGTGGATGTCCACCAGCAAGGCGCCCAGGTCGCGCAACTGGCCCAGGGTGGCGGGTACGCCGTTGATCCAGGCTTTGCTGCGTCCCTGGGCGTCGATGACGCGGCGCAGGATCAGTTCCGGGCCTTCCAGGGCCTGTTCGGCCAGCCAGCCGGCGGCGGCCTCGGGCGCGTCGAAGACGGCGCTGATGTCGGCGCGCGGGACGTCCTGGCGGATCAGCGAGGCCTCGCCCCGGCCCCCCAGCGCCAGCGCCAGGGCGTCGATCAGGATCGACTTGCCGGCCCCGGTCTCGCCGGAAAACACGGTGAAGCCGGTGTCGAAGGCGATGTCGGCCTGTTCGACGATGACGAAGTCACGGATGTGCAGCGCGCGCAGCATGATGGAGGCGGAGGCTATTGATCGGGTTCGTCCCAGGGGTGCAGCATGCGGTTCCAGTTCAGCTTGCTGCGCAGGGTGGAGAAATAGCTGTAGCCCTGGGGGTGCAGGAAGCGGACGCGGTGCGGGCTGCGGCGCACGTCGATGCGGTCGCCTTCCTGGCAGTTGGACAGGGCCTGCATGTCGAAGTGGACGCTGGCGCCCGATTCCACCCGGCCCAGGGCGCGGATGGTGATGTTCAGCACGCTGTCGTCGGGCAGGGTGATGGGCCGGTTCGACAGGGTCTGCGGCGCCACGGGCACCAGCACCAGGGCATTGACCTGGGGGTGCAGGATCGGCCCGCCGGCCGACAGGGCGTAGGCCGTCGATCCCGTGGGCGTGGCGATGATCAGGCCGTCGGCGCGCTGGCTGTGCATGAAGGCGCCGTTGCATTCGACGCGCAGTTCGATCATGCCGCCGCGCCCGGCGCGGTTGATGATCACGTCGTTCAGGGCCAGGCCGGAAAAGATGGTTTCGTCGCCGCGCATGACGCGGCCTTCGAGGAGCATGCGCTCGTCCTGGACGAAGGCGCCGTTCAGCACGCGGGTGATGGCTTCGTCGGCGCTGCCCAGGGGGATGTCGGTGATGAAGCCCAGGCGGCCGTGGTTGATGCCGATCATGGCCACGCCGGAGGTGGCCAGTTGCCGCGCCGCCGCCAGCATGGTGCCGTCGCCGCCCATGATGATGGCCAGGTCGGCGCGCGTGCCGATGTCCTCGTACGAGGCCAGTTGAAAGTCGGCGACGCCGGTATTGCGGCCCGTTTCGGCCTCGATCAGGATGGTGCATCCCGCTGCGGACAGGGCCTGGCCCAGCCGGCGCAGGGGTGCGTCCATGCCGCTGTCCTGGTGGCGGCCGATCAAGGCGACGGTCTTGAAGTGCATGGGCGGGGAGGCTCCCGGAATTAATGGAATAATATGGATACGCCCATTGGGCGTATCCGCCGATTATAGGGGGATGAGGACGCGGTTGCCGATGCCGGTGGGCCGTTTTCATCCCATGCTGGACACTGGACATGGATGATCGAGCCAAGACATTGCTGAAGGCGCTGGTCGAACGCTACATCGCGGACGGCCAGCCCGTGGGGTCGCGCACGCTGTCAAAAGTCTTTGACTTGTCGCCGGCCACGATCCGCAACGTCATGGCCGACCTGGAAGACCTGGGCCTGATCCACAGCCCGCACACCTCGGCGGGCCGCGTGCCCACGCCGCGCGGCTACCGCATGTTCGTCGACAGCCTGCTGACCGCCCAGCCGTACGCGCTCAGTCCCGACCTGTTGATCGCGGACTGCCTGCCGGCGGCCGAACCCGGCCGCGCCGTGACCGCCGCCGCTTCGCTATTGTCGAATCTGTCGCAGTTCGCGGGCGTGGTGCTCACGCCCAAGCGCACCCAGGTGTTTCGCCACATCGAATTCATCCGCCTGTCGGACCGGCGGGTGCTGCTGATCATCGTCACGCCCAACGGCGACGTGCAGAACCGCATCCTGTTCGTGTCGCGCGAATATACCGAGGTCGAACTGCTGGAGGCCTCCAATTTCTTCAACCGGCAGTTTTCCGGCAAGTCCTTTCATGCCGTGCGCCTGGCGCTGGCCGACGAACTGGCCACGCTGCGCACCGATATTTCCCGCCTGATGCAGCAGGCCGTGGACGCCGGCCTGGACACGCCGGACACGGACGACGAGGCCGTGGTCATCTCCGGCGAAGGCAAGCTGCTGGACGTATCCGAAATGACGGCCGACATGGACCGGCTGCGCCGCCTGTTCCAGTTGTTCGAACAAAAAACCGACCTGCTGCATCTGCTGGACGTCTCCAGCCGCGCCCAGGGCGTGCAGATCTACATCGGCGGCGATTCCCGCCTGGTGCCGCTCGAAGACGTCTCGGTCATCACCGCGCCCTACGGGGTGGACGGGCAGGTGATCGGCACGCTGGGCGTCATCGGCCCCAGCCGCATGGCCTATGACCGGGTCATTCCCATCGTGGACATCACGGCCCGCATGCTGTCCAATGCCCTCGGCCAGGCCGCGTCCTGATGCCTGCCGTGTTCCAAGAATCTCAAGTATTTCAAGCGTTTCAAGTATTTCCCTCATGAGCCGTTTTCTTTCCGAAGCCCCCGATCCCCGGGCGCTGGACCCGGATGCGCCCGGACCCGAACGCGGGCCGCTGGGCGTTCTGCTGATCAACCTGGGCACGCCTGACGCGCCGACCCCGGCGGCCGTGCGCCGCTACCTGGGCGAATTCCTGTCCGACTCCCGAGTAGTGGAGCTGCCGGCCGCGCTGTGGCAGATCATCCTGCGCCTGTTCGTGCTGACGCGTCGGCCGGCGGCCATCGCCCCGAAATACGCCCAGGTCTGGCTGGATCGGGGATCGCCCCTGCTGGTGCATAGCCAGGACCTGACGGACGCCGTGGCGGCGTCTCTGCGTGATCGGGGGCTGGACGTGCGCGTCGAGCTGGCCATGCGCTACGGCCGGCCGGCCCTGCCCGACGCGCTGGATGCGCTGCGCGCGGCCGGCTGCGGCCGCATCCTGGCGGTGCCGATGTATCCCCAGTACGCCGCCAGCACCACGGCCACGGCGGTCGATGCCGTCGCTGCGTATCTGGCCCGGCTGCGCCATCAGCCCACGCTGCGTTTCCTGGACCGTTTTCCGACGGACGATGCCTATATCGATGCGCTGCACCGTGCGGTGCGCGCGCATTGGGATCAGGCCGGCAAGCCCGACCGGCTGCTGCTCAGTTTTCATGGCCTGCCGCAGCAGTCGGTGCGCCAGGGCGATCCTTATTTCCGCGATTGCCAGCAGACCGCCCGGGCCCTGCGCGCCCGCCTGGGCGTCGACGGCGATCGCCTGCACGTCGCCTTCCAGAGCCGCTTCGGGGCGGCGCCCTGGCTGCAGCCCTATACCCAGCCCACGCTGGAGGCCTGGGGGCGGGAAGGCGTCGGCACGGTGGATCTGATGTGTCCGGGTTTCCTGGCGGATTGCCTGGAGACGCTGGAAGAAATCGACATGGGCTGTCGCGAGGCCTTTCTGGCGGCGGGCGGCCAGACCTTCCGCTACATCCCCTGCCTGAATGCCGATCCGGCCTGGGCGCGGGATTTTGCCGGGCTGATCGCCGACAATCTGGGCGGCTGGAAGTAGCAAACCGTTGTCCCGCTGCGCCACCCGCATCCGTATGCCGGTGGTGCTCCTGCGCAGTTCAGGTCTTGAAGAACCGCCGCCTCATCCCCATTTACCCCTTCGTTCCCTCATTTCAGCATTGGAGATTTCACCATGTCGGCTCCCCAGGAAGACTTGGATCCGCAAGCCGCGCCGAGCGCCGAAGCACCCCAGGCCGAAGGCCAGAAGCCGGCGGATGCCGCCGCTGAGCCCGTCGCCGCCCAACCGGGCGAGGACCTCGCCGCGCTGCTGGACGAAGCCCAGAAGCAGGTCGCTGATTACCACGACCAGTTGCTGCGCGCGCACGCCGAAGTCGAGAACGTCCGCCGCCGCGCCCAGGACGATGTGTCCAAAGCCCGCAAGTTCGGGACGGAATCCTTCGCCGAGAGCCTGATCCCCGTGCGCGACAGCCTGGAGGCCGCGCTGGCCCAGGAAAACCAGACCGCCGAGGACTGGCGCAGCGGCGTCGAGGCCACCTTGCGGCAACTGAACACCGCCTTCGAACGCAACCAGATGCGCGAGATCGCCCCGGCGCCCGGCGAGACCTTCGACCCGCACCGCCATCAGGCGATTTCCAACGTGCCTTCGGAACATCCCCAGGGCGCTGTCGCCCAGACGCTGCAAAAGGGCTACCTGATCGCCGACCGCGTGTTGCGTCCGGCGCTGGTCATGGTCTCGGCCGGCCCGGCCTGAAGGCATCCGCCCGGGTCTTGAAACCGGCCCCGGCGGCCCCATATTCGACTCATCGGCGGGCATGTGGCCCGCCCACTCATTCAAATATCGACAGGACTCAACATGGGCAAGATCATCGGCATCGACCTGGGCACGACCAACAGCTGCGTCGCAGTGCTGGACGGCTCCAAGGTCAAGATCATTGAAAACTCCGAAGGCACGCGCACCACGCCTTCCATCGTCGCTTACATGCAGGACGGTGAAATTCTGGTGGGCGCCCCGGCCAAGCGCCAGGCCGTCACCAACCCGAAGAACACCATCTTCGCCGTCAAGCGCCTGATCGGTCGCAAGTTCGAAGAAAAGGCCGTGCAAAAGGACATCGACCTGATGCCCTACCGCATCACCAAGGCCGAAAACGGCGACGCCTGGGTCGAAGCCCAGGACAAGAAGCTGGCCCCTCCGCAGGTGTCGGCCGACATTCTGCGCAAGATGAAGAAGACCGCCGAGGACTACCTGGGCGAGGAAGTGACCGAAGCCGTGATCACGGTGCCGGCCTACTTCAACGACAGCCAGCGCCAGGCGACCAAGGACGCCGGCAAGATCGCCGGCCTGGAGGTCAAGCGCATCATCAACGAACCGACCGCGGCGGCCCTGGCCTTCGGCCTGGACAAGGCCGAGCGCGGCGACCGCAAGATCGTCGTCTATGACCTGGGCGGCGGCACCTTCGACGTGTCCATCATCGAAATCGCGGACGTGGACGGCGAAAAGCAGTTCGAAGTGCTGTCGACCAACGGCGATACCTTCCTGGGCGGCGAAGACTTCGACCAGCGCATCATCGAATACATCATCACCGAGTTCAAGAAGGAATCCGGCGCCGACCTGTCCAAGGACGTGCTGGCCCTGCAGCGCCTGAAAGAAGCCGCTGAAAAGGCCAAGATCGAGCTGTCCTCCACGCAGCAGACCGAGATCAACCTGCCGTACATCACGGCCGACGCCTCCGGTCCCAAGCACCTGAACCTGAAGATCACCCGCTCCAAGCTGGAAGCGCTGGTCGAGGAACTGATCGAGCGTACCATCGAGCCCTGCCGTGTGGCGATCAAGGACGCCGGCATCAAAGTCTCCGATATCGACGACGTGATCCTGGTCGGCGGCATGACCCGCATGCCCAAGGTCCAGGAAAAGGTCAAGGAATTCTTCGGTCGCGATCCGCGCAAGGACGTGAACCCCGACGAGGCCGTGGCCGCCGGCGCCGCGATCCAGGGTTCCGTGCTGTCGGGCGACCGCAAGGACGTGCTGCTGCTGGACGTGACGCCGCTGTCGCTGGGGATCGAGACCCTGGGCGGCGTGATGACCAAGATGATCAAGAAGAACACCACCATCCCGACGCGTTTCTCGCAGGTGTTCTCCACGGCGGACGACAACCAGCCGGCCGTGACCATCAAGGTCTACCAGGGCGAGCGCGAAATCGCCGTGGGCAACAAGGCGCTGGGCGAGTTCAACCTGGAAGGCATCCCGCCGGCGCCGCGCGGCCTGCCGCAGATCGAGGTCACCTTCGACATCGACGCCAACGGCATCCTGCACGTGTCGGCCAAGGACAAGGGTACCGGCAAGGAAAACAAGATCACGATCAAGGCCAGCTCCGGCTTGAGCGAAGACGAGATCGAGCGCATGGTGAAGGACGCCGAGGCCAACGCCGAGGAAGATCACCGCATCGCCGAACTGGCGCAGGCGCGCAACCAGGCCGAGGGCCTGGTCCACGCCACGCGCAAGTCCCTGACCGAATATGGTGACAAGCTCGAGGCCGCTGAAAAGGAAGCCATCGAGACCGCCATCAAGGATCTGGAAGAAGCCATCAAGGGCGACGACAAAGCCGCCATCGACGCCAAGGTCGAGGCCCTGTCCACTGCTTCGCAAAAGCTCGGCGAAAAGATGTACGCCGACATGCAGGCCCAGCAGGCGGCCGAAGGCGCGGCGGCAGCCGACGGCGCCAAGCCGGCGGAAGATGACGTGGTCGATGCCGACTTCAAGGAAGTGAAGCGCGACTGATCGCACATCGCGTCCGACCGGCCCGCCTGACGGCGGTTGCCGGGCGGGCGCGGTGATCCGCGCGCACCTGCCCGGAACTGGTTTTAGACCGGTCCGGGCATGTGTCCTTTAATCAGCAGCGCATAGCACAGGCAATCCGAATCCATGGCAAAACGAGATTTTTACGAAATCCTGGGCGTGGCCAAAAACGCCTCGGATGACGACATTCGCAAGGCCTACCGCAAGCTGGCCATGAAATACCACCCGGACCGCAATCCGGACAGCAAAGAGGCCGAGGACAAGTTCAAAGAGGTCAAAGAGGCCTACGAGATGCTGTCCGACGCGGAAAAGCGCGCGGCCTATGACCGTTTCGGCCATGCCGGCGTGGACCCGAATGCGGCGGCCGGCGCGGGCATGGGCGGCGGGGCGGGCGGCTTTGCCGACGCCTTCGGCGACATCTTCGGAGAAATCTTCGGCGGCGCAGGCGGCCGGCGGGGCGGCGGCGGTCCGCAGGTCTATCGCGGCGCCGACCTGAAATATTCCCTGGAAATCAGCCTGGAGCAGGCGGCCAACGGGTTCGATACCGAGATCCGCATCCCCAGCTGGGATCCGTGCGAGACCTGCCACGGCTCGGGCGCCAAGCCCGGGACCTCGCCGCGTACCTGTCACACCTGCGGCGGCAGCGGCGCCGTGCGTATGCAGCAGGGCTTTTTCAGCGTGCAGCAGACCTGCCCGACCTGCCACGGCACCGGCCAGGAAATCACCGACCCCTGCGGCGATTGCGACGGCGTGGGCCGCATCCGCAAGAACAAGACCCTGCAGGTCAAGATCCCCGCCGGGATCGACGACGGCATGCGCATCCGCTCCACCGGCAACGGCGAGCCGGGCCTGAACGGCGGCCCCCCGGGCGATCTGTACGTGGAAATCCGCATCAAGCCCCACGGCATTTTCGAACGCCAGGGCGAGGATCTGCACTGCGAGCTGACCATCCCCTTCACCAAGGCGGCGCTGGGCGGTGTGCAGGAAGTCCCGACGCTGGCCGGGCGCGGGGAAATCACCATCCCCGAAGGCACTCAGACAGGCAAGACCTTCCGCCTGCGCGGCAAGGGCATCAAGGGCGTCCGATCCAGCTATCCCGGCGATCTGTACTGCCACATCGTGGTGGAAACCCCGGTGCGCCTGAACGACGAACAAAAGACGCTGCTGCGCCAGTTCGAGTCGTCCCTGCACAGCGGCGGTGACCGCCATTCACCCAAAAGCGAGTCCTGGACCGACAAGGTGAAGAACTTCTTCTCCTGATGGCCTTTAGAACTGGTAAGCCGCCTGCGCCCAGACGCGCGGTGAGCGATCGGTATCCGAGGTCGGCTGCCCGGTGCCTGCCTTCCACGCCACATAGCCTCGCAGGCTGAAGGCGGGCGCCGTGTAGCTCACCCCGATGCCGTAGCCGGCCAGCGTGCGCTGGTTCCGGGCCGTGTCGTCCCACGCCGAATGATTGACGTGTACCTGGCCCCGGTCATAGAAGCCCAAGGCTTCCCAGCCATACCCCAGGGGGTGGCGCAACTCGACGTTGATCAGATACCCGTCGTCGCCGCTGGCTTCGCCCTGCGGGTAAGCGCGTACGCCGCTGGCGCCGCCCAGGTACATTTTCTCGGACGAATCCAGGTTCTTGTCGGCCCATTGGCCATTGGCGTTGAAGAACAGCGTCAGGCCCGCCGGCAGGCGTTGCAGCCTCTGGAAAGAGCCCGTCCATTTGCCGTAGCCCCCGTTGCTGCGCGCGCTGGCGCCATCGAGCCGGGCGCTGGCGGCATCCAGGCTCAGCCTGCCCGCGGTGTAGACCAGGCTGGCGTTGTTGACCGCACCGCCGCCCAGCCCGTCCGTGAAATGGCCGGCGATGCCGGCGCTCACGTCCTGCACGCGCTTGTCGGTGTCGGTCGAGGCGGCGCCGATGCGATCTCGCAGGCGCTTGTCGTCGTATTGCAGCGTGGCGTACCAACTGCTGTTGCGGCTGCGCCGCAGGGGCTGCAACAGGTATAGGCTGGCCACGGTCGCGTCGCCATCCGCATCCAGGGGTTCGAACTCCTGGCCCAGGCGATAAGCCATGTGCGACACGGCGACCCCGACGCGCGTGGCGGATTGACCGACCGGCAACTGGTAGCCAAGGCGTTGGTAATTGAAATTGCGTCCGCCGCTCTGGACACGTGCGCTCAACTGGTCGCCGATGCCTGCCGGGTTGTTCCAGTAGAGGCTCGCGCCCAGCAGGTTGGACGCGGTATAGCGGTTGCCGAAATTGTTGAGATCGATGGAACCGGTCAGTGTCCGGCCGGGCGCCACATTCACCAGAAAGTCGGACGTGCCCACGGTCTCGCCCGGGCGCAGGGTCGAGGTCACGGCCACGCCGGGGAGATCGGCCAGGCGCAGCAGCGCGCCCTCCAGCGCATCAGTGCGAATCGGGTCGCCCGCCTGGACGCGCCGGGCGGGAGCCAGCGCATTGTTCGCCATGCCCGCCGTGTCGTTCAGGACGACCTTGCCGATCCGGCCCTCGAGCACGGCAACCGTGACATGGCCGTCGGCGATCTCTTGCGCGGGCAGGTAGGCGCGCGCGACGAGGTAGCCGTGCGCCCGGTAATAGTCGGTGATGCGGCGGACCAGCGCGTCGAGCCCGTTCAGGTTCAAGCGCTTGCCGATCCCGTCCTGGACCTGTGCGAGCAACTCAGGCGTGGTGAATGCCTGGTTGCCCGTGAAATGGATGCCCTTGAGCTCGAAGCGCACGCCGTGATCCGCCGGCGCGCCGACATGCTCTTTGACCGTGGCAGGCGGCGGCGCGTCGCCGGAAGGCAGGCGCGGTGGCGGCTCGGCCTGTTGCAGGAGCTGCCCCGCCGTGGGGACTTGCTGGGCAATGGATACATTCGCCGCCAGGCAGAGCGCCGCGAGCAGACAGCGCTTCTTGTCATGAATACGTGGCATTTACTTGCAGGCATCCATCAGGTTGGCGGGCAGATTCATCTGGCACTCGGGCTGGTCCCGGTTGAGCAGCAGGGCGGTCGCGCCGGTGTCGTCCGTGGGCTGGATCTGGCGCGGCTTGCCGTCGAAAGTCTGCGCGGAGACATTGGCCGCGACATAATCGGCGGGGTTCCGGGAGGGGCTGATGGTCAGGCTGCCATCGACGAAGGCCAGGTTGTAGTTACCGTCGCTACCGCTGAACGAGTGCGCATAGCTGCCGACGTCGGTGCCGACGCCGCCGGTTTCGCTCAGGCCGGTCAGGACGCTTGCCGTTTCACCGTTGACCAGGCCGGCCGTGGTAAAGCCGGTCACGCGCTGCGGCTGGCCGTTGTAGGTGGTGCTGCCGCTGTTGGCCGTGACCGTGGCATTGGCCTTGTGGATCGTGCTGCTGGTGTTGGCGGTGTAGGTCACATCGTAGTTGCCGCCGCCGTTGCCGTCGTTCACCGTGACGTCCGCGACCGTGACCGTCTTGCTGGTGCCGGCGTTCTTGTCGGTAAAGGCGAAGCGGCCGCCGGAGATCGAATCGCCGCCATAGAGCGTGCCGCCCGTCACCAGGGCTGCGGCGCCATGGGCGGCGAGCGCGGTGGTCGTGCCATCGTAGGTCTTGGCCACATTGCCCGTGCTGATGGTCAGCGCAGCCTTGGCGATGTCCAGCACGCCATCCACAAAGGTCAACGCATAGTTGCCGTTGTTGCCGCTGATCGTGTGCGCATAGCTGCCGGCGTTGGTGCCGATGCCGCCGCTCTCGGTCAGGCCGGTCAAGACGCTGGCTGTTTCGCCGTTGACCAGGCCGGTCGCGGTAAAGCCGGTGATGTGCTGCTGCTGGCCGTTGTAAGTGCCGTTGCCGCTGTTCGCCGTGACGGTGGCGTTGGCCTTGGCGATGGTCAAACCGCCATCGATGAAGATCAGGTTGTAATTGCTGGCGCTGCCGCTGACCGTGTGCGCATAGCTGCCGGCGTTGGTGCCGACGCCGCCGCTCTCGGTCAGGCCGGTCAAGACGCTTGCTGTTTCGCCGTTGACCAGGCCGGTCGCGGTAAAGCCGGTGATGTGCTGTTGCTGGCCGTTGTAAGTGCCGTTGCCGCTGTTCGCCGTGACGGTGGCGTTGGCCTTGGCGATGGTCAGCTTGCCGTTGCCGTAAGTGATGGCGTAGTTGGCAAGCCCCAAGCCTTGCGCGCCCGAGGCGGTGATTGCATAAGGACCGTCCGCGACCGTGGCGCTTGCATCCGCCCCCAGGCTGGCGAGGTCCGCGCTGTCTACGCTGTCGCCGTTGACCAGGCCGTTCGCCGTGAAGGCCGTGGTGCCGAGATTGAGGGTGTCGCCATAGGTCTTGGACTGGTTCGAGGCCTTGATGGTCAGCGCGCGTTGGCCGACGCTGATTTCGTTGGTTCCGTAGTACAGCACTCGATAGTTGACGCCATCCGAGCTGGTCGCGGCGCCGTTGACGCCGTCGAAGGCGACATTGTGGCTGCCTGCGCCCAGCGCGCCGTTGACGCCCAGGGTCCAGCCGGCGGCGGGCGTCACGCTGTCGCCCGCGTGGCCGAAGACATAGGCCCCCGCGCCGCCGTGGACCGGCCCGACAGCGCCGACCGTGGCGGTGGTGTCGCCATAGGTCGAGGCGGAACTGATGTTGTTCACCCACACCACCGGGGTCAGCGCATAGAGCACGGGGTCGTAGCCCAGGCTCGACGGCGCCCAGGCGCCGGTGAAGTCCCAACTGCCGGCCCGGGCCATGAAACCGGCGGTGTCCTGTAACTGCGCCGTGGTCAAGCCCGTGGCGTTGACGGTGCCGCCATCGTTGCTGCCGATGGCGGTTGTTTTGCCGGTTCTGGTCATGTCCCAGAAGCTGGCGGTGATGTCGCCGTCGTTGTAGCCCACCAGGCCGCCTGTATTTTTACCGGTAGCCGTTATAGCGCCAGTTGCGTAGGTATTCGTGACGTTGCCGCCGTTCATCCCTACGAGGCCGCCGGTATAGGCGTTGCTTTTGCTGCCCGTTACCGCGCCGGTGGCATAGGCGTTCGTGATGTGGCCATCGTAGTCGTTCCAGCCTACGAGGCCGCCCACTTCAGCGTAACTACTGAGGCCTGTCGCCGTGCCGCTCGCATAGGCGTTCGTGATGCTGCCGCCTTCGTTGTGGCCGACCAGGCCTCCGATCGTAGTGACAGGGTCGCCGCTTCCTTGCACGTTGCCGGTGGCGTAAGCATTCGTGATGGTGCCCGTGGCCCAGTTGTAGCCCACCAGGCCGCCGACATTGATCCAGCCGCTGGAGCTCTTGCTGGTCACGTTGCCGGTGGCATAGGCATTCGTGATGCTGCCGGAATCTGCGTCGACGTTGCCGCCGTTCCAGCCGACGAGGCCGCCGGCGTCGCCAGTGCTGCTCACCTTGCCGGTGGCGTAGGCGTCCGTGATGCTGCCGCCGCCGTCGTTTTCACCCACGAGGCCGCCGGCGGTGGCGCCGCTGACCGCGCCGGTGGCGTGGGCGTTCGCGATGCTGCCGCCGAGATTCCACCCCACGAGGCCGCCGATGACGGAGGGCTGGGTGTCGCTGCCGTCCGTGACGGCAATGTTCGTATGCACGCCGCTGATGCTGCCGGCGTTGGTGCCGGCGAGGCTGCCGATGTAGGTGTTGTAGGGGACGTCGTAGGCTTCGCCGGTGCCTGTCACGGAGCCGCCGTCGAGGCCTACGTCGCGGACGACGGCGCTGCTCCCCAGGGCGCCGAACAGGCCGACATTGGCCAGGGGAGACACGATGGTGAGGTTGGAAAGGGTATGGCCGAGCCCGTCGAACGTGCCGGTGAACGATGCCAAGTCCGTGCCGATGGGGCTGAAGCCGCTCCGGGTCGAGTCATCCGCCGCCGCCTTCCACATCGAGGAGGGGTTGGCGAGAGTGGCTGCGAGATCGAGATTGGCGGCGAGGCGGTAGTGTGCCCCCAGGTCCATGGCCATGAGCTGAAGCTGATGGTCGTTGGTGATGGTGGTAGACCATTCCGAGCGCAGGAATGGCCGCGTCGCCCCATCGGCCATGAACCACGTCGTGCCGAAATTCCAGCCTTGGGCGGTATAGGTGTTCTCGCTGAACGCATCGGCAAGCGAGGCGATGCCGATCGCCCCGCTCGGGTTTCCCATGATGACCTCGCCGACTCCGTTACTCCGTCCGGTGGTGGTCTGGTCCCAGAAGCTGGCGGTAATGCTGCCATAAGATCTACCCACCAGACCGCCGACACTGGTCCCCCCCGATACCTTGCCGGTCGCGTAGGTATTGGTGAGGCTGCCCATGGATGTGCCTATCAGACCGCCGACCTGCTGGTCCCCCGTCACGCTGCTGGTCGAGTAGACATTGGCGATGCTGCCTTGAGCGATTCCGACCAGACCGCCGATGCCCAGGGATTTCTGCACCAGGCCGCCGGCGGTCACAGCCGCCCCGGTCACGCTGCCGGTCGTATAAGCATCGGTGATGCTGCCGCCAAATGAACCCACCAGACCGCCGACGTTGGTGTTTCCGGTGATGCTGCCGTCCACGTACACATTGGCGATGCTGCCGCTCTCCTGGTAGCCCACCAGGCCGCCGACATTCGCATTTCCGGTCACGCGCGCACCCACCAGTCCGACATTGCGCAGTGCGGAGGCCTTGGTGTGTCCGAAGAGGCCGACGTAATCGCTGTGGCTCCAGTTGATGGTCAGGTCGTTGATGACGTGGCCCAGGCCGTCAAATACGCCCGTAAACGGCGAACTCTTGCCCAGCGGATTGAAGCCGGCGCCCCCGCTCCAGCCTGCCGTGGTGCCGGCGTCGATGTCTGCGCCGAGCACGTAGCGGCCGGCAAGATTGCCCTGGATGCCCTGCAAGTCCGTGCCGGTGGCGCTGCCTTGCCCACCGAGGGCGGTGATGATGGTGTAGTCGACGGTCGCGCCGTCGCTGCCCTGCCTGGTGCTGAAACTGCCGGTGCTGGCGAGGTTGACCGGGGCCCTGACGTTGTAAGTGGAGGTATTGCCCGCCGCGACCGCGCCCTGGCCGTATTCCAGCGCCAGGCCGGCGGTGCCGCCGGCGTTCATCTGGGCGTTGATGTTGATGTTGCGTTCGGCGCTCAGCGTCAGCGTGTTCCGGCTCCACGTCACCGTGTCGTTGACGTTGATGTCGCCGTTGCCGCCGGTCGTGCCCATAGTGGCGGTGGCGATCGTGACGCCGCCGTTGTTTTCCAGCATGTTGCCGATTTGCGCGCCGGTCATGTCGCCGCCGCTGGCGGCGATGGTGAAGTCGTTGGGGTCGATGAGGTAGGCGCCGCTCTTGCCGCTTTTGGCTTTGGTGGTGACGGTGGCGCTGTCAGCCACCTGTACATGTGCGCCGGAGGTTTCGATGAAACCGCCGTTGCCGCCGTCGGGCGCGCCGGCGTCCAGCGTGCCGCCGACATGGACCGTGCCGCCGTCCGCGTCGCCCAGCAGCACGATGCGGCCCGCGCGGTTCTCCAGCGTGCGCGCCTGGATGATGCCGGTGTTGTTGACCACGGTGTCGAGCAGCGCGTCCTTGGCCTTGGCGCTCATCAGCACCGTGCCGCCGTCAGCCTGGATCAGGCCCTTGTTCGCGGCCAGCGCCTGGAGTGCGCCCTGATCGACCTGCATGCCCAGCAACTGGTCGCCGGCGAAGTCCAGCGTCACCTGCTTGCCCGCCCCGAGGGCCGCTGTGCCCAGCCGGGCGACGATGACGCCTTCGTTGCTCACCCGCCCGCCGAGCAGCGCGACGGATCCGGCGTTGATCGTCCCCTGGTTGACGACGCTGCCGCCGTTGCCTGAGAACGTGCGTTTGCCGGCCATGAAGTCGGCGTCCGACATGCCGAGCGTGGAGGCCACCAGGCCGCCGACGTTGACCTGGGCTCCGCTGCCGAAGAGAACGCCGTTGGGGTTGAGCACCCAGACCTGACCGTTGGCGTTCATCCGGCCGAGGATCTGGGTGCCGTCGCTGCCCACCACGCGATTGAGCGCGATGGCGCTGCTGTTGGGCTGGACGAAGTTGACCGCCGCATTGGCCCCGATATTGAAATTCTGCCAGTTGATCGTGGCGTTCTGCGATTGCTGGGTGACGGTCAGCGTCGCGCCGTTCGTCGCCAGGGTGGCGCTGCCGGCGCCGACCACACCGCCGCCGGGCAGGGCGTTGCCGTCGAGGGCGACGGCGGGCGCGGCGATCAGGCTCAGGGCAAGCGCCGCACCGGCGCGGCGCTTGCCTCGGCTGCGGGTGATTTCTGAGGCCACGACCCAGGCTTGGGCGGTCCGGTCCCAGATCAGTCGATAAATTTTGTTCATGCGTAGCCCGCCCCGTCCCGTCCGTCCCGAGGGCGGCCGGCGGCACGGCCAGGACGGACAATGGTGTTAAAGGTGAAGTTCGCGGGAGTCTATGCCGGACGCAGAGAATGCGCCTCTCATCCAGCGCAGAGGGTCAGCAAGTATTTGAACTGGAAAGGAAGTTTTTTTCGCGGAACGCGTTGGGCGAGATCCCGTAGTGGCGTTTGAACGCCCGGTAGAAGGTCGCGAGACTGTCGAATCCGCAGCTGCCGGCGATCTGGGTGATCGACAGGGCGGGCGCGCTGTCGAGAAGCTGCTTGACGTCCTCCAGCCGGAGCCGGGTCAGGGTGTGCGTGAAGGATTGTTCGGCGCTCTCGAAAACGACATAGAGCTGGCGCACCGAGATGCCCAGGTCGAACGCCACCATCGCGGGCGTGAGATCCTGCTGGCGTTTGCGCCGGGCCGTGATTTCCCGCGCGGCGTGATACAGCCCTGCTCGAAGCGCGGCGCGGACTTCGGGCCGGCGAGGGTTGATCCGCCCGCGCGCAACCAGCGCCAGCCGGACAAGGTGCGCCACAGCCCCCTGCGGGTCGGCGATCCCGCTGCCTTCGGCGAGCAATGTCCGGAACAATGCCTCCAATGGTCGGGAGAGTGTGGCGTCGGCTTTGCAGCGCGCGGCTGATAGGTCGGATACGGACTGGCCGAGCATCAACTCGTTGTTGACGGGCACTTTGAGCAACTGGTAGTGAAACTCGTCGGTACCGCCCGGTACCGATTTATGGGGGTGGTCGGAATAGCTGATGACCATGTCGCCACTGCCGACGACCTGGAACCGGTCGTGTCCGGTATCCAGCATCGTGCAGCCGCGCGTCAGCAACCCGATGCACAGACTGTCGGCGGCGATGTGGGCGATGTCGGTCTTGGTGCGGCTGGCTCGATAAGGCGAGGCGCGCATTTCCGAAACGACCGCATTGCCGACGGCGTGTGCCTTGAATGATCCCCGGAAAGCAAGACGGTGTTCGGCGGGCAATTCGATCGTGATGCCGAACAGATTTTTCCCGCGGACCTCGCGCCAATGATCAAAGCGGTCGGCGGGGGCGATGGCGTCGGTGGTGAAATGGATCATGGTCGGCACGGGAGTCCGCGGAAGCTGCCGTTTGCTCAATCTAGCATGATTTATTTCATATCGTAATAATTAGGGTGATTCGTGTCGTGCTTTTCACATCGGTCTGGCGGCCCGGGCCTGACGGGCGCCGGGCCGTGGCGGCGGGCCTCAGGGCTTCGGATGCGGATCGGCGGCGATGGCGATGCTGAGCTGATCGGGCTTGAGCAGGTCGCGCATTGCCGCGTTGACCTGGTCCGCCTTCAGGCCGCGCAACTGGTCGATGATGTGCTGTTGCCAGGCAAAGCTGCGGTCCGTGTCCAGATAATCGATCCAGCGGTAGGCCAGGTAGGCGTCGTTGGAGCGCCCCAGTCCCAGGTAGTTTTGCAGGGACTGGACCCCCTGGTCGACCTCGGCCTGGGTGAAGCCGGTCTTCAGGGTCTCGTCCAGCACGGCGCGCATCGCGGTTTGCAGCGCGTCGGCGTTCTGGGAGGCCATGCTGGCGTACAGGGTCCAGGAACCGGAGTCTTCGAAGGGCGAGGCGTTGACGGCGCTGCCCACCCCGTAGGACAGGCCGCTGCGCACCCGGATGCCCTGCCACAGCCGGGAATCCTCCGATCCGCCGAGCAGGTAGTTGGCCAGCATCAGCGCAGGCCAGCGCGGATCGGTGTCGCGCAGCTTCAAGGGCAGGGCGGCGCGGTATTCGGCATTGGCCTTGCCGGGTGCGGGGATGCGGAAGGTCTCGGGCTTCATCGCATACCAGGGGTCCGCCAGGCGCTGGTAGGCCGGGGCTGCGCGCCAGCCGTCCAGGCCGGTGCGCAGGTGCTGTTCCACGGCAACTGGATCGAAATCGCCCACCACGGCCAGGGACAGATGGCCTGCGCCATAGAACCGGTCATGGAAGCGTTGCAACTGGTCGCGG
Source organism: Castellaniella hirudinis (assembly GCF_042651965.1). Classification (NCBI taxonomy): domain Bacteria; kingdom Pseudomonadati; phylum Pseudomonadota; class Betaproteobacteria; order Burkholderiales; family Alcaligenaceae; genus Castellaniella; species Castellaniella hirudinis. Next base: position 44,365 of record NZ_JBHSDY010000012.1, read on the forward strand.
TTCAGTGTGTCGGCCTGGGCCAGCACCTCGGCGTTCGTGGGGGTGTAGCGGATGTCATCCGGCGCCCAGGGCTGGTCGTGGCGTTGCAGCGTGTTGCGCACCAGGAAACCCGGGCTGGCGGCGTCGTCCTCCAGGTCGGTCCGCAGGCTGCGCTTCATCTGTTCCAGCTCGTCCTCCGGGAAGGCGGGCGCGCGCAGCAGGTGGAAGACCAGGTCCAGCACGTCGGGCAGGTGTTCACGGGAACTGCGCATGGACACGCTCAGGACGTTGCCGTCCAGATTGAACCCCAGCTCGGAATCCAGCGCATTCAGGCGGTCTTCGATCTGCTGGCGGCTCATGCCGTCGGCGCCGCGCAGCAGCATGGCGCTGGTCGCCAGAGGCACCAGGCCCTGGCCGCGCAATTCATCGGCGCTGCCAAAGCCCATGCGCAGCACGGCGTGGACCTGTCCCCCGGCGGTGGCCTTGGGCAGCAGGGCCAGGGCCACCGGCCCGTTGGGCAAGGTCAGGATGCTGCGCCGGGTGGCGGCGTCGATGGCCTCGGGGCGGGTGTCGAAGGCGGCCACGGCGGGCCGCTCGGTGCCGGTGGCCAGTTGCCCGATCCAGGGCGCGAGATCGGCCGCGGCGGGCGCGGGCGCGTCCTTCGGATCCGGCGTGGGCAGATACAGGCCGCTGGTGCGATTGCTGGGCAGCAGCCAGGCGGCCAGTTGCGTGCGGACGCCTTCCAGCGTCAGCGCCTGGACTCGCAGGCGTTCGATGAAGAACAGGCGCCAGTCCCCCCGGGAGACCGCGTCGGACAGGGCGCCGGCCAGCGCGCCGGACTGGTTGAAGGTCTGTTTCCAGTCGTTCATCCAGGCGGTGCGGATGCGGTCCAGGGCGGCCTGATCCAGTTGGGCGATGCCCTCGTTTTCCAGACCGTGTTCCAGGGCGGACAGGGCGGCCTGCGCATCTGCGCCGGGCTGGACCTGCGCGCCGAATACGGCGTAGCCGGGCTGTTTCATGGCGCGGGCGAAGCCGAACACATTGCTGGTCAGGCCCTTGGCCACCAGGGCCTGATAGAGCGGGCCGGCTGGGGTGTCGGCCAGCATCGCGGTGCCGATGGACAGGGCCGTGTAAGTGTCGCTGGCGGCTTCCGGCAGGTGGTACTGCGCCAGCACGATGGGGCTGCCGCCGATGCGTTTCAGCGTGACGCTGCGCGCGCCCTGCTGGACGGGCTCGACCGTGTACTCGGGCGGCAGGGTCCGGGCCGGCCTGGCGATGGCGCCGAAATCCCGGGCGATCCATTGCAGCGCCTGTCGGGGGTCGAAGCGGCCGGTGACGATCAGCGTGGCATTGTCCGGCTGGTAGTAGCGGTGGTAGAACGCGCGCAGCGGCTCGATGCCGACGTGCTCTACGTCGGAGCGCGCGCCGATGACGCTGCGGCCGTAGGGGTGCCAGACGTAGGCGGCCGAGGCGACCTGCTGCATCAGCATGCTGAACGGGCTGTTTTCGCCGCGTTCCATTTCATTACGCACCACCGGCATTTCCGCGTCCAGGTCGGCGCGGGCGATGCGTGAGTTCAGCATGGCGTCGGCCTGCCAGGACAGATACCAGCGCAGCGTGCCGGGGTCGTCGGCGAAGGTCGCGTAGTAGTTCGTCAGGTCAGCCGTGGTCGAGCCGTTGGCCGCCAGCCCCCGGCGGGCGAATTCCGCCAGCGCGTCCGGGTGCTTGGGACTGCCGCGAAACAGCAGGTGTTCCAGCAGGTGCGCCATGCCGGTCTCGCCCGGCCCTTCGTTGCGCGAGCCGACGCGGTAGCTCATGTTCACCGTGGTCTGGGCGCGGGAATCGTCCGGCGCCAGCAGCACCTGCAGGCCGTTGGCCAGGCGGTATTCGGTCACGCCCTCGATCATCACGATCTGGCGGACGCCGGCGGGGAGGGCCTGCGCGGTCGCCGTGGAGGCCGCGGGCGGCGAGGGCGGGGCCGTCTCGGCGCTCAGGGCGGAAGTGGCCAGCAGCAGGGCGGCCAGGGCGGTTGAAAATCTCGGCAGGCGCATGTCTCGGTGTCCAGAGGTGGGTGCGACCATAACCTTACAGCAGATTTTACCCGTGCAGATTGGGCTACTATCGCTCCATGGAAATCCGCCAACTGCGCTATTTCGTGTGCGCGATCGAGCAGGGCAGCATGGGCAAGGCCGCGCGCGAACTGGGCGTGGTGACTTCGGCCCTCAGCCAGCAGATCAGCCGCCTGGAATCCGAACTCTCGACCCGATTGCTGCTGCGCACGGCGGCGGGGGTCGCTCCCACGGACGCGGGCATCGCTTTTTTCCGGCAGGCGCAGCTTGCCCTGCGCAACATCGACGAGGCGGCGCGCGCCGCCCAGCAGGCGCGTTTGTCCGGCCATGTCAGCGTCGGCCTGGCGCCCACCACGGCGGCGGTGCTTGGCTTGCCCCTGATCCTGGCGATGCGCGAACGCTATCCCGATGTGCGCCTGCATCTGGTCGAGTCCTTGTCGGGGCATCTGGCGGCCATGCTCAATGCCCGTCAGCTCGATCTGGCGATCCTGTTCAATGATGAGGCAGGCCGCAAGTGGTCGGTGATGCCTTTGCTCGAAGAAAATCTCTACGTGATCGCGGCCCGGGGGTTCAAGGACTTTCCCCGCCGCAAGACCGTGCGCCTGGCCGGCCTGGCGGGCCTGCCGCTGGCTATGCCTACGCACATGCACGGTCTGCGCGGCGTGCTGGCTTCGGCGATGCGCCGCCAGGCGCGCGGGCCCGAGGTGGCGATGGAGATCGATTCCCTGGCGATGCTGATGGACGCCGTGGCCGCCGGCCTGGCGGCCACGATCCAGCCGGGCGCCGCCATCACCCGCATGGCGGGGCGCGACCTGGTCATGGCGCGGATCTCGGACCCGGGCCTGGTGCGCCGCAATCTGCTGGCCAGCCTGTCCGACGATGAGCTGTCGCCTGCGGGCCTGGCGGTCCGCGTGGCGCTGCGCGACGTGGTGCGCGGGCTGGTCGAAAGCGGGCAGTGGATCGGCGCCCGCAGCCTTCACGAGTCGTGAAGAGGGCTTGCCGGACGGACGTCTAGCGGACTTGGCCGGCGCCGCCTAAGCTTCCGGAGGTGTTCAACCCTTCGAGAGCCGATCATGCTCGACGTCCTGGTCATCGGCGGCGGAAACGCCGCCTTGTGCGCTGCGCTGATGGCGCGCGAGGCGGGCGCCGAGGTGCTGGTCCTGGAGTCCGCCCCCCGGGCGTGGCGCGGGGGGAATTCCTCGCATACGCGCAATCTGCGCTGCATGCATGATGCGCCCCAGGATGTGCTGGTGGATGCGTATCCCGAGGAGGAGTTCTGGCAGGACCTGCTCAAGGTCACCGGCGGGCGCACCAATGAAGCACTGGCGCGCATTGCGATCCGCCATTCGGCGAGCTGCCGCAACTGGATGCGCCGCCACGGCGTGCGGTTCCAGCCGTCCTTGTCGGGCACGCTGCACGTGGCGCGCACCAATGCCTTTTTCATGGGCGGGGGCAAGGCCCTGATCAACGCCTACTATCGCAGCGCCGAGGCGCTGGGCGTGCGTGTGCGCTATGACGCGACGGTGGATCGGCTGGAACTGGAAGAGGGGCATTTTCGGGCGGCCTGGCTGGGCGATGAACGCATCGAGGCGCGCGCCTGCGTCGTGGCTTCGGGCGGGTTCGAGTCGAATCGTGAATGGCTGCGCGAGGCCTGGGGCCCCAACGAGGCAGGGGAATGGCCTGCCGAAAATTTCCTGATCCGGGGCACGCGCTTCAACCAGGGCGTGCTGCTGCGCGACCTGCTGGATCAAGGGGCGGACCGGATCGGCGATCCGACGCAGTGCCACTCGGTGGCGATCGACGCGCGCGCGCCGCTGTACGACGGCGGCATCTGCACGCGCATCGATTGCGTGTCGCTGGGGATCGTGGTCAATCGCCAGGCGCGGCGCTTCTACGACGAAGGCGAGGATTTCTGGCCCAAGCGTTATGCCATCTGGGGGCGGCTGGTGGCCCGGCAGCCCGGCCAGATCGGCTATTCCATCATCGACGCCAAGGCGGTGGGCCGCTTCATGCCGCCGGTGTTCAAGGGCGAGCAGGCCGATACCCTGGATGCGCTGGCCCGGCGCCTGGGCCTGGACGAGGCCGTCTTCGTGCGGACCGTGGCCGACTACAACGCGGCCTGCCGCGCCGGGCATTTTGACCACGAAGTCCTGGACGACTGCCATACCGAGGGGCTCGAACCGCCCAAGACCCACTGGGCGCGTCCCCTGGACACGCCGCCTTACTACGCCTATGCCCTGCGTCCCGGCATCACCTTTACCTACCTGGGCGTGCGGGTCGACGCGCGCGCCGCCGTGCATTTCGGCGGACAGCCCAGCGACAACCTGTTCGCGGCCGGCGAAGTCATGGCCGGCAACGTCCTGGGGCAAGGCTATACCGCCGGGGTGGGCATGAGCATCGGCACGGCCTTCGGCCGTATCGCCGGGGCCCAGGCTGCCGCAGCCGCCCTGCAGCGGCCCGCCACCGCGCTTGTCGCATAGCACCGAGGAATTTCCATGCAGACCCTGCAAGCCCTGACCCGGGACGCGGTATCCACCCTGATGCTGTCGCCCGAAGAAACCGAAGTCGACCGCGTCATGACCATCTGCAACGCCTGCCGCTATTGCGAAGGGTTTTGCGCCGTGTTCCCGGCCATGACGCGCCTGCTGGAATTCAACAAGGCCGACATCCACTACCTGGCCAACGTCTGCCACAACTGCGGCGCCTGCCTGCATGCCTGCCAGTACGCCGAGCCCCATGAGTTCGCCGTCAATGTGCCGCGCGCGCTGGCGGCGGTGCGGCCCCTGACGTACGCCGAGTTCGCCTGGCCGCCGGCGCTGGGCCGGCTGTACCGGCGCGCCGGATTGACGATGGCCCTGGCGACCGCCGGCGGCCTGGCGCTGTTTCTGGTCCTCGTCCTGATCCTCAACCAGGGCGCCTGGCTGCACGTGCCGCTGGCCGGGAATTTTTACGCCATCTTCCCGCATAACCTGCTGGTGCTGATGTTCGGCGCGGTGTTCCTGTACGCGATCGTGGCCCTGGGCCTGGGGGTCGCCGCGTTCTGGCGCATGCTGTCGCCCGCGGCGGCGCCGGGGGCCGTCCTGGGCGCGGCCGGCCTCGATGCGGCGGGCCAGGCCCTGACGCTGAAATACCTGGATGGCGGCCATGGCGAGGGCTGCAACGACGAGGATGACCGCTACACCCACAGGCGCCGGGCGTTCCATCACCTGACGTTCTACGGCTTCGTGTGCTGTTTCATCGCCACCTCGGTGGCGACGCTGTACCACTATCTGCTGGACTACCCTGCGCCGTATCCCGTCGTCAGCGTGCCGGTGCTGTTCGGCATCGTGGGCGGGATCGGTCTGCTGATCGGGCCGGCGGGCCTGCTGTGGCTGAATCTCCGCCGCCATCCCGACCACGCCGTGTCGGCCCAGCAGCCCATGGACCGGGGCTTCATCGCGCTGCTGATGCTGGTGAGCGCCACCGGCCTGGCCTTGCTTGTCTGGCGGGATACCGGTGCGATGGGCCTGTGGCTGGCCCTGCACCTGGGGGCCGTGATGGCCTTCTTCCTGACCATGCCGTACGGCAAGTTCGCCCACGGGGTGTTCCGTTCGGCGGCGCTGCTCAGGAGCGCGCTGGACAGGCGCATGGGATGAGACAGGACATGAAATGATCCCTGCGGATCATTTCATGCCTGGCGAATCGGAGCGCCTTGCAAGGCGCGACGTGGGGAGATGCTACGGTTGAAGATGTTTCATGCCTGGCGAATCGGAGCGCCTTGCAAGGCGCTGAACGCTCTCCGTTGCATCAATGCGTCGGAAACGCGAATTCCGCGCCCTTGGCCTCGCTGTCCGGCCAGCGCTGCATGACGGACTTCTGGCGCGTGTAGAAGCGCACGCCTTCTTCGCCGTAGACGTGCATGTCGCCGAACAGGCTGTTCTTCCAGCCGCCGAAGCCGTGCCAGGCCATGGGCACGGGGATGGGCACGTTGATGCCTACCATGCCGACCTGGATGCGCCGCGCGAATTCGCGCGCCGCGTGGCCGTCGCGCGTGAAGCAGGCGACGCCGTTGCCGAAGCTGTGCTCGTTGATGATGCGGATGGCGGCATCGATGTCCGGCGCGCGGACGCAGGCCAGGACCGGGCCGAAGATTTCTTCCTGGTAGATGCGCATGTCGGGCGTGACGTGGTCGAACAGGCTGCCGCCGATGAAGAAGCCGTCCTCGTGGCCGGGGACGCACAGATCGCGGCCGTCGTGCACCAGTTGGGCGCCTTCGGCGAGGCCGATGTCCAGGTAGCCGCGGATGCGCTCCAGGGCCTCCTGGGTGATGACCGGACCCATTTCGGCCTGGGGATCCATGCCGTGGGAGACCTTGAGCGTGCGGGCGCGTTCCGCCAGGATGGGCACGATGCGGTCGGCGGCGTCGCCCACCAGCACGGCCACCGACACGGCCATGCAGCGTTCGCCGGCGGCGCCGTAGGCCGAGCCGATCAGGGCGTCGACGGCCTGATTCAGGTCCGCGTCGGGCATGACGACCATGTGATTCTTGGCGCCGCCCAGGGCCTGGACCCGCTTGCCGTGCTGCGCGCCGCGCTCGTAGATCGAACGGGCGATGGGCGTGGAGCCGACGAAGCTGACGGCCTGGACGTCGGGGTGGGTCAGCAAGGCGTCCACCGCCTGCTTGTCGCCTTGCAGGACGTTGAACACGCCGTCGGGCAGACCGGCCTCGCGCAGCAGCTCGGCGATGCGCAGGGACACGGAGGGATCGCGCTCGCTGGGCTTGAGGATGAAGCAGTTCCCCGAGGCGATCGCCAGCGGGAACATCCAGCACGGCACCATGGCCGGGAAGTTGAAGGGCGTGATCCCGGCGACGACGCCCAGAGGCTGGCGCATGGTCCAGTTGTCCAGGCCGGTCGCGACTTGCTCGGTGTAGTCGCCCTTCAGCAACTGCGGAATGCCGCAGGCGAATTCGATGATGTCGATGCCCCGGGCCAGTTCGCCCTGCGCATCGCTGAAGACCTTGCCGTGTTCGGCCGTGATGATGGCCGCCAGTTCGTCCAGGTGGGCGTTCATCAACGCCAGGAATTTGAACATGACCCGGGCGCGGCGCGGCGCCGGGGTGTTGGCCCAGGCGGGAAAGGCGGCAGCGGCGGCGGCGACGACGGCTTCGACGTCTTCAGGGCCGGCCAGACGCAACTGGCGCGCGGCCTGCCCGGTGGCCGGGTTGTAGATGGCCTGGGTGCGGTCGCCCTGGCCCAGGGTGCGTTGCCCGTTGATGAAATGGCCGACGTCGGCGGTGTCTGTGTAGGCTTGCATGGTGGTCTCCCGAGGGGGTTGGTCGTTGCGCATGGAGCACGATGGAGCCAGTGTAAGAACGGCCCGGGCGACTGCATAGACACGAAGACTGGAATCATTGTTTGTTTTAGTGAACAATAGGTTTATGGATTCCAAGAACATTGACAGGCTCTGGCCGCATATCCACTGGCTGATCGTGCTGGCGCAGCAGGGCAGTTTCACCTCGGCCGCCCGGCGGCTGGACGTCAGCAAGGCGGCCATGAGCCAGCGGATGGCTGAACTGGAGCGGGCGGCGGGGGTGCCCCTGATCCTGCGCACGACGCGCTCGGTGCGCCTGACGGACGCCGGGCAGCGCCTGGTCGAGGACACGCGCGACGCCTACGCACGCATCGCGCACAGCTTTGCGGAGGTGCGGGACCTGTCCGACGTGCCTGCCGGACTGCTGCGCATTACGGCGCCCGTGGCCTTCGCGCGCCAGCAACTGGTCGCCCGCCTGCCGGAATTTCTGCGGCGCTACCCGAAGATCCGGGTGGAACTGGATATGCGGGACAGCCTGGTGTCCTTGATCTCAGAGGGCTTCGACCTGGCCTTGCGCCACGTCGAGTCACCGCCCGACACCGATGTGGCCCGGGTCTTGTGCCGCACCCGTACCCTGCTGGTCGCCAGCCCCGCCTACCTGGCGGCGCAGGGCATGCCCCGGGAGCCTGCGCAACTCGTGGATCACTGGCACCTGCACTATCCGCGCCAACAGGGGTCGGCCCACTGGGTGTTCGAGCGTGTGGAGTCCCGGCGGACGGACAGGCAGGCGACGGTCCCCGTGCAGCCGCGTTTCGTGGCCAATAACAGCGAGGTGCTGCGCGACATGGCCTGCGCGGGGCTGGGCATCGCGCTGTTGCCGGATTTTTCCGCGCAGCACGCGGTCCGCAAGGGCGAACTCGTTGAAATCCTGCCCCAGTGGCGTCCGATCGGCACCTTCGGACGGACCATTTTCGCGCTGCGTCCGTATACACACCGGACGCCCCGCAACGTGCGGGTCCTGCTGGATTATTTGCTGGAGGCGTTTGCCGGCGGCTTCGACGCCGATCCCGCCTTGAGTCCGCCCAGCACTTCCTGAGGAAAATGACCCCCACGCTGCGCCTTCGGCTTGCTGTCCACCTCGTGGCCTGCATGCCACTCGGATTCGTCAGGCGTAGGCCAGTCCGCAGGGGACTGCCCTACGTCCGGACTCATCCCCCAAGGGGGCGTTTTTCATCTCGGGGCGGCCCAGCGATGAAAAAACCGCCACAGGCGCGGGTCTCCGGAGTACGCCACATTGAAGCGCATCCAGCCTTCATCCCGGCCCTCCGGGTCGAAGTAGTTGCCCGGGGCGAGCCAGATGCCGGCCTTCAGCGCCTGCTCGGTCAGCCGGATCAGTTCGTCCCCGGTGGGGCGCGGCGCCGGCGGTCTGGCCCACAGGAACAGCCCGGCGCCCGGCTCCCCCCAGACTTCGAAGCCGTGCGCGTGCATGGCGGCGGTGACCTGGTCGTGCGCCTGGCGCAGGCGCTCGCGGATGCCGCGCAGGTAGGTGCTGTGGCGGCCGTCCCGCAGGACGTGGTAGACGGCGCGTTCCATGACTTCGGTCGAGGTCAGGCCCAGCGACATCTTGGTGCGCGCGCATTCATCCACCAGCGGCTTGGCGCAGGTCAGATAGCCCACGCGGGTGGAGGGCATCACGCTCTTGGAAAAGCCGGACACGTAGATCACCCGGCTGGCGCCTGCCAGCGCGGCGAGCATGGGGGCGGGTTCGGGCAGGAGGTCGCGGGAGGTGTCGTCGTCCACGACCAGGAAGTCATGGCGTTCGGCCAGTTGCAGCAGGCGGAACGCCCCGGCCATCGTGAAGCTGGCGCCGGTCGGATTCTGCAGCACCGAGGTGACGAACAGGGCGCGGATCGGATGCTGCCGCGCCAGCGCCTGGAGCGTGGCTTCGTGGATGCCTTCCGCCGTCCTGGGGACCGCGTGCACCGTGATGCGGTTCAGGGCCAGGATTTGCAGCAGGTTGGCGTAGCAAGGCGATTCGACCGCCACGTGGTCCCCGGGGCGCAGCAAGGTGCGCACGACGATGTCCAGCGCCTGCGTGGCGCCATGGGTCAGCAGCACCTGGTCGGGCGCCGCTTCGAGTCCGTGTTCCAGCAGGCTGTGCGCGATGTGTTCGCGCAAGGGGTGGTAGCCGAGCGGATGGCCGTAGGACGAGATCTGGCTGATCGGGACGCGGCTGAGCTGGCGCATGGCATGCGGCAGGCCGGCCTGGTCGTGCCAGTCCGGGGGCAGCCAGCCGCAGCCTGCCTTGATCGAGATCGAATGGTCGGCGAACACGTCGGCCAGCAGCCAGGAGGCGCCGATGCGCGGCGCCACCCATTCGGGCACCGTTGCGGGCGCGGCCTGTTTCTGGCGGCTGACGCGGAAATGGGCGCCAGGGCGTGACTGCAGCAGGCCCCGGGCGACCAGGCGGTTGTAGGCCGCCATGACGGTGAACGTGCTCAGTCCGTGGTCGCGAGCGAACTTCCGCACCGAGGGCAGGATCATCCCCGGACGGAGCAGGTGCGCCTGGATGGCGTGTTCCAGGGCGGTGACGGTCTGGTCCACCAGGGTCGGGGCGGCATTGCGACGGCGGTCCGGCTCGAACAGGATCATGGTGAAGCGTTCAATCCTCATGCTTTCAATACAGTGATCTTAATCTGAACAATACAGTTATCCGACTGTTCTGTCACCGTCTATGGCCTTCGTGCGGGGGCCGGACCAGAATGAACCCATTCACTCTGCCCCCCTGAACCCTGGATTGAGAGGCTGCCATGCCAAGCGACGCCGTACGTTCCCCTGATATGTCCAATCTGTGGATGCCCTTTACCGCAAACCGGCAATTCAAGGCGCATCCCCGCATGCTTGCCGCCGCCCAGGGCATGCACTACACCGCGGCGGACGGCCATCAGGTGCTGGACGGCACCTCCGGGCTCTGGTGCGTCAACGCCGGGCACGGCCGCCAGCCCATCATCGACGCGATCAGCCGGCAGGCCGCGCATCTGGACTACGCGCCCAGCTTCCAGATCGGCCACGAAGACTCTTTCCGGGCGGCCTCCGACGTGGCCGCCCTGATGCCCGCCGGCCTGGACCGGGTGTTCTTCACCAACTCGGGTTCCGAATCGGTCGATACGGCGCTCAAGATCGCGCTGGCCTATCACCGGGCGCGCGGCGAGGGCCAGCGGACCCGCCTGATCGGCCGCGAGCGCGGCTATCACGGCGTCGGTTTCGGCGGCATCTCGGTGGGCGGCATCTCGCCCAACCGCAAGGCGTTTTCCGGGGTGCTGCTGCCGGGGGTGGACCACCTGCCGCACACGCACGATCTGGAGCACAATGCCTTTTCGCGGGGCCAGCCGGCCTGGGGCGGCGAAGCCTATGCGGATGCGCTCGAACGCATCATCGCGCTGCACGACGCCTCGACGATCGCGGCGGTCATCGTCGAGCCGCTGGCCGGCTCCACCGGTGTGCTGCTGCCGCCCAAGGGCTACCTGGAACGGCTGCGGGCCATCACTGAAAAGCACGGCATTCTGCTGATCTTCGACGAAGTCATCACCGGTTTCGGCCGCCTGGGCGCAGCCACCGGCAGCGAATTCTTCGGCGTGACGCCTGACCTGATGACCCTGGCCAAGGGGATCAGCAACGCGGCGGTGCCGGCCGGCGCGGTCGCCGTGCGCCGCAGCGTGCACGACACCATCATCGAGGCCAGCGCCGCCGGCATCGAGTTCTTCCACGGCTATACCTATTCCGCCCACCCGCTGGCGACGGCGGCCATCCGCGCCACCCTGGGCATTTATCGTGACGAGGGCCTGTTCGATCGGGCGAAGTCACTGTCGCCCGCCTTCGAAAATGCCGCGCATGCGCTCAAGGGCAGCCCTCACGTCATCGACGTGCGCAATCTGGGGCTGGTGGCCGGCATCGAGCTGGCCCCCCGTCCGGGCGCGCCCGGCGCCCGGGCGGCCGAGGTGTTCGGCAAGTGCTTCGATCAAGGCGTGCTGGTTCGCTATACCGGCGACATCATCGCGATTTCGCCGCCGCTCATCATCGACGAGGCCCAGATCGGGCAGATTTTCGGCACCTTGGCCGAGGTGCTGAAGACGGTGGATTGAGTCTTCGGCGAGGGCTTCAACGAATGGGGCGGCATCGAGCCGCCCCATTGTGTGACCGCCAGGGATCAGACCTTGGCAGGCGCGATCATCCATTCATGGGCGGGATCGTTCTTGAAGACCCAGTGACGCTCGGAACCCGCCATTACGTTCAGGTAATACAGGTCGTACCCATGGGGCGCCACGCAGGGATGATATCCGCGCGGGACGGCGACCAGATCGTGGTTCTCGATCGACATGGTTTCGTCCAGGGACCGGTCATCCGTATAGACTCTTTGGAAGGCGAAACCCTGGGACGGATTGATCCGGTGATAGTAGGTTTCTTCCAGCCGGGTTTCGTGGGGAACGTTGTCGGTGTCATGTTTGTGGGGCGGATAGCTCGAGGAATGGCCCGCAGGGGTGACCACCTCGACCACCAGCAGGCTTTCGGCCCTGGGGTCGTCCTGAGGCAGGATATCGCACACGAAGCGTTGGTTCGAGCCTTCGCCCCGCACGCTGCGCCGCATGGCCGCCGGGTCCAGGCACTGGGTCTTCTTCGCAGGGTTGCCGCGGGTGGAGCGGCAGAAGGCGACCTCCGCGGAGGTGGCGGCCGTGATCCGGGCGCTTGCCCCGGTGGTGACATAGACCGCCGCAGGCGGGATTTCCTCGAAGACCGAAGCGCGCCGCCCCAGGCCCGTGAAGTGTTCGGCGCCGACCTGAATGTCGACGGTGCCGGTCAGCACGACGATGCAGAGCTCCCCGGCGCCCGCGTCGGCCAGGGTTGATTCGCCGGGCGACAGCCGTTGCGCCTGGAAGCCGACGTATTTCCAGCCGGCCTCTTCCGGGGTGATCGCGACGATGTCCTTTCCGGTCCGGGTCGCTTTGTGCAGGAGTGACTTCATCTCAGTTTTCCTTGGTTGAGCGTCGGTTGTGCCAGGCTTCGATCAAGCGCGCGAAGTTCGCACTGGCGGCTTCGATGAAGCCCTGGTCGTCGATCCGCTTGTCCAGCCAGTCGGCGCCGGGCGACTGCCAGATGGAGCGCCCCACCATGAAACCTTTGACGATGGGGTGTGCGGCGTGCCTGAATGAGGTCGCGAGGTGTTCCAGAGGCTGGTTCAGGCCCAGCAGCACGACGCCGCGGCAGTACGGGTCCTGGGACTGGATCAAGGCATCGACCTTCGACCATGCCGATGCGGCCATGGGGGTGAGCTTCCACCAGTCGGGCTTGATCCCCAGAGAATAAATCCGCGCGAGGCTGTCCAGCACGACGTCGTCGTGGGTTTCCGCCGTGATCCGGTCCGCAGGGGGGATGATTTCCAGCAGCAGTTCGTGCCCGCTCCGGCGTGTCGCCTCCCAGAGTTCCTGCAGTCTTTCTTCCTGGGCTTCAAGCAGGGGGGCGGCATCGCCGGGGTGGTAGCTGACCAGGCACTTGACGGTCTGCTCCAGCGGCCAGTCCGCCAGCAGGGAGGCCACAGAGGTCGCATGGTCGAATTTGAGCGGACGGGACATTTGTTTTTCGACGGGCCGGCCCAGCCACCAGCCCCGGCCGGTGATGGCGCACAGCGTGTCGCCGCCTTGCTCGCCCCCGTCCAGCAGGACGCCGACGCGCCCCTGCAACTGGTATTTTTCCTCGGCGTGCTCCACGGCGGTGACCAGCATTTGCTTCAGGCGCTGCACTTCGGCCAGGCCTGCGCCATGGGCCTGCGCGAGGTCCATGAATTGCTGCCGGTGGTCAAACGCCAGCACGTTCAATTCGTCCCAGCGCTTGCGCTGGGCGGTGGTCCGGTGGAGATGGTCCAGATAATCGTAGTCGATGTCCTTGCCGTCGCGGGCGAGCCAGTATGCCAGCTCGGTCTGGGTCGGCATGGCGGGGGCGCAGGCATGGCGGCTGACCACGATCGCGCCGCAGGCATTGGCGATCCGGGCGGCGTCGGCGAAATCCTGTCCGCGCAGAATGCCCGTCAGCAGGCCTGAGGCGAAGGCGTCGCCTGCACCCAGCACGTTCAGGACCTTGATCTTTTCACCACGATAGCGCGTGGCGTCTTCGATCCGCGCGGGGATCTCATCGGAAATCAGGCAGCAGCCGTCGGCGCCCAGTTTCACCACGAAATGCGCGTGAGTGATCTTGCGCAGGGCCTTGAGCGACCCGATCAGGTCGTGCGCGACGCCGCCTGCAATGAGGAATTCCTCCTCGGTGCCGATCAGCAGATCGAATTCGGGGATGATCTCCTGGAGGCTGCGAGACACGCCCTGGTCGGGCACATAGCGGTTTTCGCCTTCGCCGCGTCGGGTCAGTCCCCACAGCACGGGCCGGTAGTCGATGTCCAGGACCTTGAAGACACGATGCCGCCGCGCGTAGGCCAAGGCGCGCGTGGAAGCCTCGCGCACTTGCGGCTGGGACAGGTGTGTGCCGGTGATCAGCAGGGCGCGGCTGTCGGCGATGGCGGATTCCGAAATCAGCTCGGGGTCGATGGCCATGTCGGCGCAGTTTTCCCGATAGAACAGCAAGGGGAAGGTTTCGCGATCCTTGATGCCCAGCAGCACCAGGCCGGTCAGGCGCTCCCGGTCGACCTGGATCATTGAGGTGTCGCACCCTTCGTTTGCCAGCGTTTCCACCAGGAAACGTCCCATCTGCTCGTCTCCTACGCGAGACAGCATGGCGGTTTTCAGCCCCAGCCGTGCACCGCCAAAGGCGATGTTGGCGGAACTGCCGCCGAGGTACTTGGAGAAACTGGCCACGTCTTCCAGTCTGGCGCCGATCTGCTGGGCATAGAGATCAACGGCCAGCCTGCCCAGGCAGATCAGGTCGAACTTCCTGCCTTCCTCGATACTGAAAATAGTCATCTGAACTTCCGGAAAATACGACGGCCGGCGTGCCGCCGGCCTGTAGAAATTACTTGGCGGGCGCCATGTCCATCAGGTCCGCCGGCAGGTCGACGTTCAGGTGGCTCTTGTAGATCGCGTTGAGCTTCCCGTTCTGGAAATTCTTCTGGGCCCAGTCGTCCAGGAAGGCCTTGAACTCGGGGTTGCCCTTGCGCAGGCCGACGCCCAGCGCATAGTTCTTCATCAGGAACTTGATCTCGAAATGGCGGTCCGGCGCCTTGTCCTTGAGGGTCTGGATCACCGCGGTCGAGTTGGCGAGAATATCTGCCTGCCCGCTCAGGACGGCCGTGACGGCCGTCGCGTCGTCGTCGAATTTCATGATCTTCGCGTCCTTGGTGTTGGCCGAGAGGATCGCATCACCCTGGGAGCCGCGCACGCTGGCGACCTTCTGGTCCTTGAGGTCGGCGTAGTCCTTGATCTTCGCGTCCTGGGGAGCCGCCACCGCCTGCGCGAGGACCGAGTAGGGCTTGGAGAAGTCGATGACCTTCATGCGTTCTTCGGTGATCGACAAGGTGGAGATGATGACGTCAGCCTTGTTGGTCAGCAGGAACGGGATCCGGTTGGGCGTCGTGGTGCGGACCACCTCGAGTTCGACGCCCAGGTCCTGGGCGAGCAGTTTGGCCGCTTCGATGTCCGAGCCCGCGGGTTGCTGGTTCTGATCCAGCAAGCCGAATGGGGGCAGGCCGAGGTCGATCGCCACGCGCAGCTTGCCCGCGGCCTTCACGTCGTCCAGCGTGTCGGCGACCGCCGGCTGCAGCGCCATGGCGCAACTGGCGGCGACGAACACCATGCCCGCGATTTTTTTCAGATTCATGCCTACTCTCCAGAAGAATTCAGAGCCCATTGCTGATGAAGGCTTGCAGCTCTTTTGTTTGAGGCGATTGCAGAAGCGTTCGCCCGCCGATTTCCCATACCTTGCCCTGGTGCATATAGATGATGATGTCTGCGATCTTCTGCGCGAACGCCATCTCGTGCGTCACCATGATCATGGTCATGCCTTTCTTTGCGAGGCCTTCCATCACCTTCAGGACTTCGCCCGTCAGTTGCGGATCCAGCGCGGAAGTCACTTCGTCGAACAGCATCAGGCTGGGGTGCATCGCCAGCGAGCGTGCGATGGCGACGCGCTGCTGCTGTCCGCCCGAAAGCTCTTCGGGGTATGAATGCGTCTTTTCCCGCAGACCTACCTGGTCGAGGACTTCTGCAGCGACCTCGTTGGCCTGCGCCCGTCCCATCTTCTTGACCGAGGTCAGCGCCAGGGTGATGTTGCGCTGGACCGTCAGGTGGGGGAACAGGTTGTAGCCCTGGAATACGATGCCGATGTCCTTGCGCAGCGTGAGCAGGTCGACGTGGGGGTCGCTGACCACGTGGCCGCATGCCGTGATCCGGCCCTGGTCGATGGTTTCCAGGCGGTCGATGCAGCGCAGGGCCGTGCTTTTCCCAGAGCCGCTCTGGCCGATGATGGCGACGACTTGTCCCTTCTCGACGGAGAACGAAACGCCGTTCAGGACGGTATTGGCGCCGAATCTCTTGTGTACGTCCTGCAGTTCAACGACGGCCGACATGTAGTTTCCTTTCTAGCTTTCTGCTGAAGGCGGAAAGCGGGTAGCACATCAGAAAATAGAGTCCGGCGACCAGGA
This sequence comes from Castellaniella hirudinis, assembly GCF_042651965.1. Lineage (NCBI taxonomy): Bacteria > Pseudomonadati > Pseudomonadota > Betaproteobacteria > Burkholderiales > Alcaligenaceae > Castellaniella > Castellaniella hirudinis. Next base: position 60,343 of record NZ_JBHSDY010000012.1, read on the forward strand.
AATAGACGATCCCGGGCTCGAAAATTGTGTTGTTGACCAGTTGGCCCGCACGCACCAGTTCGACGAAGCCGATGACGGAGGCCAGCGACGAGTTCTTGATCAACTGCACGGTGAAGCCGACCGTGGGCGGCGTGGCGATCCGCAAGGCCTGGGGCAGGATCACCCGCAGCATGCGCACGGACCGGCTCAGCGCCAGGCATTCGGCCGCTTCCCACTGGTTCTTCGGCACGGAGCGCAGGCAACTGCCCCAGATCTCGCCCAGGTGGGCGCCCGCATAGAGCGACAGCGAGATCGATGCGGCGACGATCCCCGGCAGGTTCCAGCCGAGGATCGACAGCCCGAAGAACGACAGGAACATGATGACCAGCAGCGGCGTGCCCTGGATCAACTGGATGTAGCTGCCTGCGAGCAGGCGCAGGAGACGGCTCCGGGAAAGGGTGCTGAGCGCGATCGCCAGGCCCAGGGCGCCGCCGCCGATCAGTGCGATGAGGGACAGCATCACCGTCCAGCCGGCGCCCTGGAGGATGATGTCGAGGTGGGTTTGTGTGAACGCGTTCATCGTGGCCGCCTTAGATCGAGGTGCCCAGCCGGCGACGGCGGGTGAAGAGGACCAGGCCCAGCAGCCAGAGGCCGAAGCGCATGCAGAACGCCAGGATCAGGTAGAACAGCGCGATGACGGTGTAGGTTTCGAACGAGCGGAACGTTTCGGACTGGATCTGCCCGGCGATGCCGGTCAGTTCGTCGACCGAGATCTGGGAGGTCAGCGAGGACGCCAGCATCAGGAGCACGAACTGGCCGCACAGGGCCGGGTAGACCTTTTCGATCGCGGGCGTCAGGATGACGTGCCAGTAGACCTGGGCCTTGTTCAGACCCAGGCACTCTGCGGCTTCGATCTGGCCGACATGCACGGACTGGATGCCGGCGCGGATGACTTCACTGGCGTAGGCGGTGAGATTCATGCCCAGGGCGATCACGGCGGCCGTCAGGGCGGAGATCTTCCATCCCAGGCTGGGAAAGACGAAGAACACGACAAAGAGCTGCACCAGCAGGGGCGTGTTCCGGATCAGCTCGACGTAGATGCGGCACGGGATCGTGACCCAGCTCTTGCTGTCCAGGCCGATGGCCACCAGGGTGCCGAAGACGAAGCCCAGCACCGTCGTGGCAATCGAGAGTTGCGTCGTCAGCCAGAGCCCGTCTAGAAAGGCATGCCAGTGCGGCAGGAGACTTGCGAAATCAAAGCTGTAAGTCATCAATCCGGGTCCAGGATGCAAGTGTTGCGCGTCGAGCCCCGGGACTGGCGTGTGTCGATCCTCCTGGGGCAGGTGGGACTTTAGAAGGAATGGAAATTAAATTCTATTAGTGTAATCACTTAGAATTTATGTTCTATTCGGGGCGTACAATCGGGCTGCCTCCCGGCGTGGCAGGCGGCGTCGATTCTGTCCGTCCGGGCCGTTGCGCCAGAATCGTTCAACTCAACACATAGGGCAGCCATGGCAAGCGACGATGCGTACACTTCGATGTCCGGGCCGGATTCCGCTCCACGCGGCGATGTCGAGGCCTTGCTGGAAACGATCTCCCGCGATTATTCGAACCTGAGCCGGCAGTTGGCGAAGATCGCCGTCTTCATCGAGAAGAATCACGAGTCGCTCGGACTGTGCAAGATCAAGGACATCGCCGAACGCTGCGACGTCCAGCCTTCGGCGGTGATCCGTTTCGCCCACCGCTTCGGCTTCGATGGCTTTTCGGACATGCAGGCGATCTTCAAGGCGCGGCTCAGCCGCAAGGTCGCGCTCGAGACGCCGTACCAGGACCGGATCCGCGAGGTCCTGAACACGCGCCAGGGGGCCTTCGGCTGCGGCGAGATCATCCGCCAGTCGACCCAGCGGTCCGCCGAAGAACTGCTCGCGCTGGGTTCGGAGCCCAACCTCAAAGAGATCGAGGCGGTGGTGGCGCGGTTGGTGGCGTCGGAAAAGATCTGGATCGCCGGAATGCGGCGCACCTATCCGGTCGCCTCCTATCTGACCTATGCCCTGCAGCACGTCCGTTCCAACGCGGTGCAGGTGACGAACACCGGCGGGATGTATCGCAGCCAGATCCGGTGCATGCAGAAAGAGGACGTCCTCATTCTGTTCAGCTACGAGCCCTATGCCGAGGAAACGCTGGACATCGCGCGGTTTGCGGCGGAACGGGGCGCGGCGATCGTCGCCGTGACGGATAGCCAGATGGGGCCGTACGCACAGTTGGCCGACTACCTGCTGCTGATCCGGGAGCAGCCCGTCTTCGGGTTCCGCTCTCTGGTCAGTTCGATGGCGCTCGCGCACGCCATCTTCGTGACGTTCGCGTACCGGGCCGAACTGGCCGGAGAAGGGCGCGTGTGAGGCGGTGTTCCTGATTCCGCCGCGACGGCCTTACTTCGACAGCAGCCGCATCGCCTGTTCCAGGCCGTCCATCGTCATGCCGAACATGCGCTCGTGCATCAGTTCGCGCACGATGGCGATGGACTGGCGGTAGGGCCAGGAGCCGGACGGTTCCGGGTTCAGCCAGACCGCGCGCGGCCAGTGGCCCAGGATGCGTTGCAGCCAGGCGGCGCCGGTTTCCTCGTTGTGGTGCTCGACCGATCCGCCGGGGTACAGCAGCTCGTAGGGACTCATCGAGGCGTCGCCCACCAGGATCAGGCGCCAGTCCTCGCCGTAGCTGCGCAGCAGGTCCCAGGTCTCGATGCGTTCGCCGTGGCGGCGGCTGTTGTGGCGCCAGACGGACTCGTAGGGACAGTTGTGGAAGTAATAGACCTCCAGGTGCCGGAACTCGCTGCGCGCGGCGGAAAACAGGGATTCGATGCGGGCGATGTGGTCGTCCATGCTGCCGCCCACGTCCAGCAGCATCAGGACCTTGACCGCGTTGTGGCGTTCGGGCACCCAGTGCAGGTCCAGCATGCCGGCCTGTTCGGCGGTGCCGCGGATGGTGCCGGGCATGTCCAGTTCCATCGCCGCGCCCTGGCGGGCAAAGCGCCGCAGACGTCGCAGCGCCATCTTGAAATTGCGCGTGCCCAGGGTCTGCTGGTCGTCGTAGTCGCGGTAGTCGCGCCGTTCCCAGACCTTGATGGCGGTGCGGTTGCCGGCCGAGGGGCCGCCGATGCGGATGCCTTCGGGGTGATAACCGCCGTGGCCGAAGGGCGAGGAACCCCCGGTGCCGATCCACTTGCTGCCGCCCGCGTGGCGATCCTTCTGTTCGGCCAGGCGCTCGCGGAACATCTCCATCAAGCGGTCCCAGCCGTGCTTTTCCAGTGCGGCTTTTTCGGCGTCGCTGAGCTGCTTGCGGAAGGTCTGGACGAGCCAGTCCGGCGGGACGTCCGGGCCGCCCGCGCGCGCCTGGAGCTGGCCGATGAAGGCGGCGAAGACCCGGTCGTAGCGGTCGTAGCGGGTCTCGTCCTTGACCAGCGCCAGGCGGGCCAGATGGTAGAAGTCCTCGGTGCTGGTCGGCGCGGCGGGGCTGCACAGCAGTTCCAGCAGGCTCAGGTATTCCCGGATGGAGACCGGGATACCGGCGGCGCGCAACTGGGTGAAGAAATCGGTCAGCATGGCCAGGGCGGGGGATGCGGGTTCAGGCGCGGGGGCGGTGCAGTTGATAGAGCAGGTGGGCGCGGACCTCGGGCCATTCGCCCGCCAGCAGGCTGTACATGACCGTGTCGCGCACGGTGCCGTCGCGGCGCAGGGCGTGGTGGCGGATCACGCCGTCGCGGTGCGCGCCCAGGCGCTCGATGGCGCGTTGCGAGGCGTGGTTGTAGTTGTCGGTGCGCCAGCCCACGACGGCTGCGCCCAGCACGTCGAAGGCATGTTCGAGCAGCAGCAGTTTGCACGTCGTGTTGACGTGGGAGCGCTGGTGCGAACGGGCGTACCAGGTGTAGCCGATCTCCAGCCGGGCGACCGCCGGCATGATGTCGTGGTAGCGCGTGGAGCCCAGGACGGCGCCGCTGGCGGCGTCGAGCACGGCGAAGGGTAGCATGTGGCCGTCGTCTCGGCCTTTCCGGGCCTGGGTGACGTAGGCTTCGGTCTGCCCGGGTTCGGGCACCGAGGTGACGCGCAGGTTCCAGAGCTCGCCGTCGGCGGCCGCGGCGCGCAGGCCGGCGGTGTGTTCGGCGGACAGCGGGACCAGACGCACGCCATGGCCTTCGAGGGTGACGGGGTGGGGGGCTTGCTTGAAACCGGGAGTGCTCATGAGTCGATCCGGTGGTGGGTGATCGTGAAAGGTGTCGCGTGGCCTGGTCGCTGGGGCTGGGTTGCTTCGGCCGGTCCGTTTCAATGCGCGGGCGCTTAGCGGCCGCCGCGCTGCGTCAGGGCCGCCAGCCTTCGCAGCAGGTTCAGGTCCTGTTCGTTCTTCAGCAGGGCGCCGGCCAGCGGCGGCACGTCGCCGCGCGCCAGGCTGTCGGGAGGCACGGATTCGGCCAGCAGCAGGTGCAGCCAGTCCAGGAACTCCGAAGTCGAGGGGCGTTTTTTCAGCCCTGGGACCTCGCGCAGGCGGAAGAACGCATCCAGCGCCGCGCTCAGGACGTCGGCGCGCAGGTCCGGGAAGTGGACGGCGACGATGTCGCTCAGGGTCTCGCGGTCGGGGAACTCGATGTAATGAAAAAAGCAGCGCCGCAGGAACGCGTCGGGCAGGTCTTTTTCATTGTTCGAGGTGATGAGGATCAGGGGCTTGTGGCGCGCCTGGACGGTCTGCCGGGTTTCGTAGACGTGGAATTCCATCCGGTCTAGTTCGCGCAGCAGATCGTTGGGGAATTCGATGTCAGCCTTGTCGATTTCATCGATCAGCACCACGCAGGGCTGTTCCGACTCGAAGGCTTGCCACAGCACGCCCTGCACGATGTAGTTGCGGATGTCGTGCACGGCAGCTTCGCCCAGCTGCGAATCGCGCAGACGCGAAACGGCGTCGTATTCATACAGGCCCTGCTGCGCCTTTGTCGTGGACTTGATGTGCCATTGCAGCAGGGGCCGGCCCAGGGCGCGGGCGACTTCTTCGGCCAGCAGGGTCTTGCCGGTGCCCGGCTCGCCCTTGACCAGCAGGGGGCGCTGCAAGGTCAGCGCGGCATTGACGGCGGTTTTCAGTGCGTCGGTGGCGACGTAGCGGTCGGTGCCGTCGAAACGATTGCTGGGAGCGGGGGCGGTCGTGCGGGTCATGGGCGGCAGAATCGTAGCGCGTGGGTCCGGAAGCCGGATATTATGGGTTTGAAATGTCGATGTCTGACTGTATCGAAACAATTATCGTACAATCGTCATGCCTCATCGGCCCGGCAGGAGGCTGGCCGATGCCGACACAATATGAATCATAGAGACAAGAGGCCATATGAAGTCGCGAGCAATGCTTGACCGTGGTTTGGGTGCCGTCGTGGTGACGGCGTCCTGTTTGCTGGCGGGTCCTGCGCTGGCAGCCGATCCCCCGGCCGTCCAGGGCGATGTCCAGGCCGGCGCCCAGAAGGTGTCCATGTGCATCGGCTGCCATGGCATTCCGGGTTACAAGGCAGCCTATCCCGAGTTGTACCACGTCCCCATGATCGCCGGTCAGAACGCGCCCTACATCGTTGCGGCGCTGAAGGAATACGCCAGTGGCGCACGTTCCTTCCCGACCATGGACGCCATCGCGCGGTCCCTGTCCGAACAGGACATGGCCGACGTCGCGGCCTACTATTCCAGTCTCAAGTGATCCGGGGGAACACCATCATGCGTACATTGTGGATTGCCCTGCTGGGTCTTGGGCTGACGGCGACCGGCGCACAGGCGGCCGACTTGCAGGCCGGCAAGGCCGCCTTTGAAAAGTACACCTGCGCCTCGTGCCACGGCGCCGATGCCAAGACGCCGATGATGCCTGAATACCCGATCCTGGCCGGGCAGCATCAGGACTATCTGGAACATGCCCTGATCGCCTACCAGCGTGGACAGGCGGGTGCGCCGGCTTCGGCCAACGTGCGCAAGAACGCCATCATGGGCGCCATGGCGACGCAGTTGTCGGCGACGGACATCGAGAACATCTCCGCCTGGCTGTCGGCCCAGCCTTCGTCGCTGGCGGTGCGCAAATAACGATTTGAGGGGATGCCGCTGCGCATCCCCTCAACGATCGTGCGTGGCGTGCCGCCGGATCAGGTCCAGATAGTGTTCATTGTCCAGCGGCTTGCCCAGCCGCTGGGCTTCCCAGACGACTTCACCCAGCGCTTCCATGATGACGTGGGCGGCCTCGTGCTCGTCGCGGCTGCGCAACAGGGCGTTCCAGGCGTCGCGGATGCCGGGCGGATGGTCGATCGACAACTGTTCCTGGATCGCCAGGTGCATCGACAGGTGCAGAAAGGGGTTGGTGCGGCCGGCTTCGACCGGGTAGTCGCGCTCGGCGGCGTCGGGGTCCTGCAGGTCTTCGTGGTATTCGGGATGGCGCTCGACCAGGTCGGCGGCCATGGTTTCCAGCGGCGTCAGCACACCGCCCTCGCGGCGCTTGCGCCAGGCATCGGTGAAGAATGCGCGAACCTGTTCCTTGGAGGGATTGAACATGAGAAGCGGTAAAAGCGGGCCGAATTGGGTATTTTAACCTGTCGATCCGGGTGTTTTTGCCGCCCCGGCCGGTAGAATAGGCCAGAAAGGCCGCCTGCCGGCGGCCACTTTACGTTAAACTCTTATATAAGACTGATTCCCCTCTTTCTTTTCTGAACAACAAACCCAGCAACACTGGAGCACCCATGTCTTATCAGCACATCAAGGTTCCGGCCGGCGGACAGAAGATCACGGTCAACGCCGATTTCTCCCTGAACATCCCCGACGAGCCCATCGTTCCCTACATCGAAGGCGACGGTACGGGCCAGGACATCACCCCGGTGATGCTGAAAGTGGTGGACGCCGCCGTGGCCAAGGCCTACAACGGCAAGCGCAAGATCCACTGGATGGAAGTCTACGCCGGTGAAAAATCCACCAAGATCTACGGTCCGGACGTCTGGCTGCCCGAAGAAACCCTGGAAGCCGTGCGCGAGTACGTCGTTTCCATCAAGGGCCCGCTGACCACCCCCGTCGGCGGCGGCATCCGTTCCCTGAACGTGGCCCTGCGCCAGGAACTGGACCTGTACGTCTGCCTGCGCCCGGTGCGCTACTTCAAGGGCGTGCCTTCGCCCGTGCGTGAGCCGGAAAAGACCGACATGGTCATCTTCCGTGAAAACTCCGAGGACATCTACGCCGGCATCGAATTCGAAGCCGAGTCCGACAAGGCCCGCCAACTGATCGAGTTCCTGCAGGACAAGCTGGGCGTCAAGAAGATCCGCTTCCCGGCCACGTCCGGCATCGGCGTCAAGCCCGTGTCGCGCGAAGGCACGGAACGCCTGGTCCGCAAGGCCATCCAGTACGCCATCGACAACGACCGCCCGAGCGTCACCCTGGTGCACAAGGGCAACATCATGAAGTTCACCGAAGGCGGCTTCCGTGACTGGGGCTACAACCTGGCCCAGAAGGAATTCGGCGCCCAACTGGTGGACGGCGGTCCGTGGTGCAAATTCAAGAACCCCAAGACGGGTCGCGACATCGTGGTCAAGGACGTCATCGCCGACGCCTTCCTGCAGCAGATCCTGCTGCGCCCGGCTGAATACGACGTCATCGCCACGCTGAACCTGAACGGCGACTACGTTTCCGACGCCCTGGCCGCCCAGGTCGGCGGGATCGGCATCGCCCCGGGCGCCAACCTGTCCGATTCCGTGGCCATGTTCGAAGCCACCCACGGCACCGCGCCGAAGTACGCCGGCAAGGACTACGTCAACCCGGGTTCGGAAATCCTGTCCGCCGAGATGATGCTGCGCCACATGGGCTGGACCGAAGCCGCCGACCTGATCATCAGCAGCATGGAAAAGTCCATTCTGTCGAAGAAGGTCACCTATGACTTCGCCCGCCTGCTGGAAGGCGCGACCCAAGTGTCGTGCTCCGGCTTCGGTCAGGTGATGATCGACAATATGTGATCTGGTCCGAACGATTCATTGAATCATTCATTGAGTCGTTGAAGTCCACGAAAGCCCGGTATTCCTTTGGAAGCCGGGCTTTTTAATTTTCGCCATGACTCCAGTGCCGCATTTCCCTGGACTGCGCCACAGCCAGATACAGCAGGTTTATCAATACCTGGATTCGTTCACCATGGGCCGGTGCGTTTCGAAATCCGCCCCGGCTTCCCCACTGGGTGCGCCGAGGTGCGAGCCGACACAACTGTGCTGAATGAAGTCATACGGTGCAGTGTTGTATTTACGATGTACGTACGATAAAGTATATGAACATCATCTACGACCCTGCCAAGAACAGTGCGAACCGTGCCAAGCACGGCGTCTCTCTGGCGGATGCCAAGGCGTTTGAGTGGGATGACGCGTTGATCCGCCAGGACGACCGGTACGCTTATGGCGAAGTGCGCATGCGTGCCATCGGCTACATCGGCCCGCGGCTGCATGTGTTGGTGTATACGGACCGCGGCAACATCCGACGCATCATCAGTCTGCGCAGGGCGAACAAGCGGGAGGAACGCCACTATGCCGAAGCTTAAACCGGGGCACGTGTCCCCGACCGAGGAAGAGGATGCCGCGATCAATGCCGGCATCGTGGCCGATCCTGATAACCCGGAATGGACAGCCCAGGATTTTGCCCAGGCCCGGGCCGCCAAGGTGCCCAAGGTGAGTATCACGATTCGTTTGGATGCTGATGTGGTCGAGGCGGCGAAGGCTCTGGCCGGCCGGGCGGGTACCGGCTACCAGACCGTCATCAATGATGCGCTGCGCCGTGCATTGGCCGGAGACGCTGCGCCGGTGACCGAAGACACGCTACGTCGCATCCTGCGCGAGGAACTGCATCAGGCGTGATTTTTCATGAATTTTCTCTTGGGGCTCTTCCCCCTATTTGACTGATGGTCAGACAAGAGGTTGATGTTTACCCGTTGCAGCTACGCCGCGCTGGTGCGCAGTTATGGCCTGCGGCAGGAGTTCATCACGCCGATTAGCCGCCTGATCTGCGCAGGTTCCGCTGGGTCAATACAGCATTTCGCTGGACTGCGCCACAGCTAGATACAGCAGGTTTATCAATACCTGGGTTCGTTCACCATGGGCCGGTGCGTTTCGAGGAGCCCTCATGGCGAAGATCAAACTCATCGAGCCTGCAGTCGGGGCGGTGCGAATCTGTTGTGGGCCAGTCCGGAGAATTGACCGTCAGGCAGGCCTGTTCGCGGGTGCAGGCATGGCCGATCGGGGTGTGCCAAGGTGGCGAACCGGTGCAAGACGTTGGTGGCCGGCAAACTGCTCAGTCAAGAGGTCGCAGGGGCGGCGGGCCCGGGGTGACATCCGGTCTTGCATGATGGGTCGTAGGCTTGCGCTCATTACGCCTGGATAAGGCCCAGCGCGGCAACTTGGGTTTCTGAACTGCCAGAGTTCGATATGGCCGAAATCCTCAAGACGGACGAGGACATTGCCAACTATCTGACGGTCGTTCTGGAAGAAAACGATCCTGACGAGTTCTCCCATGCGCTGGGTGTGATTGCCCGTGCACGCGGCATGACCGAGGTGGCTCGCGCCAGCGGCCTGACGCGTGAGGCGCTCTATAAAGCATTGCGTCCGGGCTCACATCCGCGTTTCGATACCATTGCCCGTGTATGTGCTGCGCTGGGCGTGCAATTGTCTGCCCGGTCGGCGCTGTCGTAGCCTCGTCCGGCTGGTTGTGGTGGCCCGCTCATTTGAAGGTCTCCATCAGAATGAACGTTGCTGCTTTCCGCTGATGGGCATTGATAAGCGGTACGAGCCGGGTGAAATGCTCGGTCGCGCAGTGGGCGTCCAAAGCGGCCCGATCGGGCCATTCTTCGATGAACACAAAATGGCCGGGATCCTTCTGGTCGACAAACAGATCGTACGAAATGCAGAGCGGTTCCTGCTTGGTTTTCTCGACAAGTTCGCGATATAGAGGAGCGACGTCGGGCAGTCTGTCTGGGTGGATGAAGTCCTGAGCGATGACTTTCAGCATCGTGTTATTTCTCCACCCGCACCTCGAACCAGGCTTCTGTTTCGCCCAGGTTTTGGAATGCATCGCTTCGGGCGCGGCCGGCGGCGGCGATCCAGCGCTTGGCCAGCGTCATGTCGCTGGCGGTCATTTCATTTTCTGCTGTGTCTTCGGCCGCAGTCCAGGCCCGGTAGGTCGCAAGCACTTGCTCCGGGCCGCCTAAGGCTCGTTCCAGCGTTCTGCGGAAGCGATGTTCGGCATCGGCTCGCGCCGGTTCCGGCAGGTCAGCGGGGGCGTCTTGAAGGGTGATCGTGTACATGGTCAGCTCCGTTGTTCGTACTGTGGATTTATACAGCTAACGTGGTTGAGCGAGCAAGACAGCGGGATGGGCTATTGATGGGTCATGCCGGACGATTCAGTGAATCGTTTGCGCTGTACGTACGGATAAGCCAGCGCGAGGAACTGCGTCACGTGTGAGGGGGCACGACCCGACATGCGGCCTTTGCATCAGGGCGCGCAGGACGCACCGGGTCAAAACCTCATCCGCAAATCCGCGCGCATGGATGGCTTGCATGCTCGTGAGTTCGTCGCAGTAGGATGGGGGACGGATTTTGACCTGGATTATAAATTTATGGCTGCGACCGCCGTTAACAGGGCGTTAGGAGGATGTGGTGCGCCTTCGACCGGCCTGGCGTCGGCCGGTATACTGCAAAGAACAATCGGTCGGGGATTGGCGTATCGCGAAGCGCCACTGGGGATCACATGAGTCATGAGCGACCGGATCCGCTGGATCCGACGGAAATGACCGAGGCGGGAGCCATCCAGCGCCTGCAGGCGTCGGTGCAGCGTCTCGAGCATTCCGAGCGTCTGCAGCGGGCGCTGTTCGCGATTGCCGACATGGCGGCGTCCGGGCTGGACATGCAGAGCCTGATGGAAGGACTGCACCGCAGCATCGCCCAACTGATGTATGCGGAAAACTTCTTCATCGCCCAGCACGACCCGGAACGCGGGACGATCCGCTTCCTCTATTTCTCGGATGTGATGGATGGGCAGATCTATCGGCCCGATCAGGAATACACCGTTGATCAGGTGCGCGACACCATCACCCTGCGGTTGATCCAGGCGGCCCGGCCGATGCGGGGACCATCCGACGAGATCGCCCGCGCCCTGGGGCTGGAGCGAGGCCATGGGGTCGGCACGCCCTCGGTGGATTTCATGGCGGTGCCGATGTGCCGGGACGATCAGGTGCTCGGCATCCTGGCCGTGCAAAGCTACGAAGAAGGGCAGAGCTACACGCAGTCCGACGAGCACGTGCTGGCCTTCGTGGCCGGCCACGTGCTGAACGCCGTGGAGCGCAAGCAGGGGCAGGAAGCCCTGGAGCGCCGGGTGGCGGAACGGACCCGCGAGCTGGCCTGCGCCAACACCAAACTGCAGGAACAGGTGCGCGAGAGCGAACGGGCCGCCCACCTGCAGACCACGCTGTACCGGATCGCCGCGCTCAGCCACGGCGAGGACGGCAACGAGGCGTTCTACCGCGGCATCCACCAGGCGGTGGGCGAACTGCTCGACGCCGAGAGTTTCTGTATCGCGTTGATGTCGGCCGACGGGCAGTGGCTGGATTTCCCCTACTACGTCGACAGTTCGGGGGCGGAGCTCCTGCGCCGGCCCATGGGCCGAGGCATGAGCGAGTACGCGATCCGCTGCGCGCAGACCCTGCTGGTGGATGAAGGCGAAGTCGATGCACTGATCGCTCAGGGCGAGGTGGATGCGGTCACCTACGGAACCCCGGCCGTCTCCTGGTTGGGGGCGCCCTTGATGGGCGCGCGAGGCGTGATGGGCGTGGTGGTGGTGCAGAGTTATCGGTCCGACCTGCATTACACCCAGCAGGATGCCGAGCTGCTGACCTTCGTGTCCTATCAGATCGCCAATACTTTGCAGCGGCGCCAGCAGGCCGAGGCCTTGCAGACCCTGAATGCCGAGCTGGAGGAGCGCGTCCAGGAACGCACGCAGGAACTGCGCCGGCAGATCGTGGTCCGTGAGCGGGCGCAAAAGCAGCTCAAGCATCAGGTCATGCATGATTCGCTCACCGGCCTGCCCAATCGGCTGTACCTGCGCGAGCGCCTGGAGCGCGCGCTCGCCGCCCAGAAGCTCGACCCGGAGCGCAGTTTCGCCCTGCTGTATCTGGACGTGGATCGCTTCAAGCTGTTCAACGACGGCCTGGGGCATGGGGTGGGTGACGAGGTGCTGCGCATCGTCTCGGCGCGGATGGCCGATTGCGTGCGGGCGCCCGATATCGTCGGCCGGCTGTCGGGCGACGAATTCGCCGTTCTGCTTGAAAACTGTCCGCAGCCTTTTTCCGCCTGCCTGGTGGCCGAACGCATCCAGGCCCGGATGGCCGAAGCCATCGAAGTGGGCGGCCGCCAGTTGCACGTCTCGGTCAGCATCGGCATTGCCATGAGCCGTCAGGTTTATCAGACGGTCGACCAGTTGCTGCATGACGCCGATACCGCCCTGTATCGCGCCAAGGCGGCGGGCCGCCGGCGCTTCGTGATGTTCGATGAGACGCTGCACGCATCGGCCATGAACGTGCTCGATCTGGAGCAGCAGATGCGCGATGCGCTGGAACAGGCGCAGTTCGCGGCGTATTTCCAGCCCATCGTGCGGTTGGCGGACGGCAGTGTCACCGGATACGAGGCCCTGATCCGCTGGCAGCACCCGACACTCGGCCTGTTGGAGCCGGGCCAGTTCCTGCCGGCGGCCGAGAAGACCGGCCTGATCGAGGCGATCGACTGGCATATGTACGGCCTGGCCTGCCGGGCCGCGTCCGGGCTGCTGGGACGGGACAAAATCCTGAACATCAATATCTCGCCGTGCCATTTCCACAGCCGGAATTTTCCCAAGCGCCTGCTGGATCTGGCAGCGCGGGCCGGCGTCGCGGCCGACCAGTTGTGTGTCGAAGTGATCGAAAGCTCTCTGCTGGCGGACCCGGACGCGGCGACCGAAATCCTGGGCAGCCTGCACGAGGCCGGCGTGCGCATCGCGCTGGACGATTTCGGCACCGGCTATTCCTCGCTCAGCCACGTGCACCGCTTTCCGCTGCGCACGCTGAAAATCGACCGGTCCTTCATCGCGCCGCTGGGGCTGGATTCTCCGAAGCGCAGCACCGCCATCGTGGCGGCCGTGCTCGGCCTGGCCCAGTCCCTGAATCTGGGCGTGGTCGCCGAAGGCGTGGAAACCGCCGCCCAGCAGGACGCGCTGCTGTCCATGGGCTGCGTCCACGCGCAGGGTTTCCTGTTCGGCCGGCCTGCGCCGGCGACGGCGCTCTCCTGATCTGAAAGCCATACACCGACCCGCCCCCCGCGTCTGGCGCGAGGGGCTGGTTTTCACGGCTTGCGCAATAAAAGAAATCATGGTTTCATATTGGAAAATATAAGAAACTGTAGTTTCTTTCAGAAGAACAAGGGGTTGTGCATGTTTGTGCCAGCCAATGGAGCCAGCCCAGGTGAGCCACCTGGCAAAAAGGAGATAAGCCATGTTGAACCGCATATTGCTTGCTGCTGCGGCAACTTTTGTCGTGACTTCCGCGCAGGCGGACACGGTCGCCCTGAAGGTCCTGGGGCAGCCCGCCGGATCCGGACAGATTGCCCAGCAAAAGGAACAGCCGTTTTTCGAGTCGCTGAAAAGTCATCTGGACTTTGATGTGTCGGTGCAGTACCTGCCGGTGGACGTGGCGGGCATTCCGGATTCGGATGGTCTGCGTGTCCTGAAATCCGGTTTGTTCGACATCGTGTCGATCCGCGGGTCTCAGGTCAGCCGGGACGAACCGGCCATTCTGGGGCTGGATCTGGTGGGCTTGAATACCAGCTTCGAGGACGGCAAAAAACACATCCAGGCGTTTTTCGGCACGGTCGATGCGCGCCTGCAGTCGAAGTTCAACGCCAAGCTGCTGGGCATCTGGCCCGCCGGTCCGCAGATCATTTTCTGCAAGCCGGAAATCTCCAGCCTGGCCGATCTGAAAGGCATGAAGGTCCGTGTGGGCGATCAGAGCGTCGCCAATTTCATGGCCGGCCTGGGGGCCACCGGAATTCCCTTGCCTTTTGGCGACGTCCAGCAGTCTCTGGCGCGCGGCGTGGTCGATTGCGGGATTACCGGGCCCGCATCCGCCAACTCCGGCGGCTGGCCGGAGGCCACGACCACGGTACTGCCCTTGTCGCTGCAACTGGCGGCCAACGGCTATGCGATCAACCTGAAAAAATGGAATTCCTTGAGTCAGGATCAGCAAAAATCGCTGCAGGCCGCCGTGACCAAGCTGACGGATGATATCTGGGCATATTCCGAAGAGCTGTATGCCGATGCCATGCGCTGCAACAGTGGACTTCAGCCTTGCGCCTTGAAGGCCTCGTACCACCTCAAGCAGGTGCCGGTGTCCGAGGCGGACAAGGAAACCGTGAAGGCTGCGGTTGAAAAGATCTCTCTGCCCCTCTGGGCGAAGCAATGCAATGCGACGTTCCCGGAGTGCGAAGCCAAGTGGCGCCAGGCCATGGGCCTGCAGCCCTGAGACCGGCCCATTGGGGGGATACACGATGAAAAAGATCTCATTGGGCTCGGGCGTCCTGTTCGGCGTCGTCATGGTGGCGCTGTGCTTTGCGATCTTCGCCGAAACCATTCTGCGGAAATTCTTTTCGGTTTCCCTGGGAGGCGTCGACGAACTGGGCGGCTATGCGCTGGCGGTTGCGGCGTTGCTGGCGTTCCTGGTGACCGCCATCGAACAGGCGCATATCCGGATCAATATCCTGCACTCGAAAATGGGCATCAAGGCGCGCGGCGTGCTGAATTGCATTTCCATGGCGTCCCTGGCCGCCTTCGCCTTGTTCCTGCTGTATTTCGCGGTGGAAACCGTGCTCGATACGATCACCTATCAGTCGATCGCCCAGACGCCCTGGGCAACCCCCCTGATTTATCCCCAGGCTGCCTGGCTGGCGGCCACCATCGTCTTTGCCGTGGGCGCGCTGGTGCTGGCAGGCCGTGCCTGCGCCTTGCTGCTGCGCGCCGACTGGCAGGCGCTGGACCGGAAGTTCGGTCCCAGCACGCCGGAGGGCGGGCTGCAGGAAGAACTGGATGACCTGAAATCGCGCGAAGGAGAATTCTGATGAGCATCATCATTGTCGGAATCGGCTTTGCGATCATGTTGGTGCTGATGTTCATCAGCATCCCGGTGGCCGTCTCCATCGTGACGGTCGGAGTGTTGGGCGGCTATGCCTTCTACGGGGCGCCGCTGGTCAATATGATGGGGGGCGTGGTCTGGACCACCCTGAATTCGCCCGCCATCCTGGCCATTCCGCTGTTCATGCTGCTGGGCGAGTTCCTGCTGCGCGGCGGGATCGCCGACAAGATGTACGACGCTTTTGCGATCTGGCTGGACAGGCTGCCCGGTGGCCTGCTGCACACCAATATTGCGACCTGCGCCCTGTTTTCGGCGACTTCGGGGTCTTCGGTGGCGACGGCCGCCACCGTGGGCACGATCGCTTTGCCTGCCCTGCAGCAGCGCAATTATCCGCCCTCCGCGTCGCTGGGTTCTTTGGCCGCCGGCGGCACGCTGGGCATTCTGATCCCGCCCAGCATCAATCTGCTGGTCTACGGCTCGCTGGCCAATGCCTCGGTCGGGAAACTGTTTGCGGCGGGCCTGATCCCCGGGATTTTGCTGGCCCTGCTGTTTTCCGTGTACATCATGGTTTTTCAGGGCCGGGCCGGGCATGTGACGGACGAACGCGTGCGGATTCCGCTGGCGACGAAACTCGGCAGCCTGCGCCACCTGATCGCGCCGCTGCTGATTTTCGGCGTCGTCATGGGCTCGATTTACGGCGGTTTTGCCACGCCGACGGAATCGGCGGCCCTGGGGGTGGTCATCACGCTGTTCATCATTGCGCTGATGGGGCGCATGAGTTGGGGCCTGATGCTCAATTGCGTCATGCAGGCGGCCCGGACGACGGGCATGACGGTCATCGTCCTGACGGCGGCTTTGCTGCTCAACGTCACGATTTCCATGCTGGGCGCCACGCAGATCGTGACGCAGTGGGTGGCGGGTTTTGAATTCAGTTCGGTGACCCTGCTGCTGGTGCTGATCGTGTTCTACGTGATCCTGGGCATGTTCATGGATGCCATGTCGATGCTGGTGCTGACGGTGCCCATTGCCGTGCCCATGGTGGTGGCTGCGGGGATCGATCCCATCTGGTTCGGCATCTTCATCATCCTGATGTGCGAGATCGCCCTGATCACGCCGCCGGTCGGGATGAACCTGTTCGTGGTGCAGGGCTTGCGCCGCGACGGCGGCAGCTTCAACGACGTGATCCGGGGGGCGCTGCCCTATGTCTTCATCATGCTGGCCTTCGTCGTGCTGCTGATCTTCCTGCCCCAGATCGTGATGTGGTTGCCTGACAGCCTGGCCCATGCCTGATTCTCCCAGCCTTGCGGAACGTACTCGTATGAAGTTGTTGGTCATCAATCCCAATACGAACCCGGCGGTGACGGAGCAGGTGCGGGCGACCGCCCTGGCCTACGCCGGGGCGGGCACCCGGATCGAAGCGGTCAATCCCGCCCGGGGGCCGTTCTCCATTGAAACGGATGAGCACAAGGCGCAAGCCACCGTGCATGTGACGGACCTGGTGCGCAACGGCGGGCAGGTGGGGTATGACGGCTATGTGGTGGCCTGTTTCGATGACATCGGCGTGGCCGAGGCACGCCGTATCGTCGATCGTCCGGTCATCAGCCTGGCCGAGGCCGCCATCCGGGCGGCAGCGCGGAAATACCGCCGCTTCGCGGTGGTGACGACCGTCCCGGCCGCCGTGCCCACCATCGAGCAGTTGGCGCAGTCCTATGGACTGGCGGGCAGTTGCGGTGTGCTGGCGGTCGATGTCGGCGTGGCCGAAGCCGCGAGCCGGAGCGCCCGGGCCGAACAGCGGTTGGTCGAGGCCGTGCGTCTTGCCTATGACCGGGACGGCGCGCAGGCGATCGTGCTGGGTTCGGGGGCCTATTCCGGCCGCGCGGCGGATCTGTCGGCCGCGATGGGAATTCCCTTTCTGGAAAGCCTCGAAGAAGCGATCCGGTATTGCGAGAACGCCTGACCGGCGTTTGGGTCAGCGCCTGATCAGAGCTCGTCCAGGATGTCGTTGGCGGTCTCGATCTGGCGCAGCCGGTCGCGGCCCTGGGTATCCGACAGCTCGATGGTGCGCATCGCCAGCAGATGGCACAGGGCCATGACGGAGACGTGATTGAACAGGGGGCCGCCCGCCGCCGTATGGCAGCGGAAGTGCCGGTGGACGCCTTTGACCGTCTCGGCCCCTTCATCGGTGATGTAGATCAGGGTGGCCTGGGTCTTTCTCAGGAAATCCAGGAGCGGGCGGTTGTGTGACACCCGCCTGCGCAGGCCGAACAGCAGCACGCAGTCGTGCGGCTCGATGCGGGCCAGGTATTCTCCCAGGGTTTCTCCGGACCCGGGAAGAGACACGACGTGCTCGATCACCTGCATCAGTTGCCAGCGCAGATAGTCCGCCAGGGGGCGGCTCGCCCGGAATCCGATGATCCAGGTCTTGCGGGCTGCCAGCATGCTGTGCGCGACCGCATCGATGTCGTCCAGGGTCAGCGTGCTGAACGTCTGGTCGATATTGTCTTTGCCTTGCTGCAGATGGTCGCCGAGCGCGTTGGCCGCCTGGGGGCTTTTGGCGCTGGGCATGAACAGCCGCGAGCCGGTTTGCTGTTCTTCGCGCGCATGCCGGCGGGCTTCTTCGTAATTGCTGTAATCCAGGCGGCGTACGAAGCGCGAGACGGTGGCCTTGGAGACTTGCGCCAGTTGCGCCAGTTCCTGGGCATCGTAGCTGGCCAGCTCGCCGGGGAAGTCGCACAGGAATTCTCCCAGGCGGCGCTCCGCCGGATGCAAGGTGGGCAGGGCGGCGCGCACGCGCGCCAGAAAGGATCTGCGGGCCGTGTGTTTCATCGGAGGCGGATTCCGGGCATGGTGCGGTGGCGTGAGCGCAGCGGGTGATGACGCTGACAGGATATCAGGGCTTTCGGTCTTTCGAGGGGCGGGGATGGTCCGATGGGCGTCCGGCGCGTGCCGGGTACGGGACTTCCCTAGGTGTTATTTATAGATACAGACGGCATAATGCTGCCCATGCAGGTGAGGAGACAGCCCTGCTGGGCACTGGCGCCACGGAGATGGTGCTTTCATTTGTAGCAGTACCCATAAAAAACAGAAATCTGGCGGGGCCGACGACACAATCGTCGGCCCCGTTCCATTTCAGGCGCACCAACAGCTCAGGCGCTTGGAACGCATCACCTGGAACGCATTGAGTACGGCGGTGATTCGGCAATAATGTGTGCCCATCTTGAACTAAGATCGTTCATCGCCTATCATCAATAGATTTTCCGCTAGGCTGGCGGCAGGGCGCGCCATCCGGCGGCGTTTCCGCCAGGCCGTTTCCTCGCGCACGACGCGCACTCCTGTTTTCCGGAGGATGCCATCATGCAAGGCCTGCACCTCACCGCAGATCTCTATCGCTGCCAATCCGACGCCACGCTGCTGACCGACGAGGCCGTCCTCGCCGGGCTGTGCCGCCAGGCCACGCTCGACGCGGGCCTGACCATCGTCGGTGAAAAATGGCATACCTTTCCCGATTACCAGGGCCAGCCCGGCGGCGTCACCGGCATGCTGCTGTTGGCCGAATCCCATCTGGCGGTGCATACCTGGCCGGAACGCGGCGGCGTGACGCTGGACGTCTACGTCTGCAATTTCGAGGCTGATAATTCCGTCCGGGCGGAACAGTTGATCACCCGGATCGAAACCGCCTTCCAGCCCGCCCAATGCCAGCGTCAGCGCCTGATGCGGGGGGAGCGCGACGGTCCGGCGTCGGATCGCGAACTGTTGCTGGAACCTCTGGACGAGGGCGCTGAATACGGTTTCCGCTTCGACCGCCGGATTCTGGATCGCGACACCGGCCTGCAGCGGCTGGAACTGCTCGAATCACGTGAACTGGGGCTGACGCTGCGGCTGGACGGCCACCTGATGACGTCCGAGGCAGACGAGGCGTTCTACCACGAGGCCCTGATCCATCCGGCCGCGCTGGCGCACCCGGCCCCGCGCCGGGCGCTGATCGTCGGCGGCGGCGACGGCGGCGCGCTGGAAGAGCTGCTGAAGCACCGCGGCATCGAATCGGCCACGCTGGTGGAGCTGGACGGCGGTGTGGTGGACGCCGCGCGCGCGCACCTGAAGTCCATCCACCGGGGCAGCCTGGACGATCCCCGGGCAACCTTGCGCATCCAGGATGGGGCGGCGTTCGTGCGCGACTGCGGTGCGGCGGGCCGGACCTTCGATCTCGTCTATCTGGACCTGACCGATCCGGAGACCCCGGCCGGGCCGCTGTACACCCGGGCGTTCTTCGAGGCGTGCCGGGACATTCTGGCGCCGGGCGGCGCGCTGGTCCTGCATCTGGGGGCGCCGTTCCACGAGCCGGGACAGGTGTCCGGCCTGGCAGCCGCCCTGGGCGAGGTCTTTGCCCAGGTCCACGGCTACGGCCTGCACATTCCGCTGTACGGCTCGTATTGGGCTTTGGCGGTGGCTTCGGACTCGC
This sequence comes from Castellaniella hirudinis, assembly GCF_042651965.1. Lineage (NCBI taxonomy): Bacteria > Pseudomonadati > Pseudomonadota > Betaproteobacteria > Burkholderiales > Alcaligenaceae > Castellaniella > Castellaniella hirudinis. The sequence goes on from NZ_JBHSDY010000012.1 coordinate 79,946, forward strand.
TCGATCCGGTCGCATTGACGCCCGGGGACGTCGAAGCGCGCCTGCGCAGCCGGGGCATCGGCGATCTGCAGGTCTACAGCCCCGAATTCCACGGGGCCTTGTTCGCCTTGCCGGCGCGTTACCGGCGCCTGATGCCGGCGCCGGTCTCAGTGCCCGCCTGAACCCGAAAACACGTTCAGCACCAGCACCCCCGCCAGGATCAGGCCGATGCCGATCAGCGCGGGGGTGTCCAGCGACTGGTGGAAAACGAAATAGCCGATCAGGGCGATGGCGACGATGCCCGCGCCCGACCAGACGGCGTAGGCGACGCCGACGGGAATGGTTTTCAGCGCCAGGGCCAGCAGATAGAACGCCAGCCCGTAGCCGACGGCGGTGATGGCCGAGGGCAGGGGGCGCGTGAAGCCGTCCGAGACTTTCAGCGCGGACGTGGCGATGACTTCGGCCGCGATGGCGATGCTCAGGTAGATCCAGCTAGGATTCATCAGGGACTCCGGAGTCGTGCAGAGGCGCCGGACGGCGGGTGTCGTCGGCCATTAGTTCGCGGGCGGCCCGGGCAGCCGCAGCAAGGCGTGCAAGGCGCCGTCGCCGCCCTCGCGCTCGCCGCACTGGACCCAGGCCTGGACGGCTTCCAGGCGGCACAGGTGCTGGCGGATCGCGGCTTTCAGGACGGGCTCGCCCTGGCGCGAGCCGATGCCCTTGCCGTGGATGACGCGCACGCAGCGGATGTCGTGCTCCAGGCACGAGGCCAGGAACCGGTCCAGGCGCTCGCGGGCCTGCTCCAGCGTGCTGCCGTGCAGATCCAGGGACGCCTGGGGAATCCATTTGCCGCGCCGCAGGCCGCGCAGCAGGTCGGGGCCGCAGCCGGCTTGCAGGAAGGCGTCGGCCTCGGGGTCGAAGGCCGGAGTCTTGCGCCGCTGCTTGTGAGCAGGCGCCGCTTTGGATTCAGCCGTGGCGCCCTGGGCATGCTGGCGCCGGGCTTGCAGCAGGGATTCGGGGTCGCGCCGCGCGCCGCCCGCCCGGGCGCGGGGGCCGTGGTCCGGCAGCGGCAGCACAAAGCGCATGGCCTGACGGAACAGGGCGCGGTCGGCCGGGTCCAGGGGTGGGGCTGCTTGTTGTACGAGTGCGGCGGTGCGAGGCTCGTCGTCCCGACCCTGACGTGCCTCCGGGGCCCCCGCCTTGTCGTCCTGCGGCCGCGCGGACGCGCCCCGGCCGCCGCGCTTTTTGCCGGCGGGGCGGCGCGGGGCGGGGGGCGGTTCGGGCGGGACGGCTTCGGCGCGCAGGCGGCGCAGGTCGGCCAGGGACGACTTGGAGGCCTTCAACTTACAGGCCTTCGCTCTCCAGCCAGCGCTGGGCGTCCAGGGCCGCCATGCAGCCGGTGCCGGCGCTGGTGATGGCCTGGCGGTAGACGTGGTCCTGCACGTCGCCGGCCGCGAAGACGCCGGGCACCGAGGTCATGGTGGCCAGGCCCTGCAGGCCGCTGCGGGTGGTGATATAGCCGTTTTCCATGGTGATCTGGCCTTCGAAGATCCCCGTGTTGGGCTTGTGGCCGATGGCGATGAAGGCGCCGGTGACGGCCAGGTCCTCGGTGTCGCCGCTGCGCGAATCGCGCAGGCGCACCCCGGTGACGCCGGAATCGTCGCCCAGGACTTCGTCCAGTTCGCGGAACAGCGCCAGGCGCATATTGCCGTGTTCGACCTTGTCCATCATCTTGTCGACCAGGATGGGCTCGGCGCGGAACTTGTCGCGGCGGTGCACCAGGGTGACGGTGCGGCAGATGTTGGACAGGTACAGGGCCTCTTCGACGGCGGTGTTGCCGCCGCCGACCACGACCACATCCTGGTTCTTGTAGAAGAAGCCGTCGCAGGTGGCGCAGGCCGACACGCCGCGTCCCATGAAGGACTGCTCGGACGGCAGGCCCAGGTACTGGGCCGAGGCGCCCGTGGCGATGATCAGGGAATCGCAGGTATAGGTCGCGCCCGTGTCGCCGGTCAGTGTGAAGGGGCGTTTCGACAGGTCCACGCCGGCGATGTGGTCGAACACCATTTCGGTGTTGAAGCGCTGGGCGTGTTCCATGAAGCGCTGCATCAGGTCGGGACCCTGAACGCCGGCGACGTCGGCCGGCCAGTTGTCGACCTCGGTCGTGGTCATCAGTTGGCCGCCCTGTTCCAGGCCGGTGATCAGGACCGGCGACAGGTTGGCGCGCGCGGCGTAGACGGCGGCGGTGTAGCCCGCCGGGCCGGACCCGAGAATGATGAGTTTGGCGTGTTTTGCGCTGGACATCGCTGAAAATCCGTTCGACAGTGACCCCGCAATTATAATGATGCGATGGCAAGAATTCCGGCGACCCCCTCACGCTCCTCCCGTAACGTACGCAATGGCCCCTCGCCCCTGCAGACACGCCTCTCGGGTTTGTTCCGCGAAGCCCGCTGGGTGCTGTTGGCGGCCCTGGCCTGCTGGCTGATCCTGGTGCTGGCCACCTGGACCCGCACCGACCCGGGCTGGTCCCATTCGGTTCATGGCGGCGTGACCCACAATTGGGGCGGCACGTTTGGCGCGTATGTCGCCGATCTGCTGCTGTACCTGTTCGGCGCGTCCGCCTGGCTGTGGGTGCTGCTGTTGCTGCGCCGGGTGGCGGCGGGGTTTTACCGCCTGTCCCGGGCGGTGCTCCCCAGCAAGGTCCCGGAACTGCTGCCGCGTGTGCGCTGGGAAGTCGGTATCGGCTTTACCCTGATGTTTCTGGGCTGCATGGGCGTCGAAGCCCTGCGCCTGCAGGTCTGGGGGGGCGGACTGCCCGCCGGGGCGGGCGGCCAACTGGGCCAGTTGCTGGCGGGCGCCCTGGCCCGCTTGATGGGCGGGGCGGGCAGCACCTTGTTGCTGCTGGCCTTTATCGTCATGGGTTCCAGCCTGTTCTTCGGCTTTTCCTGGCTGAACGTATCCGAACGTGTCGGCTACGCCCTTGAACTCGGCTGGCGCCGCTTGCGGGACCTGAAAAACGCCTGGCAGGATCGCCGCGTGGGCGTCACGGCCCAGGCCGAGCGCCAGGAAATCGTCGAGACCCGCCAGACCCAACTGGTGCACGAGCAGCCGGTGCGCATCGAGCCCACCGTCACCACCGTGCCGAAATCCCCGCGTGTCCAGCAGGAGAAACAGCAGGCGCTGTTTACCGCGCGCGACGACCCGGCGATGGCCGGCAGCCTGCCGGCCCTGTCGCTGCTGGACCCGGTGGAGCAATCCCAGGAAACCGTCTCGCCGGAGACCATCGAATACACCTCCCGCCTGATCGAAAAGAAACTGTCCGATTTCGGCGTCAGCGTCACCGTCGTGGCCGCCCAGGCCGGGCCGGTCATCACGCGCTACGAGATCGAGCCGGCCACCGGCGTCAAGGGCAGCCAGATCGTCAATCTGGCCAAGGACCTGGCCCGCGCGCTCAGTCTGGTCCGCATCCGGGTGGTGGAAACCATCCCGGGCAAGAACCTGATGGGGCTGGAACTGCCCAACCCCCGGCGCCAGACGGTGCGCCTGTCGGAAATCCTGGGGTCCCAGGTCTATCACACCAGCGCGTCCATGCTGACGATGGCGCTGGGCAAGGATATCGCCGGCAATCCGGTGGTGGCCGACCTGGCCAAAATGCCCCACTTGCTGGTGGCCGGCACCACCGGGTCGGGCAAGTCGGTCGGGATCAATGCCATGATCCTGTCGCTGCTCTACAAGGCCGACGCCACCCAGGTGCGCCTGATCCTGATCGACCCGAAGATGCTGGAAATGTCCGTGTACGAGGGCATTCCCCATCTGCTGGCCCCCGTGGTCACCGACATGCGCCATGCGGCCAATGCCCTGAACTGGTGCGTGGCCGAAATGGAAAAGCGCTACAAGCTGATGAGCAAGCTCGGGGTGCGCAATCTGGCGGGCTACAACACCAAGATCCGCGACGCGCAAAAGCGCGAGGAGCCCATCCCCAATCCCTTCTCGCTGACGCCCGATGCGCCCGAGCCCCTGGGCACGCTGCCCATGATCGTGGTGGTGATCGACGAACTGGCCGACCTGATGATGGTGGTGGGCAAGAAGGTCGAGGAACTGATCGCCCGGCTGGCCCAGAAGGCCCGCGCCGCCGGCATCCACCTGATCCTGGCCACCCAGCGCCCCAGCGTGGACGTCATCACCGGTCTCATCAAGGCCAACATTCCCACGCGCATCGCCTTCCAGGTCTCGTCCAAGGTCGATTCCCGCACCATCCTGGACCAGATGGGCGCCGAGACCTTGCTGGGGATGGGCGATATGCTCTACCAGCCGCCGGGCACCAGCGTGCCCGCGCGGGTGCATGGCGCGTTTGTGCACGATGACGAGGTCCATCGCGTGGTCGAGGCCCTGAAGGCCGAAGGCGAACCCGATTACGTCGAAGGCCTGCTGGAGGGCGCCAGCGAGGGCGAGACCGGCGATGGTCTCGGCTCCGTCACGGGCTTTGCCGACGCGGAAAGCGATCCGCTGTACGATCAGGCCGTCGAGGTCGTGATGCGCAGCCGCCGCGCCTCGATCTCCTTCGTGCAGCGCAATCTGCGCATCGGCTACAACCGCTCGGCGCGGATTCTGGAACAAATGGAACACGCGGGGCTGGTCAGCCCCCAGCAGCCCAACGGCAACCGCGACATCCTGGTGCCGGCAAAATCCGGCGAGGACGAGTGATCGACATGAACGCGACTTTCCCTACCCGCCGCCGCACCCTGGCCGCGGCCGTCCTGCTATGCGGCCTGGCGGGCCTGCCCGGCCTGTCCCAAGCCGCCGATTCGGCTCAATCGCAGTTGCAGGCGTTTGTCGACCAGGTCAAGTCCGCCACCGGCCAGTTCAGTCAGGAACGCACCGACGCCCAGGGGGCGGCTCAAAAGCCGCAACGCGGCGCGTTCGCCTTTCAGCGGCCCGGCAAATTCCGTTGGGAAGTCCGCGCGCCCTATGAACAACTGATCGTGTCCGACGGACAGCGCGTGTATCAGTACGATCCCGACCTGGATCAGGTCACCGAGCGCCGCGCCAACCAGGCCGTCGGCGCTTCGCCGGCCGCGCTGCTGTTCGGCTCGGGCTCGCTGGACCAGGCGTTCAATCTCCAGCCCCAGCCCGACCGTGACGGGCTGCAATGGCTGCGCGCCGTGCCCAAGACGCCGGACGCCGGCTTTGTGCATGCGGACATCGGCTTCGCCGGCGGCCTGCCCCGGCGGCTGGAATTGCTGGACGCCTTCGGTCAGGTCTCGCGCATCGTCTTCTCCGATCTGAAGGCCAATCCCGAGATCCCCGCCGGGCAGTTCCAGTTCACGGTGCCCAAGGGCGCCGATCTCGTGAAGATGGATTAGGTTGGCGGCAGCAATGACGAATCAGGGCGATCTGCTGGGCGACGATCCCGATGTTGCGGGCGCAGGCGCGCCCGCGCCGGTGCGCTCCGGCGTCAAACCGGCGCACGCCCCCCTGGCCGAGTCGCTGCGCCCGCGCAATCTGGACGAGGTCATCGGGCAGTCGCATCTGCTGGGCGAGGGCAAGCCGCTGCGGCTGGCCTTCCAGTCGGGCAAACTGCATTCCATGATCTTCTGGGGGCCGCCCGGGGTGGGCAAGACCACCCTGGCGCGGCTGACCGCCACGGCCTTCGAGTGCGCCTTCATCGCCTTGTCGGCCGTGTTTTCCGGCGTCAAGGACATCCGCGCCGCCATGGCGCAGGCCGAACAGAACCAGGCCCAGGGCCGGCCTACCATCCTGTTCGTGGATGAAATCCACCGTTTCAACAAGTCCCAACAGGACGCGCTGCTGCCTTTCGTCGAAAGCGGTCTGGTGACCTTCATCGGCGCGACGACGGAAAACCCCTCGTTCGAAGTCAATTCCGCCCTGCTGTCGCGCGCCCAGGTCTACGTGCTGAAATCGCTGGGCGAAGACGAATTGCGCCAGTTGGCGCGGCGGGCGCAGTCCCAGGCCATGGACGGCCTGGCGTTCGACGACCTGGCCCTCGATACGCTGGTGGGCTATGCCGACGGCGATGCCCGGCGCCTGCTGAACCTGCTGGAACAGTGCCAGACCGCGGCGGGCGCCAGCGGCGTCACGCGGATCGACGCCGCGTTCATCGAAAACGCCCTGACCCTGAACAGCCGCCGCTTCGACAAAGGCGGGGACAACTTCTACGACCAGATTTCGGCGCTGCACAAATCGGTGCGCGGCTCGCACCCCGACGCCGCCCTGTACTGGCTGACGCGCATGCTGGACGGCGGCGCCGATCCCCGGTATCTGTCGCGCCGCATCGTGCGCATGGCCTGGGAAGACATCGGCCTGGCCGACCCTCGCGCCTTGCAGATCGCCAACGACGCAGCCTTGACCTACGAACGGCTCGGCAGCCCGGAAGGCGAACTGGCCCTGGGCCAGGCCGTCATCTACCTGGCGGTCGCCGCCAAGAGCAACGCCGGCTACATGGCCTACAACCAGGCGCGTGCCTTCGTGAAGCAGGACAAGAGCCGCGAGGTGCCCGTGCATCTGCGCAACGCGCCGACGAAGCTGATGAAGGAACTGGGCTACGGCCACGCGTACCGCTACGCCCACGACGAACCCAACGCCTATGCGGCGGGGGAAACCTACTTCCCCGACGGCATCGCCGAGCCGGGCTGGTACCAGCCCGTGCCCCGGGGCTTGGAGCTGAAGATCGGCGAAAAACTGGCGCAGTTGAGGCGCTGGGACGAGGAAGCGGACGAGGGGTCGTAGAGAAAAGGGGCCTGGGCCCCTTGGGGCTGCGGCCTTATCCGAACAGTTTGTTCGCCACTTCCGCCGCGTGCTTGCCCTGGAAGCGTGCGCCGTCCAGTTCATTGGCCGACGGCTTGCGCGAACCGTCGCCCCCGGCGATGGTCGAAGCGCCGTAGGGCGCGCCGCCGGTGACCTCGTCCAGGCGCATCTGGCCCTGGAAGCTGTAGGGCAGGCCCACGACGACGAAGCCGAAGTGCAGCATGTTCGCAATGATGGAGAACAGCGTCATTTCCTGGCCGCCGTGCTGCGTGGCGGTGCTGGTAAAGGCGGCGCCGACCTTGCCGTTCAACTGGCCGCTGGCCCACAGGCCGCCCGCCTGGTCCAGGAAATTCGCCATTTGCGAGCAGATGCGCCCGAAGCGGGTGCCGCAGCCGATCAGGATGGCGTCGTAGTCGGCCAGGTCCTTGACCTGGGCCACGGGCGCGGCCTGGTCGAGCTTGTAGCCGGACTTGCGGGCGATTTCCTCGGGGACCAGTTCCGGCACGCGCTTGATGTCGACGGTGGCGCCCGTCGAGCGGGCGCCTTCGGCGACGGCCTGAGCCATGGTTTCGATGTGACCGTAGGTCGAATGGTAGAGGACCAGCACTTTCGACATAAAAGACTCCTTTTTGAAGCGACATCCGACGCCCCGAGGAACGTCCTGACGCAGCCGCGACAGGGCAGGGGCGGGATTGAATACAATAGCTCCTTTCACGAACCTTCGTCACCTCGCCATGCTTGACACCAATCTGCTGCGCAAGGACCTGGATCGCGTCGTACGGGCCCTGGCCCGGCGCGGCCTGGCCTTTGATACCGATCGCTATCACGCCCTGGAAGCCCGCCGCAAGGCCGTGCAGGTCCAGACCGAGGCATTGCAGGCGCGGCGCAATGCGCTGGCCAAGCAGATCGGCCAGTTGAAGTCTCGTGGCGAGGACGCCTCGGCCGTGCTGGCCGAATCCCAGGCCATTCCCGATCAGCTCAAGACGCTGGAGCAGGACCTGGGCGCGGTGCAGCAGGAACTGTCCGCCTGGCTGATGACTCTCCCCAATCTGCCGGATGACAGCGTGCCGGACGGCGAGGACGAAACCGGCAACGTCGAAGTCCGCCGCTGGCTGCCGGGCGCCGCCGATGCCGCCGGCAATCCCGTCGGCCTGGGCTTCGAGCCGCGCGACCACGTCGCCCTGGCCGAACCGTTCGGCCTGGATTTCGAGGCGGCCCGCTCGCTGGTGGGCGCCCGTTTCATGATGCTGCGCGGTCCCATCGCCCGCCTGCACCGTGCGCTGGCGCAGTTCATGCTGGACCTGCAGACCGGCGAGCACGGCTACCAGGAATGCTATACCCCGTACATCGTCAATGGCTCCACCCTGTACGGCACCGGCCAGTTGCCCAAATTCAAGGACGATATGTTCTGGGTGACCAAGGGCGGGCAGGGCAGCACGCCGGACGAAGACGGTCCGGCCGAGGACCTGTACCTGATCTCCACCGCCGAAATCCCGCTGACCGGCACGGTGCGCGACCGTATCCTGGATGCGCAGGACCTGCCCGTGCGGCTGACCGCGCACACGCCGTGCTTCCGCTCGGAGGCCGGCAGCGGCGGGCGCGACCTGCGCGGCCTGATCCGCCAGCACCAGTTCGACAAGGTCGAGATGGTGCAGATCGTGCATCCCGAGCAGTCCTGGCAGGCATTGGACGAGATGGTCGGCCATGCCGAACACGTGCTGCAGGCCCTGGGGCTGCCGTATCGCGTGATGCTGCTGTGCTCGGGCGACATGGGCTTTGGCTCGGCCAAGACCTACGACCTGGAGGTCTGGCTGCCGGCGCAGGACACCTGGCGGGAAATCTCGTCGGTGTCGAACTGCCTGGATTTCCAGGCACGGCGCCTGCAGGCGCGTTTCCGCCCCGAAGGCCCCAAGGCCAGGCCGGAATACCTGCACACCCTGAACGGGTCCGGGCTGGCCGTGGGCCGTGCCCTGGTGGCCGTGCTGGAAAACTACCAGCAGGCCGACGGCAGCATCGTGATTCCGCCCGTGTTGCGTCCCTATATGGGCGGGCTGGAAGCCATCCGGGGCTGATCAGGTCTTGCGCGCCTTCGGGCCGCGATAATGCGGCATGCCGGCCGGACCGGCAGATGCCGTATCCGTGTCGGCTGCGTCGGCCTTTTGGTCGGCGCCGATGCGCGTGATCAGCACCAGACAGCCGACCCAGAACAGCAAGGTCAGGACCGTCGCCAGCAGACTATGGAAGCTGGCATAGCCGGTCGCGGCCGAGGCCTGGATATTGAACGTGTCGGCGACGAGCGGGATATTGCCCAGGCCTTCGACCATCAGGCGTCCGGGCAGGGAAAAGGCCCATTTCAGGGCTGCGATGATCTCCCATCCGGCAATCGAACCGTTGCCGTCGACGTCGAGCACGAAATGCAGGGCTTGGATGTTCATGGCGGACCTCCGACTGCGTTTATGCCTGAGTTCACTATAGGCCAGAAGGCGGGGGCGGGCAATGAGGCGGGATGTCCCGTGCGGCGCGGTTTGTCCCGACGCAAGCCTCCTGGGGGGCGCGCAGCGGCGTGTTTGGATTTCATGCTATGATGCGTGGCTCGACTCGCAATGCGTCGTACCCGGAGAGGTGGCAGAGTGGTCGAATGTACCTGACTCGAAATCAGGCGTACGGTAACCCCGTACCGTGGGTTCGAATCCCACCCTCTCCGCCAGATATCCCCTATAAATCGTTGATTTCAGGGGATTTTCTTTGTCTTCATGATATCTTGACCCACATCCAGCCCCACGGGCGTGCAAAGTTCGCGGCTGTTGTGATCTGGCGACATAGTGGCCCCTGGGGTCTGCTCAAAGTTGCGCAGACCCTCTGGTAGATGTGTCCAAACTTGGACGGATCCTGACCGACTCCGCAAAATGGTGCAGACGGTCCCAATCCCCGTAATTTCAGGTATCCCCAGTTTTGGGGGCATCTGGTAGCCGTTGCCAGATACGCTCAAAACTGAGCGCATCGCCCCCTAGATAGGATAGATGCCTCCACAAAACTGCAGGGGTATCCGCGAAACTGCGGCCCCCCCCGAACGACCGATACAGGAAATCCGGTATCCCCCCCGCGCGCGAGGCGCCAAGCCAAATCACGAAAGTTTCGCAGTATTTGCCGTTGAGGGCAGACGCCCGAAGTGGGTGTCCGGCCTGTGCCCATGATGTGAGCAGTTTTGCTCATATCTATTTTGACTTCCCAGCCGCACACACGCGGAACCGTCGGTCGCCGTGGTTCACCGTGAAGGGCTCGCCCCCTTTCGGATTTCAAATCCAGAAGGGTGCAATTTGAAATGCGACCCTTTGCCATAGTCGGATCTCGCGTCTGACTTTCGTGTGCGGGCATCCGTTCATCGGCTTGGCCAGATTTGAAATCCGGCCAAGACTGCGGGGGCGCCGTGGATCCGTGCAAGGTATCCGCACCGTGGGGAGCTTGGTATCATGGTCGGGCTCGTCAGGTTACTGCTTCGTATGGTGGGCCGCGCCTTCTGGTGTGGCTTTGGGCTGTAGGGCGCGATGTGGGGGTGGGGCTGGCAGCGCCATGGCAAGTTGGCTAAACAGTGAATTTGACGCCAAATCTTTCATCTGCTTAACGTCTACCAGGGTTGATTTATCCGCCGCCGTATATACAATAGAACCAATGATCAAGCTAACCATATCCGCTGCGACGCGCGCCAAGCTCCAGGACCGGCATTGTGTCCAGGAGCGAGAGATCGAAGAGTGCTTCTTGGAGCATGACGGCGTGTACCTGAGAGACACCAGAGAAGACAACGCAACGGATCCTCCAACCCTATGGTTTATCGGAAGCACCTACCGGGGCAGAAAGCTGAAGGTGGTGTTCGTCTCAAACCACGGAAACATCTATGTAAAGACAGCTTACGAGCCAAACGACACTGAATTACGTATATACGGAAACTTTAGCAGTAAAAACGAGGGAGCCTAACCTATGAGTACAGCAAAAAAAATCCCGGGCACGGAAACTGCCTGGGATGACCGCACGCTCGGAGCAAGTGAAGAGCATGCCGCGCTGGCTCCGCAGGACCTGCAACAGCAGGTCGAAGAAACGCTGGCGATGCAGATGATCTCGATTCGCTTGCCAAAACACATCATCACGCTCTTCAAGGCGTTGGCGCAAATTGAGGGCATCGGATACCAGCCCCTTATGCGCGAAGCCCTCACGCGATTCGCGGAGGGCGAGGCCCGTCATGTCGTCATGCAAATGGCGCGTGAGGACAAGCAACAGCGAAAAGAGCGGACGTCGAAGAAAGCGGCATAAGCTTCTTCGGCCAGTGCCACGCCCAGCCCTCTCCGGAGGGCTTTTTCATGCCTGGATGATGCGGTGGGGTGGGGAACGCCACCCCTGAGACAACAAACCCGCCACGCGGGCGGGTCGGTGATGCGTCAGGCTGGGTGATAGGGCCCATCCACCGGTGGTGGTTGGATGACAGTCCCACTTGGATTGCTGGCCGTCTGGTCCAATAGACCGACGACCTCACCCCATCGATCGCGCACGTACTGAAGGCCGGCAGGGGTCGCCGCAACACACACTCCGACCGCGTGCGGATTCGCGCCGAGGCGGCTCACCGTGAACGGGGCGATCCCTTTCGAGACTTTGCGATCTATATACCCTGCGTTGACGCCAAGGGGTATCAGGCGTTCGACCTCGCGGATTGCGGTGGCGCGCGCCGCCCCGGAGCAGGCTGCCCATTCCAGCAGGCCGTCCAGATCAACCTCGATGTCGGCAATGCCAATCTCAGGGTGGCTCCGCACACGGACGCTGCTGCTGATGGATGTGGTGGTCTGGCTCATGCGTGAACTCCCGTTGCGTGGGGCTGAATCGACCCGGATTTTCTAGACAGTCCCGGTTTTCAAAAAATGGCGTCTCTCAAATTCTACCGG
>NZ_JBHSDY010000013.1:0-5025 GCF_042651965.1 Castellaniella hirudinis
TAGGATCAAGCCGCACGGGCAATTAGTACTGGTTAGCTACACGCATTACTGCGCTTCCACACCCAGCCTATCAACGTTGTGGTCTACAACGACCCTTCAGGGGGGTCAAGCCCCCGGGATATCTAATCTTCAGACGAGTTTCCCGCTTAGATGCCTTCAGCGGTTATCTCTTCCGTACGTAGCTACTCGGCAATGCCATTGGCATGACAACCGATACACCAGTGGTACGTCCACTCCGGTCCTCTCGTACTAGGAGCAGGCTCCGTCAAATATCCAACGCCCACGGCAGATAGGGACCAAACTGTCTCACGACGTTTTAAACCCAGCTCACGTACCTCTTTAAATGGCGAACAGCCATACCCTTGGGACCGGCTACAGCCCCAGGATGAGATGAGCCGACATCGAGGTGCCAAACTCCCCCGTCGATATGAACTCTTGGGAGGAATCAGCCTGTTATCCCCAGAGTACCTTTTATCCGTTGAGCGATGGCCCTTCCATACAGAACCACCGGATCACTATGACCTGCTTTCGCACCTGTTCGACTTGTCAGTCTCACAGTCAAGCACGCTTATGCCATTGCACTATCAGCACGATTTCCGACCGTACCTAGCGTACCTTCGTACTCCTCCGTTACACTTTAGGAGGAGACCGCCCCAGTCAAACTGCCCACCATGCACTGTCCCCAACCCGGATAACGGGCCAAGGTTAGAACCGCAAACAGACCAGGGTGGTATTTCAAGGTTGGCTCCACTGCATCTAGCGACACAGTTTCAACGCCTCCCACCTATCCTACACAGGCCGGTTCACAATCCAATGCAAAGCTACAGTAAAGGTTCATGGGGTCTTTCCGTCTAGCCGCGGGTAGATTGCATCATCACAAACATTTCAACTTCGCTGAGTCTCAGGAGGAGACAGTGTGGCCATCGTTACGCCATTCGTGCAGGTCGGAACTTACCCGACAAGGAATTTCGCTACCTTAGGACCGTTATAGTTACGGCCGCCGTTTACCGGGGCTTCGATCAAGAGCTTGCACCCCATCACTTAACCTTCCGGCACCGGGCAGGCGTCACACCCTATACGTCGACTTTCGTCTTAGCAGAGTGCTGTGTTTTTAATAAACAGTCGCAGCCACCGATTCTCTGCGGCCTCTTCGAGCTTTGCGCGCAGGCGCATCACCCTACAAAGGCATACCTTCTCCCGAAGTTACGGTATCAATTTGCCGAGTTCCTTCTCCTGAGTTCTCTCAAGCGCCTTGGAATATTCATCCCGTCCACCTGTGTCGGTTTGCGGTACGGTCTCGTGAGACTGAAGCTTAGAGGCTTTTCCTGGGACAACTTCCAATCAGTCCAGGAACCGAAGTTCCTGTCCAGCCACACCCTTGAATTACGCGCCCGGATTTACCTAAGCGCCTTCTATGATGCAGCAACGGGGACATCCAACACCCCGATGATCTTCTGCCATCCGTCCCCCCATCGCATCTCACGACGGTGCTGGAATATTAACCAGCTTCCCATCAGCTACGCATCTCTGCCTCGCCTTAGGGGCCGACTCACCCTGCGCCGATGAACGTTGCGCAGGAAACCTTGGACTTACGGCGAGGGGGCTTTTCACCCCCTTTATCGCTACTCATGTCAGCATTCGCACTTCTGATACCTCCAGCAGCCTTTACAAGCCACCTTCGCAGGCTTACAGAACGCTCTCCTACCGCGTGTACATAGTACACACCCGCAGCTTCGGTAACTGGCTTAGCCCCGTTACATCTTCCGCGCAGGACGACTCGATCAGTGAGCTATTACGCTTTCTTTAAAGGATGGCTGCTTCTAAGCCAACCTCCTGACTGTCTATGCCTTCCCACTTCGTTTCCCACTTAGCCCGTTTTAGGGACCTTAGCTGGCGGTCTGGGTTGTTTCCCTCTTGAGTCCGGACGTTAGCACCCGGTGCTCTGTCTCCCACGCTGCTACTTGCCGGTATTCGGAGTTTGCCATAGGTTGGTAAGTCGCCATGACCCCCTAGCTATAACAGTGCTCTACCCCCGGCAGTAATACGTGAGGCACTACCTAAATAGTTTTCGGAGAGAACCAGCTATCTCCAGGCTTGTTTAGCCTTTCACCCCTATCCACAGTTCATCCCCTAACTTTTCAACGTTAGTGGGTTCGGTCCTCCAGCACGTGTTACCGTGCCTTCAACCTGACCATGGATAGATCGCCTGGTTTCGGGTCTACACCCAGCGACTGAATCGCCCTATTCGGACTCGCTTTCGCTACGCCTTCCCTATCCGGTTAAGCTTGCCACTGAATGTAAGTCGCTGACCCATTATACAAAAGGTACGCAGTCACCCCACAAGGAGGCTCCTACTGTTTGTATGCATACGGTTTCAGGATCTATTTCACTCCCCTTCCGGGGTTCTTTTCGCCTTTCCCTCACGGTACTGGTTCACTATCGGTCGATCACGAGTATTTAGCCTTGGAGGATGGTCCCCCCATCTTCAGACAGGATTTCACGTGTCCCGCCCTACTTGTCTGACGCTTAGTTCCACATATTCGATTTCGTCTACAGGGCTATCACCATGCTGCGGCCGGCCTTTCCAGACCGTTCGACTATCGATTATGCTAAATCGTCAAGGCTCTTCCGGTTTCGCTCGCCGCTACTACCGGAATCTCGGTTGATTTCTTTTCCTCGAGCTACTGAGATGTTTCAGTTCACCCGGTTCGCCTCGTTACCCTATGTATTCAGATAACGATACCCCATTGCTGGAGTGGGTTTCCCCATTCGGACATCTGCGGATCAAAGCTTGTTTGCCAGCTCCCCGCAGCTTTTCGCAGGCTACAACGTCCTTCATCGCCTGTGATCGCCAAGGCATCCACCATATGCACTTATTCGCTTGATCCTATAACTTTGCAGATTACAGGAACACTTGAGTTTGCGTGTTTGTGCCGTTCAATTCCATTAAAGGCTCATCAAGTATCCGTTCTTGCGAACTTCTCTTGATTGAATCTTAAGAACTTTTGAACAATTGATTTTGCAATCACAACCCGTAAATTACCCATCACGACAATTAAGTCGATCATGATATTTACATTGTTGTGCTTCTTCCAGATTGTTAAAGAACAAGGTACTGATGGGCTTTCCGAAGAAAACCCGTTCAGTCAGCAGCACCCTGAACAACCCATCGGGTTGCCAAGACACTCTTGACTGAAGATCTGTTGTCCAACTCAATTCACCGCGCCAAGCGCTGGTGGAGGATGACGGGATCGAACCGACGACCCCCTGCTTGCAAAGCAGGTGCTCTCCCAGCTGAGCTAATCCCCCAGAACCCATCACCAGGGCTGCGCCCCGACAATGAACCGTGGTGGGTCAAGATGGATTCGAACCATCGACCCCCGCCTTATCAAGACGGTGCTCTAACCGACTGAGCTACTGACCCCTTGAGTCTGCTTTTCATGCAGGCCTGGACTTCAGACCATGTACCAAACAGCCGATAAGCGTGAGCGCTTCAATCACAAGCGTTGCTGTGAGCTCTTAAAGGAGGTGATCCAGCCGCACCTTCCGATACGGCTACCTTGTTACGACTTCACCCCAGTCATGAATCTCACCGTGGTAAGCGCCCCCCTTACGGTTAGGCTACCTACTTCTGGTGAAACCCACTCCCATGGTGTGACGGGCGGTGTGTACAAGACCCGGGAACGTATTCACCGCGACATGCTGATCCGCGATTACTAGCGATTCCGACTTCACGCAGTCGAGTTGCAGACTGCGATCCGGACTACGATCGGGTTTCTGAGATTGGCTCCACCTCGCGGCTTGGCAACCCTCTGTCCCGACCATTGTATGACGTGTGAAGCCCTACCCATAAGGGCCATGAGGACTTGACGTCATCCCCACCTTCCTCCGGTTTGTCACCGGCAGTCCCATTAGAGTGCCCAACTGAATGTAGCAACTAATGGCAAGGGTTGCGCTCGTTGCGGGACTTAACCCAACATCTCACGACACGAGCTGACGACAGCCATGCAGCACCTGTGTTCCGGTTCTCTTGCGAGCACAATTCAATCTCTTGAATCTTCCAGACATGTCAAGGGTAGGTAAGGTTTTTCGCGTTGCATCGAATTAATCCACATCATCCACCGCTTGTGCGGGTCCCCGTCAATTCCTTTGAGTTTTAATCTTGCGACCGTACTCCCCAGGCGGTCAACTTCACGCGTTAGCTGCGCTACTAAGGTTAATAAACCCCAACAGCTAGTTGACATCGTTTAGGGCGTGGACTACCAGGGTATCTAATCCTGTTTGCTCCCCACGCTTTCGTGCATGAGCGTCAGTATCATCCCAGGGGGCTGCCTTCGCCATCGGTATTCCTCCACATCTCTACGCATTTCACTGCTACACGTGGAATTCTACCCCCCTCTGACGTACTCTAGCTCGGTAGTTAAAAGTGCAGTTCCAAGGTTAAGCCCTGGGATTTCACACCTTTCTTTCCGAACCGCCTGCGCACGCTTTACGCCCAGTAATTCCGATTAACGCTTGCACCCTACGTATTACCGCGGCTGCTGGCACGTAGTTAGCCGGTGCTTATTCTGCAGGTACCGTCATTAGCCCAGGGTATTATCCCGGGCCGTTTCTTCCCTGCCAAAAGTGCTTTACAACCCGAAGGCCTTCATCGCACACGCGGGATGGCTGGATCAGGGTTCCCCCCATTGTCCAAAATTCCCCACTGCTGCCTCCCGTAGGAGTCTGGGCCGTGTCTCAGTCCCAGTGTGGCTGGTCGTCCTCTCAAACCAGCTACGGATCGTCGCCTTGGTAGGCCTTTACCCCACCAACTAGCTAATCCGATATCGGCCGCTCCAATAGTGAGAGGTCTTGCGATCCCCCCCTTTCCCCCGTAGGGCGTATGCGGTATTAGCTGACCTTTCGGCCAGTTATCCCCCGCTACTGGGCACGTTCCGATACATTACTCACCCGTTCGCCACTCGCCGCCAAAGAAAGCAAGCTTCCTTCGCGCTGCCGTTCGACTTGCATGTGTAAAGCATCCCG
>NZ_JBHSDY010000014.1:0-878 GCF_042651965.1 Castellaniella hirudinis
CCATTTCTGGTTCGGCTGTTGCGCCTGGAACTGGCGAGCCAGGACATTGGGAACGTTGGCCTGCTGGCCCCGATAGGAACGATATTTCTTTGGCCGCACCAGAGACTTCAGTCCCAGCGCCTGCATCAGTCGCTGGACCGTCTTGTGGTTGACCATCTCACCTGCCTGGCGTAACGCCGCCGTGACGCGTCGGTAGCCGTAGCGGCCCTTGTGGCATTCATACACAGCGCGGATGCGCGCCTTCAACCCAGCATACGGATCCCCAGCTTGCTGGACCCCCGCCTGGTAGTAAAACGTGCTGCGTGACAGCTCCGCTGCCTTCAGCAGCCTCGTCAACGTGTGGCCTTGCCTCAGTTCGAGCACTACCTGCGCTTTTTCTGCGCTGCTTGCTCTTTGGCCTGAAGCAAGGCCCGTAATTTTTTTAGGTAAGCCACCTCTGCACGCAGGGACTGAACCTCTTCCATCAGGTCTTCGCGTGAGCGTGCGCCATCCGGCAACGGACCTGCGGGCTTGGGCGATTCAGGGGCTGGCATCTTCATCTTCTTCGGGCGGCCTCGGGAGTTGGGCTGGAGTCCAGCCAGACCCTGCTCATGATACCGACGTTGCCAGTCAGCGATGACTCCTGTCCCACCTCGAATATTGAACAGCGCAAGCGCCTGACGGGCTGATAGCTCCTCGTGCTGCATCCGGCGCAGCACAGACAGCTTGAATTCTGCACTGTAGTGGCTGAACTTCTTGCGTAGGCCTGACACCCCGTGCTGCTGGTAGGCTGCGACCCAGCGCCGCACTGTCGCGTAGTCAAGGTCGTATCGCTGTGCAACGGATTTGAAGCCTTGCCTCCCCGGCTCGTAGCTCTGCACTACTGACAGTTTGAATTG
>NZ_JBHSDY010000015.1:0-587 GCF_042651965.1 Castellaniella hirudinis
GACGGCGACGAAGGCCCGCTGGGCTCGCAAGCGATCATGAAGCTGGCCGAAGCGCTGGACACGTACATCCCGACGCCCGAGCGCGCGGTGGACGGCACGTTCCTGATGCCTGTGGAAGACGTGTTCTCGATCTCGGGTCGCGGCACGGTGGTGACCGGCCGTATCGAGCGCGGGATCATCAAGGTCGGCGAAGAAATCGAGATCGTGGGGATCCACGACACGGCCAAGACGACCTGCACGGGCGTTGAGATGTTCCGCAAGCTGCTGGACCAGGGCCAGGCGGGCGACAACGTGGGGATTCTGCTGCGCGGCACCAAGCGTGAAGAAGTCGAGCGCGGCCAGGTGCTGGCCAAGCCGGGTTCGATCCACCCGCACACGTCCTTCACGGCCGAGGTGTACATTCTGTCCAAGGACGAGGGCGGCCGCCACACGCCGTTCTTCAAGGGCTATCGTCCGCAGTTCTACTTCCGTACGACGGACGTGACGGGCACGATCGAGCTGCCGGCGGACAAGGAAATGGTGTTGCCTGGTGACAACATCTCGATCGAGGTGAACCTGATTGCCCCGATCGCCATGGAAGAAGGCCT
>NZ_JBHSDY010000016.1:0-1105 GCF_042651965.1 Castellaniella hirudinis
CGAAGGCAATGCAGAAGCGATTTACCGAGGAATTCAAGATCGAGGCGGTGCGCCAGACGGCTGAACGCGGCCACAAGGTTGCTGACGTTGCGGCTCGCCTGGGGGTAAGCACCTGGAGCCTGTACCAGTGGCGCAAACAGTATGCAGGCGACGAGGGCGCTCGCCGTGATGCAGGCGAACAAGCCCAGGAGGTACGGCGCCTGAAGGCGGAGTTGCGACGCGTCACCGAGGAGCGCGACATCTTAAAAAAAGCCGCGGCGTACTTCGCGAAGCAGTCCCAGTGAAGTACGCCTTTGTCCGGGATCACGCAGCCGTCTTCCCGGTGCGGCGTATGTGTGCTGTGCTTGATGTTCATCCCAGCGGGTACTACGCCTGGCATCGTTCTCCACATAGCGCCCGTGCCCTTGAGGATCGGCGGCTGGTGCAACTCATTCGCCAGAGCTGGCAGGACAGCGATCGCCTCTACGGCTATCGCAAGGTCACTCACGATCTGCGGGATCTTGGTGAGCACTGTGGCAGGCATCGAGTGGCGCGGCTCATGCGCGAGAACCGCCTGCGCTCGCAGACCGGATACAAACGGCGCCCAGGCAATCGATATGGACGCCCCAGCTTGGTGGCGGACAATCTCCTGCAGCAGCAATTTGATGTGGCGGCGCCGGATCAGGCGTGGGTCACCGACATCACCTACATCCGCACGCACGAGGGATGGCTGTATCTAGCCGTCGTGCTGGACCTCTTCGCCCGCACCGTGGTGGGTTGGTCCATGAGCAGTCGCATCGACAGCGATCTGGTGCTCAACGCCTTGCTTGCCGCCGTTTGGCGCAGACGTCCTAAGACCGAGGTCATCATCCACAGCGACCAGGGCAGCCAGTTCGGCAGCCATGACTGGCGCGACTTCCTGAAGACCCACAAACTCAAGCCTAGCATGAGTCGGCGCGGTAATTGCCACGACAACGCCGTGGCTGAGAGCTTCTTCCAGTTGCTCAAGCGCGAACGGATTCGTCGTCGCGTCTACGCCACCCGGGAGCAGGCCAGGGCCGATATCTTCGATTACATCGAGATGTTCTACAACCCGAAGAGGCGACACAGCCACGCAGGGGAGATG